>CAYXUL010000013.1:0-61557 GCA_964468475.1 uncultured Ignavibacteria bacterium | reverse complement strand
CGCTCAATCACGCTGGCGTTCCTCCTGCCAATCACACTGATATTCCTGTTTGGTTATGCCGTCACTCTGGATATCCGGGAGATACCCACGGGCGTCCTCGACTTCTCCCACACAACACACTCACGCGAACTAATACGGAGCTTCACCAATTCGGGCTACTTTGTAGTTCAGGATCACGTTTCGAATCAGCGGCAGCTTACCGAGCTGATCGGTCGCGGTAAAGTCAGAGTTGGGATAATTATCCCTCCTGATTTTGCGGAGAAATTGCTTAAAGGGAGTGCGCCGGTGCAAATCATCACGGACGGTTCCGACGCCAACACCAGCCAGTCGGTGCTGGCGTACACGAATCTGATTATCAGTGATTACAATCTCGCCAATGCTGCGGCTATCCTCGGTGAACGCGTAAAGCTACCGATTAATCTGCAGACCCGTTTCTGGTATAACGCCGATCTCAACTCACAGAATTTCCTGATTCCGGGATTGATTAGCCTGATCATGACAATCCTCGCCTCGCTGCTGACGGGCCTGTGTGTGGCACGAGAATGGGAGCGCGGGACGATGGAGCTCTTAATTTCGACTCCGATCAAACCGTTTGAATTGGCACTGGGTAAGATCCTCCCGTACTACTTCATCGGCATGGTCGATTTATTCCTGGCGGCGTATTGTGGCGTGGCAATCTTCAATGTGCCTTTTCGCGGCAGCTTGTGGCTGTTAGGATTACTCTCAACCCTCTTTCTCGCGTCCGCGCTGTCGCTTGGTTATTTTATCAGCGTGACGGCCAAGTCGCAGCAGCTTGCTTATCAAATCTCGATGCTCACTTCCTTCCTTCCGGGCTTTCTGATTTCCGGCTTTTTGTTTCCGATAAGTTCGATGCCGATTGTAATTCAGTACATCAGTTTCCTGGTACCGGCTCGCTACTTTATCGAGATTTTGCGCGGCCTGTTCCTGAAAGGTGTGGGGATGGACTTTCTCTATCTTCAGGCACTCGCCATGTTGATTTTTGCGGTCGTTTTCTCAATCCTGGCAACCATCAAATTCAAGAAGAAGATCGGATGAAGCTGCGTCGCGTTCGGACTGTACTGATTAAGGAATTCCTCGAGTTATTCCGAGATCGAAAACTGCTGGCGATAATTTTCATGTCGCCGATCGTGCAGCTTATCATTTTCGGCTACGCGGCCAATTATGATGTTAAGCAAATTCCGACCGGCGTTCTGGACTACGACAACAGCCCATTAAGTCGCGAATTGATCCGGCGGATGGAGGCTTCGGAGTACTTCTCGGTGCAACGTCATCTCAACCAGCCGGCAGAAATCGACAGTGTTATGAAGAGCGGAAAACTGTGGCTGGTCCTGCAGATTCCACCGGACTTCGAGGACATTATAAGTTCCGGAGGGAGTACTGATCTCGGCGTATCGATCGAGGCGACCAATTCCAACAACGCGACGATCACAGCGAGTTTTTTAACCGGGCTGATAAACAAAATCAATCAGGGTTTGCAGGTTGATCGCCTCAGAAAGAATCCAAGAGCAGCTGCGGCGCTGCACGGCCTGATCGATCCCAAATTCCGAATCTGGTACAATCCCAGCCTGGAAAGCCGCAACTTCAATGTGCCGGCAATTGTAGTGCAGATCCTGGTTGTGGTCACGCTGCTCCTTACCTCGATGGCCATAGTACGCGAAAAGGAATTCGGCACTATGGAACAGTTGATTGTCACACCCATTACCTCAAGCGAGTTGATCATCGGCAAAGCTCTGCCCTACGCTTTCATTGGCATGGTCGATATCAGCCTGATCGTCGCGGTCGCCGTGTATTTCTTCAATGTGCCGTTGATCGGTAGTCTGGGATTACTCTTCGTGACTGCCTTAATATTCATGATGTCTACCCTGGCAATCGGTTTGCTGATCTCCACAATATCCAGCAGCCAGCAGCAGGCGATGATTTCGGCATTCTTCTTCATGATGCCGGCAATTCTGCTGTCCGGGTTCGCATTTCCGATCTCCAACATGCCGAAACCGATTCAGTATCTCACAATCATAAACCCCTTGCGCTATTTCATGGCTATTATGCGCTCGATTTTCCTCAAAGGCCTTTCCGGCTGGCAGATGCTTGACCAGATTCTGCCCCTGTTGGCAATCGGTGTTGTGGTGCTGGTGATCGCGGCGCTTCGGTTCCGCAAGCGCACTCGGTAGGCCGCCGCGAATCATCAATATTCCGTGTTACTTCAGAACAAAAAACGGTACTATTCGCTGCAATGATTTCGCGGTTGGAGCAGAAATTCGAGAATTCGCCGGCGCTGCCCTTTGTTCTGGCACTGGTAGTAAATGGCATCGCCCTTATCCTGTCGAGCAACTACCTCGATGGCGACGCGCACACGCGCACATATATGGCTATCGAGTGGCTGAGACACCCCTTCTTTGTTTCAGCTCCTAACAACCTGACGTGGGTCTTCGGTCCGCTGCATTGCTACCTCAATGCTGCCATGCTCTCGATCTGGTTCAATCCGCCCCTGGCGCCGCGAGTATTGTCGTGGCTGTTGACGAGTCTGACGATACTGCCGCTGTATTACAGCTTACGCATTACATTCAGCAAGCGGGCCGCATTCTATTCGGCGCTGCTGTTTTGCTTCTTCACCCTCTATGTACATGCCGCCGCTATCTCGGTAAGCGAAGGAATAAATCTGCTGTTTGTCTTCCTGGGAGTCTGGCTGTTCCTGCGTTTTCAAGCTTCGGGATCATGGGGGGCACTACTGCTCTGCTCGCTAGCGCTGCTGGCGGCAAACATGATGCGCTACGATAGCTGGCCTCTGGCGACACTTATCACTCTTTATCTTGCTGTGAATCATCTGCAGGCTCTGCGAAAGGGTGAAGATAGCCGATACGATTGGCTTCAGATCATCACCCTGGGTGTGGTTTCGCACAGTTTCGCGATCATGTGGATGGCGGTCAGTTGGCTGAAATTGGGCGATCCCCTGATATTCATGCATTATTCCGGCAATCTGGATGCTCCCGTCATCGCCCGACGAATCACAGAGATGGGAAAGCTCAAGTATGTCGCTTACAACACAGCCTTCCTGCCGGGAGTTATGTTGCTCAGTCTTTCTCTTACGAGTTTTGTCTTGAGTATCATCGGTATTTGGAAGACGCTGCGTTCGCGTCCGGGAAATCTCATCCTGCTGATATTCGAGTTATATCTCGTGTACTACTTTGCCACCTTCGTCTTTAGTTTTCAACGATTTCCGCTGGCCAGGTTCACGATACTCCCGGGAGCGTTTTTGCTTTGCTTTGCAGGGGTAGGTATTGTCAGGCTTGACGAGGCTCTCTCGGAAAAATGGAGATCTTTTCTGAAGGCGATGGCTCTGGTGGTGCCGCTGATCTCTATCCTGATACTGGGGCAATTCCCGCAACCTTCCCCCACCGACTGGAAGGAGAAACTGCGCGCTGTCTCCCCGATAACGAAGCCGCCCGAATATTTCCCCAAAATGGCGTCGGCAATCAACCAGCGCCTGACCACCGGACAGACGCTCGTCCTTGATAGTCGTAATTTCAACGATCGCTTGCTTTACCTGGACTTGTGGAAGCACTACGATCACGTCTACTGCTCCTGGCCCGGCACGGAGTCGCTGGCGGGTTTCATCCGAAATGAGAGACCGGCACTGGTGCTCTACACCAGCACGCCGAATCGAAATCACGAGCTGTTCACCGATACCGGGGATGGCGATAGCGTCAGAATTGCCGGTATCAGGTACCGGAAAACTGAGACGTGGGGCATCTTCACACTCTACGAAATCCGCGAATAGTACAGGTATCTTCGAGATTGGTAAGCAGTATCTGAGAAGCTCGGTATCAAGCAAAACGCACATAATTCCGATATTAAATACTATCCGGGTGACGGGGGCATCTCGGTAACCAGTGTCATGGAAAGCACCACCAAACAAATCATACTTGCTAATTATGGCAGATTGAAGCTGGCGCGCTATCTGGTCCGCTCTTACAATGATTTCGCAGACGTCTGCCAGACAGTAGCGCGTCAGGTGCTACACTGCGCCGATCCTGAAAAAGTGTTCGAGCTCTTTAACGCTATTGAATGCAAGTGCGCCCTGGTGCCGAATACACTTTCAAGCATGATCGTTGGATTCAATGTGCCGGAGAAAATCCTGCGGCGGCAGGGCTATCGCACGCGGCCCTCAAGGATTCCAGAGCTACGCGTACCGCCCACGCAAGCTCCGCGATATGAATGCAACGACGAGCGCACAACTTTTTCGTTGAAAGTGACCTGCTTCTTCGATCTCTACCTCTTGCACCGCTTCATCCTGGAAGCGATAAATCTTCCGGGTGAGGGAATGAAACTTATCAAGTCTAAGCGAACGGCGCGTCTCGGGTTATCAGATTCGGATTCAACTTCAACCAGCTTCAAGCTTGCTGTCACGTTCGCCTGCAAATGTGATCACGAGAGCCTGGTTCAGCTCGAAACCCGCTTTCTGCGACAGGCGCTAACCGGCAATTGAGCAGAGGGAGATTGATATGTCGGAACAACCAAGAATAATGATAGTCGATGACGAGGAAGGAGTCATAAGTACTTTTGTCGACTACCTCAATTCAGCTGGATTCCAGGCAAGTGGCTATACGGACGCAAACGCCGCGTTACGGGCGTTGGAAGAGACGCCCCCGAACCTGGTCTTACTTGATATCATGATGCCGGAGCTGGATGGCTACGAGTTTTGTCGACGAATGAAATTGAATCCCAGAACCGAGAGAATCCCGGTAGTGTTTGTTAGCGGCAAGGATCGCGAAGATGACGCCATGCTCAGCACGCGCGAGGGCGGTGCACTTTATATCAGTAAGCCCGTACCGTTCGATGAGTTAAAGGAAGTTGTTAACCTGGCACTTGAAAACCGCCTCTAGGTGATACCTACCCACAGACAACGGATATCTGCCCTCTCCCTTTTTACCTCACGCCAGGAACGGCGAAAAATCCGAAATATGCTTCTGCCCGCTAGGCTTCCTGCTGAGCCGCGATGTCGAACTTTGTAAGTTTCCCGAAAGTATCTGGTTCCTCCGGGAACGAAGCCGCTTTGATTTGATAAACGGGTTCAAAGGGAATCTGAAACGCACCGCGAAGATAATCTCGCAGAAACCCCTCGATTCTTTCCTTTACTACCTTTAGACCTGTCCGCGAAGTTTCCATCAGGAGAAGCCCCACTCGATTGCGGTCAAACGAGGCGACGACATCTGAATCGCGCACTGTTTGACGCAGGCCGTTTTCCAGCCGTTCTGCCAGCGATTCAGCGGCAGCCGCTGAGACATTCTTTCGCTTGCCCAAAGCCCGAGAAAACTCGCTAAGATCGATCAACATGATCGAGAGGAAAAGGCAGTAACGCTCAGCACGACTTAACTCCTGTCGTGTGCGTTCAATAAATCCATTTGTAGCTGAGCCCATCTGCACTGTTTGAACTCTCCGAAAAAGTGTTAATCCTCATAGCTGATTGAGTTAAGACGCGTCCCGCGTCCTAACTACTAAGAGCAAAAACCTTGCCACATGGTTCCGGCGAAGAACCAGTTTTGACCATATTTTGAGGAGTTGCGGAGCGACCCTCCGACGCTCCTAATTCATCGCTGCTTACAGCGTCTTACCGACAGTTCTGCCTGCAGCTATTCTTTGACGCGTCGAGGTTTTCCACACCTCCCAAAAATGAGTTGTGCACAACTGTTCATAATAGGCGCAACTCGTTTACAGAGACGAGAGTTTATTCGACTTCGTTCAGCTTGTACTCTTTAATTTTGTACAGCAGGGACCGATACGAGATTTCGAGCATTTGTGCCGCCTTGCGCCGATTCCAATTGGTTCTGCGCAAGACTTCAGCGATTAAGCGCTTCTCCTCATCCGCTACAGTTTCGGCGATTCGCTTCTTGAGCGAGAAACCGTGCTTCTCATCGGGCTCCGGCCGCCCTGATTGAGTCGCGGTACGTGCGGCGCCCGACTGTGTAGCACCTGGTGAATTTGAGCTTCTCATGGGAGCTGTCGGTCCGTGTTTCATCATCTCGTATATCACTGCCTCGTCTTGCCTTACAACATATTGCTTAATGAGATTCTCTAACTGACGCACATTGCCGGGCCAATTGTACTGCTGCATGGTTGATATGCATTCTGAGCTGACAGAGGAATCTTCGCGGTTGTAAAGCTGATTGTACTTGGTAAGGAAGTGATTTACCAGCAGCGGAACGTCCTCGGGGCGCTCGCGCAGCGGAGGCAAATTGACAGTAATTTCATTCAGTCGATAGAAGAGATCATCGCGAAATGCGCGTTCCAGGATGGCTTCCTCGAGATCACGATTGGTTGCGCAGATGATGCGTACATCAACTTTGATCGTGGAGATTCCGCCGACGCGCATGAATTCCTGTTGTTCGAGAACCTGCAGCAGCTTTGATTGCAGCTCAAACGACATGTCGCCGATTTCATCGAGGAAAATCGTACCTTTGTTGGCGGTTTCAAAGCGCCCCGGCTTGTTCTTATGCGCGCCGGTGAATGCGCCTTTTTCATGCCCAAAAAGTTCGGCCTCGAGCAACTCACGGGGGATTGCAGCGCAATTAACTTTGATGAATGCATTTGAGCGGCGCGAGGAGAGTTGGTGCAGCATACGAGCCACGATTTCCTTGCCCGTACCCGATTCACCCCTGACCAGCACTGTTAGCTCACTTTCGGCCACTTGTTCGATCAGGTTCCTGATCCCCACCATTGCCGGCGAATCACCGACAAAACCTTCCCAGACGCTCTGTGCTGCCTGCGAACGTTCCAAATCATCAATCTTCTTGATCAGGCCGCGACGTTCGAGAGCTTTCTGCAATTGCAGATCAACCTCGCGCACGTCGAACGGCTTGTTGATGAAGTAAAAGGCGCCCTGCCTGACGGCTTCGACTACGGTGTCGGTCTCGCCCTGCCCCGACAGCATGATCACGTCGGTATTGAGATCAGACTTCTTGATCTTCCGCAAGACATCCAAACCATTCATCCCCGGCATCTTGATATCGAGCAGGATTAGCTGCGGCTTCTCCTTGGATGCCATCTGAATGCCCTCAATTCCGTCACCGGCCGTGAGAATATCATAGTCGGAATTAAGGCCTTCTTTTAGTATCCATGAGACCTTGGGGTCGTCATCGATAATCAACAATTTCGTCTTGTTGTCTGACATAGTTCCTCGCTTGTTCACTCTATCGGCAAAGCGTCCCGGCGATTAAGCAAGTGTCTGCCAAAAGAATGCAACATGTTGCACCGGCAAAACTATTTTGTTTAATCTTGGGTGCAACACGATTCTAAGCTGTAATGCGACAAGCATTAGAATGCAGACGTTTGAAGAGATGATTCACATTTAGTGAAAGCATTCGTGATCGGTATGCAGAGGGAGTTGCTTAAAGCGTCACTTTAACTGTTTGGGGCAAATGCCGTCGAGTTGAGGATATGACAGGAGAATTGTAGGTTCATCAGAAGAGAGTCAAACCACAGGCAATTCGATAACGAAAGTGGTCCCTTTCCCCTGCTCACTTTCGAGGGTGATAGTGCCGTTGTGGGCCATTACGATACGTTCGCAAATCGCCAGTCCCAGGCCGGTGCCTGTGTCTTTGGTAGTGAAGTAACGATCGAAAATCCGGTCGATTTGCTCGGGAGGAATGCCGACACCGGTATCGGAAATCCGTAGTTCGACGCGATGGCCTTTATCATCCACCGGCTCAAGCGCTCTGCCTGCGAATGTCAAGGTACCGCCCTCAGGCATAGCATCGATGGCGTTTATAATCAGATTGAGAAGCAGCTCTACTATCTTGTTCTCAATCACAGGTACAGGTGGCAAGCCGCTTTCGAGTTGCTTGACGATTTCGACGTTATGTTTCTTAAGATCATTCTCGACCAACCGGATTACGCGTTCGATTAGGTCTTCAAGACGCTTATCTTCTGACTGGTATTTCGTGGGACTGGAAAAGTCCACTAGCTCCTTGACTAACTCGTTCAGGCGCCCCAGCTCCTCTTCGGCGGTATGGAAAAATTCGTCCGACTGTGTTATTTCGGGCCAGCGCTCGCGCATCACCTGTAGCGAACCCCTGATGTTCGTTAGCGGCTTCTTGAGATCATGAGATATTTCCGACATCATCTTCCCCATCGTCACCAGCCGGGTGGCATTCAGAACGGCGCGCTGCTGTTCATAGATCGAAGTCGCCTGAGAGGCAACAATCGAAGCTATGTATTCATCGTTCTCAGAGAAGGCCGCCTCCTTGCTGGAGCCGAGACAAAAGAGTCCGTGCAAGGAGCCGCTGGTGATGATCGGAACGACGGTGAGACTATTGGTGAACTCTTTTAATGACGGGATGTCAGAGATCATAGATCCCACCGCTTTCGCTCTTACCTGCGATTGGAAAACATCCTTTTCGGATAGTTTCAGATTTATTCCGCTCAGGCTCCCCGCTTCCTGAGCACCGTAGCCAACCCAATAACGCAGTTCCAGAGTTTTCGACCGCTCATTCCAGACGAACCAGATCGTAAAATCGACCTCCATAATTCGCTTTAAGGATGAGAGAATCAAGTCGGTCATGTCAGCGGCGTTGTCAATTGTGGTGATCTTCGTAGCAAGTTCGTAGAGGGTAGCAAATTCGGTGAGCTTCTGACTCAAGCGCGCGAAGTTTTCGGCATCATCAATTGCGACAGCGGCTTGCGAAGCAAAGGTGACGAGCAACTTCAGGTCGTTTTCTTCGAAAACTGTGCCGTGTTTAGGATCGGAGAGATTGAGAACGCCGAGAATTCGATCCTTCAACTTCAGCGGTACCGAAATCAAAGAATTCGTATCGTACTTGCCCTTACCGAATTTCGAAAAGCGCTTGTCAGATTTAATGTCCTGTACCAGCAGCGGTTCCCCGTTTTGCGCGACATACCCGGCAATTGATTCGCCCAGTTTCAATCGTACCTTCTTCCGCATTTCTTCTGAAGTACCCACCGCCGCCGCGATAGTCAACTCCTCCTTGCTTTCATCGAGAAGCATCACCGAGCCGACGTTGGCGCCGATTACATTCAGGGCCAGCTCGATGATCTTCGTCAACAGTGAGCTAACATTCTGCGACTGCGACAACACCACACCTGCCTGATAAAGGGCATCCACTTCCGCGATTCGCCGGTTGAGCAAATCGTTTTTGATCTGCAGCTCCGCCAGCAGGCGTTTCTGAGCAATTTCCAGATCCCGTTTCTCCAGAGCCCGCTTGGCGGCAAGTCGCAACTGTGTGAACTCGATCGGCTTGAGCAGGTAGTCATAGGCACCCATATTGATCGCTGCGAGAGCGGTATCGAGGGAGGCATACGCGGTCATCAGGATCACCATGGCGTCAGGATCGCCCTCACGGATCGACTGCAGCAGCTGAATACCATCCAGCTTCGGCAGCTTGATATCACTGATAACCAGGTCAAACTCGCTGTCTTGATATCGCGTCAGCGCTTCCTCTCCGTCCTCGGCAGTTGTTACCGCATAGCCCGCTTTGGTGAGGAGTGCGTCGAGTGAGTCGCACATCCTCTTCTCGTCATCCACCACTAAGATTCTTGCGGTGGCTGCTGTAACGTCAGTTGGTGCCATCTTTCCTATGTATCGGAAGAGTTAGAGTGAATTTAGCGCCGGCTTCCGGATCGTTGCAGGCGGTGATCGTTCCGTTGTGAGCTTTGATTATGCTCTCGCAGACGCTTAGCCCAAGCCCCGTGCCCATGCCGCCTCTCTTGGTAGTGAAAAAGGGCTCGAACACTCTGTCAATGTCCTCTTCTCGTAATCCCGGACCGGTATCGGTAACCTGGAGTTCGACCGAGCCGCCGTTGATATTTCCCGTTATCACGATACTGCCGCCATTTGGCATGAAGTCGCACGCATTCATGAGGAGATTCAGGAACACCTGCTTGAGTTGCTCCGACGAACCTCTGACGTACGGCAGATTGCGAGGAAGCTTGCATTCAATGGCGACATCGAGCTTGCGTGCCTGAAGCGATATGAGCAACATCGTTTCCTCAATTACCGTTTCCAGCGACAGCGCGCGAAAATCATCGCTGCGTGGCTTGAACATGCTGAGCAACTGGCGCACGATGCCGGCAATTCTGTCGACTTCCTCCGTGACGACAGTCAGGTATTCCTGCAGTTCCGATTCTTTCTCAACCGACTGGCTGAACATCAACAGGTAGTTTTTGATGATTCCGAGCGGATTGTTGACCTCATGAGCTACACGCGCGGAAAGCTGCCCCAGTGCCGCCAGCTTTTCGGCCTGCGCGAGCTGCATTTGCGCTTCATGGAGCTTCCTGACGGCGGCTTTCTCAGATTCAAACAGCCGCGCATTTTCGACTGCCACCGAAAGCTGATTGGCCAGGATCGCTAAGAACTCGAGGTCATCCTCGAAGAACGCTGTACCGGAAATTTTCTTAGTAACCGAAAGCAAACCCCGGATCCGATTCTGCAGGGTCATGGGAATGAGATACTCGCACTCGATCGTCTGCAGCAGGCTGACTTCTTCGCTGTCACCGATTTTGCCGGCGATTGCCTCGTAAGAGAGTGGCTTGCCATGCACGGCGTGGAAGAGTTGGAGAATCGGGCTGTTCTCGCTGATAACCATCGTGTCGTCGATATCGAGCGAAAGCCCCTTCTCCTTGGCGAGTTGCAAGTCATAGCCTTCGTGCCCGCGAACGGTGAAGACGGCGGCTCCCGAAACACCCATCTGGCCGATACAGGTCAGGATGATGCCATCGAGAAGCTGTTCGGTGTCGAGCACGGAATTGAGGTGCCGGGAGATTTCGAAGATCGTATAGAGATCGAATATCTTCCGCTTCAGCCGCTTGTTGGCTTCAGTCAACTCCGAAAGTTGCTTCGGAGTGGCCGGTTCCTCACCTAACGGCCTAGGCTGGTGTTCAGAATCGCTTGCCTGACTATCGTTCGCCCGGCTATGTAGTGGGTTATTTGCCATTCATCAATGTAATATCGGCAGGAATCAGTTTCAACTTCCCCCGATCGCGCAAATGATGAAGCCGTCCGATTGCCTCACCCAGCGTAAAGTGCGATCCACTTATCAGAATGATGTCATCCGAACCTGCCAGTTTCAGCGCCCTGTCGACGGCATCGGCGACGTGGAACTTGACATCAAAATCGAGATCGGCGTTAATTGCGCTCCAGATAATTCCCTCAATCTCCGCTGCGCGCGGTGTATCGGGCCGGGTAATCACGGCGCGACGACAAATGCGGGCATACTCTTCCATGATCTTATCATGATCCGGACGTTGCAGCAGCCCGAATACGAGGATAGCGCGTTTGTGTGGATAGAGTCGCCTGAAGGTGTTGACCAGCTGTCTGGTGCCGTCGAGATTATGCGCTACGTCCAAGATAATAGTAGGTCTGCGACTCACCAACTGAAATCGAGCCGGCCAGCGGCTCTTTCGTACTCCACGCTGAATTGCCGGTTCACTGATGTCCCAACCGCGCTTGTTAAGGATTTCTACACATTTGAGAGCAACTGCGATGTTTCGCTGTTGATGCGGTCCCGCCAGCGGCGATCTCAGCCTCAGCGGCCCGGTGCCGTTGAACGCGATCTGGAACTCCATCAGTCCCCTATGTTCGCTGAAGGGGAGCCGCGGGCGTCGCGCACGCGTCAGGGTTGTGCCCCGTTCGTGGCAAATTGTGCGGAATTGCCGGATGATTTCGGGGCGACGTTCGCCGGTGATCAGCGGGACATCGCGCTTTATGATTCCCGCCTTCTCAAACGCAATCTTCTCCAGCGTGTTGCCGAGAATCTTTGTATGATCAAAGTCCACGTTGGTTATGATCGAAACTTCGGGGTTGAGGACATTTGTGGCATCAAGTCGTCCCCCGAGACCGACCTCCACCACGCCGACATCAACCTGTTGCTCGCGGAAATACCATAGCGCCAGTGCAGTCGAGATCTCAAAGAAGGTAATGCGCGCGTCTTTGATGAATTGCTGATTTGCTTCTATGAAGCGGGCAAGGGAACGCTTATCAATATGCCCGCCATTGGCGCGCACCCGTTCGCGATAGTCGACCAGATGAGGGGAGGTGAATACGCCCGTGGAATATCCCGCTTCGCACAAAATCGAGTACAAAATCGACGCAACCGAACCTTTGCCATTGGTCCCGCCGATGTGAATAGTGTGATAGCTGTTCTGCGGATTCCCCAGATGCTGCAGGAAGCGCGTGATGTTATCGAGCCCCATTTTGATCCCGAAGAGTTCGAGATTAAAGATAAAGTCTATTGCTTCGCCGTATCGCATTGTGATTCTTCAATTGCGTGGAGATTGAGGCCAAGACAGCCTGTTGACGCCTGAGATCAGGGAGTGAAATAATCGAGCAGCAGACTCACGGTGCTGCGCAGTTCATGACGTTCGACGATTTTATCGAGAAAGCCGTGTTCTTTGAAAAACTCGGAGCTTTGAAAATCTTCGGGAAGTTGCTGCTTGATGGTTTGCTCAATGACGCGACGCCCGGCAAAACCAAGCAGCGCCCCCGGCTCGGCGATAATGACATCCCCCAGCGACGCATAACTGGCCATCACGCCCGCGGTTGTTGGATTTGTCAGGATTGAGATATATGGATTCTTGGTTTGCGCCAGTCTTGCCAGCAGACCAGAAGTCTTGGCCATTTGCAGCAATGAAAGTATACCTTCCTGCATCCTTGCCCCGCCCGAGCAGGAAACGATAATCAGCGGGATATCACGCTCCAAGGCCCGCTCAATAGTACGCGCTATCTTCTCACCGACGACACTTCCCATACTTCCGCCGATGAAGGAGAAGTCCATCACGGCAAATGAGACCTGGCGCTGCTCGATCGCGCCGATTCCGCTGATGATCGCGTCATTACGTCCCGTCTTCTGGCGCGCCGCGGCAACACGGTCTGGATAACGCTTGGAATCACGGAATAATAGCGGGTCCAGCGACACCAGATTGACGTCGTACTCACTGAAGCTGTCCTTGTCCAGGAGGATATCCATGTAATCGGTGGAGCGAATCCGAAAATGGTACTGGCAATTATTGCACACCCAGAGAGCTTTCTCCAACTCCCGCACGTAGATGATCTCCCCACAGGAGTTGCACTTGGTCCAGAGACCGTCCGGAATCTCCTTGCGTTCTGTGGGGGGCGGCTTCGGTTTGCGCTTAAACCATTCCATTACTCCTCCTCCTGTGCGCGCAGCATGGTGTAGGAATCTTCAGGCGGACTCGAATAAAACCCTTCCCGTCGCGTCAAGATAGTAAATCCATGCTCCTTGTAAAACTCGATTGCGCGAATATTTGAGATTCGCACATCGAGCACAATCTGCTGAATCTTCTTCTTTTTCAGCCTGTCTGCCAGCTCTTTGAGGAGCATTGCGCCGACTCCCTGAGATCGTAACTCTTTGTCCACGGCGATATTAGCGATGTAGCCGTATTCGTCGATCGCGATGCAAACTGCGTAGCCGACGCAGCGAGTCCCTTTGCGGGCCGCCAGTGTGATCGTGTGCGAGTTGTTCATGTCAGAACGGAAGTTTTCCTCAGTCCAACTATCTGCAAAAGTAGCCTCTTCGATGCGGGTGATGTCCGGCAGATCACGCTGTATCATGTCGTCGATAATGAATGCCGAACCTGCCTGCTCACGCTTCTGTTCAGGCTGTGACTTAAGGAAGTAGTTCACATCCAGATTCACCGGATTCAATCGCTCGAAGGAATCGTGCTCTTGTGCCACCATTTGCGCAAGTTCCCCTGCTGAGTAGATTAGAGGATCAGCGAGATGTGCGGCGTCAATGACTTCCCCGCCTCTCAGCAGCTTCTCCACCCCGGTTCCGGCGTAGGTTCTGTCCTGGTAGCGTGACCGAATCTGCTTCCAGGTATCAACGTAGATCGGGGCGCCATTGTCGGCGACATAGAATTGATCAGCCCGGCAGTGAAAAAGCAGCACCGGGCGCAGGCCTCGACGCGAATAGAATTTCGTCGCGAGCTGTGCATTGGTCGCACCGATGATCGGCTTGTTCCACGCCTCTGCCAACCCCAGAACCGTTGCGATGCCGATTCTGAGCCCGGTAAATGATCCCGGTCCGGTGGCGACGGCGATCAGGTCAAGCTGCGGTGGGGCAACATTAGCCTTGCGCAACAGTGAGTCAAGTGCCACGACAATTTTCTCGGAGTGCGAGCGATCAGGCGGACCATCAAAGCTGCCGAGAATTCGTTGTTCATCGGCAAGCCCAATCTTGAGATGGTCGCTGGCACTGTCAATTGCCAATATCAGCATTAGTAAACGCCTTAATTCTAAATTCGCGCTCTGTGGTCGATACGATTCTAATTGTCACGCCAATTGAGTTTCCAAAGCTGATTGCTTCGCACTTTTCGGCCCACTCAATCAAGGCGATACCGTCGCCATTGATGTATTCATCCAGGCCAAGGTCGGCAAGATCGCCTGCCGAAGAGATTCGGTACAGATCGAGATGATGAATAGGAGGCTTGGTCGGGTAGCTGTTCACCAGCGTGAATGTTGGAGATGACACCCTGGTTGCTGCATCGAAGGCAGCCACGAAACCGCGCACGAACTCAGTTTTGCCCGCGCCCAGCTCGCCGTAGAGCAATACCACCGAGCCGCTCTCAAGTTGCTCGGCCAGCCTGGCGGCCAACTCATGAGTTTGCGCGATTGACGCGGTTCTCTCCAGCCAGTCGATCATTTGTGCTCAGGGTTAGCTTTTCGGGCTTAATGTCGCCACCGGAACGATCATTTCTTCAAGAGTAATCCCGCCATGCTGGAAGCTGTTCTGGAATTGGCGATTGTACTCATTGTAGTTTGTCGGATAGACAAAATAGTAGTCCTCGGTGGCAATCAAGTAAGTCGTCGCCAGATTGAATGAGGGGAGGCGATACTGGTCGGGGTTCTTTATCAACAATGATTCCTTGGGATCACAATTGAGATTGTCGCCATACTTGTAGCGAAGATTGGTGGACGTATCCCTCTTGCCATAGGCGATGGTGCCGCGCGTTCCCAGGATCGAGCCATGATCAGTGGTGATAACACACTTGGCGCCGATCTGGGCGACATGCTTTACGATGTCAATCAGCGTAGAGTGATTGAACCATGAGAGCAAAAGAGAACGAAACGCCGCTTCGTCCGGCGCGATCTGCTGCAACGCCCGCGACTGTGATCTGCCATGCACGAGGATATCGAGGAAATTGAAGACTATCGCGAACAGCGGCGTATTTTGATGACTCGACATTCTCTTGACGAAGCCCTCATCCTCACGCAGGTCACTGATTTTGAAATATTTCGGCTCACCGGGAGCCTTGATACGCAGCCGCTTGTACTGCTCCGCCAATAGTTCTCCCTCGAAGCGGTTCAGGCTGCGCTCATCGGCAGTACCACCTTCCCAGATTTCCGGTTTGTGCTTGGCGAGGTCGTCGGGAAACATACCGGAAAAGATCGCATTGCGCGAGAATGGTGTGGCTGTGGGAAGGATCGAGAAGTAATAATCAACTTCAATTTCGAAATACTCAGCGATGATCGGCTCTATCACCATCCACTGGTCGAGCCTCATGCAATCGATGACAATGAAGAAAGTCGGCTTTTCTTCATTTACAAGTGGCGCCACATACTCCTTGACGACTTGCGGCGATAAAGTTGGGCCGTTGCCGTTTTGCAGCCACTCCGTGTATTCGCGGAGGATGTACCGATAGAATTCAACGTTGAATTCCTTTTTCTGCGACTTATGGCTCTCCTTGAGGCCGTCGTCATCGATTCTGTCAATGTCGATGTCCCACTGCGACAGCAGGCGATGTATCTCCACCCAATCCGCCGGTTCCATTGGCCCGTACAGCTTGGTGCGCAACTGATTGAATCTCTGGACATAGTCGGTGCGAACTGAATCGCTCTGCAGACGCCTTGATTCAAGGATTTTCTTAGCCACGGCAACGACCTGTGAAGGATTCACCGGCTTGACTATGTAATCGGCGATGTTCTTACCGATCGCCTGATTCATCAGCTGTTCTTCTTCCGACTTGGTCACCATCACGACGGGGATATGTGGTTTAATCCGCTTGATCTCTTCCAGCGTCGTGAGACCATCCATACCGGGCATCATCTCATCCAGAAGAACCAGGTCGTAGGTACTCTTCTCTATCTCAACCAGTGCATCCTCTCCGGACGCTACCGGTGTGATTTTAAAGCCCTTTCCCTCCAGGACAATGCGGTGCGATTCGAGCAGGTCGATCTCGTCATCGACCCACAAAACTCGTTTCTCGTCAGCAGCCATCAAGCTCTTCCTTTCTCTGCAGAATCGGGACCGGGACAGTAGTCCAGCGAAATCTGGAATGTCGTGTGCTCGTTCGGTATCGATTCTTTCAGGAAGATCCTCCCATTGTGATAATCTTGTATGATTCTCCGTGCCAGCGAAAGTCCCAGTCCCCAACCTCGTTTCTTGGTCGAGAAACCGGTCTGAAACACCTTCTTCTGAAGATTTGCGGGGATGCCGCTGCCGGTGTCGGTGACGGTCACGCATATAATCTTACCCTCTTTTACGCGCGTTGACGCGACTTTTATCAAGCCAGTTTTCTGATCTGTTGCCTGAAGCGAATTCTTTATCAGATTCTCAATAACCCAGGTAAATAACTCCGGATTCACCCTGGCACAGATATCTTCGCCAGGTGTGAATTCGATACGGATGCCCTTGCCACCGTGCGGCAGGCGCTGGCAGTAATAGGTGACAACTTCCTGAATCAACGGATTCAAATCCATATATCTGGTTTCCGGAATCGACCCGATCTGCCCAAAACGGTTGGCGACGCGGTCAAGGCGTCTGACATCATTCTGCATCTTGCTGAGGACACTTCTCAGACCGTTGCTGCCGGCGAATTCTTCTTTAATTTCCCCGCTTTCAATCTTGGATTCAAGCAGCTCCAGCCAGCCCATCATGGATGATAAAGGAGTTCCCAGCTGGTGGGCGGTCTCCTTGGCCATGCCAACCCAGATATTTCGCTGCTCCGAACGCTGGATATTGCGAAAACCCACGAAGCCGACGATCAGGAACACCCCCACTACCCCGATCTCAATGAATGGCATCAGTTGCAGTTGCTGCACCAAAGGCGGATAGTCGTAAAGGATATACTGGATCACCTGCCCGTTCCACGATACGGGAGTCTCGCCGTTGGCTTGCTCCATCTCATGCGATTTCTTGAGAATCTCGTTATAGCCGGTTTCGGTAGTATCGTTGTCCGCCACCCCGGGAATGCGCGCCCAGAGCACGGGATGGTGTTTATGATCGGTAACGATAATGGGGAAGTAAGCTTTCTGGATAATCTCCTCAAAGATCACAGCGTTAACACGCGGGGAAGAATCCTCGGCGCCAGCCAACTCCCACAGTTTCGCCCACATGCGAACGTCGCGTTTGATGTAATCCTGCAGACGAGTAATCAAGAACTGGGTGTAGATTACGAAGAGCGCGGCGATGGTGATCGTGCCGAAGAAGATAAATGCTTTGAACAGGCCGGGAAGTGCCGCCAGACCTGCTTGTGATTTGAGACGCTTGAATTTCATGGCAGAGTTATGCAATCAGCTTCCGGCCACCGAGATACGGCTGCAGGGCCTCAGGCACCCTGATTTTGCCATCCTCGGTCTGGTAGCTTTCCAGGATCGCTATAACGGTGCGCGGCAGTGCCAGCCCGGAACCATTGAGGGTATGTGGAAATTCCGGCTTTTCTCCCTCAGCGGGCCGATAGCGCATGTTCATCCGCCGTGCCTGAAAATCTTCGAAGTTGGAACAGGAAGAAACCTCCAGGTATTTCCCTACCCCCGGCGCCCAAACCTCGAGGTCGTAACATTTGGCGGCGGCGAAGGAGAGGTCACCGGTCGCCAATTCACGAACGCGATAGTGCAGGTCAAGTAGCTGCAGAATTCTTTCCGCGTGTTTGGTGATGATCTCCAACTCGTCGTACGATGTCTCCGGCTTGACGATCCGCACCATCTCAACCTTATCGAACTGATGCACCCTGATTAGGCCGCGAGTATCCTTGCCGGCGGCACCGGCTTCTCTGCGAAAACAGGGAGTGTAAGCGACAAACAACTTCGGTAAAGCATCCGGTGGCAGG
Source organism: uncultured Ignavibacteria bacterium (assembly GCA_964468475.1). GTDB lineage: Bacteria > Zixibacteria > MSB-5A5 > CAIYYT01 > CAIYYT01 > JBECKX01. The sequence continues at coordinate 43,461 of CAYXUL010000013.1, read as the reverse complement.
ATCTCATTGGCGTGGATATTCGTAACGGGAACTTCGGCGGTTGGCACCAGCCACAAGGTCTGGTCGGCGAGCTGGTACATATCCTCTTCCATTTTAGGAAGTTGCCCGGTGCCGGTCATTGTCGTGGTATTGACCATAAATGGCGGCGAGACTTCGGTGTAGCCGTGTTCGTTCGTATGGATGTCAATCATCAGGTTGATCAGGGCGCGCTCCAGGCGTGCTCCGGCGCCGGTGAACAGGATAAAACCTGAGCCGGAGAGTTTGGCGCCGCGCTCCAGATCAATCAATCCCAGGGCTTCACCCAACTCCCAATGCGGACGGGCTTCAAAGTCAAACTGCGGCTGTTCACCCCAACTGCGAACTTCCACTGCGTCTTCTTCGCCGCCGACCGGGACAGAATCGTGAGGAAGATTTGGAATGGCATAGAGCACCTCGTTCAGTTGTGCCTCCGTGTCCCGCAGCTCCGCTTCGAAAGTTGAAATTTCCGTATTGACGCTTTTCATGCTCGCGATCTTCTCGGAGGCATCCTCTTTATTTTTCTTGAGCTTGGCGATTTCAGCGGTAACATCGTTGCGCTGTTTCCGCAGCGATTCCAGCTGCTGGATAACCTCACGACGGCTCTTGTCGAGATTGATCACGCCCTGAACATCGATATCAACATTTTTCAGCTTTATGCCGGTTGCCACTTTTTCGCTGTTTTCGCGAATGAACTTCAAATCGAGCATGTTTCTGTTATTCCTTGGTCACACTTCAGATTCAACGGTCGCATTGTCTGCCCGGAAAGTGGGAAGCACTTCCCGTATCTTCTCCAGGATTTTCTCTCTGTTCCGCTGCAATGTCAGTTCGTGCAACGTCTGCAGCTCGTTATCGATAGAGGTCCAATCATATTCGGTCGCACGAGCCACCAGTATATTCTCATGGTCGGAACCGGTCAACCCCTCTTCGTCGAACAATTCTTCGGACAGCTTCTCCCCAGGTCGCAGGCCGATGAAAGAAATCTTGATTCCTTCATCCGGAATCCCGCCGGCGAGAGTAATCATTGCCTTAGCCAGATCGACAATTCTTACCGGCTCACCCATGTTAAGCACCATGATATCCCCGGTGCGCCCCAGGGCCGCCGCCTGCATGACCAGTCGGGAAGCTTCCTGGATTGTCATGAAATAACGCGTCATATCGGGGTGAGTGACAGTTACCGGGCCGCCTGCCTCTATTTGTCGCTGGAAAATGGGCACCACCGAGCCATCGGAGCCGAGCACATTGCCGAAACGCACGGTCATATAAGATGTGTTCGATCTGCGCGCAAAGCACTGCACCAGGATTTCCGCGATGCGCTTTGTCGCGCCCATCACCGAGGCGGGCCGCACCGCCTTGTCGGTCGAGATCATCACAAATGCATCGACCTGATGTTTGTCCGCGAGTTCTACCAGCGTGCGCGTACCGAAGACATTATTACGAACAGCTTCTTCCGGAAATAGCTCCATCAGCGGAACCTGCTTGTAGGCGGCAGCATGAAACACAACTTGCGGCTGTTGCTCCGAGAAGATTTGGTCCATGCGACCCGGGTCATTGATGTCTGCCACGTGTGGAATCAAGTGACTTGACTCGTCGCGACTCTGCAATTCAAGCATGACTTCGTAGAGACGATTCTCAGCCCGTTCGACGATAACCAGTTCAGCGGGCGCAAACTCAAGCACCTGTCGGCAAATTTCGGCGCCGATCGACCCGCCACCTCCTGTAACCAGAACTCTCTTATCGTGGAGGAACCGCGCCATGGCATTATTGTCAAGCCGCACCGGTGTTCGCCCCAGCAAGTCCTCTACTTTGATATTGCGCACCTGGCTGAGGTTTACCTGACCATGAATAATCTCTCTAAGCGGCGGCAAACTCTTGAAGTCGAGGTGAGCCCGCCGACACGCCTCAATCATCTCTCGCATCTGTTTACCGGTGGCGGAGGGTATCGCAATGATGGCGTCAGTCACATTGTGCTTGTCCGCCAGCTTGCCCATGTCATGCGAGTTCCCCAGAACGGTGACGCCGTGAATGCGCATCCCCTGCTTGGCGGCATCATCATCGATCAAGCCGACCGGGCGATAACCCATAGGCGACTTGCGCAGTTCACGCAGCATCATTTCGCCGGCCGATCCGGCGCCGATGACAAAGGTGCGTTTACCCTGACGAAGCATCCCCGGAACCATCTCTCTGACAGCTCGGAGCAGGAATCGTGATCCGCCGAGCAGAACTACCAGAAGCAGCCAGTCGATCACGAATACGCCTCGCGGTATGTTGCCGAAGCCGAGGAAGTAGGTGGGAATGCCAATCAGCACGCTGCCGGCAGTGACCGCCTTAAGTATCTGTGTCAAATCACTTATCGAAGCGTAACGGTAATAGCCCGAATAGAGACGAAAATAGAGCAGCATGCTAAAGCGGAGAATGATGACGACCGGCAAACTGGCTTCGAGGCTCTTAAGATCAGCCGCAGGGATTGCGCCCTCAAATCGAATCAAAAACGCTGAGTAATATGAGGCTGCAATTATGATAAGATCGACGAGCACTATCAGAAGCCGCCTCGGTACCAGAAGCGGCGTGATCATTTCATCGGTTTTTTCGGCAGCAACGCTGTCCCTGGCACGATAGACAAACATGCGATTCAGGCTGAGCAAGAGCACCAACGACACCCAGTAGGTGAAAACGATGAACTTAGAGGTCGAGAAGAATGAATGAGGATCGCTGAAATCGACCACGGCGAAGATGATCAACACTACGCCGAGCGAAACGACATTGAAGATCCGCAGGATTTCGCCATAGAGGCTCTGCGGAAAAAGTCCCTTAACAAAGCGCGAGAGATTGATCAGCACCAGCCAATAGGCTGTAATCGCCAGGTTTGGCAAACCGAGGAAATAGGCGAGGGTCTCCCCAAGCTCGTTTCGTACCGATTTGAGGTTGTGAAACAGCAGAATGGCCAAAAGGAACGAGAGCTGAATCATGACGAGATCGGCCAGATTCAGAAGGAGTTCCTTTTTCAAGCGGCGGTGCTTATCGGGCTCCGAAGTGGGCATATCTAAATAGTGTACGGCCTTAAATGGGGGGTGTCAAACCGAATTTTGGGGCGATAATTCGGCCGGTGGTTACAGTCCGGTCAATATATCCGCCAAGTGTCGGGCAATTCGATGCGACGCACCGGCAAGACACAATGAGCGATTCGAAAAGTTGAAGCGTTGTTTGTGCATGCCACGCTTGAAACGTTGCAAGTCGAAGCCGACTACCATACTTCCGCGACTCTTTACGATTTCGACCCATTCCGTTACCTCGCGCAGCAGCAGGCACGGCGTTTTCAAAAAGTAGGCCTCGCGCTGCAAACCGCCGGAGTCGGTAGCAATAACTCTTGCGTTAGCAGCCAGGGAGAGCATCTCGTGGTAACCTGTTGGCTGGCAAACTCGAATGTTCTTGTTCATGTGGAGTTTCTTCGTCAAGCCAAAATGTCGCAGCCGTTTGGCGGTTCGCGGGTGGATCGGAAAGAGTGCCGGCTCGCCAATTTGGGCTAGCATCTGCACCAAACGTGAGAGTTTTTCGCGGTCATCCACCGAGTCGGATCGATGGAGTGTAATCAAAATGAATTTCTGGGAGATTAATCCTAAGTCCGTCAGAATCTCCCGCTGTTTGGCTTCCGGAGGCAACGATCTCCTGACGACATCATAGAGCAGGTCCCCAGTCTTCCAGATCCTACCTGTTATTCCTTCGCTCTTGAGATTCTTTATTGCATCGTCGGTCGGCGCCATAAGGTAGTTCGAGACCCTGTCGGTAATTGCGCGATTGAGTTCTTCAGCAACCCTCATGTCGTGACAGCGCAACCCGGCTTCAACGTGTACCAAGGGGATTCCCGCCTGCGCTGCTGCCAGAGCGCCGCCCAGGGTGCTGTTAGTGTCACCATACACAATCGCCAGCGTGGGCTTGAGTTTCCGGAGAGCTTTGGTGCAGCCGCGCAGGATTTTCGCAGTCATGATGCCGGCTTCGTCAGAGCCAACTTCAAGATCAATATTCGGTTTCGGCAGTTGGAGATCTTCGAAAAACACACCGGCCATCCGGTAATCGTAATGTTGACCGGTATTGATGACCTGGTGCTTGATCTTCAGCTTCTGCAGCTCAGAATGCAGGGGAGCAAGTTTAATGTACTGCGGGCGGGCGCCCACAATCGATACTACTGACATTAGCTACCGGCGAATTCCAGCACCGTTTCAGCCACGTAAGCGCGTTCCGGCTCAGTTAGTTGCGGGTAGATTGGAATGGAAATAACCTGCCGCGCGCAACTTTCGGAAACGGGAAGGTCTCCTTCTCGGTAGCCAAGATGCTCAAAACACTTCTGGAGGTGAAGTGGCAGCGGGTAATAGATTTCATAACCAATATTCTTGTCGGTCAGAAAAGCCTTCAGTGCGTCACGTTTCTCGACCATGATCGTGTACTGATTATAGATGTGGTAAGCATAGTCCTTTGCGGATGGCCTGGTCAACTCGGCGCCGGCAAATTGTTGATTATAGAACTCCGCGTTGCGCCTGCGCGCCTCTGTCCATTTGTCCAGAGACGGCAGCTTCGCAAGGAGGATTGCCGCGTGGATCGTGTCGAGGCGCGAATTGTACCCTACCATGTCGTGGAAGTACTTGACCTTTGCACCATGCGCCTTCAGAGCGCGCAGTCTGGCCGCCAATTCCTCTGAATTGGTGACAATGATGCCGCCGTCGCCGGCGCAGCCAAGATTCTTGGTCGGGTAGAATGAGAAACAACCCATGTCGCCAAAGACCCCTACCCGGCGATCTTGATATTTCGCCGAGAGCGCCTGCGCTGCGTCCTCAATCACAGTCAGCTTATGTCGCTTTGCGATTTCGAGAATCGGTTCCATGTCCGCCGACTGCCCGAAGAGATGCACCGGCATGATGACGCGTGTCTTAGAAGTGATGCGTGCTTCGATCTGGGAAACATCGAGGTTGTAGGTGTCTGGCTCGATATCAACGAAAACAGGTGTCGCGCCGAGATTAGCCACGGTACCCGCAGTGGCGAAGAATGAAAAGGTCGTCGTTATGACCTCGGTATCGGGTCCGACACCCGCAGCTCGTAGTGCCAGAAGCAGTGAGTCGGTTCCTGAAGCAACCCCCACAGCATACTTTGCACCACAGTATTCGGCAATCTGGTTTTCCAGCTCAGTAACTTGCGGACCGTTGATAAAACGGGTCTCGGCGAGCACGTCACTGACGGCAGCTTCGACGCCGTCCCGCACCTCCGAGTATTCACGCTTTAGATCAAGTAACGGCACCTGCATCGGCATCACCAATCCTGGTTTTCGAGCAACTGATTCTCGGGCACTTTCTTTAGCTCTTTTGCGGGTGAACCCAGCATAATTTTACGTGCCGGGGCATCTTTGGTGAGAACAGCTCCCGCCGCGACAAGTGCGTCCTCTTCAACAGTCTTGCCGGGCAGGATGGTGGCGTTGAGTCCGACACGCCCCCCCTTCTTGACGGTGACGCCCTTAAAATGCTTAAACCTCTCTTTTGTGCGCCCGACGAAATTATCATTGGAAGTCGCCACGCAGGGCGCCATGAACACCCGGTCTTCAAGCTCCGAGTAGGCGGTCAGATAGACATTGGTCTCAAGTTTACAGTATTTCCCAATCTTGCAGTAGTTCTCGACGGCGACACCGCGGCCAATGATCGTAAAGTCGCCGATTGTGACATTTTCCCGCACGGTCGAGAGATCAGCAATCAGCACCTTCTCACCGACTATTGCCCCGGCGTAGATTACTACGTGCGTGCCGATGATGCAGTTATCGCCGATCCTCGTTGGCTCGAGCTGCTGCTCCTTCGTGACCGCTGAATTGGCAGCGCGCATCGGCTGCTTACCAATCACCGCACCATCGTCAATGCGAACATTCGCACCAATCGTAACTCCCGGGTGGATCACGCAGTTATTCCCAATTACAGACCCGGCGGCGATCTTTACATCGTCGCCCACGGTGCAGTAGTTGCCTACTTGCACACCTTCTGCCAGTTTCGCAGTATTTGCTATGCTGTTTGTGGACATCTGGAATACTCGTTTACTAAAGAGCCCGGCCGCGAGGTCAATTCACCGCCTGGTGTATTACAATGTAAACAGTGGCAACGTTGGCCAGGAAGAAGCCGACATCTCGAATGGTTCCCCAGAGGTTAAGCGGCTTCTTCTGCGGAACCATGATCTTATCTCCCATCCCGACGTTTACTCCGTTATCAGCTTCAATTACCGCACCGGTATTTGCCTTGATGATTCTTATATCACCCTTGTTCGCTTTATAACCGAAACCGCCTGCAGCTTGAATGTAGTAATCGACCGACTGGCGATCGCGGTACGGTACCTGGCCGGGATTAACGACACGCCCCAGGACCGTTACCGCGTAGCTCTTCCTGGGAATTCGAACATAATCACCGTCTTCAAGGCGAACATCAAATTTCGGATCTTTGTTCTTTAGCAACCGATTAAAGTCCACGGCTACGCGTCCGGGTTTTTGAGCGGATAGCTCCTTGAGATACTGCAATTCAAAATCAGTAAGTTTTTCGTTCGACAACTGCAGTAGCTTCTCAAAGCTGGTTTGACCGGCCTCGATTTGCTCGGTGCTGCGATACATTTCAGCTTCATCCAGGGATGCGCCTTCCAGGAGTCCTCCTGCATGTTCGATTAGTTCAGAGAGTGTCTCGCAGCCCGGCTGTATTGGATAACTTCCCGGAAATTTAACCTCGCCGACGATCTGCACCTGTTCCTTTGGGCGAAATCCGGCAATGGCGCGAACGAACAATCGATCATCCTGCTGCAGGAGCAGATCTTCATCTGAGCCTTTGTTAGCCATGAGTTCGCTGAGGTCGATAGTTTTCGATATGGTTGACGTATCGTCGGGCGCAAATCTGAGCAGCTCCGCGTGCTTAAGATCCGCGTTGAGAGCGGGACCGAACGAAAGCGCCAGCAAGTCCGACAAGCGGTCGCCGGGACGGTATTCGAACACGCCGGGCATCTTGAGTGCTCCGTACGACTCGATCTTGGCGAACGAATCAGACACGGCCGGCACAAAAATCTCATAACCTTCATGCAAGTATGGATTCTTGTCGCTCTCTCCTGTCGCCGCATAGTAAGAGAGATCGGCGATGAGGGTGTCGCTGTCGCTTATCAAACGGATGGAGCGTGCAGAGCCCTTCTTTAGCCTCCCGCCCGCTTCCTTGATTGCCTCGGCAACTCGATCTGAAGCAGTCACTACGACGCCTCCGGGATTTTTCACGGCTCCGGTCACGCTGACCTTGAAGCTGCGAATGCCGGACAACGACACAGTCACGGCCCGATCACGGAAGCGAGATTTCAGGGCGGAGATAATTCTTTGTTTTGCTTCCCTGAGAGTAATTGCCCCCAATTTTACTTCACCAACGCCTGTGATCGAGACAACTCCTTCCGGCAGCACCTCAACTTCCATAGGTGGGGTGGCGATGTCGTAGAACGAAATCAGCAAGCGGTCACCGGGACCGATTATATAGTGATCAGGGTCCACTGCTCGATCAAGGAGCACATTGGGAGGCTCAACTCTCTGATTCTGGGAGATGTCGTTGTCGGGCAGCTCCGAAACATTGCTCTTGGTGGCACGAGTCTGTCCATGTGCGGATATTGAAGCTACTGAAAAAGCGAAAAGAGCAACTACAATCCATATTGCCGGCCAAATTCTGCGCTCCGGGATGCTTGACCTCGCCTTTGCCTCATGCATCAGAATCTGTCTCACTCAATCTCCGCCTGGATGAAATTTCTCCTGCCGCCATTAGAGGATGTACTTTCGAAGGTCTTCATCTTCGATAATACCTTTCAGGGTGTTTTGCACCTTCGTCTTGGTTATGCGGATTCTTTTCATCTTGCCGTTGGGAAGGTCGAACATCACTTCTTCCAGCAAACTGGTCATCAGAGTCTGCAGGCGACGCGCCCCAATATTCTCGGCCGACTCATTGATCTGGGCAGCCATGCGGGAGACTTCCTTGATGGCAGCATCATCAAATGTTACAGTTACGTTTTCCGTCTCCAGAAGTGCAGAGTACTGCTTCGTCAGTGCATTCTTGGGTTCTTTAAGGATCCGTTCGAAGTCGCCTGCTGTGAGTGAATCGAGTTCAACGCGAATCGGAAACCGGCCCTGCAATTCAGGAATCAGGTCCGAGGGTTTGGTCGCGTGGAAGGCGCCCGCCGCGATAAACAGAACATGATCCGTCTTGACCATGCCATACTTCGTGTTAACGCTTGAGCCTTCGACAATCGGCAGGATATCGCGCTGCACGCCCTCGCGGGAAACATCGGGACCCTGTCCGCTACCGCTGGCGTCGGCGATCTTATCGATCTCGTCGATGAACACTATACCAGAATCTTCAACTCGCTCCATCGCCTCTGCAATGACTTCATCCATATCGATTAGCTTGGCAGCTTCTTCCTGCTCGAGGATTTTCTTGGCTTCGTCGACAGTGACTTTCCGCACTTTCTTCTTCTTGGGCATCATCCCGGAGAACATTTCCTGAAAATTGACACCAAGCTCTTCCATCCCCTGCGGCGAGAATATCTCTACGACGGGAAAGCGATTGGAGGGCACCTCCAACTCGATCGAGCGACTGTCAAGGTAACCGTTTCGCAACTGCTCCCGTAGTTTTGCGAGAGTTCTCTGATATTTCTCTTCTGCCTCATCATCTGAGGTTTGTGTTTCGCGGCTCTTGTGGATTCGTGGTCGCGGCAGAAGTATTTCGAGAACGCGCTCCTCGGCCAGGTCGGCTGCCTTTTCTTTGACGGTCTCGGTCTTTTCCTTGCGGACCATCTGCACCGACAGTTCGACCAGGTCGCGGATCATCGATTCGACATCGCGGCCGACATAGCCGACTTCCGTAAACTTGGATGCTTCCACCTTAATGAAGGGCGCACCGGCCAGATTGGCCAGTCGACGCGCAATTTCCGTTTTGCCGACTCCGGTCGGGCCGATCAGGATGATATTATTCGGCATGATTTCCTGCCGGATATCATCCGCGACCGCCTGGCGTCGCCAGCGATTGCGCAAGGCAATTGCGACCATCTTTTTGGCGTTTTCCTGTCCGATGATGTATTTATCTAATTCTGCGACAATCTGTTTTGGCGTCAGTTGCTCTTTCAAAGCACCTCCATCTCATGTCCGAGACTGGCAAGTATAATGCGAGCGCAGGGGGAAATCAATTCCATTTTGGCGGCTACTTGAGGGTGTCAACGGTGATATTGCGATTAGTGTATATGCAAATGTCGGCTGCGATCTCCAGCGAACTGCGAACGATCTGCTCTGCGCCCAGTTTGCTGTTATTCACCAGTGCCCTGCAGGCCGCGAGAGCGTACGGTCCTCCGGAGCCGATGGCGACTATACCGTCATCGGGCTCGACGACGTCACCTGACCCTGAAATCACCATCGAGTGCTCTTTGTCAACAACAGCCAGTAATGCTTCCAGTTGCCGCAAGTACTTGTCACGCCGCCAGTCTTTGGCAAGCTCAACCGCGGCTCGCGGCAGATTATCAGAGTATTCTTCCAGCTTTGCCTCGAATCTCTCGAATAGCGTGAACGCGTCAGCTGAGGAACCGGCAAACCCCGCCAGAATTCGGCCGTTGCTGAGCGACCTGATTTTTTTGGCGGTAGCCTTCATAATCGTGTCATCAAACGTTACCTGGCCGTCTCCGCCTAACGCTACGTTGCCGTTGTGGCGGAGCCCCAGTATCGTAGTCGCATGAATCATCAATCTCTCCTGTGCGCCCGCGGATGAGCGCGTTCGTATTCCTTCTTCAGCCGCGAAGTCGTCAAATGGGTATACACCTGCGTGGTGCGAACCGATTCATGACCGAGCAGCTCGGCTACTGCCATCAAGTCAGCGCCATTATCGAGCATATGTGTTGCGAATGAGTGCCGCAGTTTGTGGGGTGATATGCTTTTACCTTCTCTAAGTTTGCTCGAGTATTTCACTACCAGGCGCGAGATCGAGCGCGTGCTTAACGGATTTCCGCTTCTGCTCAAAAACAACCGTTCATGCCCCAAGCCGAACTTTTCGTGGCGCCTGGCTAAATATAACCGCAGGCGCTCAGCGGCAATTGAACCGAATGGCACCATGCGCACTTTCTTGCCCTTGCCCGATATACGCAGCAAACTGGAATTCCAATCAATTGAGCTGTCGGACAAACCGGCCACTTCGGAAAGCCGCAGACCGCACTGGTAAAATAGCTCAAGGATGGCGCGGTCGCGAGTGCTGAGGAAATCATCTCCCGTCGGCAGATCCATCAACCTAGCGGCTTGAGCTTCAGAGAGGAAGTCAGGCAACCTCTTGTCCAACTTAAAACGCTGCCAGCCGAGATCGAGATCGGGTTTGAGGAAGCCCTGGCTCTGCAGAAACTTGAGATAGCTGCGAATCGCCGAAAGTCGCCGGACGATGCTCCGGTTTGAAAGCGTCTTGCCCTTCAATCCGTAAAGATAGGCCCTGATCGCCGGATGAAAGCGTTGCTCCAACTGCGAATCACTGATGCCCTGATCATTCCAGAAGGCGGTGAAATCACCGAGGTCGGTGGCATAAGCCCGCAGAGTGTTTTCAGAGTAGTTGCGGACGTTTTTCAGGTAGTCAATGAAAGCATCAACATATTTCGCAAAACTGCTGCTCACTCAGGCATTGTAGCGGTTTTATGACGGGTATTCAAGGAAAAGTCGGGATCGAGATTGCCGCGCTCGCTGAAGTTCGTTGGCAATGGCGCTTTTTTCGATAAAGGACTTTTGAAGAGAGCCGGGCTGCCGAGCCGCGAGGTTAGGCTTTGGACTTCGATTTGGCCTTCGGTTTGGCGGTTGCTTTTGATTTGGTTGTCTTCGATTTGGTCGATTTCTTAGGAGTGGTTGATTTGGACGCCGATTTGGCTGCTGTCCGGCGCGTGGTTCGCTTCTTTGTGCCTTTCTTCTCTGCGGCTTCGGCCAGCATCGCGACGGCTTCTTCCATCGTGATCTCGGTGGGTTCTTTGTCCTTGGGGATCTTGGCGTTTACTTTACCGTCAGTGACATAAGGGCCGTAGCGTCCAGAAGCGACCTGTATGTTCTTCTTCGTCTCAGGGTGCTCGCCAAGCTCCTTCAGTATCTCTTTGGTGCGGCCTTTGGCGGTCTTAAGCTTCTCCAGCGCCTCTTCAAGAGTGATAGTGAACAACTTATCGAATGACTCCACCCGGCGATAAAGCCCGCCACGGACGACGTAGGGGCCGTAGCGTCCCAGCCCCGCGGCGACCTCCTTGCCCGACTCGGGATCGGTTCCGAGGCTGCGGGGCAATGAAAGCAGCTTGAGCGCGAAAGCAAAGTCGACATCCTGAAGCCCGACTCCCTTGGGCAGGCCGATGCGCTTCGGCTTCTCATCACCGTTCGATTCACCTTCCTGTACATAAGGCCCGAATGGTCCCAGCAGGGCGTAGACATTCTTGCCACTCTCAGGGTGTTGGCCGAGAGGCTCCTTGCTCTTGCTTTGCACCTTGATGAATTCGTGCGCCTTCTCGGCAGTCAGTTCGTCAATCAAGACATCCATCGGGATCGCTGCAGTGTTGCCTTCGCCACCTTCGCCGCGCTGGACGTAGGCAACCTTGCGCCCGATTCGCACGTGGATCTTATCACCGGTCTCGGGATCATCGCCAAGATAAATTTCAGGATAGTCGATTTCGGGAAGTTCTGTTTCAATCTTGCGGGCCAAACCTTCGCCACTGTCGCCATTGCCGTGATAAAATTTCGTCAGGAATTCCACCCAATCAGCCTCGCCCTCTGCGATTTCATCGAGAGCGTCTTCCATCCGGGCGGTGAATTTCAAATCGATGTAGTGATCGAAGTGATTACGCAGCAGGTGCACGACAGCCATGCCCACGAAGGTGGGAATCAGGGAACTGTTCCGTTTCATCACATATTGACGCGCCTCAATCGTTGAGATTGTCGGTGCATAAGTGGAAGGACGACCGATGCCTTCTTCCTCCAGGCGCTTCACCAGGGATGCTTCAGTGTAACGCGCCGGCGGAGTGGTCTCATGACCTAGCGGAGTTAACTGGGCCAGCTTGAGCCTCTCCGAACTGCCGGCGGCGCCAATCTTGTCGCCCTCGTTTAGGTCAGGCAGGACGGTATCGGCGCTCTGGCCACCGTAAACTTTCAAGTAGCCTGGAAACTTGATCACAGAGCCGTTGGCGCGGAAGACGTGAGGGGTGCCCTCAATCTCCACCATTATCTCGGCTGCAGTCTTATCTAGTATGGCATCAGCCATTTGTGACGCCAGCGCGCGATTCCAGATCAGAGTGTAAAGTTTAAGCTCCTGGCCACCGAGGAAGCGCTTCATCATCTCAGGAGTGCGGCCAAAATCAGTGGGGCGAATCGCCTCGTGGGCCTCCTGTGCCGACTTCGACCTTGTCTTGTACACGCGCTTACCGCTATAATAATTGTCACCGAATTCTTTCTTGATAAACACGCCGGCTTCCTGAAGAGCCTTTTCTGAGAGCGTGAAGGAGTCGGTACGCATGTAGGTGATGAGCCCCTCGCGATCGCCGTTGCCGATGTCGATTCCCTCATAAAGCTGCTGCGCCAGCCGCATGGTTTGACGTGGAGAATAACCGAAGGCGTTGCCGGCGGCCTGCTGCAGGGTCGAAGTGGTAAATGGCGGCGAGGGACGTTGCTTGGTTTGTTTTTTCTCGACGCTGGTGACTTCCCAGGGAAGCTGCTTCTGGGATGCCTCGACAATATGCTCGGCGCCCGGCTTGTCGATCTGGATGACCTTGTCAGGATTTACCAGTTTACCATTCTCAGGATCGAAATCTTTGCCGTTTGGCAGGCGTTTCTCGCCGACTGCTACCAACTTGGCGGTAAACTCAGTGCCGTCGCCAGAAATCTGAGCCTCGACATCCCAGTATTCCGCCGATTTGAAGCGTTGACGCTCCTCTTCCCGCTCTACAATCAAGCGCAGCGCTACGCTCTGCACCCGCCCTGCACTCAGCTTTGTGCGCACCTTCTTCCAAAGCACCGGCGAGAGCGAGTAGCCGAAAAGGCGGTCAAGAATGCGCCGGCTCTCCTGCGCCTTAACAAGCTGTTCATCGACGCTGCGCGGATTAGAGAGAGCTTCCTCGATCGCTGTCTTGGTGATTTCGTGAAATGCGATCCTGCGAACCGGGACTTTTGGTTTGAGCACTTCGAGCAGATGCCAGCTAATCGACTCACCCTCGCGATCTTCGTCTGTAGCGAGCAGCAGTTCGTCGGCATCCTTCAACAGGTCTTTCAGCTCCTGGATATGTTTCTTGCTGTCGTTGGGGATGACATAAATCGGCTTGAAGTTATTGTCGACATCCACCGCCAGACGCGCCCACGGCTCCGATTTCAGCGCCTTCGGGATTTCGGTCGCCGAACTGGGCAGATCCCTGATATGACCATAACTCGCCGCCACCTTGTACTCGCGTCCAAGGAAGCGGGAGATGGTTTTAGCTTTGGCGGGGGATTCTACTACAACTAGTTTCACAGGCAGGCTACTCCGGGGTGGATTTTCGACAACTATTCTTCGCCGGTAAGCCTCTCATACTGATATTTGATTCTATCATTGAGAAGTTCCTCCAGCGCTATACTGGTCACTTTGCGATAATCGATATCTACTTCGGCATCTTCGGTCATCATCTCCAGCTTGGCCAGGCGTTTGGTATTTATCATACGCGCCCGCTTGGCGGCGGCGATGACAGCCTCGTAATGATTCAGCGTGATATCATCGAGCTTGTCCATCAATAAGACCTTGTGTTCCTGTGCTCGCATTGTTCAACCCTCTCGTCTAACCCTCACTCGGGAAAGAGATTGTGCCGCGACGAGCTACTCTCTGCGACTCGGCCCTGATGATCGTATCTATCAAAGCCACAGTTTGCTCGAGATTGTCGTTGCAGACAACGTAATCATATTTCGTCCAATTATTCATTTCCTTTAACGAACGTGCCAGGCGGCGTTTCAAAGAAGCTTCTGACTCGCTCTTTCGTCCTCTGAGCCGCTGTTCCAGCAATTTGAGGCTGGGCGGCATGATAAATATCAATACGGCATCGCGGCGCCACCGTTTAATCGCACGCCCGCCGCGGATGTCGATGTCGAACAGCACCGTTTTATTACGATGCAACGCCTCTTCGACAGCATGCTTAGGCGTACCATAATACTCCCCAAAGAGGCTAACCGTTTCAATGAACTCGCCGCGAAGCTTTTTGTTCCGAAACTGTTCAGGCGTCAGAAAGAAGTAATCACGTTTATTTCGCTCGCCTTGCCGCCGTTTGCGAGTAGTCGCCGACACCGATTCCACAAAATCGCGGTGGCGAGCCAGTAAAGCGTCAACAATCGTGGACTTCCCGGTTCCCGAAGGCCCAGATAAGACTACGATCATCGGCTTGGTTTTGTTTATGCTTCTCAAATTGGAAACGCTGACAGAAGCCTTTTGAGATCGTCGAATGGAATTCTTCCTGCGCAGGCTCATTCGATGTTCTGCACCTGCTCTCGCAATTTCTCGATCTCTTCCCGTATTTTGATCACTTCCGCGGAAATCTCGTAGATCGAGGACTTGGAGCCAATCGTGTTCGCCTCGCGATTCATCTCCTGCAAGGTAAAATTGAGCCGTTTTCCCGAATCCCCCTTGGCCCTGATCGCTGCTTTGAAAGCGTCACAGTGGCTGATGAGTCGGACACACTCTTCGGTGATGTCCGCTTTGTCGACCAGCACACCCAGCTCCATATTAAGTCGCAGGCGAGTCTCATCATTGTCGCCGATGGCCGTACCTGATTTGCGCAAACGATCTACCACGTCATTCAGCCGATCTTTGTAGCGCGTCAACGAGCGGCCGCGGAGCCTCTTGATTCTGCTCACCGACTGATTGATTTTGCCGATCCGTTTCAGCATATCCGCACTCAATGCCCCGCCTTCCTTTTGTCGGGCCCGGTTCAGTGACCGTACAGCGCGCCGCACCGCGCCGATTAGGCGTTTCACATCATTTTCATTGAGAGTTTCGGGCGTAATTACGGAGAAGAGATCAGGCAAGCCTACGAAATCGCTGACAGCTAATTGGCCGGAGAGTTTGTAGCGATTCTTGAGGTCTTTGAACATTTTGAAATAGAGGTCGGCTACATTCTGGTTGAGAACCAGTGACTCAGCGGTGACATCCTTGTCGTCATAAGTCAGAAAGACATTGAGCTTGCCACGCGAAACCATATCGGTAATCGCTTCCCTGATTTGCCCCTCATATTCGGCGAAATTCTTCGGCAGACGCAGCGAGATCTCGAGGAAGCGGTTATTCAACGACGTAATTTCTATCGTAACTTTTTTGCGGCCGACGGAAGCTGTCGCTTTGCCGTAGCCGGTCATACTTCGAATCATATGGTTTCGACCCTTCGCTTAAAGCTTCCCATTAAAATAGAGCGGCTACCACAATGTCAACGAAAAACTCCGGCCTTATTGACTCTTAGGTAATAATCTGATAGCTTGCGCGCAAGAAGAGGTCTCCGGTATGTTACCAAAATCAGCAGTCATAAGTAGTTTTCTGGCAAGGGAGTACAATCAGTTACTCTCCGGCTCCACTCTGGTTAGATCGGAGTATCACAGACAAAGCAAAGTTTTTCGCTTCCTGTTCCGTTCCGAACATCAATATCACGTTTGCTACTCCTTTGCTCCCCCCACCTTCGTGCTCTACCCCGGTTGGCCGGATAAATCGGAATCGAAGTCGGCCAACATTGCGGTGTGGCTGGAAGCCAACGACAGCGTCGTCCAACAGGTAACAGGGCCCATAGACAACAGGATTATCAACATCCAATTGCTCAAGAGCGCCAGAAGCGGTTCCGAGCGACACCTCCGCATTGTATTCGAGTTATTCGGGGCGCAATCGACAGCGCTGCTGGTCGATGAAAACGGAATCATCCTGCAGGCGACCAGGGTATCGAGCGACGAACGCGTGCTCAAACCGAAGAAGATCTATGTCGAACCCGAGCCTTTTCCGCAGATCCTTGAATCTGGGAAGGAAGTCATCGGAAACGACGGTGAGATGACCTATACCCTTGAATACAACGAACGCAGCTTCCGGGTAACACCATCACCACCGGCTGAAGCGCTCGATATGGAATACCCCCTATCATCGCTGCATGCTTACCTGCAGCGTAAGAGTAAGTCCAGCGACGATTTTGCTCAGCTGAAGGCAAAGACACTTGGAATTCTCAGGCGTGAGATTACGCGGAAAAAGAAAACTCTGGCTAAGAGTCAATCGAAGCTTCAATTGGCAGAGGAGGCAGAGCGCTATAAGCGCTGGGGCGATATCCTGATGGCGGGTCAGAATGCCGAGCCAGTCGACAACAAGGTGATGCTGCACGATTTCTATTCCGACGAGGAGATTGAAATTCCGCTTCCGGACGGCAAAGGGATTATCGAGTCGGCATCCTTCTACTATAAGAAGGCGAAGAAGCTCCAGCGCTCGAAACCGCCCCTGCAGAAGGCAATCGAAGAACTGAACACTGCAATAGCAGAACTGGAGGAACAGCATGCTGCGGTTGCCGAGGCAAACGACAGCGTGCAACTCAGATCCCTGATCGAAGAATTTCGTCTCAGCGCCGGCGCAGGAGTCATCGGGCGTTCCTCAGCGGAGATGGAATCGTCCCCGTACTATCGTGTGTTTCTCTCCTCCACCGGGGCGCGGATACTGGTAGGAAAGTCGGCGGTGGGAAATGCACATCTTACCTTCAAAGTTGCGCGGAGTTATGATTTGTGGTTTCATGCGCAGCAGTCACCGGGATCGCACGTCGTGCTCATGCGGTTAGATAAAAACCGGGAGCCGGCGGCGGTGGCGATCAGGGAGGCGGCACAATTGGCGGCAGTATATTCGGGGCAGAAGAAGTCGCAGGCAGTTTCGGTCATTTACACCGAACGCCGCTATGTGCGCAAAGTGCGGAAAGGTGCTCCCGGGCAGGTTATTCCGCAAAATGTCAAGTCGCTGGTAGTTGAGCCCGGAATGCCTCCGGGAGTGAACGAAGCGGGTTAAGACACAGGATTTGCGAATTGCGTAAGCTCTATCTGATCATCATAGTGGCCATAATCGTCGCAGCCGTAGTCTATCTGCTACGCCCCAGGGAAGTCTCACATCCGCGTGAGGACGAATTCGTGGACGCCTACGTTGATTTAGCGCTGTTGCAGCAGTACGGAGACACCTCCGTCGCCAGATTCAACGCTGAGCGTGACTCAGTGCTGGCAGTGCACGGGTTCACTGACAGCTCGCTGCTGGCTCTCAAACAGGAGCTCAATCAGGATCCGATCCTGATCGCGAAAGTGTGGGACAAGATCGAGGCGAAACTGCTGGCGTTGAAGGAAGAATACAACCCCTTGAATGCCACACCTTCTGATACGGTACTTTCAAGCGGTAAGCAAGCGGGCTTCATGGACTCAAAACAGGCAAGGGATAAGTCAAAGGGAAGTTCTACGCATTAAATGCGTTTTCGATATGCTCGATTTCATACTCGCCGGCGTTGTCGGTGACAATAATCACGTCAAATCGATACGATTGATAGCGTGCCGGCGTCGCAGCGATGTAACCCTGAGCAGTCTTCACAATAGCCTCTTGTTTCCGCTGGTCAACCCGGTAGCGAGCGTCTCCGAAAGAGCTGGCTGCACTTCGCTGCCCTTTAACCTCAACAAATATCAGGACATCTTCTAAGCTGCAGATAATGTCGATTTCCGTGCGGCTGTAGCGGTAATTGGTGGCAAGTACCTGATAGCCTTTGTGGCCGAGATAGTCGGCCGCGGCTTGCTCGTATTTACTCCCGCGCGCGCGTCGGTTCATCCCCATATTCCAGTACCAACTGCGGATCAAGCAGGGTAAAGCTGCGCCGGTGTATTTTACTCGGGCCGTGCCGGGCTATCATACGCCTGTGTTCCGGGGTCGGATAGCCTTTGTGCCGATCGAACCCGTACTCAGGATATTTCTTGTGTAATCGCGTCATGATGCGGTCGCGCTCAACTTTGGCGAGTATCGAAGCACACGCGATCGGTAAGATCGAACCATCGCCTTTGATGACCGCCTGCTGCGGAGTGCGGATTTTGGGAATCCTCATGTTGCCGTCAACGTAGACGAATCCCGGCTTCGGCTTTAGCTTTCGAATTGCAGTACGCATAGCCGAGAACGTGGCCTGCAGAATGTTGATATCATCGATTAATTCCGGAGAGGATTTCGCCACGGCAAACGAGAGAGCACTTGCCGTAATGTAGCCATAAAGCTCCTCTCGTGCCGTGTGCGAGAGCAACTTCGAGTCATTTATTCCCGTCGCGTCGAACTCTTCCGGCAGAATCACCGCGGCGGCAACAACCGGACCTGCGAGTGGTCCCCTGCCCGCTTCGTCGACGCCACAGATCATCGCATCCTGCGGCTCCACACCTGCACGCCAATCTGACCATTCCACCATGCTGGGTATGGTGTAATTTTGAAATAGCTGTCGCAAGCGAAAGTCGCCAGAAATGAAAGAGGCGGCCCCGAGAGCCGCCTCAATCAATATTCGTCTTGGCAATCACGTAAGGAGAAGAGCTTCTACTGAGACTCCCTCTTCTTCTCGGTGATTCGAGCTGCCTTACCAGACCGCCCACGCAGGTAGTTTAGCTTAGCGCGGCGAACCCGCCCGGAGCGAACCCTGTCAATCTTGGCGATGTTGGGCGAATGCAACGGATAAATTTTCTCGACCGCGATTCCGCTGGAAACCTTACGCACCGTAAAAGTCGCACCGGTACCACCGCCTCGACGGCCAATCACCACACCCTGAAAAATCTGGATACGTTCCTTATCGCCCTCCATGATTTTCTGGTGCACGGCAACCGTGTCGCCCGGCCGAAAATCGACCTTCTGTTCTTTGAGGTGTTGCTGTTCCACCTCTCTTATGATGTCCATGGCGTGGTTCTCCTCCTCTATACGTCAAAAGTCAAATTACAGTTCAAACTCAGCGCCGCTCGTGATACGCTCCAGCATCCGGCGGTCATCGTCACTCAATTCTGTTCGGCTCAAGATATCAGGGCGTCGGTTCCAGGTCCGCCTGAGCGAATGAAAGCGCCGAAACTGATCCAGTTGGGCGTGGTTTCCCTCAAGCATGGTCTGTGGAACGGTGTAGCCCATGAATTCAGCGGGCCGTGTCCACACCGGCGGTCCGAGCAGGTCGTCAGCGAAAGAATCGCTGATGGCGGATTCAATCTTGCCGATACCACCCGGAAGCAACCGAAACACCGACTCCAGAATAACGAGTGCCGCCGTTTCGCCGCCGTTAATTATATAGTCTCCGATCGATACTTCTTCGAGATCGAAAAGTCGGTTGATCCGCTCATCGACACCCTTGTATCGACCGCAGACAATTATCAAGTGCTCCAGCAGTGAGTATTTCACCGCAAGAGGATGATTATACGGTTTTCCCGCCGCCGATGTCAAGAGGATGCGTCGATTTTTTGCCTCGCTCTTGTACAGCACTGAAGAAAGCGCGTCATACAGCGGCTCGATTTTCATCACCATGCCGCCACCCCCGCCATACGGTTCGTCGTCGACGCTGTTATGTTTGTCTTTGCTGAATTTACGAATGTCGACGAGTTCTACTTCGAGATGGCCGGCAGCAATCGCTTTAGCCAGGAGCGATTGCTCCAACGGCGAGCGGAAGAATTCCGGAAATATGGTTAAGATGCTAACTTTCATTTTTTCGACTTCTTACTGGTCTTTTTCTCTTCGATCAGCCCTGCGATCAAGTGCACAGTCACTACTCGTTTCTTGCGATCAACGTGAAGTACGACATCCTTGATCGCCGGTAACAGAAATTCCTGCGTACCCTCGACCCTCCAAACGTCGTTGGCCGGGAATTGCATTATTTCGGCGACTTCGCCAAGTGGCTTGCCGTCATCAGTGACAACAGCCATTCCTTCTATTTCGAATTGGTAGAAGCTTCCCTCCGGAAGCTCGACTACCTGATCTTTGCCCACACAAAGAAAGCTTCCTACCAGCGACTCGGCATCGTCGCGATTGTTGACGCCGTCGAGTTTCAGGATTATCTGCGACTTGATGTTGCGCACAGAAGAGATTCTGTACTCGATCATATCGCCGCTGTCGGCACGCTCGAGGAAGATGTTATCCAACTGGCCAAAGCGGTCGGGAAAATCGGTGAGCGGGATCACGGCAAGTTCTCCGCTGATGCCGCGCGCACGCACGATCTTGCCAACTGCGACATAATCAGGAATGTAATCGGAAGTGCCCGACAATGCGTTTTCCCGTTACTTGAAGCCTTGCCTAAAATCCGCGCGGCAGATTCTATTCGAGTATCTCAAGCACTGAGCGCTTACCACGCTTCGCTGAAACTGCCAACATAATTGTACGGATGGCCTTGGCGGTCGCACCACCCTTACCGATAACTTTGCCCAGATCGCTTTTGGCAACCCTGAGTTCATACACCGTGGTACGCTCGCCCTCAACTTCTCGTACCTGGATCTCCTCTGGATTGTCAACCAGCTCTCTAATAATCATTTCTATGAATTCCTTCACACACCACTCCGATTAAAGTAGTTTTCGAACCAGCGATAAGTCCTTCTCTGAGCCAATGCGTTTCCATTAAGCTCACTGTATCTACTTCAAAATCCGACTCGGGCCGGCCCAGCGAGGGCAGCTCGTATCAGGGCCTGTGAAGAAGGGCTCAAAACGATCTACTCCGAGGCTTCAGTCTTCTCTTCCGGGGCATCCTCCGCAGGCTTTTCGGCAGGGGCTTCAGCTTCTGCGGTCTTTTCGGCAGGTGCTGCTGCCTGGGCCGGCTCTGCAGCAGGCGCTTCCGCTTCGGCGGCCGGCGCGGCCGGAGCTGCTGCAGCTTCCTTAGCCTTCTTCTCCTCCTCTACCGCCTTTGCCGCGGCAGCTTTGACCCTACGAGTGCGTTTCTTCCGCTCGGTTATCGTGCTTTTCAGCTCGATGTCGGAAGCATCCTTGCCGGCGCGAATCTTCTCCCATTTCTCATTAAGTCCGATCTGGCCAAACAGGTTCTTAACCGTGTCTGAGGGGATCGCGCCGCGCTTAAGCCACTCGTACACCTTCTCTTCTTCCACGCTAAACGTGGCCGGTCTTTCAATTGGGTTATAGTGGCCCAACTGTTCTACGAATCTGCCGTTGCGAGCACGACGAGAATCTATCGCGACCAGACGGTAAATCGGGCGTTTCTTCGAGCCCATGCGCCGAAGTCTAAGCTTTACTGACAAACATAACCTCCAGGTTAATAATACAAGATAAAATTACTTCTAGTTAAAGAACTGATTAGGAATCATCTTCTTGAGTTTTCCACCCCGCATCTTCTTGAGCATCTTCTGCATCTGGCTAAACTGCTTAACAAGCCGGTTGACATCCTGCACTGAATTCCCGGATCCGGCGGCGATGCGTGCGCGGCGTGAGCCGTTGAGTAGTTTGGGGTTGCGGCGCTCCTCCACTGTCATTGACTGGATGATCGCCTCGACGCGCTTCATCTGGCCCTCGTCGACCTCAGTGTTACGCATTGCCCCGGAGAGGCCCGGAATCATACCCATGATCGACTCCAGCGAGCCCATTTTCTTGATTTGTTGAAGCTGCTTGTAGAAATCCTCGAAATCGAAGGTCGCCTTGCGGATTTTCTTTTCGAGCTTCTCCGCCTCTTTAATGTCGATTGTCTCTTGCGCCTTCTCGACCAGCGAGACGACGTCGCCCATACCGAGAATTCGTGAAGCCAGCCGCTCGGGATAGAAGATTTCCAGATCGGTCAGTTTCTCACCGGTCGAAACGACTTTGATCGGCTTCTCAGTTACACTGCGGATCGAGAGAGCGGCACCGCCGCGAGCGTCACCATCGAGCTTCGTGAGTGCCACACCGGTGATTTCTAACTGCTCGTTGAACTGCGTCGCGACGTTGACAGCATCCTGACCCGTCATGGAATCAGCAACCAGAATTATCTCATGTGGATTGACTTTGGAGCGAATCTGCTTCAGTTCTTCCATCAACTCCTGGTCGATGTGAAGCCGCCCTGCCGTATCGAAGATGATCGGACTGAGGCTGTTGGCGCGGGCGTACTCAGTGGCTTCCTCGCAGATCTTCGGCGGTTTCTTATCGACGTGGAAGACCGGGACTTCCACCGATTTGCCGAGCGTTTGCAACTGCTTTACGGCCGCCGGGCGGTAAATATCGGCTGCGACCAGCAATGGCCGCATATTTTGTTTCTTAAAGTGAAGCGCCAGCTTGCCACAGAGCGTCGTCTTACCCGATCCCTGCAGACCACAGACCAGCAATTTACCGGGTGTAGAACCGAACTGGATCGGCTCGTTGGCGCCGCCGAGTACGTTCACTAGCTCATCGTGAACGATTTTGACGATTTGCTGGCCCGGAGAAATTGAGCGCAGCGTTTCCTGGCCGTAGGCGCGTTCCTCAACTCCGGCCACGAACTGCTTGACTACCTTGAAGTTAACGTCGGCTTCCAGCAGCGCGCGCTTGATCTCTTTGACAGACTCGCGCACGTTATCCTCGGTCAGCTTACCGTGGCCGCGAATCTGCTTAAATACGCCTTCTAATCTTTCAGATAAGGAATCAAACATAGCACTCCAATATAGAACAGTTAGTATACGAGGACGACGCAGTGGAAGCAAGCAAAATGCGTGATAGCGGTCACTCTATCGAGTTATTTCGCGGCTGGAGACAACCAAATGATCGCGACTGTAAATGCTGATCAGCTTATGCTATAGTTTAGTAGTTTACTTTAATAAACCCGACTGCCCAATTCCGCAGGTCTGCGGCTTGGTTGAAGCAGCGACAGTGAGCCATCCTCCTTTTCCACCCCCAAGGTCAGGACCTCAGACATAAATCCGGCGATATTCTTGGGTGGAAAGTTCACCACGGCGATTACCTGCATTCCCGCGAGTTCATCCCGGCTGTAAGCGAGCTTCGCCTGTACGGATGACCATTTGCTCCCGAGCTCCGGGCCAAAGTCGATTTTGATTTTGTAAGAGGGATTGCGGGCTCTCTCGAAGTCCTGCACTTCGACTATTTGGCCAACGCGCATATCGACTTTGAGGAAATCGTCATAACTGATTTGGCTCATCACCCGCCTCTCAATGTGCTCGTGAACTTTGCCTTGTCGCTGGAGCGAAAGAACGCCGTGCCTGCAACCAGGATGTCAACTCCGGCGTCACGAGCATCGATACAGGTTTCCTCATTGATGCCGCCATCAATTGAGATGAGGAAATCACGATTGTCCCGCTTCCGCCACTGCCTGGCCGTCCTGACTTTGTGCAGAACCTCAGGAATAAACTTCTGACCACCGAATCCCGCGTGAACGGACATAACCAGAAACAGGTCCAGATGTTCGAAGAGCGATTCGTAATCCTCCACTGGCGCATCGGGATTCAGAGCGACACCGGGCTTTGCGCCCTTCTCTCTGATTTCATGCAAAAGTGAGGGATCGTTCCTGATGACCTCGCCGTGAATGGTGAGGTAGTCTGCGCCCGCTTCAATGTAGTCATCAACGTACTTTTCCGGGTTGGAAATCATCAGGTGGACATCTAGCGGCAGTTCCGTGATCTGATTAACCTGCTTAATGATAAACGGGCCAAAACTCAGGTTGGGTACGAAATGACCATCCATGACATCGACATGAAACCAGTCGACGCCGGCTCGTTCTGCCAGCTTAATTTGATCGGAGAGGCAGGTGAAATCAGCTGCTAATATTGATGGAGCCACTATAGTCATGATCAAGCTTGTTAATCGGTTCTCGAAACCACGAGGCTGACGGAGTCACCTTTGACCAGCGAAGTCCCCCGCTTCGGTTCCTGGTCAAGTACCGTGTTGGGAAGATAAAGGGTATCCTGCACCTGGAAAACGTCCTTGAGCGCCAGACCAACGCTCTCCAGCTTCTGGCGAGCGCGTTCGAGGGGCATGCCGATTAACTGCGGCATCGAGATGACGTTGTTGTTGGCGCCCTGGCTCACCTCGAGCGAAACATTGCTTCCCAGAGGGAGGATCGTGCCCGGCGAGGGAATTGTTGCCAGCGCGATCCCTTCCTTGAGGGTATCCACTCTGGTCCAATAGATATCACCTACGGTGAAGCCTGCCTTCTGCAGCGCCAGATTTGCCTGCTGCAGAGGTAAACCGACAACTTCGGGGACCTCCGCAGTTCGCAGACCACTGCTGATAACAACCTTTATGCTCCGTCCCGATTTCACCATGGTTCCGGCAATCGGTATTTGAGTCAGAATTACACCTTCTGGCTGCTCGGATGAGAATTCCCTGCCGGCGATCTCCAGTTTAAGATCATACTTGTCTACGATATCCTGAACCTCATACTCGGTCTTGCCAACCAGTTCAGGCAACGGAAATTCATCGCCGTGTCTCGTGAACAATGGCATGATGATATCATCAGCGGTAAGAAAGAGTATCAGCAGGACGGCAAAAGGGACCGCGAAGTAGAAGAAGAGAATGCGCCCGATGCGCTTCAGCGACTCCAAGGGCGACTCACTTCCTATTTCCGCTTCAAGCAGGCGGCGAAAAGATTGTCGAAGTATTTCAAACCGGGATATGTACGCAGGAACTTGTCATCGCCAATTAGATCCTCGTGGCCAAAGGATGCCGGCACCGCTACTTCCAGCTCGCTGTGGTTGGCAAGTAATTGCTGAATCACATTTTCATTTTCCTGACGCATGATCGAGCAAGTGGAATAGACTAAGAAGCCGTTTTCCCCCAGAAGTTCGACGGTATTCTCCAGAAGACTCAGCTGGAGCGCCGCAAATCGCTCCACATCCTTGGGGGTTGTGATCCAGCGACCTTCAGGGAATTTGCGGAAAACGCCCGTTCCGGAGCAGGGAGCATCGACCAGGATGCGGTCATACACACCCGACTTAAACTTAGCCCCGTCTGATTGCACGGTATAAACGTTATCGATCCGCAGACGTGAGAGATTCTCTCTCAGCAGGCTCAGCCGCGCCTCGGAGATATCTACGGCAGTAACAGTGCCCGATTTTCCTACCCGATTGGCTATATCAGTCGTCTTGCCTCCCGGAGCGGCACATAAGTCCAGTGCCGACTGACCCGGCTGAACATCCATCAACTCCACTACCAAACCGGACGCCTCGTTCTGGATGATAAAATCACCCTCTTCGAATTGCGGGAGATGCGCCGGATTCACGTCCGAGATGATGTGGACGTAATTCTTCAGGAACTTGCCCTGTTTGAAGCGGATATTGCTCTTCTGCAGTTTGGCGAGGTATTTCTTGAGATTCTCCGGATCCTGATCAAGGCGAATTTGAAGCGGGTGCGGATCGTTGCCGACACGCAGAAACTTTTCCACCACTCCCTCGGGGAAATAGGAGAGCAGCTCTCGAACAAACCAGATCGGGTACGAGTAATACTGCGTCAGGAAATTAAGCATGTCGGTGCGCAGCTCATCGAAAGTCAGGTGCTCGATATTCTGTGCGATGTTCTTTAGTACGGCATTGACCATCGAATCAGCGCCCGGAGTATAGCGTTTCGCGAGATTCACTGTTTCATTCACAGCCGCGTAGTGTGGAATATTGCACTCAGGCAGCAATTGATAGCATCCCAGGCGCAGCACCGTGATCAGCGAATCGGAATGCGACGATAGTTTTTTGCGAAGATATTGCGAGAGAATCAGATCGAGGCGTTTCTGCATTTTGATCGTGCCGGTCACGAGATAAACCGCGAGATTGAGGTCGTAGCGCCCACGAAACCGCTTCTGCTTCAACTGGGACAATTCGGATTGCAGTGTTTCAGGGTTACGGCGGGCGGCCATCAGGACCCGATATGCTTCGTCGCGTGGGTTTAATCGTGCTTCATTCATCAGCTTACCTCGAATGGGGATAGTCTGCGCTCGCCGTGAACTACCAATAACGCTCTGCGATGGATTTTCAAAGTCAAAACTTTTTCATCTTCGAGATTGAGACACTGAGACAGGACCTCGTCGGGTCGCACAAAGCCCAGATTTCCCAATCCCAGCGCCATCTCGAGGCGTTTATTGCCCGATTGAGTCTCATTTAGCCGCAATTCGATAATTGCCGGTCGCACGTCTACCTGCTTTTCCTCATCGCCGCGATGCCTGGTAATAGTGACCGATTCCTGCTCAAGGAGGTTCTGCGTTCGTTCTTCCGAGACAGGCGCGGAATCGTCCAGATCAACTTCATAGCACGCCAGATTAATCTGGGACGATACTGATGCCACTTTGCCAAACACCGGACGAGCCTGCACGACGGCGAATCCCTCCGGAAGTTGTTGATTTAATCGTTTCAGGAATTCCTCCTGGTAAGGCTGCTCCAGATGCAGGTCGAAATACTCCGCGTCAGAAGTGTAACCAAGTGCAAGCGGCGGACCCAGAGAGACTTTCTGTCGCGGTTGTTGACCCTGCGTATACTCTACCGGTATACGAGCGCGGCGGATCGCCCGTTCAAACATCTTCATACACGCGAGATGTCCTACGTGGCGCGCTTGATCGCTTTTTTTCCATTGCAGGCGAACGCGGCTGCGCGGAACTATCATGGGACCGGTCTGCACGACTCGTTTCGGTTTGCGGCCAAAACTGCGTTTGTCCTCGCTCTTAGGTGCGAGAATTTGCTCGGCAACCTCCGGTTTGGAGAGAACGATATCGCCGATGGTTATGCCACGGGATTCATCCCGATGGCGCTCTGACGGAAAAGCACTTTCGCGCTGTTTCCTCAGCTGAGCGAGTAGCTTCGCCGAAACTGAATCAACTGGGAGTCGTTCATTACCCGGTTCTCTGGCCCTCGAAATTTCATTGACATCAATACCATTGTCTGCAAATGCTTTTGTCCACAGATCATACGAAAAGCGCTCCGGCCAGGAATCGAAGCGGGCTCCCAAATCATAGGCGCGCTTCACAGCAAGCGCGGAGCTTTCACCGCCTCTGGCGAGAAGACCCTCGACCACTGCCATCTCGATATTTGTCATCTTGACCTGAATGTTGCGTTTTCTAATGCGTCGTTTTATCCAGTCTCCCCGGCTCTGGTACTCCTCAGCAGAAAGGAGGGCGTCCCACTGCCATTTAGTGCCAAGGTGGGGAATGAAAGGATTCAGAGTTATTTGAACATTATGTCTCTCGCCGTATTCGAAGCCGAGATTCTCCAGCGCTTCTGCGATTTCAACAATATCCTGAAGATCTTCCTCGGTCTCTTCCGGCATTCCCACGAAGAAGTCAGCCCGAATCGTTTTCCAGCCACGAGCGAAGGCGTTGGCTACAAACTCGAAGCAATCGTCAATATCAAAGAACAGGCCAAGCCCTTCACGGAGAAATTCACTGCCCGCTCCCAGCAAGAGCCGAAGTGAGCGTTTTCTGCCAAAACTGAGCTTGTCAAACTGCTCCAGGCTGAGCAGGTTAGGTGGCAGCACAGGGAGGACACAGCGCGCGCCGCTTCCCTGCAGCAAGACTCCCAGGCTGGTACAGAGCTGGCGAAATTCCTCGCCAAACCGGTAGACATCCCCCTGAAGTGAGAATTCCTCGTATCCCGACACCGCAAGTTGATTGCTTATCTTATGGGCGATCTCCGTCGGACGGTAGTTTTCAGGGAGAGTTACTATAAGTCTGTCGACCATCACCTCTTCAAACGGAATAATCGGAGGTTGGGAAAACTGATGCTTCTGTCTGAGCTGAGCCCAATTCGCGTACTCGGTTTCGTCAGCCTGTGAACCGACCGCGTTTTCACCGGTTGATGGTTTAGAGCTGTCAAGCATAGACTGCAGAAACTTCAGCACATCCTCGCCAATTATCTGATCGAAGAGATCGCCGAAGGCATAGGCATTGAGCGGGTTAGTCGGAATGGCGTAAGTCCGCGGGTCAGCTTCGGAGCGCTCCGCAACCGACGCTGGGATCCCGCTAAGATCGAGAACGGACATGACCGCAGTCGCTCTCAATTCACTCGGTATCAGAAAGAGCAGAATATCAAAATCGCCGAGCGGCGTTTGAGTTTCCAGGCTGAATAAAGGGATATTCTTCGCGCGCAGCAGCTGCTCCGCATCCAGATCAGGTGCAAAGGCGCGGTCGCACAGCACATGCTGATGTTCGCGAAAGAAGTTGTACACAAGCTGTAACTCGGGAAGGCACATGCCCCGGTCATAGATGTCGGGAACAACCACTGCCATTTTATAATCAGGCAGTGCCGGAGTTGTGCCGTGATAATCGCGGCTCCCCCATTCATTCCCCATATAGCGCGCCGGCCGCGCCACAAAGGGGAAGAACTCCTTTTCAAGCACTGAGCTAAGCGTCATCCTCGCTCGAATCTGTTAGAGGTCGCGGGGCTTGAACCCGAACCGAAAGTACGTTCTTGCGATTTCTTCTTACAAATCGAAATCTCAAGCTGCCGCTTGAGAGAAATCAACGCCGAATTTAGGCGAAGATTTCTTTTTCGTTACATTTGCACACTTCAATCATGCGGTCGCCGAACTTCCACGACTTCTTGTCGCTGCGGTAAGTCGGATCGACGATACGAATAGCCTCTATCGTCGCGTTGCAGACCGGGCAGATCTTGGCGTGTGACTTCTTGTTTGCCTTGTCAGCAAACGATTGTCTCTTTGCCATATAATTAAGTTCTCCTCTCCAGCCAAATTACGTGACCCTTATTATACGTAGTCGGTTCCGGTTGTCAAGAGCACAAGTAAGCGGCGATTATTCCGGGTGAAAGCAGATTTCTCTTCGAGCGGCTACTATCAAGTCTCGCAGCCACTTTCCGAAATTAAATATATGGCACAGGAACAGGACGCCACTAAAGACGGGCAGCCACGAACAGGCGTTTATCTTAATAATGCGGCTACAACCTACCCCAAACCGCCGGAAGTAGTGGCCGCCGTACAAAAAGCACTGGAGCGGCCGCTTGCGGAACGAGAACGGGTCGGCGAAAACTCCGCCGGTCAGGGAATACGCTCAAGCTGCAGGCAAACGGTAGCAGATTTCATCAACGCCAAGAGTTCGGCGGAAATCATACTTACCGCCGGGGCCACTACTGCCCTTAACCTGGCGATTTTCGGCGCTAACCTGCTTGATGGCCATGTAATTACAACCGCAATCGAACACAATTCCGTTACCCGGCCGCTGCATCATCTCCTGAATAATCGAAAAGTAAGACTGTCAACTCTTCCCTGCGATTCGACCGGATGGGTTGATCCCGACCACGTGCGCGCTGCCGTAACAGGCGATACGCGGTTGGTTGCAGTTTCTTATGCGTCGAATGTCACGGGCACGGTTCAGGATGTGAAAAGCATTTGCGAGATGGCGCATGAGGTCGACTGCCTGGTACTGATTGATGCTTCACAGGCGGCGGGGCTGGTTGAGATTGACGTGCAGGATCTAGATATCGATATGTTGGTAGTAACCGGCCATAAATCGCTGTATGGTATCCCCGGCGCCGGCGCGCTCTACTTAAGGAAAGGAATTGAGTTGGAGCCACAAATCCTCGGTGGTACCGGCGCGTTGGGCCAATCGATAACCCAACCGAGACGGCGTCCGTATCGCTATGAGGCCGGCACACCCAATTTGCCGGGCTATGCGGCAATGGATGCCGGAATTCGTTTCGTTAGCAAAGAAGGAATTGCGGCAATCCGCGAGCGGGAAAATCAACTCGTCAGCGCGCTCACAGAGGGATTAAGCGATATCTCCGACGTTACCCTCATTGGTCGCGAGAACTCGCGAGATCAGCTGCCGATTCTCAATTTCCGGGTACACGATCTCGATCCCGATGATGTCGGCTACATGTTGCAGCATTCATTTGGAATAACCGTGCGCAGTGGTCTGCACTGTGCCCCATTGATTCACCGCTACCTGGGCTCTGATCCCTACGGTACGGTGCGCATCAGCCCATCGTACTTCACTACTTTTGAGGAAGTGGAGAGCTTCCTCTCTGCTGTTCGTCAAATGTGCGGCGCGAGGGTAGAGATGTGAAGATTGTAGCGGTTCGCGAAGTCGAGGACTGCTTCGACAACACCGTTTCCCGCGATGTTGTCTTTGACCGGCCAACTGACCTGGAGTTCATTGTATCACTTGGCAGGATCGGTCGTTTGCGCTATCACCATAGTCTGGCGCGGCCCTTCTGGCGTTTGCAGGTGGATGGTCTATTTACCCTCAAGGGAATTCAGCGCAACAATGTGGCGCGGTTGGTTTTCAAAAAGGGTCACTATGCCGAATCGATCGAGATGCTGGTCAACGCGGTGAATCAGTACAGCAATCAGCATCTGCCGCTGACAACGCTGCGAATTGACGGATTCCCTGCAGATGACGAGCAGCGAAACAGTCTCGAAATTGTTCAGCAGTCTGCTACAGAAAATCCTAAGCCAAATCCTTCATAGCACTCGACAACGGGACCGGCAGCGGTGAGCGCCAGTGTAAATCGCGCTGCGGGAAGGGAATCTCCACGCCATGCTCGCGGAATTTACGGACAATAGCCCCGTTCAATTCCGAGCGGATCTGATGATTCTTCTTAGGATCCAGTATCCAGGCGCAAAGGGTCAAATTCCAGGCTGAGTCGCCAAAACTGCGGAAAAGCACATTGCAGCGGGGCTGGTTCAGCACCTGAGGATGCTCGCTGGCGACCTCTGAAAGTGCCTTGATAACAGTATCGAGATCTGAATTGTAGGACACGCCAACATCGATATCGAGCCGCACGCGCGGGTCGCCATGTGACCAGTTAATCACCTGCGAGGATATGAACTGGGAATTAGGGACAATAATCGAGATGTTCTGCACGGACGAAATCGTTGTGGACCGCATATTGATCGCAAGGACGTCTCCCTCGATGTCACCCACGGTGACTCTGTCGCCAACGTTGATCGGGCGCTCAAAAAGCAAAATCACGCCGGAGATAAAGTTGGATGTCAGGTTCTGCAGGCCAAAGCCGATTCCGACTGATAGGAGTCCGAATATCACCGCCAGACCGCTCAGGTTGATCCCAATGAACTGAAATGCCATCAGGGTACCGATAATCATGATTAAGTAGTGGCTGACACGACGCATCATGTACTGCGTGCCTTCGGCGATATGGAACCGGCTCAGCAGCTTCTTCATCAGGATGCGGTTAATGAACCGGGACAGCACCAGGAAGATAAGCAGCACAACCACAAACATGATCAACGATGCGAGCGTTATCGGTGTGCTGTTCAGTTTGAAAAGTTCGTAATGCAGTGCGGCATCGAGCGCCGACGTAAATTCGTGCAAGGATTCAGGCATAGCTATACAACCTCATTCCATTTGTTTTCGAGATTTATTCTACTCTGATGTTTCTACTGTAGCGGATTACGAAAATGTGGACAATTATTTTCTACAATTTATGCGGGAGTATTACTTTTCACTCTCGAGTCGGGATAACTGTGCTGCGAGTTCGTCAACCTTGCGGCGAAGCTCTTTGAGTTCCTTCATTCGTTCCGGCAAACGGGCGAAGTGAGCCTCCAATTTCTTCCAGTTGCGGAACTCGCGTGCCGGCGAACCGCCATATATTTTGTCTGCTTCCAGATTGTGGCCAACTCCCGCTTGCGCTCCTACAATGGTGCGATCACCCACCGTAATGTGCCCTACCAAGCCGGCCTGACCCGCGAGGATGACATACTCGCCAAGAGTTGTCGACCCGGAAACGCCGGACTGCGAAACCAGCAACGATCCCTTGCCGATCTTGACGTTGTGCGCGACCTGCACGAGATTGTCGATTTTGGTCCCCTTACCGATTACAGTCTCACCCAGGGCGGCGCGGTCGACGGTCGTATTAGCGCCGATCTCCACATCGTCTTCAATCCGGACACGGCCGATTTGAAGGACTTTGAAGTGCTCTCCCTGGTAAAGCGCATATCCATAGCCGTCCGAGCCGATGACTGTGCCTGCGTGAATGGATACGTTGTTCCCAATTATTGTCTCATCGTAGATGGTAACATTGGGGTAGATCAGGCAATTGTCGCCGATGGCGCAGTTGCGACCGATAACGCAGTTGGCCATAATCTTTGAGTTTTTGCCAATGGCGCTTCCTGCGCCGATTTGTACGAAATCACCAACGTGCACCGACTCCGGCACTCTGGCATCAGCGGCGATTACGGCGCTGGAAGCTGTGCCGGCAGTCAGCGAGGTCTGCGGCAACGGATAGAAGAAACGCAGGCTGCGCGCAAAGGCATAATAGGGTTCGCTATGGATCAGATAATTGTGGGTGGAGTCAGCCGGTTTCTCCTTGAGAATGACGGCTCCGGCACGAGTTTCGGGGAGAAATTTTGCATACTTGTCGTTGGCAAGAAAAGCAATCTGGTCAGGTTTGGCCGACTCGATTGCTGCGGCGCTGGAAATATCGAGGTCGCCGTCACCCAGTAGTTCCGCGCCGAGTTGCGCGGCAATCTCGCTGAGTTTCACTGCTGCTCCTCCGTAGCCAACTCCTGAAGTACTCTGTCGGTGAGATCAAGATCTTTGCTGCCGTAGGCGACATTGCCATTGACGGTATCCAGGATTAACTGGCAGCCTTCCGCAGCCGCGACGCGATTGAGGGCGTTGTTTATCCTCTCCAGAAGCGGTTTGGTCAACTCCTGATTGAGCTTCTCGGCTTCACCCTCCGGCCCGAATATCTCGCTTGAATAACGTTGCCAGTCCTGGCGCTGCTGCTGGATTTCGCGAACGCGCTGCTGGCGCTCGACGTCGGAATAGAGGAAGGCTTGCTCATTGAAGCTCTGCTCAAGCCCCTGGATCTCGCGCTCTTGCTGCTGCACTTCCAGGTTCCAGGCTTCAACCTTCTGGTTAAACTGCTCCTGAGCTTCCTTGAATGGGGTGTACTCCTTCCTGATGCGATAGGAGTCAATGTACCCTATTGCCCGCCTCCTGAATTTCATCAGTTAGTCTACTGCGTGCCTTCCAGTTCTTCCAGCACCCTGTCGGTAATATCAAGCTCTTTTCGACCATAAGCGACATTACCGTTCACGGTATCGAGTATCAGGTCATAACCTTCGGCGAGCGCAACCTTCTCCAGAGCGGCATTGATCTTGTCAAGCAACGGCTTGGTCAGTTCGGCATTACGCTTCTCCGCTTTGCCTTCAGGACCGAAAATCTCGTTGGCCATCTGCTGCCACTCTGTCTTCTTCTGTTCGATTTCCTGCTCTTTTTCCTTGCGCTTGGCTTCAGACAGGATCAGGGACTGCTTACTCAGCTCGTCTTCCATGTTCTGAATGTCCTTCTGGCCCTGCTCAACTTGCTTATTCCAGTCGTCAACTTCCTTATTGAATTGCTCTTGAGCGTCCTTGAAGTCTTTGTACTCCAGGCGAATGCGTTGGGAGTCAATAAAGGCAATACGAGTCTGCGCCCGCGCTGCAGCGGGAACAAGTGCAAATGAGGCAATTGCAAGAACTACTGATACTTTGAGAATTCCTTTCATTCTATTTCCTCCGAAACCTCAAATGTAGGTTGATACCAAATTAGAAACTTTTGCCGATCTGGAAATGTGGTTTCCAGCCTGCGCCGTTTGGATTGTTGTAACCGTAGCCAAAGTCAAACCCTATGGTTCCCAGGCCGGGAACAACCACGCGGAAACCGGCGCCAACTGACTTCTTGAGGCCGTCCACCCTGTCCAGATCGAAGGGCTTGATAGCTCTGCCGGTCAGCCAGGCGTTGCCGGCATCGGCGAACAGCAACCCATAGATTTGCTGATCGACGACCGGAATTTGCAGTTCGACATTGTACACCAATACCGAACGTCCGCGCAGCAAGCCACCCCTCTCGTTGGTAGGGCCGACGGTCCCGTCATCGTAGCCGCGAATTTCGCCATCAGCGTAGGTACCCCCCGGCGCGAAGCGCTCAGAATACGGAATGCCTTTATCTCCAAGCGGACTATCAATCACACCGAGGTGCATTTTGGTGACCAGAGCGATCTTCCAGAAAATGCGAGTATACTTGGCCGCATCCAGGACTGACTTGTAGTATTTCCAGTCACCGCCGAGTGCCCAGCCGGAAACTTCACTATTCAGGCTCACGAGCGAACCCGAGGTTGCAAACTGAGGCAGGTTTCGCGAATCGCGTGAAATGGTCAAGCCCAGAGCTGAGGTTGTCAGGAACCTTCCTCCATATATGTTGAGGTCGGCCGGGTCGCCCGCGTAGGCACTGTCGTACTCGGCAGTGAAGTCGTAGTAGCGAAACTCCTGCAAAGTGTAGCGGCCCACTAACTGGAAGTAATCGTCCGGCCAACTTAGGCGTCTGCCCAGTTTCAACCCCAGCCCACGATCCTGTTCCGTAAACTGGATGTTGGAACCCAGGTCAATCAAATGGTTGGTGTTGTAGAGATCTGTTCCGAACAGAGTCGGCGTGCCAAACATCCACGGTTCGGTGAATGAAAGGGCTATCGAATTGCGCCGGGCACCAAAGGTCCAATCCAGACTGACGTTCTGGCCGTTGCCACGGAAATTGGGAATGCCCAGACCGAGAGTACCAACCAGCTTGTCCTGGCCGGAGTAGCCGGCGCCCGCCTGAATCTGCCCGGTTGGCTTCTCTTTCACTTTGACTACCAGGTCAACATCGCCATTGGGGAGATCTTTGACGTCGGGCTCAACATCGCTGAAATAGTTGAGCAACATCACATTTCTCAGTGAACGCATGAGCAGAGTGCGTGAGAAGATCTGCCCCGGTCTTGTGTGCAGCTCGCGGCGAATCACTTTCTCTTTTGTCTTGGTGTTTCCCTCGACGAAAATCTTGTTTATGTGGGCGGGCACACCCTCAGATATCTCGAATTCAATATTGAGCAGCGAGTCAACGGTCTGCTGGTTATCATAGACGCGCACATGAAGGTAGCCGCGCTCCTGATAGGCGGAATAAATCTCGCCGAATGAATCTTCATACTTCTCAGAATCATATACATCCCCCTTGTGGAACTTCATCTTATGCAAAAGGAAATCGTCACTATAAACTTCGTTACCGGTAAAGGTAACATCCCCGAAGTAGTAGCGGCTGCCCTCATTGACCCAGATCTTGATCACCAGATTCTTGCCGTCAGGGTCAACAACAACGCTGTCGCGCTCGATGGAAGCATCAATGAAGCCGTTCTTCTTATAGAAGTCGATTATATCTTCTTTATCTTTCTTATATTGATCAGGCTTAAACGAACCGGAGCGGAGGAATCCCTTCGGTGCGGCATCCATTTTTCCACGTAGCTTGTCAGCACTGAAGAACTTGTTTCCAAAAAACTCGATTGCTCTGATTTTAACTTTCTGACCTTCCTTGATTTTGAAAGTCAGCGCGAGCTGTCGCCCGTCGTTGAGCAATTGGCGCTCGGGAGTAATCTGTACTTCGTGATAGCCCTTATCCTGATACGCCTTGCGTATAGCCTCCACCGCCTGCTTGATCTGGTTCGGACTGACAGTCTGCCGCTCGAAGATGTTGATTTTCTTCTTGAGGTCATCGTCACCTATATTCTTGTTCCCCTGAAATGTCACGGACTCCAGCTTGGGGTGTTCTTTAACGACGATCTTGAGGTTGGCCATACCACCGGCATATTCCACGTCAATGCGCACATCGGCGAATAAACCAAGCGCGTAGATTCGCCGGATTGCT
The DNA here is from genome assembly GCA_964468475.1 of uncultured Ignavibacteria bacterium. Lineage (GTDB taxonomy): Bacteria > Zixibacteria > MSB-5A5 > CAIYYT01 > CAIYYT01 > JBECKX01. The sequence continues at coordinate 7,869 of CAYXUL010000013.1, read as the reverse complement.
TCCTGAACGGCAGTGGCGGAAAGTTGCATATTGTGGTGCAACCCCGACACCGACAGAATTAACGATTGCTCGACCGCTTCGTTGCCCTCTACGGTGACCGTCCCCACCTTGTAATTATAATTGTAATTGGCTTGCCCAAACGAAGTGTGAGAGAGAAGCAGAGCAAGTAGCAGCGCACCAAGCAATGACGTGGTCGCTGGAGATTTTTTCATGCGTTTCTGTCGCTTAGCTGACGTAGATTTTACCGATTTTGAGATCAGTAAAGTCCTGACGATGACCGCGCATGCGGCGATACTTGGTGCGGCGCTTCTTCTTGAACACCAACACCTTATCGTCGCGGCCCTGCTCGATGACTTCGGCCTCCACTCGCGCGCCCTCAACAGTAGGTGCGCCAACCTGGGTATCCTCGCCATCGACAATCAGCAATACCTGATCGAATTCCTGGGTCTCGCCCGCCTTCGCGATGTGCATAGGCACGCGAATTACGTCGCCTTCAGCTACCCGGTATTGGAGGCCGCCAGCCTCAATGATTGCATACATTGACTTGTTTTCTCCTTCCAATACAACTCACAAAATAGTCAGTTATGATAGCCTGAAGACAGCTTTTGTCAAGCAGATTCTGATCTCTGTTAATTCTGCCGTATCTTATGCCTGTCCCTGTTGATTTTATCGAGGCACCTCGACAAAGTTCCTAAAAACATTCGTACAAGTTATTGACGTTCACAGTCCGAATTCGTTTCATGTAACATGACGCAGTTCAAACTGGTATCAAAGTACAATCCGCGCGGCGATCAGCCGGAGGCAATCGCCAGGTTAACCGCCGGCATCAAGGCGGGTGACAGGTATCAAACCCTTCTCGGGGTGACCGGCTCCGGCAAGACGTTTACGATGGCAAATGTCATCGCCGCGGTCAACAAACCGACGCTGATTATTTCCCATAACAAGACACTGGCAGCGCAGCTCTACGGTGAATTCAAGGGTTATTTCCCGGACAACGCGGTAGAATTCTTTATCAGCTACTATGACTACTATCAGCCGGAGGCCTACGTGGCCGCCACCGATACTTACATCGAGAAAGATACATCGGTCAACGAGAACATTGACCGCCTGCGGCTGCGTGCGACGAGTTCGCTGCTGGAGCGCAACGATGTAGTCGTAGTGGCATCCGTTTCCTGCATCTACGGTATTGGTTCGCCGTCGGAGTACAAGAATCTGCTGCTCTTCCTCGAAAAGGACGCTCAGATCGAGCGCGATACCATCCTGCGCAAGCTGATCGACATCCAGTACAATCGCAATGACATCGATTTCTCTCGCGGCAATTTCCGGGTGCGCGGTGATGTGATTGAGCTGTTTCCAGCGTACGAGATCAACGGCGTCCGCATTGAGATGTTCGGGGATCAGATCGAGCGGATCCGCGCTTTCGACCCGGTTTCGGGGGAAATCAAGCAGGAACTGGAGCGTATCGCTGTTTATCCGGCACGACACTTCGTAAGTTCGCAGGAAACTATTCGCAAGGCGCTCTTTGGTATCGAGGACGAGTTACGAGAACGGCTGCAGTTTTTGCGCGCTGAGGATAAGCTCCTGGAGGCGCAGCGGCTGGAATCACGAACCCTCTATGATTTGGAGATGCTGCGCGAGATTGGCTTTTGCGCCGGAATCGAGAATTACTCGCGCTACTTCTCCAACCGCGCTCCCGGAGAACGCCCATATACCTTGATCGACTTCTTTCCGGATGATTTCCTGCTAATCGTGGATGAGTCGCACCAGACGATCCCGCAGATCAAGGGAATGTACGCCGGCGATCGTTCGCGCAAGGAGATTCTGGTTGAGCATGGCTTCCGGCTTCCCTCAGCGCTCGATAACCGACCGCTGATCTACAATGAGTTTGTCAAGCTGATCCCGCAGACGATCTACGTGTCGGCGACTCCTGCGGATCTTGAAATCGAAAACTCCGAGGGTGTGGTGGTTGAGCAGATCATTCGCCCGACCGGCCTCGTTGACCCCAAAATCACGATTCGGCCCATTGAAGGACAGATAGACGACCTGATCAAAGAAATTCGGGGGCGGGCCGAGAAAAAAGAGCGCGTCCTGGTAACGACCCTGACGAAGCGGATGGCCGAAGACCTGAGTGATTATCTTTCAAGACTGAATATTCGTGTGCGCTATCTGCATTCGGAAATTGACGCCATCGATCGCACGGAGTTGTTGCGCGATCTGCGTCTGCACGAATTCGATACGTTGGTTGGCATCAACCTGCTTCGCGAAGGCCTCGATCTGCCTGAGGTCTCATTAGTGGCAGTGCTTGACGCCGACAAGGAGGGATTCCTGCGCTCCGAGACCTCATTGATGCAGACAGCGGGGCGCGCGGCGCGAAATGTTGAAGGCGAGGTGATTCTATACGCCGACAAGATCACCGACTCGATGAAGAAAATGATTTCGGAAACGAATCGCCGCCGCAAGATTCAATTGCAGTATAATGAAGAACATGGCATCAAGCCGGAGACGATCTACAAGACACGTGAAGAGATACTTGCCGCCACACAGTTTGCTGACAGCCGGCAGGTGGAGGAGCCGACGGTAGTGCTGCCCGATTTCTTCGGCGAACTACCGCTTGAGGAGAAGGTGAATTTCCTGTCGCAGCAGATGGAAGCTGCAGCCGAGCAGTTGGAGTTCGAGCGTGCTGCCGAGATTCGGGACCAGATCAAGCAAATGAAAGAAGAGCACAAGCGAAAAAAATCGCGGTATAAGTCGATTAAACGCTAGGGTTCGGCCGGTCGTCAGAACGGTGGGAATTTCGAAAACCCGGTAATGGGAAGATGTAAAATGAGATTCGATTTGCATATCTCTGTCAGAACGATCGCTCCTGTTGTAATTGCGTTGCTGACGACAGCGATGCTCCTCTCGACCTGCAGCAACAAGAGAGTGACCGACCGCGAGCTGACCAAGGTTGGCGCGATATCAGACTACATAAATCAGGATCAGGTCGCAATGGAAGCCCTGCCGCTGATATGGTTTGATACCACAAGTAGAGCTAGCAGATACGGAGATAAAATAGCTGGAAAACTTTCCGACGCGCAGACATCGATCAACCCGCTTGACTATTGGATCGAAGTGACAAAAGCCGGCCGTGGAATTGATTTGCGACCTTCGGACACCTGTCAATTCGATGAGATGACGCAGCAAATGAACTGCAATCAAATAACCCTGAGTAACGGGCTCATGGCCGATGCCGAGATCGCGCAAATGCACGACACCATCGGTTGCACGTACTACATCGTCAATCGTAGTGATTCCACGATTTACACCAAAGCCGTCGAATACCGCGTGACCTCGACAGCTCTGATGGCGCAAACCGACAGAGTGAGTGCCCTCTACAAAGGCTGGCGGCTCTACGCGATCGGCAGGCAGAGTCATGGTACGGGAATCACCCCGAATCGTTTTCCGGCAATTGACTCAATCGTGGTGCAGTCGCTTGACCGTAATGAAGTAAGATTTGTCGATCATCCTGATGCGGCTGCGCGCTACGATGATACCCGCGACTTACTGCGACTGAATCCCGGCGAGCTGCTCGAGGTTTCGGTATACAGCCGTCCACGTTTTGGCAATCCGCCGATTTCTGACGCCTATGTGGATCACGAAGTCGCCGGAGTCTTCACGCATGAGTGGATGGGAGGCAGCATAAGTGGCAGCTCGGAAAATCAATTGCACTCATGGGATATCAGGGAAAATTCCGGCGGCGCCACAAACCACTACAGTCAGATTACGGTCGAGCTGTTTCAGGGTGATGCTCTGCGAGATTCCTCGCCAGGTGTGTTCAGCGTCTTAACCTGGGCAATTACATATCGGCTGGAGTAGCCTTAGCTCCGCGTCGCTCAGATCAGGATAGCATCAGGCAGTTCAGAGATTCGTTTGACCCCCGTGACAACAACTTCTTCGGGTAGCTTAAGTCCCCGCAGATTTCGCTGCGGCAATACCAGGTGGTTGAATCCGAGCTTGAGGGATTCCTTGATGCGACGTTCGATATAGCTGATCGCGCGAACCTCCCCTGACAGACCGACCTCGCCCATGATTGCCGTCGCCGACTTTATCGGCGTGTCTTCTACCGAGGAAACAACTGCTGCTATCAACCCCAGATCAAGTGCCGGATCATCAACCCTCAAACCACCGGCAAGATTGACGAAGACATCGCGCTGTCCGAAGGGAATCTTCTCACGTTTTTCCAGTATGGCCAGCATCAGTGCTAACCGACGCAGGTCATAACCCGACGAGACGCGTTGCGGAAAGCCGAAATTCGTTTGCGCCGCCAATGCCTGGATTTCCAGCAACAAAGGCCGCTGACCCTCCACGACCGTCACGATAGCACGGCCGGGAACCGAATCGGCGTGGTCGTCGAGGAACATCTCCGAAGGGTTCGCGACTGCGTGGAGACCATCTTCTTTGATTTCGAAGATTCCTATTTCGGATGAGGGTCCAAAGCGATTCTTGCGCACGCGCAGGATGCGAAACAGATTTTGATTTTCCCCCTCAAAGTAGAGCACCACGTCAACCAGGTGCTCCAGAATCTTGGGGCCGGCAATGGCGCCCTCCTTGGTGATGTGCCCGATCAGGATCACTATCCTGCCACTGCGTTTGCAGAAATCCACTATCTCCGAGCAACCGGATCGAATCTGACTGACTGTTCCGGGTGCAGACTCGAGATCGGGGTCGTACAGTGTTTGCACCGAGTCAATCACGACGACATCCGGCGCAACCTTGTTGATGAGGCTGTAGATTTGCGGTAATTCTCTGGCGGCTGCAACCTGGACACGATCGGAATCGACCTCGATACGTCTCCCGCGTAGCGCAATTTGTTGAACAGATTCTTCGCCGGAGAGATAAAGCGAGGTGATGCCCTGTTCTGCCAGCGTTCCACACGCTTGCAGGATCAGGGTCGATTTGCCGACTCCCGGCTCGCCACCGATCAGGATGGATGAGTCGGGCACCAAACCACCGCCGAGCAGCTGGTCCAACTCCGACATCCCGGTTGCCAGAATCTGGTGAGAATCGAGCGGTTGGCTTGCCAGCGAAAACGCTTCGGTGCTCTGATCAGAGCGCCTTTGCCCGCCTGCGGGGCGAGTGACAATTTTCTCTTCGGTGATCGTGTTCCACTCATCACACTCAGGGCATTTCCCCAGCCAGCGAGCATAGGAGCGCCCGCAAGATGAGCAGACATAGATTGTTTTCTCTTTAGATTTTCCCCGCATTGCCATGGTCACCTATTCCTCCGGGAAGGGCGGGAAATCATCCGCGGCTCCACCGCGAGCGGGGTGGAAGCTCTCGCGGTTCTCGAAGCGGATAAACTCGCTGACGAAAGTGAGCTTAATCGTGCCGGTGGGACCGTTGCGCTGCTTGGCAACGATGATCTCAGCGAGGTTTTCTTCCTCGGTACCCCTCATTTCCTCTCGTTCTTCAGCAGAGAGTTTGTAAGCTGCAGGCCGGTAGACAAACATCACCACATCAGCATCCTGCTCGATCGCCCCCGACTCACGCAGGTCAGCGAGGATCGGACGCTTCTCGCCGCCGCGGGTCTCCACCATACGCGATAACTGACTGCAGGCGATCACCGGAATTCCAAGTTCCTTGGCGAGCCCTTTCAGTGAACGTGAAATTAACGAAATTTCCTGCTGGCGATTCTCAATGCGGTCACCGGCGTGCATCAACTGCAGATAGTCGACAATTATCAACTGAACATCGAATTGACTCTTAAGCAGACGAGCCTTGGTGCGCAAGTCCCAGATAGACATGGTGGCGGTGTCATCGAGATAGATCGGGGCCTCGGCCAACGGCCCTGCCGCCAGATTGAGGTTTGTCCATTCAGGATCGCGAAGCCGACCGGTGCGGAGGCGATGCGAGCCCACGCGCGCTCGCGAACTGAGCAAGCGCTGCACGATCTGCTCCGACGACATTTCCAGCGAGAAAATCACTACCGGCTTGCCAAGATCCACGGCGCAGTGTTCAAGGATTCTGAGCGTAAAGGCGGTCTTGCCCATTCCGGGACGGCCGGCTACCACGACGAATTCACCGGGATGCATCCCGGCGGTGAGATTGTCAAGATCTTCAAAACCTGATGCCAGGCCGGTCACCTGGCCTCGCAACTGCTCCAGCATTTCCATCTTGCTGAAGGCGACCGGGATCAGAGATTTGATTGTTTCATAGCCTTTATCGGTGCGATCAGTGGCGATATCGAAAACTTCCTTCTCGGCGTAGGAGAGGAGTTCGCGCACCTCCCCCTGCATGTTCTGCGCACGGCTATATATCTGGCTCGACATCGCCATCAACTTCCGCAGGATCGATTTTTCTTTGATGATCTCCGCATAGCGCTCGCAATTAGCGGCGGAGTAGACGTCCGCAGTAAGTTCTACCAGAAAGGCGCGTCCACCAATGGCGTCGAGCCTGCCCATCGTGATCAGCCGGTCAGTAATGGTCACCAGGTCAGCAGGTTGATTTTCCTGGTAGAGTGAGACTATTGCCTCGAAGACAATCTGGTTTCGCTTTTCGTAGAAGTCGGAGGCGGTAAGCATGGTGCAGACGTTGGCAATATAGGCATTGTCAAGCAGCAAACCGCCTAGCAGAGAAGCTTCCGCTTGTCTATCCTGCGGAGGAATACGGTCCGTAGTATTAGTATCGAAATTTTGTACCATTGATTAAATGAATCCTGCCAGATAATGAGCCGAGGTAAAACAAGCCTTCCCTAACCAAGTAATCTCACCGCATCTTATGATAAACGCAATCACATTTGGTATCCAGCAGAAAACCAGAGCATTCCGCACAACTTCTCAACATCGAGGGTGTGGATAACTTATCCACAGTACAACCGTGATTTACGCCAATGGAATTCGTACTTGTGAGAAATATGTGGAAATGTTGTGGATCAGGAGGTCGACTGCTTTGCGACTGTGCACCACTCGTCATACGCTTTGCGTAGCATTTGCACGTCCTCCCAGGTGGGACGCTTGTATTGCTGGAAACGAAGCAGCGCGGCGGGATGGTATGTGACCATTAGTTTTCGCCCATGAAATTCGTGAAAACTCCCTCTCAGCTTGCCGAGGGGCGTGGTTACACCCAGCAACGCCTGGGCTGAGATGCGACCAAGGCAACAGATGAACTGCGGATTGATCATTTCGATTTGCTTGAGCAGGTACGGCATACATTCCGCCATTTCGTCAGGCTGCGGGTCACGGTTACCCGGTGGGCGGCACTTCACAACATTGGCGATATAGACCTGGGTACGATCAAACTGAATCGCTTCGAGAATCTTGTCGAGCAATTTGCCGGCACGTCCGACAAAGGGCTCACCCTGCAGATCCTCATCACGACCGGGACCTTCGCCGACGAACATCACATCCGCATGCGGATTGCCAACGCCAAACACGAATTTGGTTCGGCCCTGGTGCAGTCGGCATTTAGTGCAGTCCTTGATGAGGTTATTGAAATCGGCTAGTGACGCACTTTCTGCTTCACCAGTGCGAGGACTGCCCTGCTCGTCTTGCAGTGTGGGAGCCTCTGCCTGTCGCTTCGAAGTTAGCTTGGCGAGGTCAGGTGAAACACGAATCTCGCCCATCCCCAACTCCCGCTGTTGTTCCACTGCCTGTTGCAGGTCTTTCAGGATTTCGTTGTCGTCGGCCACGCCGAACCCTTCTGCATTAGTTCGAAGATTCGATCCAGGATGATGCCCGCAAGCTGTCGTTTCGGCATTTGCTCAAGCTCCTCAACTCTGCCATCAGCAAAAATCAAGGTCGCGAGATTATCGTCGCTACCGAACTCAACCCCCGGTATGGTGGGGTTATTCATCACGATCAAGTCGAGGTTCTTCTTACGCAGTTTCTCCTC
>CAYXUL010000012.1:63033-64497 GCA_964468475.1 uncultured Ignavibacteria bacterium | reverse complement strand
CCCGGACACGCGGATTATGATTCCGCTGCTCTAACCAGCTGAGCTACACCGCCATATCAAAACAAACGTTCAACCGAGAGAGCCTCATATAATCACCTCACCCCGATTTTGTCAAGCCGATTTCATTTCGCACAACGCCCGCCCGTCCTTCGTCTTAGTTGTGGTTCAGTGCGACTCCAGCGTCGACTTCCTGCGCGTTCCTTCATTGGCTGAAATCTTCGGCAAATCAGGCGAATGAGGAGCGGAACTGACCCGCATCCGGCGCTTGCAGCGTCCCTGAATTCGGGCGCAGAGATAATGCAACAGCATGCAGTCAATACGGCGAATTAAGCGGGATTTATGCTGAATAGATAGCTTGACTCAAGAATATTGAATTCGCTATCTTATTATCCTATATAAGGATAGAATTACTAGGGTTTTGGTCGCCGCCGAGAGGGAACTCGGCACGTCATTCGCTGGAAGGTTAAGTATAATGGAATCTCTCAGGAAATCTGCGCCCGGTTTGACTGCTACTTTTCTCGTTGCCATCCTGTTTCTGGCGCTGCTTCCCGCCGCCAGCGCGGCTGGCAAGGCCTGGACCACCGACAAGCTCAACACGCTGTTGAACGCTTCTTCTCCGAACGAATTTTCCTCCGTGCTGGTCTTCATGGATGGCCAGCTGGACGTGCAACAGATCAGTAATCAGAATCGACTTGCCAAATACACGCGCCAGGCATCTCACGAGATCCTGGTCGAGAAGCTGCAGCAATTCGCTCGCGACAACCAGGCTGACATTAAGCAGGTTCTGGAACAGGGGCTCGCCTCGGGGGATGTTGCCTCCTATGAAAGCTATTGGATTGCCAGCGCTTTCCAGGTTAAGGCTAAGCCCGCATTTATTCAGCAGATAATTAACAGGGTAGATGTCGGTGCGGTGATCGAGGATGTTCCCATGGAGGCGTTGCGCGGACCGACCCGGCAATCGGAAAAGTCAATTAGTGCGTCCGCACATGTGGGCACCGCCTCAACAAATCTGCACACGATCGGCGCCGACTCGATGTGGGCACTTGGTTACACGGGGCAGGGCAGGCTGGTCTGCAGCTTTGATTCCGGTGTGGATGGCGCCCATCCCGCATTGGCCGGATCGTGGCGCGGTGTCGATCACAGCGCTGCCGAAAGCTGGTTTGATCCGGTCTATCAGCAGGACTTTCCGCATTCAGCACCCGATCTCGACTACGAAACTGCGGTTCATGGGACTCGATCCATGGGAGTCATGGTTGGCAAAGACGATATCACCGGTGATACCACCGGCGTAGCCTTTGGAGCCCAGTGGATCAGCGCGATGGTGATCGATATTCCCGGCGCCAACTACCTGCAGGCTTTCCAGTGGGCTGCCGACCCCGATGGTGACCCGAACACTATCGAAGATGTTCCTGACGTCGTCAACAATTCCTGGGGATTCAAACAGTCTGTCATCAACTGCCTCGA
>CAYXUL010000012.1:39399-62933 GCA_964468475.1 uncultured Ignavibacteria bacterium | reverse complement strand
GTTGCCCCGGGCGACAGCGTGTTCACTACGAGTTACCCAAATACGGGCGGCGCACCGGATTATATAGAGAACGCCACCGGGACTTCTTTTGCCGCCCCTCACGTCTCCGGAGCAGTGGCCTTATTGAGGCAGTATAACCCCAATGCTACCGTCGACGAGATCAAGCTAGCTTTGATGAACTCCGCCACGGATATGGGTGACCCGGGAAATGATAATACTTACGGCTACGGCTTGATCAACATCCCCAAAGCGATGTCATTATTGCCCCCCAATGATCAGGTCAACATCTTTGTGCAATCGCTCGAATATGATCAATTTGCCCCGGGAGACTCAGTTGACTTTGTGGTCAATCTTAAGAATTCGGGCCCGGGGACTATCGGGGTCGAGGGACAACTGATAAATCCAGGCCCCGGCGTTGATATTATTACTAGCGACATAGTTCCTTTTGGCAACATAGAAACAGATTCGACTGCCAGCAACGCATTCCCGCTCCGCATCGCAGTGTCGAATGATTTCTTGCTCGGCGCCTACGCCACGGTTCAACTCAGGATCACTGATGACAGCGGCTACGAAAAAACTATTACACTTTTCCTTCGCGTTGGCCCGCTGCTGCTGGAATCGAAGGCAAATATCTCAGCTGACAGCGTCAACTTCACGATTACCAACTACGGGCTATTTGGCCTTGCTAACGGTTCAGCGTTCGAAGGTGGAGGCTTGGGTTTCCGGTACCTCGGCACCGGCAATGTCAACAATCTCTTTCAGTGCGCTTTCTTGATGGGGGTATCTCCGGACAGCGTCTCGGATGCGGTCTCGAACGTGTTGGGTTCCATCGATCATGATTTTACCGTGGCGCCCGGCGGCAATCTCGTCAGCTATGATAACGGTACCCTGGGAGATCACGAGACCTTCTCGCGGTTCGATGATTCTTATTCCTTCAAACCGATCGGCATTACGGTCGAGCAGCGCACCGCTACCTATGACGGCGCCAGCAACGGCAAATTCGTAGTGCTGGAGTTTACTTTAAGTAACGAAACCTCCAGAATGATCAACGGGCTATACGCCGGCATGTATTTCGACTGGGATTTCCCGGCAGGTTCCGCCGGCTCTGATATGGTTAGCTTCCATAAGATACCAGGGGGACCCGAAGTCGGTTATATGTGGCAGAACAGTGCTTACAATTATCGGGGTACCGCTCTACTGAGCGATGACACCGTTTCAACATTCTGGGATATCACGAACCTGGGCACGATATACAGCAGCGACTTTTACCCGCTGCTTACCGAGGCCGTCAAATATGAGTTTTTGACTCATGGGCTTGAGGATACTGCGAGCTTCGCACCTGAAGATCAATCATATTCAATTGCCTGTGGCCCCTTTGATCTCGCGCCGGGAGAGTCCGATACTCTTGCCTTTGCCGTACTGGCGGCAACGACCCAGGAAGACCTGTTTGCTTCCGCGACCAAAGCTCAGAGCCTTTACCGCACCGCTACGCCGGTGAATGACCACCACGATGTGGTTCTGCCGAATAACTTTGTGCTGGAGCAGAACTATCCGAACCCGTTCAACCCGATAACTCGGATCAACTTCACACTGCCGGAAGCATCACACACCCGGCTGACAGTCTTCAACAGTCTGGGGCAGAGGGTCGCTGTCTTGAGTGATCAGATGCGCCCGGCCGGCAGCTACTCCGTCGTTTGGAACGGGCTCAGTGATGAAGGCCAGCAGGTTGCCAGCGGCGTCTACTTCTATCGCCTTGAGACGAATGACGTTGCCAAAACGCGCAAGATGATCCTGATGAAATAGGCACGGGCAGGTTCCTCCCCCGAATAGCATTTCCGTTCGAATAGTACCTCCCTCCGAATTCCTCGCAGCGCCCCGAATTCGATCTTGTCATATCCCCCGGCATAGATTAACCTCTCCCTATGGTCAGGTCGCAGAGGATGATTCTCATACTGGTGGCGCTCCTGTCGTTGAGCGTCATCGTTTTGATCGGTAGTTGCAGCTCAAGGAGTGCCCATCGCAAGGAGCTGGTTGCGCTGGCTATCGCCGAGGATCAGCGCCATCTCGACAAGGCGCAGGTCGAGGCCTGGCTTCACAGTAGCAGCCCGGAGGTGCGTCGACGGCTGGCTTACGCCATCGGAGAGGTTGCCGATTCAGCCACCGCATCTTACCTGCTGACGCTGTTGGCAGACACCAACCGTGTCGTGCGGGCAGAGGCTGCATTTGCCGCGGGCCAATTGGGTGATACGGCTCTGGCCGACCGCTTGATCGAGCTTAGTGTAGACACCGATTCTTCCACCAAAGCACGCGCCATTGAAGGGCTTAGCAAAATGCGAACAGCAAAGGCCGGCGCGCGCTTGTCGCTGATTCTAAACGATGACACCGAGCCCGCCTCATTTCGGGCGCTGGCTGCCGAGTCGCTATTCCGTCTGAAAGATGACGTTTCGCTTAATGCCTTAATCGCGCAGGCGGCAAATGATGACGTCACTATCAAGCGGGCAGTCTACTACTCTCTCTCGCGACGACCGTTCGAGAAGCTCGAACCGCTCTACCGGCTTGGTCTGCAGGAGAGCGACGAGCCGATCGTCATCTCCTCCCTGCGCGGGCTTGCGGTAATTCGCGATACGAGCGCCACCGGTGATATTCAGGGGCTGTTGCTGCCTGAGAATAGTTGGCGAGTGAAGTATCATGCGATTCAGACGGCGCGGCGCCTCAGGGCAAAATCGCTGCTTCCGTATATCATGAATCTAACCGGCAAGGAGGAACACCCCTATGTTCGCCAGGTCGCGATTGAGGCTGCCGGAGAACTGGGAGATCGTTCCACGGCAATGCAGCTGGCGCCATTTCTGCAGCAAAATGACGATCCGTTTCAAGGCGATGCGCTAGTCGCCATCGCCAGACTCTCCCAGGAAGTGGCATTTCCGGCGATCCAGGTTTTGTCCGCTTCCTCCGATCCGTTCAAACGCCGGGCGGCAGCCCAGGCATGCGCACCGCTCGAGCCCAACACGGGCGCGACCGAAGTCCTGCAGTTTCTGGCAAGAGATACTATTCCTATGGTGCGTGCTGAAGCAGTGGATCAAATCCTGAAGTTGAAAGTCGATTCGCTGACCAACCACTACCTGCAGAAGGCCTTGCGTGACGAAGATATCATGCTCGTTGCGCTGGCGTGCAGCCGGATTGACAGCGACACTCTGGGTAACTATATCGAGAAGGTTTGCGCGCGGTTTCAGGAGGCCTCCGACCTTGATGTCAAACGGGCCCTGCTCGATTGCCTTCTGGAGTACCCCGAGGCGTTACCGCCTTCAGATATACTGTACAACATAGCTCAGAATGCCGTCAATGACAGTTCCTACGCGGTTCGCAGACAGGCGCAACGGCTGGCGGATGCGTTAGGTGAGAAGGTGGAAATGAAACAGCCCTACTATACGTCAATGGTGACCGAGCAGAACTACGACAGCATCTATACTGCGTGGAGTGACCGCAATCCGCGCGTGGCTTTGAACACATCACGTGGCCGGGTTGTTCTTGAGCTGTTTCCGCACAGCGCGCCGAAGACTGTTTACAATTTTCTCAAACTGACCCGCCAGGGATTCTATAACGGCCTGATCTGGCACCGGGTGGTGCCTGATTTTGTCATTCAGGACGGCTGCCCGCGCGGTGACGGCTGGGGTGGGCCGGGCTATGAAATCCGTAGCGAAGACAACGATCTTCCTTATCTGCAGGGCTCGGTTGGTATGGCCACCGCGGGCAAAGATACCGGTGGCAGCCAGTACTTCATCTGTCAATCGGCACAACCACACTTGAATGGGCATTATACATTGTTCGGAAAAGTCGTTGAGGGACTCGATTTGGTGGATCAAATGTTGGTCGGAGACAAGATTGATTCCGTAACGATTGTAAATGACTCGGAGTAATTGATAGCTGCATGAATAGACTTATAACCGGAATACTCACTGCGGCGGCAACGCTCGGCATTTTACTCGCTGCGAGCACTGCTCATGCCCAGGTAAAGGTCGACGAGATAATAACCAACGCCATCACCAAGCGCGCCAATGATAAGCAGGCATGCACATCATACACCAATCTGTCGATCAAGAATGAGATCAAGTATGACGGCGATTTTAACCCCAAGGAAATCAAAACCCTGCGAATGAAAGTCTATCACAAGGACTCTGTCGAAACCGCAGAGATTCTCTATATGGACGACAATTCTAAAGAAGTTGAGCCGAAGAAAATCCGCGAAAAAGTTGCAGATTTGAATAAGAAGTGGCGCGAAGAACAGGCGGACACGGTGAAAGGTTCCCGCGACAATTTCATCGATCCGCTGACCAAATCAGGGCGGGAGGATTACGACTACGAACTCCTTGATACTCGTGACTCCTCTTTTGCGACGATTCCTGATACCGTCACGGCCACTAACAACGGCGGTGACCAGGTTGTGATTGACGAATCGGTCGATAAGGTTTTGACTTATTATGTCGTGAAGGCGACTTCCAAGGTTGAAGACGAGAAGCACATCGACGCGACCTATTGGATTGATGCCGAAAGCTACGGCGTGCTTCATCAGGAGTTCACCCCGGCGAAGCGGCCCCGATTTGTGGATAGACTCGATTTTCAGCTTGATTATCAGTTGGTGAAGATGAATGGCAAAGATGCGTTTCTGCCACATCGTTTCGAGTTGAAGGGGCAGGCGGGCTTTCTTTTCTTCAAAGGACACTTCGGTGTCATCGAGACTTACAGCAACTACAAATGTGACCCGAATCTCAAGCTGCCGTCCGCCAAGCGCTATTTTTATCGCGGCGATGAAGATCAGGAAAGTTAGAGGTTCCGGCGAAATAGAGACTTCCGGAATATCCACCAGAAAATGGCTCCATTGATCAAATACGATAACGGGATTTACATCGACGGTCTGGAGTTTCGTCTCGATGCTCAGCGGCGCTGCGACTATTCGTTTGTGTCGCACGCTCATTCCGATCACGCTCGCAAGCATGGCCGCATCGTAGCCACTCCTGAGACGGCTTTGCTCTATCGTGATCGCTATCCTCACGTCACCGTGCGCGCCGTTCCCTGCCAACGGCGGGTGAAATTCGGCAAAGCAAGTGTGGAGCTGTTTTCGGCGGGGCATATGCTGGGCGCCGCGCAGATTCTGGTGGAGGTTGGCGGCACGAGGATCGTCTACACCGGGGATTTCAAAATCTATCCCAACCTGACTTGCCCGCCGGTAGAGCACAAGCGTTGTGATATTCTGATTATGGAATCGACCTACGGCGATCCGGCCTATGCGTTCCCCCCGCAGAATGAGGTCTACACCCGCATTGTCGCTTTTGTCCGGCGGGCGCAAATGGATGGGTACACACCAGTGTTAGTCGGGTACGCCATGGGCAAGGCACAGGAAGCAATCTCGTTGATGCAGAAGCACGGCTTTGAGGTCGCCGTTGACGTGAACGTGGCTCGCATCACGGAGCTGTATCGCAAGGCGGGAGTCAAAATAGCACTAACGCCTGTGTATGACAGTGTTGATTTGAAAGAGAAAGTTCTCGTGGTCACGCCGCAGACTCTGCGCAAGGATGAGTACAAAGAACTACGCCGCAAGCGTTCGCTTTTTCTCAGTGGCTGGTCTCAGGGCGGCAGACAGCACAGGTTTGGTACTGATCTGGGAGTGCCTCTGTCGGATCATGCTGATTTCTCCCAGCTGATCAATTATGTCAAACGCTGCAAGCCGCGGAAAATCTACACCCTGCACGGCGAGGCCAAATTCGCCAAGCTCCTGCGCGAAATGGGCTACGATGCCGAGTATATGCACAAGGATTTCCGCAGCGACCAAGCTACCGCCCGCAAAGTTGACCTCAAACAACATAAAGCCGCGTTGGGCGAAAACTACGAACTCTTCTGAAGCCTCCATCTGAGCGCATTTGCCAACTCTGTCTGTTGACCCTGTAATTTCTGCACAGATTCGCACAAAGTCACTTCGAACAGCATGCTTGTCTGTATCATTTGTGTTGATTATTATCGCGCTCCGAATTCGGATAATCCGACTGCAGCGTTATTCAAAATAGCCCGGCTGGCCGATATATTAGACTGATGTTGGTGACGAGTTGCTCTTCAGCGCGCCGTCGCCAGATACTTGGCACTAGATAACTACCTCGACTGATGAAGAAAACTATTCTCCTGATACTATTGCTCCTCGGGCTTGCTGCTGCGGCGAATGCCGCCACTAAGTACTTGTGGCCGCTGCCCTACGGCCGTGAATTGACCTCGATCTTTGGAAGCTCACGGACGCGCCGCTATCACGCCGGGGTCGATATTCGCACCGGCGGGGTTATCGGTAAGAAGGTCGTTGCGCCGGCGGATGGCTACATCATCAGGGTACGTGCATCCTACTACGGATACGGCAAGGCGATCTATCTACGGATGAAGGATGGCAACACCGCCGTATTCGGCCACCTGAGCCGTTACACTCCTGAAGTTGAGGAGTATGTCCGACAGCAGCAAATTGCCTCAGAAACTTACAAGCAAGACCTGTATCCACCGGAGAACAAATTCAAGTTCAAACGCGGCCAACTTATTGGCTTTAGTGGTTCTACCGGCGTGGGAGCGCCACACTTACACTTTGAAATTCGTTCACCGGAGAACGTTCCCCTGAATCCGCTCAAGTTTAAGGGCCTGGAAGTCTATGACAAGTCTGCACCACATTTCAAGAAACTGCGCTTGATGGGTTTCGGTAACGACGAGCTCGCCGAAGCACTAGGCTGGCGGATCATCCAGCCATTCAAGCGTGCGCGCAACGGAGTCTACCATCTCTCCGCGAAACTGCCTTGTGGTGGGCAGCCGTACTGGGTTTCCGCCGAGGTCGTGGATTGGGTAAGCCACAACCACTTTGACAAGCCCACCTATAGCGTAAACGTGGAGCAAGGCAGAGATACCATCTACGCTCTTGCCTACGATGCGCTTCCCTTTGAAGAGAGTTATCGCGTCGAGGTTGACCGGAATTTCCAGGAAGCTGAATTGGGAGATGACTACTTCTACAATTTCCTACCGCGTGGAGCGGCGAGTGACCCCCTCAAGGCCGGAATCTGCGCCGCGATACCCGATCTGGGTAAGCCCCTGGAAATCAGGGCGCGTGACGTCGCCGGCAATCACTCGCGCGCGGAGATTACTTTCTACGCTGATTCTGCTCTTTCGGGAAATTTCCCTGTGCTTAAACCAGACTACAAGAAACTGCAAAGACTCCTGACTGAGGCAGGCTATATGGATACTGCGGTGGTTGCATCTTTGATTCCCGCAGGCGAAGAGTTGTACCTCCTGCTGGAGTCTGAAGCCAAAGAACCTCAGCTGATCAGCGTTTCCTGCGGAGATCCTGCAACCACCAGGCCGCAGGACGTGCAGGACCTCGGGCATGGCTACTACCTGGTGCGGGTTACCGATCTGGTCAGAAATGTTGAATCTGCGCCTTCTGTCGTTCTCACGATCATACAGCAGAGTGCGACCGGAGGGGTCAGATATTCCGAAGTGCCGTGCACCTATCGTTTTCCCTGGGGCTCTCATCCCGGTAAGGAGGGGAAATTGGTCTCGGAGGACGGCAGACTTACCGTGCTCTTTCCTCCACTTGCCAGCATGTTCTACCCGTTTGACACCCACTACTTCTTTCGCATCGATACCCTGCAGTCGCCGGAGGGTGTGACTTATGCACTCTTTCCAAATGATATGCCGTTGGCGAATCAAGTTACTTACCGTTATGACGCTGATAATGCCTTACCGCCGGGCGCCGGGCTGTACGCTGACGCTGACACCCAGTTTTACTACCTCGATTCTGATCGCTCCGCTGACGGCCGCAGCCTGAAACTCAAATCATACACGCTGGGCCGGTTAGTTGTCAGGAACGACGACGTCCCCCCCACGATTCGTGAGGTAAGGCCGAAACGGGGAGCGATGCTGGCGAATGCCCGCCCCAAAGTCTCCTGCGATGTGCGAGATGAGATGTCAGGCATTGGCGAGGATATCGAAATCAGGATCGACGGCCGCTGGATAGTACCGGTTTACGATTTCGAGACACACCGGGTAAATGCGGAAGCTTACTTCGATCTCGAACCGGGAAATCACAAGCTGCAAATCAAGGCCACCGATAATGCGGGTAATACGCGTATCTATGACGGTGACTTCAGCGTATCCGGCAAGAAATAACACACCTTTTCGCCCCGAACAGCATCGCCTTCTTGCTCTAATTCTCGCGGCAGCTATATTGACAAACTATGATTCCAATTCGAGATGAAATCCCGACACGTCGATTCCCGGTTGTAACTATCTCAATCATCATCCTCAACCTGGTAATCCAACTCTATCAGACTTTTCTCACCGGCGCGGCGCAAAATACATTTATCTACAAGTGGTCGTTCGTTCCGGTCGAGTATACGCACGCGGTCCATCTCCCGCCCGAAGTAGCGTTGCCTCTGGGCATCACCATCTTCAGCAGCATGTTTATGCATGGTGGGTTCTTCCATGTTGTGTTCAACATGCTCTTTCTCTGGATCTTTGGGAGCAAGATCGAAGATTTCTACGGCCCCGTGAAGTACACCATCTTCTACTTCGTCTCCGGAATTGCTGCGCTGGCGCTCTATACTGCCACTGCTCCGAATTCGAATATCCCACTACTGGGTGCTTCGGGGGCGATTGCCGGACTGCTGGGCGCCTATCTGGTTCTCTATCCGAATGCGCGCATACATACTATTCTGTTTATCTTCTTCTTCATCCAATGGGTAAGGATACCGGCCAAAATCCTCCTGGGATTCTGGATTGCGATTCAAATAATCAGTGGCTTCTCCGGACTTTTCGCCGGGCCGGCGGGAGGGGGAGGTACTGCCTGGTTTGCGCATATCGGCGGTTTTGGATTTGGCTATCTTTACTTCAAACTCACGAAAAAACGACCGAAGATCTGGGGGTTCTGGAATTGACAGCGAAAACGGCAACCAAGAAAGACAACGAACAAGCGGTTCCGCAGGCAGATTTTGTTCACCTGCACAATCACACGCAGTACTCGCTTCTCGACGGCGCCTGCCGCATAGATGAGTTCATCAGGATTGCCAAAGATTATGGCTTCCCGGCAGTTGCGATCACCGATCACGGCAACATGCACGGTGTGATTGAATTCTATAAGAAGGCCACCTCTGCGGGCATCAAGCCAATCATCGGCTGCGAAATCTATGTCGCTCCGAGAGAGCTGGGTCTCAAGAAACCTGTCGAAGGCTACCCTGACGGCGGAAATCACTTGCTCTTGCTGGCAAAGAACGAAACCGGTTACAAAAACCTGATCAAACTTTCAAGCATCGGCTATCTGGAAGGCTTCTACCACCGTCCTCGCGTCGACAAGGCCGCTTTGAAGAGATACGCTGATGGACTGATCTGCACATCCGCCTGCCTGCAGGGGGAAGTCGCCTACCTTCTTACTAATAAATCCGATCTCGAGGCGAAACGCGCTGCCTTTGAGTTCGCCGATATCTTCGGCAAAGAGAACTTCTACATCGAGATTCAGGATCATAGCATCGACGCAGAAGATCGCGTGAGGCCCGAATTGCTGAAACTCGCCAAAGAGAGTGAATTCAATCTAGTTGCCACCAATGATTGCCATTACCTCAGGCGCGAGCATGCCGAGGCACACGATGCGTTGCTTTGCATCCAGACCGGCAAACACCTGAGCGATCAGGATCGCATGCGCTACACAACCGACCAGCTTTACGTCAAGAGTGCAGCGGAAATGAAAGAGCGGTTCGGCAAGTATCCTGGTGCCATTGAAAACACGCTCAAGATCGCTGAGCAGTGCAATGTTGCGATCGAGTTAGGCACGCACCATCTTCCGGCATTTCCACTCCCTGACGAATATCGCGACCTTGACGAATATCTTACAGCCGAGGCCGTGAAAGGGATGGAGGAGAGATATCCCAACCCGACCCCCGAGGTGCGAGAGCGTCTAGATTATGAATTGGGCGTCATTAAGCAGATGGGCTACGCCGGCTATTTTCTGATTGTAGCCGACTTTACCACCAAAGCTCGCAATCTCGGCGTCTCAGTTGGCCCGGGTCGTGGTTCAGCCGCGGGCTCGATCGTCTCATTCGTGTTGGGCATCACCAACATTGATCCGATTAAGTATGACCTGATGTTCGAGCGCTTTCTCAATCCCGAACGTATCAGCATGCCTGATATCGATATCGATTTCTCCGATCGCGGGCGCGAGAAAATAATTCAGTATGTCACTCACAAATATGGCCGTGATAATGTGGGGCAAATCATCACTTTCGGAACAATGGCTGCCCGCGCTGTCGTGCGCGATGTGGGTCGAGTGCTGGGAATTCCTTATGGTGAAGTGGACAAGATTGCGAAGTTGATACCCTTCGCACTCGATATGACTATCGAGAAGGCTCTCGAGCTTGAGCCGGAGCTGACGAAACTCGCCGAATCGGACAGTCGCGTCGCTAAACTGCTGGAGTACTCAAAAGTGCTGGAGGGATTGACACGACACGCCTCCACACATGCGGCAGGGGTGGTGATCGCGCCTTCCGATCTTACCAACTATGTGCCCCTCTACAAAGGCAGCAAAGAGGAAATCACTACACAGTGGGATATGAAAGCGGTCGAGGATATCGGCCTGCTGAAAATGGATTTCCTTGGGCTCCGCACCCTCACCGTAATCGACGATGCGCTGGCGATGATCAGCGAGAATCACGGCGTTGACCTCAACATCAACGAGATTCCGCTGGACGACCCGGGGGTTTACCAGCTGTTCGGCGCCGGGCAAACTATAGGCATTTTTCAGTTTGAGTCCTCTGGCATGCGGGAATACCTGCGTAAGCTGAAACCGGAGAATTTGAACGATCTGGCTGCCATGAACGCCCTCTACCGCCCGGGACCCCTCAAGGGTGGTGTCGTCGATCTCTACATCGACCGTAAACATGGCCGCGAGAAGGTAGAGTATGAGCATCCCTCGATGGCAGCAATTCTGAAGGATACTTACGGCGTTATTGTCTTCCAGGAACAGGCGATCAAAATCGCCAACGAGATGGCAGGTTACTCCCTTGGGAAGGGTGATATTCTGCGCAAGGCGATGGGCAAGAAGATCCCTGAACTGATGAAGGCGCAGAAGGAGGAGTTCACCGCCGGTTGTCTGAAGAACAAGATCGATCGGAAGACCGCCGAAAGAGTTTTCGACTTGATCGAGAATTTCGCCGGCTATGGGTTTAACAAGTCGCACTCAGTGGGCTACGCACTGCTGGCGTATCAGACCGCGTATCTCAAAGCTCACTATCCCCAGGAATTCCTGGCTGCGAATATGACCTCGGAGATGGGCTCGACCGACCGCATTATCATCCTGATGGAGGAATGCCGTCGGATGGAGATCGAGGTTTTGCCGCCCGATGTCAACAAGTCGCAGCTTGCCTTCAGTGTTTCTGATGGCAAAGTCCGCTTTGGCCTGGCCGCCGTCAAAAATGTCGGTCACGGTGCAGTTGAGGCCATGATAAATGCTCGAAATAAAGGCGGAGATTTTACTACGATCTTCGACTTTTGTGCGCGTACCGAGCTCGGCGCGCTCAATCGCCGTAGCGTCGAATCGCTGGTGATGGCCGGCGCTATGGATTCGTTGCAGGGCAATCGCGCCCAGCAGCATGCTGCCGTGGAGAAAGCACTCAGCTTTGGACAATCACTGCAACGCAATGAGGGAATCAACCAGTCCGATATGTTTGCCGGGTCAGGCGAGACCGTGGTGCAGGAGCCGAAGCTTGATGATGATCTGGAATGGAATACTCACACCATCCTGCAGAACGAGAAAAGCGCACTCGGCTTCTACGTGTCGGGTCACCCTCTCGAGAAATTCAGACTGGAGCTGGAAGCCTTTGCGACAGTCAACACCGACACCAGCGGTGATGTCCCCGATGGCAACACTGCCACAATTGGCGGACTGATTCAGTCCCTCAAGATCAACTATGACAAGCAGGGCCGCCAGATGGCGTTCGTTACCCTGGAGGATTTCTTCGGTTCAATAGAGCTTCTGATCTTCTCTGACCTGTTTGAGCGTTCAAGGTCGGTTCTCGAAGTTGATTCGAAGATCTTGTGTACCGGCCGGGTCTCGACACGTGAGAATGAGAAACCGAAAATCGTCGCCAGCGAGATAGCTGCTCTCGAGGGGCTGTTCGAACATCGCACTGCAACGCTCGAACTCTTCCTGAACGGCAATTCGACTTCTAAGTCGTTAGAGGATATAAAATTAGTTCTCAGGCAGCACCCGGGTAAAGTGGCGGTGAGGCTCAGTATAGTGTCTCAGGATCAATTGTTCGTTTTGTCGCCAAAGAATACGCGCGTTTTGCCGAATCTTGAATTAATTGAAAAACTGAGTAAATTACTCGGTAAAGAAAATGTAGGATTTCGTAAGTCGCAGTGATATCTTGTTGTAACAACGAAATCAATGCGAAATCACTACTGATTTCGGGAACCAAGGTTCCAGGCAGGTGTTAAAACGAGTACCGGAAGCTTTAGCGATTGATCTCGTTTAGGCACAACGATTTTCGTTAGGAGTAAGTGAAGCTGACGATCGGATTTCGGTCTTGATTTCATCTCGAGGCATAAGGTATTGAGTTTGATCTAAGGTCCCGATTACTACAGTAGAAATTTCATGATTAAAACAAAATTTATTCCCTCCCTCACACTTGCTGTCTTCATCGCCGGCATCGGCGCGAGCCCGTTTGTTACCGCCTCGCTGCACGCTGATCCGATTCACTGGATGAAGTATGACGAGGCGCTTAAGAAAGCCAAGCAAGAGAACAAGCATGTACTTGTGGATTTTGCCACTTCCTGGTGCGGTTGGTGCAAGAAAATGGACGCGACAACTTACCGTGACCCGGATGTCCAGGCCGCGATTGCGAGGAATTTCGAGGCCGCGAAAGTCGATGGTGACTCTTATAACCTGGTTAATCTTGACGACGGACAGATCACCGAGAAAGGCTTGACTCGCCAGTACGGTGTGACCGGTTACCCGACAACCTGGTTCCTGGAGCCCGACGGTACTCATATTGCACCGGCGCCCGGGTATGTGGATGCCACCGCGATGAAGTATATTCTGGATTTCGTCAGTCTCAATCTCAACGAGACAATGGCATTCAGTGATTATGTCGCCCAGCGCAAAAAACTTGAGTCGATTCGTCCCGACGCCAAAATTACGCCGGGAATGACTCAGGCGCAGGTAAAGTCCCTTTGGGGAGAACCACAATCGGTTGATGACAGCAAAGATGAAGTACTCTGGCATTATGACGGCACCAGCGAACTTGTTTTCAAGAACGGTACCTTAGTGGCATACCGCGAAATCGAGGCAAAACAGAAAGCTTCCAATTGATGAAGAAACAAAGGTCGAGCATCCTGCGTCTGTTTCTGAACAGCATCGCGATCATATCCATTGTGGCTCTGTTTATGTCATGTTCAACCGGTGAGAGCGGCGAACTCAAGACCGTCGCCAAAGCGGCGCCGGCACTCAGTCGACCGGACCTTGACGGCAACACCGTTGACCTGTCGAAATATGAGGGCAAGGTTGTGCTGGTGGATTTCTGGGCAACCTGGTGTCCGCCGTGTCGCCGATCGATCCCGCATCTGATTGACCTTCACAACAAGTATGCAGATCAGGGATTCTCAGTAGTAGGGGTCTCGCTCGACACCAAGCCACCAGCCGAAGTCGCCAAATTTGTGAGCAACTTCGGTATTCCGTACCCGGTGGTTATGGGCGATCAACAATTGGCGCGCCAATGGAAGCTCGGCAATTCCATTCCTGCTGCGTACCTGGTTGACCGCGACGGAAAAATCGTTGATAAGATCGTGGGCTATAAAGATCAAAATTTTTACGAAAATCTGATTAAACAATACCTTTAAGATCGTACTATATATAAATTACTGAGAGTACTTCGTAGTTAATATCGAGCTAAATAGTAGATAAATTTTGAAGAACTGAAGCAACTCAACTCTTTCCACCAAGAGGAGGCTCATGTGAAGAAATTTGCTTCAATCCTGATGATCGCCGCTCTCGTTGCGTTTATGGTTGCGCCGGCAGCGATGGCTTGTGGCGGATCGAAGAGCACCGATGCCAAGGCAAGCTGTAGCGGCAAAGCTGAGGCCACGAAGACCGGCGCCGATTGCGCGAAGACCTGTACCGCAGCAAAGACCTGTACCGGCGCGAAGACAACCGAGGCTGTAGAGACGATGCCCAACGGTCATCCAATGATGACGGTCGCCGAAGCGATGAAGTGCCCCGATGCCAAGATCGCTTTTATGAACGTCAACAAGATGATGTGCGGGAGCTGCGTCGAGCATGTCACCAAGACACTTGGGTCAATTGAAGGTGTCTGCGCGGTCGACGTGAATCTGAAAAACGCTTCGGCTACGGTGGTTTTTCATCCCAGCCAGGTGAAAACAGATGACATGATCAAAGCGATCGATAAGGCAGGTTATGCGGCCACGATGAAGACCGAATGCACTGCCGAGATGAAGGCTGTCTGCGGTTCCGATTGCCCGTTTGACCGATGCGCCAACATGGTCAAAGCCGGCAAGACCTGCACCAAGAAGGCAGAGACTTCCGAGACCTAATCGATCTTCACGATCAGATCCTGTTAATTTTCGGGCGGTTGTTATTAAACGACCGCCCAATTCTTTTGTATTATCTTCTGAGGTCATATATTGTCATTTACCGCGGGGGCTTATAGCGGTCGAATCACAACAGAGGCGCGTGTTTAGGGAGTGTTGTCAACGAAATCAGCGATATCGGTAATTGTAGCAGCCTTGCTTCTGGGAGTGGGAGTGCAGTCCCTTGACGCTGCAAAATATGCGGGAGAAGCCTTCACGCTGGGGGCGGGCGCTCGGCCGCTGGCGATGGGTGGCGCGTATATT
This sequence comes from uncultured Ignavibacteria bacterium, assembly GCA_964468475.1. GTDB lineage: Bacteria > Zixibacteria > MSB-5A5 > CAIYYT01 > CAIYYT01 > JBECKX01. The sequence continues at coordinate 48,023 of CAYXUL010000012.1, read as the reverse complement.
GCGCTGGCTAACGATCCCACCGCGGTCTACTACAATCCGGCAGGTCTGGTGCTTTTGCATAGTCGTCAGATCGCGCTGCTTCACTCCGAGACCTTTGGTTCACTTCTCAATCATGATTTTGCGGCGTATGCCCAACCGGTAAAAATCGGCATCCGATCAGGAGCTGTCGGTATCGGCGTTTATCGAGTCGGCGGCGGTGGCATAAAGCTCACTGAGTGGGACGCGGATCGCGGGAGGCCGGTCGTGGTATCCGAGGAAAGTCACTACGATTACCAGACTTCCGTGGCTGCCGGAGTTCAGTTCAGCAGCGCTCTTTCCGCCGGACTGGCGGCCAAAGTCATCGTGCGATCTCTGGCCCAAAATTCTGCCTGGGGTCTGGGCATGGATTTGGGAATGCAGTACCGACTGGCGCCGGGCTTTCGCGTTGGCGCTACGCTTCGGGATTTGACCTCCACTTTCCTCTCCTACGACAATGGTACTAAAGAATCGATCTATCCCTCGCTGCGCACTGGCCTGGCACTGACCAGAGATGTGGATCAATTTACCTTCACCGCTGTAACAGATGGTGACTTTCTTTTTGAAGGTCGCAAGGAAGCCGCGCAAATCTCGGCGGGCGGAATATCGCTGGATACACACGCGGGGCTGGAAGTTGGTTATGCGAATATTCTTTTCTTTCGAGGCGGCGCTGATGTAGGGCGTCTGACACTGGGCGTAGGGGTCGCCTTTAATCGATTCAGGCTGGATGGTGCTTACATGGACCATTCAGACCTTGACAATTCGTATCGGGTTTCACTAAATGTCACACTCTAAGCTGATTGCCGGACAGGAGAAACGAGCTGTAAAGATGTTAAGCCGCTATAAGATAGTCACAGTAATCGTGCTGGTGGCCGGTATGGTCCTGGTTGCCGGATGTTCCAAATCACCCAAGGACATCGATGCCTCACATATCACGGGCCAGACAGAGGTTGGCAAAGTCGGAGACCTTCCTTTGACTGTCGCCGATGTGGCAAATGAATATATCAATTTGAGCCGTCCCAACTCGCGAGAGAAAGCCACCCCTGAAAGAGCGTACGAAGAGGCAATGTACAGAAAGATGGCCTCTATCAAGGCTCGGAGCTTTGATGACTATGACCGGGCTGAAGTCCACCGACTTGTGAAGAATCGTCTCCATGATGTAGTAGTGGATTACATGTTCAACGATCTGTTTGCCGGTAGACACACAGTAACGGAAAAAGAGATCGATAGCATCTATAACGCCAATCTCGACTATTACACTACCCCTGAACGGCGAGTTGTGACACACGTGCTATCTTCCGACAATCCCAAAGCCTGGAGTTCTCTGGAGGGGACCAAGCAGATCAACGATGTTAAAGCAGTAGATAGTATGGCTGAGGCTCGTGCCTGGCATCTTTATGATTTGATCAAGCAGGGCTCTGATATCGCGGTTTTGGCGAAAGAATACTCACACGACACGCAAAGCAAGAACAAGAATGGCAAGGTTGGGCCTTTTGCGCGTACCGATATGGTCGACAAGTTCTCTGACGTTGCCTTCAAAATGAAAGTGGGAGAGATCAGCAAGCCCTTCAAGACAGTTTACGGCTGGCATATAATCCGGCTTGATTCGATTCTGCCCGGAAGCGTTCAAAAACTGGATCTGCAGCTTTATGACGGCATCCGCTCCCAGCTTGAACGTCAGCGGGAAGCGGAGGATATTCAAGCCTTTATTGATAGCGTCGTTGCACAGGCCAAGTTCGAGTGGAACGACAAAATCCTGGATGCTGATGTAGGTGCTTACGATCCTTATGACTGGGTTTGCATCGTCAACGGAACCGACTCGATTCCTGCCAACGTCCTCAAGGAACACGAAATGATGTATCGGGTGCGCAACCGGACTTCCGACGTAACACCCGAGATTCGCAAGGCTATCATTTTGAATATGGCAAAGCCATATGTCGTCTCAGCAGCCGCACGCAGCATGGGCTACTTCGATACCGACACCATTAAGACCGCCTATCAAAACCTGAAGCACGCTGAACTAATGAATCGCATCTTGCGGAAGCGAATTCCGTCAAAGCAAGATTGGACAGAGGACGAGAAACAGGCCTTCTACAAGGAGCACATCGACCAGTTTATGGCCAAGAAACCGGTCAGGTTCAAGCAGATCTTTACCCACGATAAAGAAACGATCGACAAGGCGCTCGCAAGATTGAAAGCGGGTGATGACTTCGACGCGGTCGCGGCGGCGCTTGGGGAAGGATCCACGGATGACAATCCGGACAATAAAGCTACCGCCGTCGAGCCGGGTTGGGTATCGGAGAAGGATATTCCCAAGGAACTTTTTGACCGTGCCTGGGTGACTAATGTCGGCAATGTGTCGGCCCCAATTAAGACGAAGTATGGATATCACATCGTCAAAGTTCTCGAAAAACGTCCGCGATTACCGTACGTCTCCGCAGGAACCGCCTTGATGCGCGCTATGCGAGAAGATGCGTATAAGACAACCGACGCGCAGTGGCGCAAGTGGGTATCGGAAGGGGTCGACACGGAACGCTACGATAAGATATTCGCCAAGATTGACTTCAACAATCCCTGGAAATATGTCACACCGACTTCAACTCCCCCCGAGGAGCAGCCGGATACTCTCCAGATCAGCAAATCTGACACGTTAGCTGCTGGTGGATCAAACTAATATCACCTACGGGCAGGAGGCACTGCGCAAAGCGACTCACTTTGTCGCGTTGCTGATCCCGACGATCTACCTCTTCTTTCCGCGCAATACAGCGATCATTCTTCTGGGAACAGCGTTCCTGATCGTTGCCGCCTTTGAGGTGTTCAGACTGCGGAGTCTGCCACCCTGGGATTGGGTCAAACCGGTGGTTGGAGGCATGATTCGCCCCAAGGAGAAGAACGGCAACTTCACCGGAGCTTTCTATATCCTCTTTACCGCAGTCGCCTGCATAATCTGTTTTCCTGCCTACATCGCTGCGACTGCAATCACCTTTGAAATAGTGGGGGATGTTGCCTCTGCAATGATAGGTCGCCGCTACGGCACACATTTCATTCGTAAGACAAAGACCTATGAAGGCGCAGCAGCCTTTCTGGTCGTGGCACTGCTTACCATAATTATTATGCCGAATGTGCCTTACACCGTGGGCATAATTGGTGCGGTGGTAGCAACAATCGTGGAGTCGATATCAATTTACCGTGATGACAACCTCACTGTGCCGCTGACTTCCGGTCTGGTGATGTTTTTGCTGATCAGGTTTCTCCCCAATTTGCCTTGACCGTTGCTGTGCGATTCTGCATCCTTCACTAATCATTCAAGCAAGCGGGAAATGAAATGAGCGATACCAACTATATCGATATGCGATCCGATACGGTAACGCGCCCTTCTAAGGAGATGCGTGAAGCGATGGCTTCCGCGGAAGTTGGCGATGACGTCTTCGGAGATGACCCCACAGTCAACGAACTCGAAAATAAGGTTGCCGATCTGTTCGGCAAAGAGGCGGCAATGTTCGTCCCTTCCGGGTCGATGGGCAACCAGGTATGCCTCTACTCCAACTCTTCCCCCGGTGACGAAATCATCTGCGAACGCGGCTGCCATATCTTCAACTTTGAAGTTGCAACGGTGGCTGCCTTATCTGGCATGCTTACCCAGGTAGTTGATGGCACCCGGGGAGTTTTCACTCCTGCTGATATCGAGGGTCTGATCAGACCGGGAAGTATGCATTCGCCGCGCACCGCAATCGTTGAAATCGAGAACACTCACAACCGTGCCGGCGGAACGATCTTCCCGATTGATGTGATGCAGTCACTGCGCGAATTGTGCGACTCGCGTCAGGTACTCCTGCACCTCGATGGCGCCCGCATCTGGAACGCCCACGTTGCCACGCAAATACCTTTGGCTGACTACGCTGCCTGCGCAGACACCATGAGTGTCTGTTTCTCCAAGGGACTGGGCGCACCGATCGGATCAGCGGTACTGGGAGAACGCGATTTCATCAACCGTGCCCGCCGCACTCGCAAGATGTTCGGCGGCGGCATGCGGCAGGTTGGCATCATTGCCGCAGCAGCTTTGTATGCCATCGAACACAATATCCAGCGGCTGAGCGAAGACCATGAGAACGCCTGGTATTTCGCCGAATCGATCTCTGAAATCGAGGGCGTCTATATTGATCTCGATAGCGTGCAGACAAATATCGTCGTGCTGGATATCGCGGGCTCCGGAAGAGGGGTCGACGACATCGTCGCTTCCTGTCGGGAGAAAGGACTTCTGGTTGTGGCGTTCGGTGCTACTAAAATACGAGCTGTTACCCACCTTGATGTTGACCGCGATGACGTTCGCGATGCTATCCAGATCATGCGGGAAGTCTTTGAGTCAGCGTAAAGACCGCCGGGTTTTGCCAATCCCATGCTGAAAATCAAAGTCATCGGCTGTGCATCGGGCAGGCCGGATCCCAATATCGCTGGGTCCGCCTACCTGCTGATGCAGAATGATCGCCGCATCCTTTTTGATGCCGGCGAGGGGGTGTCATCCGCCCTGCTTCGAACCGGCATTGACCCGCTGAGCCTCGACACGATCTTCATCTCACACACCCACTCTGATCACATTAGCGGGCTGTTTCTCTATTTGCAGATGGTGCACGGGATGCGCAGGACTGATCCCCTTGATATCTGCATGCCTTCCGAGGCAATCGACCCGTTCATTACCTGGCTCAATGCCGCCTACCTCTTTCCGGAACGACTGTCGATGCCGGTGGAATTTCACCCCGTCGATTCCGATTTCGAGTTTGAGATGACGGATCTGCGAGTTAGTCCCCATCCTACGAGCCATATAGGCTCTAAGCGCGACTTTGTCAGAGAACACAACCTGCCAAATAAGTTTCAGTGCTTCGCCTATATCATCGAAGCGGCAGGCCGTAAAATCATCTATTCTGCTGATCTGGGCCATCTAAACGATATAGCGGGCATTTTGGTGGGGTCGGACCTGGCGGTGGTCGAAGGCTTCCATGTCGATTTGGAGCAGTTGTCGCAACTTGCTATTGATAAAGGAGTTAAGAGAATAATGCTGACGCATTTGCCGGAAGATTTCGACAGAGCAGCTGCCACGTCGCAGTTTGCAGCGCAAGGATTTCGGGAGTTGATCTTCGCGGAGGAGGGCTTGGAGATTGCCTTTGACTAGCAAGTTCCCAATGGGATTGACGCTGAATTTGAAGCATCTCGCAGCCGATGTCGGAAAACCTGTGGTACCATCCCCTTGTTCTGAGGACGCGCAGGGATGAAATTTACTGACAAAATCTGAATCCGAACCCCGGATATCGCCATACTATTAGCCTGTCGGAGTCCGGGGGACGAAACCTCCTTAAATAGGGGAGTAATTCCTACATATTTTTCGACCTCAGTTTGTAAAACCCGTTGACATAGATAACTTAGTCGCTATATTTTTCTTCTTTCCTGGCGGATGGAAGCGTGAAAAAATTCACGAAAACCGCCTGTTGAATTGCTATCTTGGTCGCTTTCTTGCCGGAGGATCTAATGCCAGAGGTTTATAAGAACTATATTAACGGTGAATGGGTTGAGTCAGCCACAGGTGAGACCTTCGAGAACCGTAACCCTGCCAATACCGACGAAGTAGTTGGCGTTTTTCAGAAGTCTGACCAGCGTGATGTCAACCGCGCCATTGAAGCTGCCGCGGAAGCCTATAAGAAGTGGCGATTGGTGCCCGCTCCCAAACGCGCGGAGATTCTCTTCCGAGTTGGCCAGAGACTGGTCGAACGCAAAGAGCAGTTCGCGAAGGAAATGACCCGCGAAATGGGCAAAGTCCTGGCGGAGACGCGCGGTGATGTGCAGGAAGCTATTGATATTTCCTACTTTACAGCAGGTGAGGGCCGCCGACTGCACGGCCAGACCACTCCCTCGGAGATGCCGAACAAGTTTCAGATGTCGATCCGGCAGCCGCTCGGTGTTTGCGGGATGATCACACCCTGGAACTTCCCGATGGCAATTCCTTCCTGGAAAATGATTCCGGCGCTGGTGTGCGGTAACACGGTGGTAATTAAGCCCGCCACTGACACACCTCTCTCGGTAGTTAATTTTGTCAAAGTTTTCGAGGAATGCGGCATGCCGAAGGGGGTCGTCAATATGGTGACCGGTTCCGGTTCGAAGGTCGGCGAGCCGCTGATGAACCACCGAGAGGTCAAAGTCGTTTCCTTTACCGGATCATCCGAGATTGGCTCGCACGTATCCAAAGCCTGTGCTCCCGATTTCAAACACTGCTCGCTTGAAATGGGCGGCAAGAATGTGCAAATCGTCATGGATTCCGCCAAGCTCGAACTGGCCGTTGACGGGGCGCTCTGGGGTGCTTTTGGCACTACAGGTCAGCGCTGCACGGCGACGTCGCGTATTGTCTGCCATAAGGATATCTACAAAAAATTCGTCGAGATGCTGGTCGAGCGCGCGCAGAGCCTGAAAGTCGGTAACGGCCTCGATGAGGCGGTCAATATGGGACCGGCGATCAACCAGGCGCAGCTTGACACCGATCTGCGTTACATCGAGATCGGCAAGAAGGAAGGCGCCAAGATGCACACCGGCGGCGAGCGTCTGACCGATGGCGACCATGCGATGGGTTATTTCCTCCAGCCGACGGTTTTCGCCGATGTCACCCAGGATATGACCATTTGGAAAGAAGAAATCTTCGGTCCGGTGGTCTCGATCGCGGTTTGCGACTCACTCGACCAAGCCATTGAAATGGCCAATGATACGATGTATGGCCTGTCTGCTTCGATTTATACGCAGGATGTCAACGAAGCCTTCCGCGCCATGCGTGATATCTATACGGGGATATTTTACGTCAATAGCCCCACGATCGGCGCTGAGGTTCACCTGCCCTTTGGCGGCACCAAGGCGACCGGCAACGGGCATCGCGAAGCTGGACACCAGGCGCTTGACGTCTTCAGCGAATGGAAATCGGTTTATGTCGATTTCTCCGGAACGCTGCAGCGGGCGCAGATCGACGACAACTGAGTCCGGGTATAGCTGTTAAGAATTCCATTGGAGTAAGATAAACTTCAAGCTATGAACAACTTCTGGATCATATATGGCCGTGCCGGAATGAAGGGCTTACTGGCCTATTTCATCTCCATTCTCTGGTTTGCTTCAGCAGTCTGAAAAAGCACCTGGAGTTTCACGTTGGATTTTTAGTTGGTCAGAAGTCCTGAGATGACTTTGAGAAATTGACCCTTAGCAAACTGTTAACTGGAGATTGAGAATATGACCAAGAAGCGTATTTTGATAATGGGGGCGGCGGGGCGTGACTTCCACAATTTCAACACCTACTATCGGGACGACAATACCGTCGATGTGGTTTGCTTTACTGCCACCCAGATTCCCGACATCGAAGGGCGGCGCTATCCCGCCAAGCTGGCAGGCAAACTCTACCCTAAGGGTATCCCAATCTATCCGGAAGAGATGCTGCAGGATCTGATCGCCAAGCATGACATCGATGAGGTGGCGTTCTCTTATTCCGATGTCCCACATGAATATGTGATGCACCGTGCTTCAGAGGTGATGGCTGCGGGCTCGAATTTCATCCTGCTTGGTCCGGATCACACCATGCTGCGGTCTACCAAGCCATTGATTGCCGTAACCGCCGTCAGAACTGGTGCGGGCAAGAGCCAGACGACCCGGCGTGTGTGTGAGATCCTCAAGGAGCTTGGTAAAAAAGTTGTGGCAGTGCGTCACCCGATGCCGTACGGCGATCTCACCAAGCAGATCAGTCAGCGCTTTGCTACTATCGCCGATCTGAAGAAGCACAAATGCACGATTGAGGAGATGGAAGAGTACGAGCCACATATCGCCCGCGGGCAGATAATCTACGCCGGTGTGGATTATGAGGTGATTCTCCGCCAGGCGGAGAAAGAGGCCGACGTGGTCGTCTGGGACGGTGGCAACAATGATTTGCCCTTCTACGAGCCCGATCTCTGGATCACCGTCGCCGATCCGCATCGCCCCGGACACGAGCTTGCTTACTACCCCGGCGAGTCGAATTTCCGTGCGGCTGATGTTATCGTCATCAATAAAATTGGCACCGCCGACCCCGAATATGTCGAGATCGTACGTTCAAACATCTTTGAAGTCAATCCCGATGCTATCGTGGTTGATGCTGCCTCCCCGATCACGGTAGAAGATTCTTCCGTTATCACCGGTAAGCGCGTGCTGGTCGTCGAAGATGGTCCCACCGCGACTCACGGCGAAATGCAGTATGGAGCTGGCACCGTTGCTGCCCAGAAATTCGGAGCGGCAGAGATTGTCGATCCGAGGCCATACCTGAAAGGCACCCTTAAGGACACTTTCGCGAAATATCCCGACATCGGCGCGCTGCTGCCCGCGATGGGTTACGGCGGCAAGCAGATCAAGGATCTTGAGGCTACCATCGCTGCCACCAAGTGTGACTCGGTGATCATTGGCACTCCGATCGACCTGCGTCGCGTCTGCACGATCAAGCAAAAATCAACTCGCGTCGGCTATGAATTGCAGGAGATCGGCCGCCCGACCCTCACGGAAATCCTGACCGACTTCACCAAGAGAGTGAAGAAGGGCAAGAAGAAAGCCTGATGAGAAGTTCG
>CAYXUL010000012.1:12062-39299 GCA_964468475.1 uncultured Ignavibacteria bacterium | reverse complement strand
ATGAGTAAGACTGCGGTCATCGCCCTCGGTGGCAATGCCATCACGCGTCAGGACATCGAGGATACTATAGCCAATCAGTTCGCCAACACGCGTAACTCGCTCGATGGTTTGATTGACCTGATTCGCGAGGGCTACAAGATCGCAATCACGCACGGCAACGGCCCGCAGGTGGGTAATGCTATCCTGCGGGTCGAACTGGCTCGCGGCAAGGCGCCGATTCTGCCGCTGGGTATCTGCGTCGCCGACACCGAAGGGGGCATGGGGTATATGATCGGCCAGAGCCTTCACAACCGCCTGAAGCGTGAAAAGATCGACCGCGAGGTAATGACTATCATCACGCAGGTGGAGGTTGATCCCGACGATCCTGAACTCGGCAACCCCCGCAAGTACATCGGCCAGTTCTACAATGCGCAGGAAGCTCATCTATTTGAGACCGAGCGCAACTGGGTGATGAAAGAAGACTCCGGGCGTGGCTGGCGGCGGGTAGTGCCATCTCCGATTCCGAAAGCTATCATCGAGGCGAGAAGCATTAAGCAGCTGGTTGGCAGTGGTACAATAGTTATCGCCGCCGGTGGCGGCGGGATACCGGTCTATTACGAAGAGGACGGCACCCTTGAGGGGATCGACGCTGTCATTGACAAAGATCGCGCTTCGGCTCTGCTAGCGCGCGAGATTGGCGCCGAGATGCTGGTGATTCTGACCGGCGTCAACAAAGTCGCCATCAATTTCGGTAAAGAGAATGAAAAGCGGCTTGATCGGATGACATTGAGTCAGGCAAAGCAATATCTCTCTGAAGGACATTTCCCGCCCGGCAGCATGGGACCAAAAATCGAAGCTGCAATTGACTTTCTAGAGCAAGGCGGCGAGCGCGTAGTGATCAGCTCAATCGAACGGGCGGCTGAGGCAGTACTTGGTGATGCTGGTACAACCATTGAATCAGACTAGGAATGCGGCCAATAACATGACCAACCCGGGCATTACCCTCGATCCCGAAGTGATCGCAGCGATCACGACCAGGGGTAAGCTCTATGAAATCGGCGGTACGGTGCGTGATTCATTGATGGCCAATAGACCGGCATCAAAGGATGCTGACTTCCTGGTTACCAATATTCCCTATCAGGAGTTGTCCGACATCCTGCGCGAATTCGGGCGTGTCGATCTGGTCGGCAGGTCCTTTGGTGTGATCAAGTTCACTCCCTATCGGCGAGGGGAAGAGCCGATGCACACTTTTGACTTTGCTCTCCCGCGCAAAGAATGTTCAACCGGCACAGGTCATCGCGACTTCAAAGTTGATTTTGATCATAGCCTGCCGGTGGAAGATGACCTCAAGCGCCGCGATTTCACCATCAATGCCATCGCCCGTGACATCGGCACCGGAGAGATCATCGATCCGCTCAATGGTCGAAAGGACATTGCCGCAAAGCTAATCCGGTATACTTCACCGTCGTCATTTGAGGAAGACCCGCTGCGGATGCTGCGCGCCATGCAATTCGCGGCGCGCTTTGAATTTCAAATTGAGCCGCAGACTCTGGCAGCGATCAAAACGAATGTGCGACTGATAGCGACAATAACGCCGGAACGGATCAATGAGGAGTTCAACAAGCTGCTTGAGAAAGCGGATCGTCCCTCGATCGGATTCCATCTGATGCAGCAGACAGGTTTGCTTAAGATCATACTTCCCGAGTTGGAAGCTGCAGTTGGTGTCACTCAGCCCGGCCCTTACCATAAATGGGATGTCTTCGAGCATACTTTGAACGCGGTTGATGCTGCTCCGAAGAACCTGCTGATTCGCATGTCGCTGCTTTTCCATGACATCGCCAAGCCGGTGACACGGCGAGTCGCTGACGATCGGGCTACATTCTACAATCATGCGCAGATTGGCGCCAAAATGACTCGCACCGCCCTTCAGCGCCTGCGCTATGGCAACGATTTCATCGACAGAGTAACGACCCTCGTAGATCAGCACATGTTTACGACTGAAGTCGCCGACAAGGGTTTGCGGCGTCTTATTCGACGTACCGGTAAGGAATTGATTTTCGACCTGCTGGAACTGCGCCGCGCCGATACGATTGCGCAGGGGACCGATCAAAGTAATGACGACGTCAACGATCTTGAACTGCGTGTTCGCGACGAAATTGACAAGAAACGACCATTCGGCTTACAAGACCTTAAGGTCAATGGCGAGGATTTGATGCAGGCGTTTGATCTGCCGGAAGGCCCGGTGATTGGGCTTGTCCTCAATCATCTGCTCGAAATCGTGCTGGATGAACCTGAGCGCAATGATCGTGACGCCCTTATGACAGAAGCTCAAAACTTTCTCGATACTTTCGAACAAGAGAGCTCTTGAGGAGACTCTTAAGGAGATTAGGATGAAGATTCACGAGTATCAAGCCAAAGAAATATTCGCCTCTTTCGGCATTCCGATTCCGCGCGGCAAGATCGCTACGACGCCGGAAGAAGCGCGCTCGATCGCCGAGGAATACGGTGTTCCGGTGATGGTTAAATCGCAGGTGCATGTCGGCGGTCGTGGCAAGGCGGGAGGCATCAAGTACTCCGCCAATGCCGATGAAGCTTACGAGAATGCCAGGAAGATTCTCGGAATGGAGATCAAGGGCCTTGTAGTCGAGAAGGTGCTGGTAACCGAAGCGGAGGAGATTGCCCACGAAGCGTATGTCGGGGTCATCGTCGACCGTGCCGAGAAGAAACCGGTGGTTATGGTATCCGCCGAGGGTGGTATTGATATTGAAGAAGTCGCGGCTAAGACCCCCGAGAAGATCTTCAAGCTTCATGTCGACCCGATCATGGGCTTGCGCCAGTTTGAGGCTCGTGAATTGGCTTTCAGACTCTATTCGAATCCGGACACCGCCAAGCAGGCGGCAAAGATAATTCAGAAGCTCTACAACTGCTTCATGAACTCCGATTCTTCCCTGGCGGAAATCAATCCGCTGGTGACGACACCGGAAGGCAACGTGATCGCGCTTGATGCCAAGATCAACCTCGACGACAACGGCCTTTATCGCCATAAAGATTTCGAACAATTGCGCGATGTACCTCCGGGTGAGCAAGCGGAAAACGAAGCACGCCAGCAGGGACTTTCATTTGTCGGGCTTGAGGGCGACATCGGTTGCGTGGTGAACGGCGCCGGCCTGGCAATGGCCACTATGGATCTCGTCAAATTCTACGGCGGTCAGCCGGCGAACTTCCTTGATATCGGCGGTTCGTCGAATCCAGATAAGGTGGTGACCGCGCTGCGCATTATCCTTCGTGATCCCAACGTCAAATCGATTCTCTTCAACATCTTCGGCGGAATCACCCGCTGTGATGACGTCGCTAACGGCATCGTCAAAGCCTTGAACGAATTCAAACCTCAGGTGCCAATCGTGGTTCGCCTGACCGGCACTAACGAGAAGGAAGCAGCGGTGATCCTCAAGCAGGCCAGCATCGAGAGCGCTGACACCATGAATGGTGTGGTTAAACGGGCAATCGAGCTAGCCTAACTGAGACGAATGTAAACAAGCATTGTATGATTTTAGGATAGAGGAAGCTGATTATGGGAATTTTCGTTGATAAGAAAACCAAAGTCGTGGTTCAGGGAATCACCGGCCGCGACGGCTCCTTCCACGCGCGCCAGATGCGCGAGTACGGCACTGACGTCGTTGCCGGTGTGACGCCGGGCAAGGGTGGCAGTGGCTTTGAAGGAATACCGATTTTCAATACGGTTCTTGAAGCTGTGAAGAAAACCAAGGCAAACACCTCTGTGATCTATGTACCAGCGGCTTTTGCTATCGATGCGATCTATGAAGCTGCCGACGCCGGAATTGAGACAATCGTGTGCATCACCGAAGGCGTCCCGGCTAACGACATGCTCAAGGTGTACAACTACCTCAAAGCCAGAGATGTGCGTTTGATCGGGCCCAATTGCCCCGGAATCATTACGCCGGGTGTGACCAAAATCGGTATCATGCCGGGTCACATTCACAAGAAGGGTTCGGTGGGTGTCGTATCTCGCTCAGGCACGCTGACCTATGAGATCGTGCATAATCTCACCGTTCGCGATATCGGCCAGTCGACCTGCATCGGAATTGGCGGCGATCCGATTATCGGCACCAATTTCATCGACTGTCTCGAAGCATTTCAGGCCGATAAACAGACCAAGGCTATCGTTATGGTCGGCGAAATCGGTGGTAACGATGAAGAAAAGGCAGCGGAGTACATCAGGAAGTATGTAACCAAGCCCGTAGTCAGTTTCATCGCAGGGCGTACGGCGCCTCCCGGTAAACGGATGGGTCATGCAGGCGCGATTATCTCCGGTGGCTCCGGAACGGCGGAAGAGAAGATCAAGGCTCTGGAAGCCGTGGGAGTGCCGGTTGGTACTTCACCCTCAGAGGTTGCTGAATTGATTGCCAAGGTAATGAAGCGGATGGCCGGGAAGCCGACTAAGAAGGCTGCAAAAAAGACCAAGCCGAAAACCACAAACGCGAAAGCATCAAAAGCTAAACCGGCCAAAGCGAAATCGGCTAAGAAGAAGCCTGCCAGGGCCAAAGTGACCAAAGTAAAGGCGAAGAAGTCAAAAGCTTCTACGACAAAGAAGAAAGCTGCCAAGCCGAAGAAAACCAAAGTCAAAGCTGTAAAGGCCGGGAAGTCCAAGGCTAAGAGACCGACGACGAAGAAGGCCAAAGCCAAAGCCAAGTCTTCGGCTGCGAAGAGCAGCGCCAAGAAGAATAAAGCACGAACCACCCTGGTGACCTCCCGTTCCAAAGCCGCCAAGGCGAAACGTAGTGGTACCACCAAGAGAGCGAAGGGCAAAACGAAGTAGGGTCTTAGCGCCCAGACTTCGAAGGAGACGATTTAAATGTCTGAATCATCGGGAGATGTAGAACACAAGACGCCGGAGACAGAAAAGCCCGAGAGCGGCAAGCCCGACACGAGCCAGCCCGAAGCGAACGCGGCTCAGGCCAGCGAGTCTGAAGCCGTGTCGCCAAACGGCGGGATGCCTCTGACGATTTATTTGCACTGGTGCAAAGCCTGCGGCATTTGTATCAGTTTCTGCCCACACAAAGTTTTCACCGCCGACCGCGACGGCAAACCGATTATCGCGCATGGCGAGAAATGTACGCAATGCGCTATCTGTTGGTTGCACTGTCCCGATCTGGCCATTGTTTCCAACGAGAAGTAGGAGAGTGAGCGGTTATGGCACCCAAAATAAAATTACTTCAGGGCAATGAAGCGGTCGTTGAAGGGGCACTTCTGGGGGGCGTACGTTTCTTTGCCGGTTATCCCATCACGCCTTCAACAGAGGTTGCCGAGGGCATGGCACGCCGACTGCCTAAATGCGGCGGCCACTTCATTCAAATGGAGGATGAAATCGGCTCGATCGCTGCGATCATCGGCGCTTCCTGTGCAGGCGCAAAATCAATGACAGCGACGTCCGGCCCCGGTTTCTCGCTCATGCAGGAGAATATCGGCTTTGCCTTCATTACCGAGACGCCTTGCATAATCGTAAACGTTCAGCGCGGTGGTCCCTCCACCGGTCTTCCGACAAAGGTCTCCCAATCCGATACCATGCAGGCGCGTTGGGGGACTCATGGTGACTATGTCGCCATCGCTCTGGCGCCACAGTCAGTCGAAGAGACGGTGCATCTCACCATCAAGGCGATCAATCTTGCCGAAGAATACCGCACGCCGGTGATAGTGCTTCTCGACGAAGTACTTGGCCACATGCGTGAGAAAGTCACCATTCCTGATGAAGGGGAGATCGAAGTCTTTAAGCGGGTGAAGCCTGATGTACCGGCAAGCTGGTACAAACACTTTGAAATTACGCCCAGCCTGAAATCCCCGATGGCGTCATTCGGAGACGGTTATCGCTTTCATGTCACGGGACTCACCCACAATGAGGAAGGATTCCCGACAGCCGATCCAAAGAAGATCCAGGCTAAGCTTGACAAACTGAGAAACAAGATCATGCGCTACGTCGATGATATCTGCAGGGTCGAGCACGACGGGATGGAGGATGCGCACGTTGCCGTGGTTTCCTACGGTTCGGTAGCACGCGCTACTCGCCAGGCGGTGATGATGGCGCGTCAGAAGCGAATGAAAGTGGGGCAAATACGGCCCGTCACTATCTGGCCAACCCATGATAAACTCTACAAACAGCTCTTTGACTCCAAGGCGCTTGAAGTCATCATCGTTGCTGAACTGAACATGGGTCAGCTCATCACCGAGATTGAACGAGTCGCGCCCAGAAATGTCAAAGTCGTGGGCCTCAATCGCTACGATTCGGAGCTGATTACCCCGCAGCAAATTCTCGATAAGATCAGGGAGGTGCGCTGATGCTGCAGAAATCTTCCGTGATACATGAATACTTGCGCGCTAAGAAACAGTTTCCCAATGTCTGGTGCCCCGGCTGCGGCATCGGCATAGTTATGGGTTCTCTGGTGCGCGCCATCGATCAACTGCAGCTGGACCGTGATAATGTCACCCTTGTCTCCGGAATCGGCTGCTCTTCGCGACTGCCGGTTTATCTCGATTTCAATACGTTGCATACCACACACGGACGTGCTCTGGCCTTTGCCACCGGCGTCAAGTTTTCGAAACCAGGTATGAACGTGATCGTGATCACCGGTGACGGTGATGCGCTGGCGATCGGTGGTAACCATTTCATCCACGCCGCCCGGCGAAACATCAATATCACCACCATTCTGATCAATAACCAGATCTACGGCATGACCGGCGGGCAATTCTCGCCAACAACTCCATCCGATTGCTACGGCACCACGGCACCTTACGGGAATAAGGAGAATCACTTTGATATCCCAAAGCTGGCTATGGGAGCGGGAGCATCGTTTGTCGCCAGGGGAACGGTGTATCACGTGACTCAGCTCGATAAGCTGATTGCTGAAGCGATCGCCAAGAACGGCTTCTCTGTCGTCGAAGCGTTTTCCAATTGCCACACCTACTTCGGCCGGCTCAATCGCCAGGGTGACTCGGTGCGGATGATCGAAGAAATGAAGAAGAGTGTTATCCCGCTCAAGGCTGCCGCAAAACTCCCGCCGGAGAAACTGGAGGGCAAGATGCTCACCGGCGTTTTCTGTGACGTGGAACGCGAGGAGTACACCGACCGCTATGAGGCCCTGATCGCCAGCGTGAGGGAGAAGTGATTATGCCTAACAAGAAGAAGAATAACGACAATAACGGTAACTCGTTTGACCGTTTCGAAATTCGTCTGTCCGGCTCCGGCGGCCAGGGCCTGGTGCTCGGTGGAGTAATGCTCTCGGAAGCACTCGCCACCGTCGACGGAAAGAATGTCGTGCAGACGCAGAGCTACGGTCCGGAAGCGCGCGGTGGCGCGTCTCGCACCGACCTGGTCGTTTCCGACGGCGAAATCTTTTATCCGAAACCGATGGCGCTTGACTTGCTGTTGGCAATGACTCAGGAGTCATGCGACCTCTATGTCGGCGCCCTGAAGGAGGGTGGCTTACTGGTCTACGATTCTCATCTGGTAACGCAAGTGCCGTATACCAATGCGATCGGCATCGAGTTCACTCAGTTGGCGCGCCAGGAAATCGGCATTCCGATCATGGCCAATGTAATCTCCCTCGGAGCGATTTGTGCGCTTACCGGAATCGTGTCCGAGAAGGGTCTGCGTGAGGTCGTAAAGCGGCGTGCTCCCCGGGGTACCGAAGAGAAAAACATGGCTGCCCTTGAAGTCGGTCTCAAGGTCGGCAGGGAAGCAAAGAAGAGGATAGCCGTGTGAAGCAACGCACTCTTCTGATGATCAAACCGGATGCAGTCGAACGCAATCTGATCGGCAAGATCGTTGATCGCCTCGAGACTGCAGGCTTCAAGATTGTTGAGCTGAAAATGGTTCACCTTACCGAAGCACGCGCTCGTGAATTTTACAAGGTTCATGAGGGCAAACCATTTCTCGACGAACTGGTGAACTTCATGAGCTCCTCACCGATCGTGGCGATGGGATTGGAGAAAGAGAACGCAGTCGACGATTTACGTGAGATAATCGGTGCTACCGATCCGGCCAAAGCCGCCTGCGGGACGATTCGGCAAAATTTTGCCATCGATATCGGCAAGAACTCGGTGCATGCATCCGACAGCCCCGAGAATGCCAAGATCGAACTGAATTTCCATTTCGGGCAGAGCTAGAAATGGTCACGCTGTGAGACTGGCCGTCCATTATAACGATTCTAAAATCGACCTGTCGCTCCCCGATGACCGGCAGGTCGACCTCTTTGGTCTGCCCTACGCGGACTGCGAACCGCAAACGCTGCCAGAAGCGCTGCCAGAGTCGGAGTGCGCCCGGATTCGGGAATTCGTGCTGTCGAATGACTCCGTGGTTGTAATCAACGATTCCTACCGCCCCACACCGACAGCAGGCTTGCTGAATCATATCTTTGGCGAGATCGATTTTGCCCAACTGAAGATTCTGATCGCAACCGGTGTACATCCGGAGCCCGATCGGGAAGCTCTCAAGAAGCTGGTGGGCGACGAGATTGCGGAGTCAGCTTCGATTCATACCCATTCGGCATTTGCACCTGAGCAACACGCAGCATTCGATGACGCCGACAGTCAAGTTAAGCTGAACAAGATACTGGCAGAAGCGGAAGCGATCCTGATCATCGGTTCGGTTGAGCCACACTATTTCGCCGGGTTCACCGGTGGACGGAAAATCATCTTTCCCGGCTGTGCCGCTTTTGCGGATATCCAGCGCAACCACGCTTTTGCAGTCTCGGAGCAAAGTCAACCACTCACGAGGAGCGGGAATCCGGTCTGGGAAGATATCTGGTCAAGAACGAGGGTGTTGGATCGCAAGAAACGATTGGCCCTTCAGGTATGCTGCAATCATGCCGGAGAAATCTACTACGCCACTAGTGGAGACTGGGATCAAGCCTACGAGCAAGCTTGCCGGTTTGTAGAGGATAATGCTTCGGCTAAAGCCGTTGATCCGTATGATCTGGTAATCAGCGTCGTGTACCCGCCGCTCGACAGAAACTTGTATCAACTACAGAAATCGTATGAGAATGTTCAAACTGCGGTGAGAGACGGAGGAACTATTCTTCTGATTTCCTCATGCGCGGAGGGAATCGGTGACCACCACTTCATCGAGCTGGCCCGCAATCTGGAAGCAGGGGAACAGACCACGCGCTTAGGAGCAGGCGAGAGCGGACTGATGGGTATCCACAAAGTAAAGCGTACACAACGACTGGCGAAGAGAATTAAACTAAACCTCTTCTCTGAACTGAAACAATCCGATATCGAGCCGCTGCCGATCACGGCAACGCGCAAATTAGATATGACAATTCAAGA
This sequence comes from uncultured Ignavibacteria bacterium, assembly GCA_964468475.1. Lineage (GTDB taxonomy): Bacteria > Zixibacteria > MSB-5A5 > CAIYYT01 > CAIYYT01 > JBECKX01. The sequence continues at coordinate 29,981 of CAYXUL010000012.1, read as the reverse complement.
GTTAATGGAGAACTATGGCCCCTCAAGTCGAGTCGCGGTAGTGCTGGACAGCGCTTCGCAAGTTCTGTATTCTGATCACATCGTGGGAGAAACATCCCACTAGTTGAAAATTGGAGGAATAATATGCGTAAGAAGATTTCAGTTATTGGAGCCGGAAATGTCGGCGCCGCAGTGGCACAGTATCTGGCCGAAGACAACGTCGCGGATGTGATGTTGATCGATATCATCGAAGGACTTCCGCAGGGCAAAGCACTTGACCTGACGGAAGCTGGCCCGGTACGCGGCTATGATGTCAAGATTGAAGGCAGCAACGATTTTGCGGACCTCAAAGGCTCAGACATCGTTGTCCACACAGCGGGTCTGGCTCGCAAGCCGGGAATGTCACGCGAGGACTTGCTGACCAAGAACGCCGAAATCATTGGCGACGTCGCCAAGAAGGTGAAAGAGCATGCTGAGCACGCCATGATAATCATGGTTGCCAACCCGCTTGATCTGATGACATACCACGCCTACAAAGTCTCCGGATTCCCTACCAGCCGCGTATTCGGTCAGGCCGGAATTCTTGATTCGACCCGTTTCCGTGCTTTTATCGGCATGGAGCTGGGTGTAGCGCAGACAGAGACGCAGGCGATGGTCATGGGTGGGCATGGCGACACGATGGTGCCGTTGCCACGCTATACTACTGTTGCCGGTGTGCCGATTCCGGAGTTAATGAAGGCGGACCGCGTTGAAGCTCTCAGTCAGCGCACTGTCAAGGGCGGCGGCGAAATCGTGGCATTGCTTAAAACCGGCTCAGCCTATTACGCCCCCGCTGCCGCCACAGTTGAGATGGTCAAGGCCGTTGTCGGCGATAGCAAGAAGGTCTATCCTTGTTCGGCATATCTGACCGGCCAGTACGGCATCAACGATATCTACATCGGTGTGCCGGTGGTGCTCGGCGCTGGTGGGGTGGAGAAGATCCTCGAACTGAAGCTTGAGAGTGCCGAACAGCAGGCTCTGCAGAAGTCAGCCGCCACTTACAAAGAGCATTTGAAGGTGATAGGATACTAGGTTCCAATCTCAATCAATTACGACTTATTTGCCGGCAGTCAACGATGGCTGCCGGTTTTTTTTGGATACCTATTGGAGGTTCGCGTCTATAATACTATGTGACCTCTAAACATTAAACCGGAGGGGAAAAAGGTGCGATACTTATTTCTGCTGTTAGGACTCACAGTGCTGGTAGTTGGCTGTGATGATAAATCTAACCCAATAAGGCCGGGCGGTCGGCGAGTTGATATGAAAATCAGAGTGATCGACCAGGATAGCATTCCTGTGCCCGGGGCAAGTGTTGTATGCCGGATCGACTGGGATTCTTTCAGTGGAATCACTGATGGCAATGGAGAAGTGAGAGTCAGCGCTAATCCTGACCAGTATGCCAGTATTGAGAAATCTGGCTATCTCCCGCTCACTCTGCGTGGGATTCAAAGCGGAACGTATCAGATCGAAGCGACTCCCTACGACGGCGTGGAAATCGGTGATGTCAGCGGTGATCTCGTTGATATGAATCTCAACATAATCACGACTATTACAAAAGACGGAATCTACCGATTGTATCGCTACGGCCATGAGAATGTAGCTTTACGGCAGGAGATAAACACCGGGATCGCGGTCCGAAACCTCTTTCAGGTCGCTGATACACTTTGGGTCTATTCGATGTCAGACACACTTCATGGATATGTCCTACAGGACGGCAACCTTGGAAACGAAGTAAGGGTAAGCCCCGGTTATCCTGGCGGAATCGTGGTTGCAGTCTGGGATAGTTTATTTGTGTCACGGGTGGACGATGATCTCTTCATTTATTCCGTTGGAGTTGATGGAACAATTCACCAGTACTACAAGCTGACAGCGTCTCATCCTGACGAAGTTCACTATCGCGATGGATTCCTGATGGTCACTGACAAACGCACCTACCTCAAGATCTACGACGTCTCAGATCCCAGGTTGACGCATCAAGTGTATGACCTCGGAGAATCATTTTATGCCGGCATCTTCATCAGGGATGCAGATGCTCTGGTGCAGTATGATCCTCACGGCGACTCCTACGGTCCCACTTACGGCTATGTTCTTGATCTTGGCAATCTCAACTCACCCGAGATCGCACACGGTTTTTCTGCCTCGAGTCGCATATTCGGTTTGATTGATGACGTTACGGTTCTACACGGATTTGAATTCCCGGTGGATATGGTTGGTCTGGCGCGCATGAACTCCCAACATGTGTTCACAACTATCTATGCTGTCACGCATGACTGGATGAATCCATTCAAGGGCGGCTTCGGTGATTACATAGTCATCGGAAACAAACTGGTCAGGCTGAAGGCGAGGATTCCCGGGTATACTACGTTCGATTGAAGTAGTCAGCTGGTGAGTTCATTTTTGCGAGTTGCCAGACAGACCTTTGACCTATTGCGACATTGCTCCGATTCTTAACGTCTCCGCTCGCCGAGGGCCAACCCACCCCCCGCGCCACTCTCGATTTTATCCTTGACACTCCACGAATACTCCCTTAACTTGCGCCAACTTTTACGGAAGAATTTCTTACGTAAGCGGCTTGAACAAAGCCGCATGCGAAGCGTCATTAATGACGGGTGGTGACGCATCGGGCATTGGAGCCCTTTCGGTTCCAAACATCAGGAGACGGATGAAAGTCGCTAGAGCAGTTTTCCCACTTGTTATTCTCACGCTCGCTTTGAGTTGCAACCTCATGGCTCAGAAAATGAAAATTGAGCCTGCTCTCGATACCGCAACCCAGGTCATCACTCAGCAACCACCGATTGCTCCGCTGAATCTCTTTGCGGAAGATACACCAGACGATGCCGGCAACAGCATGGATATTCGCTGGGATCTTTCCGCCGATGACTCCGCCGATGTTACCAATTATCAGGTATTGCGTTCTGACTCGCCGGATGGACCGTTTGTCGTCGTCGGTGGGACAACCAAGGGCCAGGGGTCTTTCACTGACAACACTGTAAAACCTGGACAGAAATACTATTACAAGATTGTCGCTCAGGGTGCGCCTCTCACAGACAGCACCTTCGTATCATCAGAATCAACCGTGTTCGGCCCGGCAATTTCCTCGGGACAATGGTTCAATACCAGGCGCTCTAACGTCCTATTGTGGACGTTAGTCCTGTCAGCTTCGGTGATTTTCTTCATCTATCGCGCTAAATCAGGTGGCAAACTCTATATCAGAAAAATCGCAGGTATTGACGCTATCGATGAAGCCATCGGTCGTGCGACCGAGATGGGCCGCAAAGTATTCTATGTTCCCGGCATCAACGATATGGACGATGTCCAGACGCTGGCGTCTATTGCAATACTCGGGCGCGTAGCGCGTATTGCCGCTGAAAGCGACACCTACCTGGAAGTTCCGGTCTCGAAATCACTCGTGCTAATTACCGCTCGCGAAACGGTCAAGGAGTCTTACTCCAAAGTCGGTCGTCCCGACTCGTTCCGTGAGGAGCAGGTGCATTACGTCACCGACGATCAGTTCGGATACGCGGCCGCTATCGACGGTATGGTGGTTCGCGAACAGCCGGCTACGATGATCTATATGGGCGCTTTCTACGCTGAATCGCTGATTCTCGCTGAGACCGGCAATGCCGCCGGGGCGATTCAGATCGCTGGCACGGCGATGCCGGCGCAGCTTCCTTTCTTTGTCGCCGCCTGCGACTACACTTTGATCGGCGAGGAACTGTTCGCCGCCAGTGCCTACCTCTCACGTGAGCCGAAACTGCTGGGCTCGCTAAAGGGTCAGGATGTTGGCAAAGCTCTGTTCCTTGCTTCGATTATCCTGGGCATTATTATCGAAATTGTTACCAAAGTTGACTTCCAATGGCTATTGAGGGTCAGTTGAAAGACTGCCGCTGAGAATGAAGGACTTTGCCTAAGCTATGAGACGCGAAATTCCATTGATCATCACCTTTATCGCGGGACTCGTATTCGTGGTTCAGTACTTCATCCCGCATCCTCCCTTTGATGCGTTTGAGCAGGTCTTTACTAACTGGTTCGCGATCGTACAGGCTTTTGCCATCTGGCTCGGCGCTCTTAGCTTGATGAAATTCTCGATGCTCAAGATTCGTCGCAAACAGAAGGACTGGTTCATGTCGGTGATCATCATCGTCGGCTTCGTTGTGATGGTTGCCTACGGTGCTTACGACGGTTTTGCGGGAATGCACGCCAGCCCGACTTACTCGTTCCGCGATGCCGGCACCCACTTTGATTGGCTGTATCAAAATATCTACACGCCGTTGACGTCCACGATGTTCGCACTGCTGGCGTTCTTTGTGGCGTCGGCGTCATATCGCGCTTTCCGAGCGCGTAACTTGCAGGCGACTTTGCTCTTGATTGCCGGCATTCTCGTGATGATCGGCCGGGTACCAATCGGGGATTGGCTCACCTCATTCATGCCGGCACACTACCAGGCATCCAATCTGGCGACCTGGATTATGAATTTCCCGAATGCCGCCGGTCAGCGCGCAATCATGATTGGAATCGCACTCGGAACGGTTTCGACATCACTGCGGATCATACTCGGAATTGAACGGTCTCACTTAGAAGGATAAGGCCCAGGAAGTTAAGGCTTAGAGGGTTGAACAGAGGATTGATGTTTTGAAGAAAATAATTCCCATAATCGTACTCTTAATCCTCTTTGTAATTGCTCTTTTTAACAAGAGTCAGTTGGAGATGTCGGCGGGTGTGTCTATTCTCGTTACTATCTTGCTGGGAATTGCAATGATAGTTGTGCTGATTCTCACAATATCGGGACGCTCAATCGAGCGACGAATAGTCTTTCTTTTCATCGGAGTTTCGCTGATACTTCCCTTCTTCATGAATTTCACCTTGCCTTTGCAGGTGTCTCCAGAGGTCAGGACACTTTACGACGCTTTGGCGAAATTACCCAAGGGCTCGAAAGTGCTGGCATCGTACGACTACGACCCGCCTTCCGCACCGGAGTTACAACCGATGGGGGACGCATTCATGAAGTGGGCATTTCGACACGACATTAAAGTGATCATTATCGGCCTCTGGCCGCAGGGTCCCCTGCAGGCCAATCTGTCTGTAAATGCCGCCCTTGCAGATCCGGAGATCGCCAAGCATCCGCCCAAGTATGGCGTTGATTATGTCAATCTTGGTTATCAGTCGGGCAATGAATTCGTGATCCAGGGCATGGGGACTTCAATCCGCTCAAAGTTCCCTTCCGATCTCTATAACACACCCTACGACAGCATTCCACTGCTGCGAGGTGTCGAGAATTTCAGCAACATAGATTTCGTCTTTAATCTTTCGGCCGGATATCCGGGAACGGTCGAATGGGTACAAATCGCGGTGGATCGCTTTGGAGTGCCGGTGGGCGCTGGGAACACTGCTGTGCAAGCTCCGCAGGTGTATCCCTACGTGGAGTCCGGCCAGCTGACAGGTTTGTTGGGGGGCATGAGCGGAGGCGCCGAGTTCGAAAAGATTACGAAAGAGCCGGGGCAGGCGAATACATTCTTGTTGTCCCAGTCATTTGCGCATGTTGTCGTAATCGGCTTTATCTTGATTGGTAATGTAGCCCTCTTTATGGGCAAAACTAAACGGCGGCCCCCAATTGGATAGCCGGGAGAGAAATCAGAATAGAGAGTACTACTGTTATGCAGTTTGACATTGGAATCTGGATCGGAGCCCTGCTGACTCTGGGAATTATTTCGTTCCTTTACAAGGACAATATCATTTACAAGATCAGTGAAGCTATCTTTGTGGGAGTCTCCGCCGGATTTTGGTTCATCGCCTTGTTCTGGGATAACCTCTACCGCGTCTTTTGGATTGGGGTATTCCCGGCGGCGAACACAAATGCCAAGCCACAGTACATACTTTTCGGGGGAGTCATCCTCGGCATGCTGATGCTCTCGCGTTTGCTGGGCAACAAAGTTGGATGGATATCGCGCTGGCCGCTGGCGTTTATTGTCGGCGCCACCGCCGGTCTCAAATTGATCACATACCTCGCGTCCAACGCGCTCTCACAAATCAACGCAACTGTAGGCAACTTCGTCGGGGCGGTGAATCAGCCGACTTTTGCCGGTCTGGTGGCGGCTTCGACTATCGCCATCGGCACGTTCTGCGGCTTGGTCTACTTCTTCTTCTCAAAAGAGCACCGGGGCTGGTTTGGGGGCCTGGCGACTATTGGCACCTGGTTTCTTATGGTAACCTTCGGTGCTTCGTTCGGGTATACTGTTATGAGTCGTATGTCGTTATTGCTGGGCAGAATCGACTTCCTGTTGTCAGACTGGCTTCATCTAATTAAGTAACTGATCGGTTCACCATAAAACGGAGACGCTGCTTACAGGCGACCCCGGATGACTGCATCTAATAGATACTACCTCACCACACTAACCGTTGTATTCCTGCTAAGCTGTTTTTCGGTATCAACGACAGCACAGAATAATAAGCCTGCTGTGCCGGACTCGGCAAGCGCCTCAGCACAATTCGAAATTCCCGATTTTGGCCCAATTACGATCATGGTCAAGGACGTGCCCAGTGATGACGGCACCGCGCTGAAGATCAGCTGGAAGGACCCCGGCTACGGCACCGTGGCGGGCTTTCAGGAGTATCGGGTAACCAAACATCTCCCGCAAAGCGATTCAATGGTCACTGTTGAATCAACGATCGATACAACGTTGGTAGACGAATTCGCTTCCAGCAGTGTTGCGTTCCAATACCAGGTAGCGGCAGTGTTTCCCGATACAGCAATATATTCCTCCAATAGCGAACCTGCTAAGGCGGTAGTGCAGTGGTATTTTCGCGAGAAAACAGCGGTGATCATCATTGGCTTATTTGTGTGTATCGCTGTCATCTTCTTCATCGAAACTGCAAAACGTGGCAAGACACTCTTTCTGCGCCGTATCGCCGGGCTGGAGGCAATTGACGAAGCAGTCGGTCGCGCCACCGAAATGGGCAGGCCGATTCTATTCGTCTCCGGCATCCAGGATATGGATGATGTTCAAACTCTGGCGGGGTTGACAATTCTCGGTCGCGTGGCACGCACCGTGGCCCAATACGATTCCAAGATCAACATGCCCTGCCGCGCGTCACTGGTGATGACGGCGGGACGTGAGATCATTAGGGAAGCTTACAACGTCGCGGGGCGCCCCGACGCCTACAGCGATGACATGGTCCACTACGTTACCGACGAGCAATTCGGGTTCGTTGCCGCCGCCAATGGCATCATGGTGCGTGACAAACCTGCTACCTGTTTCTACTTGGGGGCATTCTTTGCCGAGTCACTGATACTCGCGGAAACGGGCAATTCGATTGAAGCGATTCAGATCGCCGGCACGGCGATGCCCGCTCAGCTGCCGTTCTTCGTCGCCGCCTGCGACTACACACTTATCGGCGAAGAACTCTTTGCGGCGTCGGCATATTTGTCAGAAGAGCCGCGTCAGTTGGGATCGCTCAAGGGACAAGATTTAGGTAAAGCAATGGCGATGATTGCCATTGTGCTCGGTACGATTTCGGTTACGCTGGCACAGGCGTGGCACCTTGGCCTGTTCCGCTGGATCGAGACAGCACTGCACACGGCATTTAACATCCAGCTACCGGTAGAATAAGGGCAAGTTTGAGAAGATGAAGCGACAAGTACCACTCTTTATCATCATGGCCGTCGGCTGGGTGCTGATGTTCTCGGTCTTCGTACCACCTACAGAGAGTTGGGGCGAGGAGGCTTCACTCTTCTTTGATATCATCGCCGTGTTCGCCTTCTTCCTGGGCGGCGGCAATCTGATTCGCGTGCATCTCACTAAAATCATGCGTCAAGGTGAGGGCTGGGGCTTCTCGCTGGTAACAATCGTCGGGTTTGCTGTTGTGCTGGCCATCGGCCTTTTCAAGATCGGTGGTAAGATGGTGGAGCCTGTTGATGCCGCGGGCACACCATTTGAGCTGATGTTCCGATACATCCTGTCTCCGTTGCAGGCTACAATGTATTCGCTGCTGGCGTTCTATGTTGCCTCCGCGTCCTATCGCGCATTTCGAGCGCGCAATATCGAAGCCACAATCCTACTGGTTGCCGCGTTTATTATTCTCCTGGGGCGCACACCATTCGGATTCTACTTGACCGCCTGGATACCAGATTCATTGTCGATCTTTCAAATCCCCAACCTGGCGGTGTGGGTTATGAACGCACCTAATCTTGCGGGGCAGCGGGCAATTATGATTGGCATTGCACTGGGGGTAATTTCGATGTCACTGCGACTGCTGCTTGGAATTGAACGAAGCTATCTGGGGCAAGAGTAATGACATTCAAGCAGTACCTACCGATCATGATCGTTGGCATAGGCCTGGTGTGGATATTCATTCGCTCCTGGCGCGGGCAGGATGTTGATCGCCGCATAGTCTTCACGTTCATCGGCTTGACTGTTGCGCTGGCGTTAATTTTTCACGTGCAATTCGGCGAGCGCGCCACGCCGATTGTCAAGGCGGTCTTTGACAAGATCGAGGAGTTGCCGGAGGGTTCACGGATTCTGCTTTCCTACGACTTTGACCCGGCGATGGCTCCCGAGGTTCACCCGATGGCGAACTCATTCATAAGACATATTCTCGCCAGGAATGACAAACTCTATCTCTACTCGCTCTGGGCAACCGGGCAAACGCTGTTACAGCAGAGTCTAACCAATGTTCTCGAACCGGACTTCCCCAACAAGGTGTATGGCAAAGACTGGGTGGTGATGGGGTACAAGGCGGGCAATGAGGGGGTACTTAATGTTATCGTGACTGATATTCGCAAAATGTACCCGACTGATGTGCACAACACTCCCCTTGATTCGCTTCCCATTTATAACGGCGTAAAATCACTCAAAGATTTCGACTTGCTGATTTCGGTGGGGGGCGGCAAGCCGGGGGTCAAGGAGTGGGTGCTCTTTGCGGGCGACCGCGCCGATGTGCCGGTAGCGGGTGGTTCGGCTGCCGTTTCCGCTCCATTGCTTTACCCCTACTATCCGCGCCAGTTGATCGGGCTGCTGGGAGGTACCAAAGGTGCTGCCGAGTACGAATCGGAGCTGATACGCCACTACCCACAATTCGCGCATACCGATACGCCCGCGATCAAGATGATGGGGCCGCAGACAATGGCTCACATCGTCATCATCTGTTTCATCATTATCGGCAATGTGGCCTATTTTCGAAGCAAATACAAAATGAAGGCGGAGATGTAAATGGCTGACTCCAGGAACCTGAGCCGAATCATCACAGCGGGCATATTTCTCCTGCTAGTTGTTAGCTGGATCATCAAAGCAATGAGCGGCATGGAGGCCAGCGCGTGGCTAAATATTCGTAATGGTGCGCTGACTACGATCGCCGCGTTTCTGACTTTATGCATTTACTCCTTCCTTTACGGCGACAACCCTTTCTACCGCTTTGCCGAGCACCTCTTTGTTGGGGTGTCGGCAGCCTACTGGATGACTCTGGGCTTTTGGAGCACTATCGTAGGTAATGTCGTACCGCGCAGCTTTCCGGCGCTGGCCAAGTTCTTCAAGATTTCATTTAACTACGAATTGGGAACGGCGTGGCACTTCATCGTGCCATTGATCCTTGGAATCCTGCTGCTGATGCGTCTGGCGCCGAAGATGTCGTGGATCTCTCGCTGGCCGCTGGCATTTATTATTGGCACGACCGCGGGACTCAATCTGCCGCGTTATCTGCAATCCGATTTCATTCAGCAGATAAACAACACCTTCATCACCTTGCTGCCGGGATGGCAGGGTGTTGGGCCGTTCTTCTCACATCTATCACTCTCTGCTTCCGGGCAGCTTGTGATGATCTCGACCAACGTGGTAGTTTTTGTTGGCGTCGTCTGCGGATTGATTTACTTTTTCTTTTCCAAGGAGCATCGTGGTTGGTTCGGAGTCGCATCACGCATCGGGATCTGGGTGCTGATGCTCACTTTCGGTGCTTCATTTGGATACACAGTGATGGGAAGAATTTCGTTGCTGGTGGGCAGAATTACCTTTCTATTCCATGACTGGTTGGGTATACTCTAAGCTAATTTAGGGCAAGTTTACTATCGGGCAGTAATCGTGCGAAAGACATCACTCCTCATACTGGGTTTGGCATGGATGCTTACAGCTTCAGTGAGCGCGCAGCCTGCCAATACTTCATCAGCAGATACCACGGCACAGATGCAGGCGATTCCGCCTGCGCCTCCAGTTAATGTCTCCGCCAAAGATCGACCCAATGACAACGGCACCGGAATAGTTGTCAAGTGGGACGCGTCCCCCGATGATGGCGCTGGCCGCAATAATGTAGTCATGTACAAAGTTTATCGCTCGCTGAAGCCCGATGCCCCTTTCAAGGATTGGGTCTTACGTGGCCAGGTACCCTTTGGCAAGAGACAATATACTTACGACGATGTCGGCGCTCGCGACAAAGACTCCAAAGACTACTTCCCTAAAGGCGTCGATGTCTACTATCGCGTTGCTGCAGTAGCTGCCGATACTTTTAGCGTTTCCGGCAATTCAAACGCTGCGGTTGCGTCTGACGAATGGTATAATACAACTCGCACGACGGTTCTGGTGTTTGTACTTGTCTTCTTCGGATTCACGCTTTACTTCATCAACGTTGCCAAGAAGGGGAAGACACTTTACGTGCGCCCGCTGGCGGGCATCGAAGCTGTTGATGAAGCCATCGGCCGTGCTACTGAAATGGGTAAGCCGATTCTCTACATACTTGGATTGGGATCCGCATCAGATATTGCCACTATTGCCTCATTCTCGGTATTGGGGCGGGTTGCCAAGAAAGTAGCCGAATACCAAACGCCGATTCTCGTTCCCTGTTACGATCCAATTGTCCTTACCGTGGCCGAGGAAACTGTCAAGACCGGATACTCCGACGCCGGCCGACCCGATGATTACAAAGATGATTCAGTCTATTTCGTGACTCAGTCGCAGTTTGCTTATGTGGCCGCCGTCAACGGTACAATGCTCCGCGAACGGCCTGCGACCAATATCTACCTAGGCAAGTTCTACGCCGAATCGCTGTTATTGGCGGAAACTGGTGCAGTAACCGGCTCGATTCAAATATCAGGCACTGACGAAATAGCGCAGTTGCCTTTCTTTGTGGTTGCCTGTGACTATACTCTGATCGGCGAGGAGCTGTATGCGGCCAGCGTCTATCTCAACCGCGAGCCGATCCTGATGGGCACGCTCAAGGCACAGGACTATTACAAGGCTTTTGTGATTGGTGTGATTGCACTTGGCTTGATCGGGCGGATGTTTGCCCCCGATCTCTTGCAGGCAATCTTTAATATTCACTAGTGACTGGAGAACCGGGTAAGTGAGAAGACAGATTCCATTGTTGCTTGTTTTCGTAAGCGGCGTCTTTATGGTGATCCAGTATTTCGTGCCTTCAGCATTTGCCGAAAGGGCTTACGAATTTCTAATCGACTGGACAATCATCATCGGAATCTTTGCCCTTGCCCTTGGAATCTGGTCGCTGGTGAGGGTTAGCTACAACAAGATCAGGACCGGCCATCCTGACGCAATGTACTCGGCGATTACGCTCGCGGGGCTTGGCCTGATGATCTTCTTCGGTTTTGAATTTCCCGGTGTGTCATACAAGGAAGCGATGCGCGTTACGCAGGCCAAGGATTACATCCAAAGCGAGTTTTCCGGAGCCAGGGATGCCGCAGCCAGGCGGGTATTTCTGCCTGAGTCGGATACACTTTCGTTACGACCTGACAGCATCAAGACTATACTTACGATGGCGGCGGACTCTGTAGCTCATTGGGTGGATATTTTCAAGACGTCGCACTGGTTTAGCGGCGCTGACCTGGAGGGGACAAACCTTGCCGCGATCATGACCACAACTGAGCAGTTCAAATCCATCAGCAGTCAGTACACCAGTGTTAGTCCCAGCGATTCTATGGCGCTGGCAGGCTTGGCCGGACGCGTATCGGAGGTATCACAGCAGGGAATAGCCGCAGTTGACAGCCTCAAGAATCTAAGCGATGTCTATCCACTGACAGGCGGACTGGAAAATTACTGGTTTATCCATTTCTTCGATGACGTCATGATTCCGATTCAGGCAACCATGTTTAGCTTGCTGGCCTTCTTCATTGCCTCAGCTGCGTACCGGGCTTTTCGAGCCCGCAGCCTGCTCTCGACAGTCTTGCTGCTGGCTGCTTTCATCGTCATGGCTCGCTTGTTACCGATGGGCCCCGTGACAATCGGGGCTAATAAACTAACGCAGTGGATATTGCTGGTGCCGAACCTGGCCGCCAAGCGGGCGATCGTGATCGGCGTGGGCTTGGGAATCGTGGCAACATCACTCAAAGTCGTGCTCGGAATCGAGCGCTCCTATATGGGAAGGGACTAAGAAGAGACTACTATGGAGCAGGGCCGCGCTCAGAGTAAAAACAAGACTTTCAGCGAAATGCTGATGAGCATGGACCGGCGTTGGGTTTTCCTGGTGCTGGGTATTGTAACTGTTGGCGCTTTGCTATCCAAGTTCACCATCAAGCAGTCTGTTACTCCTGAGGTACGGGATATTTACAATTTCGTCGAAAATCTCAAGCCAAGTGATAATCTTCTGGTTGCGATCGACTACGATCCCAACGCCAAGGCTGAATTGCACCCGATGGCCTACGCTATTCTGGAACAGGCGATGGCCAGGAAAATACATGTGATCACGTTGACACTGTCACAAAATGGCGCCGGTCTGGCGGATCAGGCTGTCAGAGATGTCGTAGACTCCGTTGCCACCTATGATGGTTTTCGTCCTGAATACGGTAAAGACTACGTTTTCCTGGGATATCGACCTTACTACGCGCTGGTGATCCTCGGCATGGGGCAGAATTTCCGGATTCCGTTCCCCAAGGACTATTTCGGAAATGTGCTCGATTCGCTGCCGATGATGAAGCGGGTGCAGAACTATGACCAGATCGCAGGTGTGATCGATATCACCGGTAGCAACGTTGCGGATGCGTGGATCGCAAACGCTAACGGGCGTTATGGTGTTAAAGTCGCTCTTGGACTGACCGGGGTCTCGGGCGCCGATTACTACCCCTACTTCCAGTCACGACAGATTTTTGGTCTGATGGTTGGAATGAAAGGTGCGGCGGAATACGAAACTCTGACACATAATCCCGGCCCCGCAATGGAGGCTATGGGGGTGCAGACGTTTGCTCACATCGTAATCATACTTTTCATCCTTATAGGTAACGTCGGTTACTTTCTTGATCGGCGGGCGCAGAACAAGAGAGCGAGGCAGTTGTAAATGGGCTTGACTGAAATTCTCTGGCAGGGACTGGGAGTCTTCTTCACGCTCGCGGTGCTGTCCTTCCTGTATAAGGACAACCCTTTCTACAAATTCGCCGAGCATGTCGTAGTTGGCGTCTCAGCCGGCTATTTCGTCATCATCCTTTATTACACCAGCCTGCGCCCCAGCCTCTTCGATAAACTGTTCCTGGAAAATACCTGGACACCAACAACCGGTCATCTGCACTACCTAATTCCGCTCGTGCTCGGAATTCTCATGTGGACACGGTTTTCTAAGAAGTGGTCCTGGGTCAGTCGTTACTCGATCGCTCTTTATATAGGTATCGCGACCGGAGTTTCAATTCCGCTGGAGATGAAGAACCGCGTCATTGAGCAGGTGCGCGGCACGGTGCTGCTGACCGACTTTGCCTGGTCCAAGACCGGAATGCTGGGTTTGCCGGCCGGGCTCTGGGATGTGGTCTTGATCATTCTCGTTGTGTGCGCCTTGATCTATTTTTACTTTTCTAAAGAGCACAAGGGCTGGTTTGGCGGAGTCGCCAAGGTGGGAATCTATACCCTGATGATAGGTTTTGGCGCGTCATTTGGCCTGACCGTTATGGCGCGTTTGTCGTTGTTTATTGACCGTGTCCAGTTCGTTAATAACTGGGTTTCACTGGTAATTTCCAAGTTATGAAATGGAGGTGCCTATAGTCTTGTTAGAAGTCGTTTAGAACGTTCTACCGCGTAAGTTTTTGAATGCTTTGAGCTTACAAGGTGTGAAAACTTTTATCACAAAAGTGAAAAATGTGTAAAAATCCAGTTGACACGGTAAGTGCAACGCGTTAAATTAGTTGCGTATCGGGCAACGATAAATCCCGCTAAAAATCGATCTAATGGGTCGGGTTTTAGGCCGTGTCGTGTAAATCGTTAACTTTTGCCACGGAAGGCGGGGATGGCAAAAATCAATCTTACCAAGACGAGGCGACGTCGCAAGGAACCTCTCTCACCAGAGGAAGCCAAGCGGCGGCGGCGGGAGTACCAGCGCCAATACTATCTGGCCCATCGCGAGAAGGCCAAAGAGTATCAGCGCCAGTACAATCTGCTGCACAAAAAGAAACAGCGTGTGCCGGGGGCGAAGGGGAAAAATGCTAAGTCGTTCCGTAGGGAGCCCGAAAGGACTACCTACAATACTCACGACCTTATGCATGCTCCTGCTGAGAAAACCCTCAAAATACTTCAGAAGATCATCGCGGGTGAGAAGACGTTCACCATGTAAGGGTTAATTCTAACCGGTGCAAACACTTAGTAAAGTGCTGCTGTATTACTCTTGTGAGTCAAGAATTTTACGGCAGCACTTTTGTTTTTGACTTGGACTCCTTATATTGGCTCGAAATCTGGAGGCAATCTTGAACGGGGTTGAGAAATGACACCGAAAAAGTCCAAGGCAAAAGGAAATACTAAAAAGCAGGCCAAGAGCAAAACTTCGCCCAAATCGACCGCGAAGAAGTCTGCGGCCAGAAAACCCACCAAGAAATCTACAAGCAGGAAGACGGCAAAGAAAGTGACAACTAAGGGTAAAACCTCAAGCAGGACAAGGACTTCCACCAAAAAAGCCGCTGCAGCGGCTACTGGAAAAGCAACAACGGCTGCCAAGGCAGCAACTAAACCACGGCGCATTGGAGTCAGGACTTCCGATGATATGCCCGAGCAGGAGCAGCGTGTTCAGATTAACGAATCCACCAAGTATGTTTATTCATTCGGTGGCGGTAAAGCTGACGGTGACGGGACGATGAAAGGACTGCTCGGCGGCAAGGGCGCCGGGCTGGCAGAAATGACCAATCTCGGTGTGCCGGTTCCTCCCGGATTTACTATCTCCACGGAGGCATGTCGCCTCTTCTACGACAACAACCTTGCACTTCCCAAAGCCTTTGAGAAATTCATGGAATCGGCCATGAAGCAGCTCGAAAAGGAAATGGGTGCCAGCTTTGGGGATGCCGAGAATCCGCTTCTGGTGTCGGTGCGCTCCGGGGCAAAGTTTTCGATGCCCGGAATGATGGACACGATTCTCAACCTGGGACTTAATGATGACACACTTCAGGGAATCATCAAGAAGACCGGCAATGAGCGTTTCGCTTACGACAACTACCGTCGTTTTATCTCGATGTTTGGTAATGTCGTACTTGGAATCGATAAGGACGAGTTCGAGGAGTTGATCACCAAGAAGAAGCGCCAGCGGGCTATTAAGCACGATTCGTCACTTTCGATCGAGGACCTGAAAGATATCGTCAGGAGTTTCAAGAAACTCGTGCAGAAGAAGTCGGGTGAAGCGTTCCCGACGGATCCGTGGGATCAATTACGTATGGCGAGAGATGCGGTGTTTCGCAGCTGGAACTCACCGCGCGCGATCACCTATAGAACCAAGTATGAAATCCCTGCAGACCTGGGCACTGCCGTAAACATTCAAGCGATGGTGTTCGGGAATATGGGTGATACCTCGGCCACCGGCGTCGGCTTTACGCGCAACCCGGCCACTGGCGCTAAGGAGTTTTACGGTGAGTTCCTCGTTAATGCCCAGGGAGAGGACGTCGTTGCCGGTATCCGCACACCTCAGCCGATTAAGGCACTCGGGAAAGAGATGCCCAAGGCTTTTGATCAACTGAAGAAGATTACCGAGAAGTTGGAGCACCACTATCGGGACGTTCAGGACTTCGAGTTCACCATACAAGAAAATAAGCTTTACATGCTGCAGACGCGTACCGGCAAACGCACGGCGCAGGCTGCCGTAAAGATTGCCGTTGATATGGAGAAGGAAGGGTTGATTACCAAAGAGGAAGCGCTGATGCGTATCGAGCCAACTGACCTTGATCAACTGCTTCACCCTCGTATTGACCCCAACGCAGTTACCGAAGTCGTCGCCAAAGGCCTGGCGGCTTCCCCGGGTGCTGCTTCCGGCAAAGTCGTCTTTCATGCAGATGAAGCTGTCCGTCTCAACGAACGAGGGGAGAAGACCATCCTCGTGCGCATGGAAACCAACCCCGATGACATTGCCGGTATGATCGCTTCAGAAGGTATTCTTACCTCCCGCGGCGGTATGACCTCTCACGCCGCCGTCGTCGCCCGAGGAATGGGTAAGCCGTGCGTGGTTGGCTGCGAGGATATTCGGGTCTACGAATCGCGGCGCCAGTTCGCCATTGGCACGTTGGTGATAAAAGATAAGGAAGTCATCACTATCAACGGTACCACCGGTGAAGTGATGCAGGGCGAAGTGCCCACGCTCGACCCCGAACTTTCCGGCGAATTCGGTGAGTTCATGGAATGGGCGGACGAACTCCGCAAGTTGAGTGTGCGCACCAACGCAGATAACCCGGAGGATGCTGCTACCGCGCGCAGTTTCGGTGCGGAAGGTATCGGGCTCTGCCGCACAGAGCATATGTTTTTCGGCAAGAACCGGCTGCCTCACATTCAGTCGATGATCCTTGCTACCACTCAGGCGGATCGGCAAATGGCTCTCGATAAGCTGCTGCCTTTCCAGAAGTCAGATTTCAAGGCAATCTTCGAAGCGATGGAAGGCCTGCCGGTCACAATCCGTACACTTGATCCACCGCTGCACGAATTCCTGCCGGATGCCGACGAGCTTCACGAGAAGCTGGCGGAATATGGTGACGATCCTGAGAAGGCCGATGAGGTCGAGCGTATCAGGAAGATGCTGGAGCGGATGGAGGAGCTGAAGGAGCAGAATCCGATGCTGGGGCATCGCGGCTGCCGATTGGGAATTACCTATCCCGAGATTACCGAGATGCAGGTGCGGGCAATCATGATGGCGGCTGCCGATCTGATCAAGAACGGCAAGAAAGTCTATCCCGAGATCATGATTCCTCTTGTCGGTCACAAGAACGAGCTGACTAACCAGAAAGAGATAGTATTGAGGGTTGCCGATCTGGTGATGCGGAAATCGAAAGTTGAGATTCCGTTCCTGGTGGGAACTATGATCGAAATACCCCGCGCTGCGCTGACTGCCGATGAAATCGCCGAGGAAGCGCAGTTCTTCAGTTTCGGCACTAATGACCTGACGCAAATGACAATGGGCTTTTCGCGTGATGATGCCGGCAAATTCTTGCGCCATTATTATGAGAAAGAGATCCTCGAACGTGATCCGTTCGTTACTCTCGACCAGAAAGGCGTTGGTCAACTCGTAAAGATGGGGGCCGAGAAAGGGCGCTCTACCAAGCCTGATCTCAAGGTCGGTATTTGCGGCGAACATGGTGGTGACCCGCGCTCAATCGAATTTTGCCACAAACTGGGTTTGAACTATGTCTCCTGCTCCCCGTTCCGGGTGCCAATCGCTCGCCTTGCAGCAGCGCAAGCGGTGATCCGCGAGAAGTGGGAAGGTGGTGAGAGGGCAAAGCCGTCGGGCAAGCCGAGTTCGAGCAAGTCATCGTCGAAGGGCTCGAAGAAAGCTGGCGCAAAGAAAGCAGCATCCAGGAAACCTGCTGCTAAGAAGAAAGCCCCAGCCCGGAACAAGGCTAAGAAGTAGCCTACAACCATTTTGACTATTCACAGAGGCGCTCAGGAGAGCGCCTCTTTTTTTGGGTGCCGTAATCTCCAACATCCGATTTGACATCGCTCTGCAATCTTCCTACTTTCATGGCTTCGTGAA
>CAYXUL010000012.1:0-11962 GCA_964468475.1 uncultured Ignavibacteria bacterium | reverse complement strand
GCGATGGACTACAACGACATCTATTGGAAGGAAGATCCCGCTCATCCGTCCGACATCATTCCCGGACCGATCGCGCTGGCTGAACGAGAGGGCAAAACCGGCAAGGATCTACTGTTGGCGATTGTGATCGGCCACGAGATCGAGATGCGCATGTGCGAGTTTGGCCATCCCGGAATTCGCGAGCGCGGGTGGCATCACGCGACCTTGACGGCATTCGTATCGCCGCTGCCTTGCGGCAAATTGCTGAAGCTCAACGCCGAGCAACTGATGCATGCTGTCGCAATCTCCGGTTGCCGCTCCTTCACTCCGGGCGCCATCGCTGCCGGCAAGTTGTCCATGATGAAAAACACCGCCGACCCAATGGCTACCCACGCCGGGGTTATCAGCGCCTTGCTGGCGAAAGAAGGCTATACCGGCACCATCGAGATCTTTGAAGGTAAGGAGGGCTTCTACAAGCAGCTGGGCGGCGATTTTGCGACGGAAGCTCTCTTTGACGGACTTGGCACGGATTGGCGCGTACCGCAGATATCGTTCAAGGCGTTTCCGACAGAGTTCCTCACGCAATCACCGGTAACCGCAGCGCTGAAGCTCATCAAAGAGAAGGATGTTAATTGGGAGCAGATCGAGGAAGTCAAAGTCTTCACGATTCATCGCGCGGTTGATATTCTCGCTGATCCCTCCAAGTACCACCCGAAGGAGAAGGAGACTGCTGATCATTCGATGCCGTACTGTGTTGGCGCCGCGATTATGGATCGAATGGTCACACCGCTGCAATTTAAGCCGGAGCGGATCGCCGACCAAACTCTCATCGATTTCATCCAGAAAATCAAGGTCGAGGCGGATGACGAATTGGAAAAGCGGTTCCCGCAAACGCAGCCCTCACGAGTGGAATTCAAGTTGAAAACCGGTGAGACTTTAACCAAAGAAGTAGACTTTGCCAAAGGTGATCCGCGCGAACCGATGACGGCCGAGGATTTGATGGACAAATTCTACGGCTTGACCAAGCCATATCTATCTGATGAGCAGCGCACCAGGATCGCAGAGAACATCACCAATATTGAAAGCTTTGCGACGCTGGATCAGTTTGTTGCCGATATGGTGATGACAAAGGAATAGCTCCCTGACAACGGTGCGGAAGACGGGGTGTGTGTGCTTGCCGTTCAGTGAGACGCAGCCCTACTCCCCCTCCGCCTCCCCCGTCATCGGGACGAAGCGTACCGGAATAACCGCTTTCGATACTGCACCTGTATCCGACTTCGTGATTGTCATTAGTTCCTGCGCGCGCTCGCCGATCGGAATAACCATAGTGCCGTCAGGCTTCAATTGATCTACTAAAGGCTGCGGCACGTGATCCGGTGCCGCGGCAACGATAATGGCATCAAAGGGTGCAGCCTCCGGCCAGCCACGGTAACCATCCCCACAACGACAACTGATATTGCCGTAACCCAACTCCGTCAAAGTTGATTCGGCGTGCTGACAAAGCGGTTCGACAATCTCGATGGTGTAGACATGATCGACAATCTCGGCGAGCACCGCAGCCTGATAGCCGGATCCGGTACCGACATCCAATACCACCGAATTAGAATCAACTCGCGCCAGTTGGGTCATCAGGGCAACAATGTATGGCTGTGAAATCGTTTGCTCGCTGCCAATCGGCAGCGGGCCATCGGTGTAGCTCTCACTACGAAATTCTGCGGGTACGAAACTGTGACGCGGGACCTCGGACATCGCCTGCAAGACTTTCAAGTCGTTGATATCTCGCCGGCGCAGCTGTTTGTCGACCATTTCCTGGCGCTGATAGTAGAAGGTGTCGCCCTTCACTTTGCTGATTTCCTCATCTGCACTGCAAGAACCCTGGAAAAGCAGCACCAAGTTGACGATCAAGCCGCAGACGACAAGATTGCCAAACTGCTTTCTCAATTTTGCTACCCCACATAGTAACAGTCATCTCCGTTCGATGATTAACTATACAGTGCTCAAACGTGGCGGCACAAGTGTCAGTTTGAGCTACGTGCCAGCTCAGTTTGAAACTGCCTGAGCAAGGCAAAGCCCGCCGCCAGCATAAAGAGAAAGTAAAGACTGGGGCGATCTCCGAAAGTGAAATACTGTGCCGTCATCGCGAAGATACCGGCGCCGATTCCTATGAGGTATGGATAGGCGGCGTATTCGCGCGCTTTGCCCGCTATACGCCACATCTTGAACAGGAATATCAGAGGCAGAGAGGTTAGCAGGATAAATCCCAGAATGCCATTTTCAACCAGAGCCGCCAAGAATACCGAGTTTGCTGAAATCAAGAGAGGGCTTCCCAGCGCTGAGGCGGCAAATATGCCGTAGTTACCAATCCCGACGCCCAGCAGCGGGTGCTGCATCCAAACCGACAGAAGTATCTGGCCCTGCTCGACACGCGGATCTGCCAGGAGCAAGTCGCCGTTCATTCGCAAAGCGATGATATCGAAAATCGAGGAGGAATTGTCAAATAGACCGCTGGCTTTGAATACAGCAACTGTGCCGAGAAGTAACAGCAACAGCGTCGCCCCGACTCTGACAGCTTGTCGCTTGGGTAGGAATATCGCGAGGAAAAGCAATCCAGCAGCGCACGCAGCCCAGCCCGATCGTGACAGGGTCAGGAAAAGAGCTGCGGCCGGCAGGAAAAGCAAGAGTGACGGGAGCTTTAGCCGCCAGTGCTCCGGAAGCCGCTTGCGATAGAGAAAGACCGCCAACAAAAGCGGCACGACCGAGTTCAGGTAGTGTGAGAAATGCAACGACTCTCTGAATGTACCTCGTGGGGCGAAATTCGCGATCAATGCGGAGTAAAATCTGGTTTCGCCGTAGCGGGCAGTCTGTTCGGCGGTCGAGCCAATGGCGAAGGTGAAATCCTTCAGGGGCAGGTTTAACGCCACCGCCGCCGTTTGATAGATTCCAGCGGCAGCCAGCACGATAGCGATTATCAGGTAAATTCTCAGTGACCGCCGCAAGAACCCCTCATGTTGGGAGTACTTTAGAGCAATCAGGAAGAAGCAGAGGTGCAATCCGATCAGACCAAACTGAACGAACGGCCTCAGGCTTGAAGCACGCCACGTCATAACTCCGGAAGCATGGAAATTGGGGCTGTGGATTAGCAGCGCGGTGATCAACGAAAGTGCACACACGGCAATGTATCCCAAAGCGACGCGAGACTCAGAATATTGCCAGGGAAAATCCTCGTGCCGAGTCAAAAGCGCCAGCAGCAGTACCGGAATCAGCATATAAGCGAGAGTGATGGTAAACCCTGCCTCGATTACAAACGTCGCCTGCAGCGGTAGTACCGCAACGAGCAACAGAAATATCCTGCGAGTTTGAACCAGGGAGAGTGCAATAACCGCACCGGCCGCGCAGAGAGACAAGCTGATGATGAGTGGATTGAGGCGTGTGAAGCGATCGGCGGCGATCCACGTCACCGCGACGGTCAGGCAGAGCAGGGCGATCTGGCTCGACCGGCCATTGATGACACGCGTCACCATTGCAGTTCTCGAAGACGTTGACGAGCGCTGGAGACAACGGCTTCAATATCTTTGTTTTTGAGGGGCGCGATGGCGAAGTGCTTCGTCGCCGGAAGCTGATACTTGCCGCCGGAGCAAATCCGGATTCCCGGTTCTTTCGTGCCGTAGGAAGGGGAGATCCAGTTTGTATCTACCAGTAAATGTGGATCGTCCGACAAGTCCATAAAGAGTACGCCGTCATCTTCAGCGAGCGGATGGAACAGAATCTGCGCTGGATTCAGCGCCTCGATCCTGAAGTTCTCGAATTGGAACAAACACTGGATGTCGTGAGTCTCGGAGCCGAGTAGCTCATCCTTGATCAGCAGAAAATCTTCCGTTTTGTCGAGATATAGAGATCGACGATGTACTATCTCACCACTCAACCGCTCGTAGCCGTTGTGTTCCGCAGTTACGATGTCTGAGTTCTTGTTGCTATCCCACAGCGTAATTCTTGGTTCAGCATCTGATCTCAGGAAGAAAAGCAGCCCGTTAACCATACGATTTTGCTCTTGCCAATCTACCAGCACCGTTGAATGTGCCTCCGTCGAACGGAAGTGATTCCGCCACTTTTCGTCTGCGCTATAGACATAGGTTCCGGGATCGATCAGGAAGCTCTGGCCATCGTAATCGACCGTCAAGCTCAGGATATCATTGTGTTTATGATTACCCAGCCCGCCACTACCTACCGAATTTACGAAGAAATTCGCGACAAGGGAGTCACTGCGTAACTGACAAATCCCTGACTCTGACAGGCAGACCGACTGGAAACGATTCGGTTGCGAATTGAATGAACTTTGCCCAGCAAGAATATGACTCTCGAAGGTTTCATACTTACGTTCAAGCTCTGCTCGATCGAAGAGGTGCTGACCCAGGGCGATAACGTCCTGAAAGTCGCGCGGGTGGCGTTTGGCGAATCGCAATACACGACCATCGTCACCGTCACCAAAGCAGACAACCATTCCGTCGGCGCGGCTGAATCGCGCGAGGTTAGTTACCATTTGCTGGAGGCGATCATTGAAGGTACCGGAGAATTCAAAGCCACACCTATCGCCAAGCAGCCGACACAGCAAGAGAATCTCAGTCACAAGTCCGTGATAGGGAAGTGAGGATTCATAGTCGATACCGTCGGCCGTTACCTGCGCCTGCATCTCTTTTTCGAGCTCCGAGTGGGCAAATGCAAACCACTCCTTGCCTCTGTCAGAATCGCTGAAGAGTTGTCCCAGGAACAGCAGACCCATCAGGTCAGAGAGATAGTGGTTGGTGTTGAAACCGGTGGCAGTGTGTTCGAGATTCTCACGAATGAAGGTCCCACCCTTGAAAAGCTCGATTGTCAGAATATCTTTGAAGTTCTGGGCAAAATCAAACTGCGCGGCGATTACCTGGTAGGCCAGCAGCCAGTTGACACAGCGAATTGCGGTTTCCATCGCACAGGTCCAGTTGATCGATTGTTGAAAGGGATTCTGCTGTCGCCATGACAGCACCTGGTTCTCGAATTCAAGGGCCATCCGGGTGTCTGAAGTGATCCGGTAGGCAACAGCCAGCGTGAGAAAATGATTACAGCGCGACAGTTCCCAGGGTACTTTGACATCAGAATTGTCCTGCAAATCAACCAGTTTCTGTAAGCGAAAGTCCTTCAGCGGCCAGCGCTTACCGCTCTTGAAGTCGAGCGACCAGTCGATCTCGTCTCCCAAGTGCTTGAGTCCGGAGCCAAGTAGATCAAACCTGTGATCCACGGTCTGATGTGCCAGCCGCACCAGGCTATTAAGATTGTCGCTATACTGATTGCTGATTGACCTGAGCAGATTTGCGTCCGTGGCGAGTTCGGCAAAAGGAGCAAGTTGATCGAGCTGGGTTAGTTCGCTTTCACCTGCGATTTCACGTTTCCACTGATGGTCGGCGAGTTCCGGTTCCGGTATGAATGCCTGCAGTGTCTTCATCTTTCGCTTAATGCGAAATCCAATCTTTCGCAAAACAGCAGCTTCAAGCATTGCCGTCCTCCATACCAGAAATTCTCAACTTTACCTCTAACTCGACCTCACAGTTGGCCTGCGGTTCAAATTCTGGGCATCTTCCTCTCCCGGAAGCAGCTGCAAAAAGTTGGTTTCGAACACCTCAGCGGCGTTTTGGTAGTCCTCCGTCCTGCCGATATCGAGCCAGAGCCCGTTGAAGGGGTAAATCTTCACCGGGCGTTTCTTGTCAAGCAGCGTCTGCACCAGGTCAGGAAAATCAAATCTGGTATCAATGGGGATAAAAGGCAGCACTGAAGGAGAGAAAGCGTAAACTCCCATGCTCACGCGGAAATCATAACTTGGCTTTTCTATATACTGAGTAATCTGATTGTTCAGATCGAACTCCAGCACCCCGAGATCGATGTTGACCCTGCGTTTGAAGGCGGCCACAGTGATTTCAGCGCCATGATCGAGGTGGTATTGGTAGAAGTCAGCGAAATTCAGATCGGTGAGGACATCGCCGTTGAGCACAATCAACGGTTCGTCGAATCCGTCAAGCTGCGCCAGCGGACCGGCGGTGCCGAGTGGCTCTTTCTCCAGCAAGTAATCGATTTCGATCCCCCACTGCGAGCCGTCACCGAAGTAAGCCTCGATCAGTTGATGCAGATAGCCGACGGCGAATGTGACTCGCCTCACACCGTAGTGTGACAGCTGCCTGATGATAGTCTCTGCGATAGGAAAGTTCCCGACAGGCATGAGCGGTTTCGGTAGCACCGTAGTGTAAGGGCGCAGCCGTGCACCCAGACCACCTGCCAGGATCACCGCTCTCACGTTGTAGTCTCCCGCCTGACCAGCCTGAGCCTTCGCCTGAATCCGGTGATTTGATCCTCCACATTCGATTGCCAGCGCGACAATTCCTCGATCTCGGTAGTCGACATCTGTTGACGCAGGTAGTCGACGAAGATTATTCCAAAGCAAGCCAGCAACAACGCCCCGATTGCGAATTGCAGCGTCGTCCGCAGTCTGGCCGGTCCGGCTTTAACGAGTGGCACACCGGGATAGTCAAGGACTGCCACTACCGGCTTCTTGCGCTCAGCTTCGATCGTTGCCAACTCTAGTTGTTGAGACAACGCCGCGTAGACTTTGCCGACCTTGTCAACCTCCCTGACCAGCCTTTCATGAGCAAGTTGCAGTTCAGGATCTGAGGAATCGTAATAGTTGCGATTTTGTTCTCTGAAGTTCAGGAGAGTGTCTTCCGCCTCCTGCAATCGTGCCTTGGTCTCATCGAGACGTTTGGCAATAAAATCGCGGTTTTGATCGAGGCGGGCGAAACGCTCACTCGAGCAGTAGTCCTCCAACTTGTTGACAAAAGTCGCAGCGATGAATTGCGCCAACTGCGGGTTATCATTCTGAACTTTAATCGAAATTATACCGGTGTTCTTGTCTTTGCCAATATCGGTAAGCCCGCCGAGAGTGCTCATTTGAACAGGTTCATCGTTTCCCAGCACCTCACCGATTGTGGAGAGTTTGAATAGTGACTTCAACTCGGATGTCAATGGCGTGGCGAGAACCTGTTCGCGAATTACTCGCGATTTCAGGATATCAGGGAATAATTGCGACGAGGCCGTCGGCTCAGTGTCGTGCTTGACCAGGTCCAGTCCCGGTACGGCGGCGGCCAGAGAACCCAACATGCTGTTGCTCTGGTCACCGGTAGGGAGAAGTGTCCCCTTTGAAATGTAATAGTTCGACTTCAGGACCAGGCAAACCGCTGCGGTGAGACTGACAGCGATCGTTATGATCCCGATAAGTTTCAGATTCTTCAACAGAAGGCGAGGAATTCTTGCGATCTCCAACTTGCCTTCACGATTGTGAGCGGTCAATTTTTCCATAGACATCCATGTCTCCGCTCTCTAGTAAGCAAACCGGGTGCCACCCGCGTATTCAGATATGGTGGCCTTTGATTAGCAACGAGTTATGGGGAATGAAAGAAGCTGCAGGTGCAGCAGTACTCTGGCAAACTCGGAAAAAAGTTCCGAGTTAAGGCCGGGGGAAGAGCGGGGTCAGGGAACTTCGTCCTCAGTCTGAGATGACTGTTGTGGACGAGCCTGCAGCCATCGCAAAGCCGCAATCCTGTAGAATTGAAAGGTCGCCACTCCCACAGAGCCTCCGAGAACAGCGCCACCGATAACGTCGATGGGGTAGTGTACACCGACGGCGATCCGCGAATATGATACAAGCGCCGCGAAGACAATCAGATACCACTTTGCCCTTGGATAGACTAGCAAAAGAATCGTTGCCACAGCGGTTGAATTTGTGGCGTGAGCCGAGGGAAAGGAGAGACCCTGCGAGCAGTTAACGAGCAAATGCAACGGTTGAATAACATGGCACGGTCGAATTCGTCCCACCAATGGCTTGATTATGGCTGCCGCAGTCTGGTCTGCGATAGCGACTGCCAGGATGGTTGCAATAGCAGCAAATCGGCCCCGCTTGCCGTCAAATATCAGGAGATATAGTACGATGGCCGCCAAGACAGCCCGTAAGGTCCAGCGGTAGGTAATGGCCGGCATGATCACGTCAAACACTGGATTTGCCAGCTTGAAATTCAGCAGGACAAAAAGCGATTTATCGATGCCGACTAGCCAGTCTATCAAAATTGGCCTCCTCTGGACATGCCGCTCATCAGACAGGCTCCCCGATCGGGTTGATTTCTACGCGATCATGCGACCGGTTCACGAGCTCAGCGGCAAACCTTTTGTAGTCGCCACAACGGATTTCGGCCTCTAATTCCACTGATTCGCCGTAGCGGGTGTCAAGTGGCTTGAGATCAAATTCCGAGAGAAGCCTCATCACCACGGCGGTATGCTCATGATCGTGCCGAATCAAGAATCTTTGTTTGATCAGCTGCTCAACTCGGGTCGCCGCCCTCAGCACGCCGTCGCTGGCCTCCTTGTAGGCGCGCATCAACCCACCCGTTCCCAGCTTAATTCCGCCAAAATAACGGGTTACTACAACAAGTACATTGGTGAGAGAATGGGAATCGATGGTATCATAAATCGGCCTGCCCGCAGTCCCCGATGGCTCGCCATCGTCAGAATAACGGAACTCTGTTTGACTCTCAATTCCTATGCGGTACGCAAAGCAGTTATGGGTGGCATCGTAAAACTCGCGGCGCACCTCCGCGTACTGTTCTTCGGCGTCCTCTCTTGAACTAACCGGAATGGCGCTGCCGATAAATCGTGATTTCTCAATTTTGATTTCAACGCGCGCTTTCGCGGCGATTGTAATAAAGGAATCAATCAAGTGTCGTTACCAGCTTCAAAGCCGCACAGGCTTTCCCCTGCACCCGCAGCCTATACCATATATTTGATCACCATTTTCCAGTCATCATCATTGGCCAGCTGAATGGCGCCCATGCTGTTGGTTAGCGACGTTCCGACATTCGGATTAAAACAGGTAAACAGAGCTTTGCCCTGACGGATTGTTTCTTTGATCGCGCTGGCGGTACCGCCGCTGCCGGAGGTCACCTCGACCACGATCGTGGATCTCGCCAGCCCGATGATAATCCGGTTACGCGCGAGCAAGCGCCCGGTGTTGACCTGCGATTCGGGGGGATATTCCGACAACAGGAGACCGTTTTCCAGTATGCTTTCAGCCAGAGTGGCATTCTCAGCAGGGTAGATCTCATCAAAGCCGCATCCTACCACGGCAACAGTTCTGCCAAGTTCAGCTTTTAAGCTGCCGATGTGTGCGGCGCTATCGATACCTCGCGCCAGCCCTGAGACGACGACTGCCCCCGTTGCGGCAATATTCTCACCGAGGCGGACTCCCTCAGCAATCGCCTCGCTGGTGGGTTCGTGAGTGCCGACGATTGCCACGCAGTTTCCGAGGAGGATCCCCAGGTTCCCGCGCCAGTAAAGCAAAGGTGGCGGATCACTGATCTCCTTCAGGGCGGGCGGGTAATTGTCGCTGAAAACGGTCGCCACACCGATACCCCGGGATGCGTATTCCGAGAGACGATGTCTGATCGTTTCCCGGTGATCACCTGAGCGCAGAATCTTCTCTTCCTTCTCCCGCGACATTCGCGGAAGTTCTGCGATTTCTCCCGGATCAGCTTCGAGAGCTGCTACCGGCGTGCCGAAACGGTGCATTAGCTGCTGAAAAGTGCGCGGCCCAACCCCGCCATATTCGCGCAAGGCTACGGTAGCAATATCCTGATCGTCGTATTCGTGTGTCATATCCGCCGAATGGTAAACACTCTCTATTGACAAGTCAAGCAATGCAGTTTAATTAGCGTTGAATTCCACGGGAAGAAGCAATTGAAATAGCGTTAAGAACGCAGGAAGACTTGAATCGCTTATGACAAAGCAATATGACGTCTACGCTATTGGTAACGCTCTGGTTGACTATCTCGCCTTTGTGTCTGATAACTTTCTGATCGAAAATGACATAAAGAAGGGGATCATGAGCCTGGTTGACACCCCGCCGCAGAGTTCGGTAATGCTGCCGACAGGCAAAAATTTGGTTCGCAGCAGCGGGGGCTCGGCGGCCAACACAATTATCGGCCTCGCGGTCCTGGGCGGCAAAGGTTGTTATTCAGGTAAGGTGGGGGACGATGAACCGGGCCGGTTCTATCGCGAAAATCTGAGTGAGGCGGGAGTAGACTTCTTTTCCGGGAAGACCGACTCTGCAACCGGAACTTGCCTTTCCCTTATTTCTGAGGATGCGGAGCGCTCGATGCTAACCTTCCTGGGCGCTTCTACTCATTTGTTATCCAAAGACATCAACGAGGAGGCTGTCGCTAGCTCGAACTGGCTTTATGTGGAGGGCTATCTATGGGATTCAGACTCAGCTCGTGAAGCCGCACTTCGCGCAATGGAAGTTGCGCAGCGAAACAGCACGAAGATCGCTCTTTCCTCAAGCGATCCCTGGCTGGTAGAGAGGTATCGAGATGATCTGGCCAGAGTTTCCCGGGAATGTGTGGATTTGATTTTCTGTAACGAGCGCGAAGCTGAGGAGCTAACCGGCTTCCAGGATCCGCATCAGGCTGCGGTCAAACTGGCACGTTCCAGCGAAATGGTTTGTCTCACGCGTGGTGAGAATGGCGCGATCGTTGCAGTTGGCGATGTTATCCGCGATACGCCACAGCTGCCGGTTGGGAACGTGGTGGATACAACCGGCGCCGGTGATCTCTATGCGGCGGGAGTGCTGCGCGGACTGACGCTGGGTTTTGACCTGGTGACATCGTCTCTGGTAGGCGCAAGGGCGGCTGCCGCGATTGTGGCAAAGGTAGGAGCTCGGCTTGATCCGGACGATCTGCTGAAATAGGTATCGATTGTCTGGATTATGCCGATGTGTGAGTTCGACAATCGGCTACTTCATGAACACAACCGACAGCGAACTGAGGTCTTCGACCGTGTCGTCCGCCTCGCTGCCATCCGCTCGCGGCAGGATGATCTCACTTACACCGGTGCGAGCAGTCGCATACATGATTGAAAGGAGCGGGGAAGCGCCACTGACTTGCGCAGCGCGGATCCTCTCGGTTGTGCGATTGAGATCGCGCGCCAGGATTGAGTTAACGATACGTCCTCGCAGATCAGCGGAAAGTTCGTCATTTTCGAGCAGGTTTACGCCTCCGATCAGCAGTGAGGATTGATCGGCTCGTACACTGCTTAAGACCTCGCCGACCGCAACGCCGGTGGTGTCATCATCACTGCCGATGATAATTGGGACGACCTTGAAGTCTCCCAGAAGTTTTTGCAGAGCGGGGAGCAGAATCTCGATCCCGAACTCCTGACGAGGCCCGCCTGTGTGACCGACTCCCGACATCACAACCCTCGGATGCCGCTCACTCAGATCGCGAGCCAGCTCGAGATCGACAAATACTCTTCCCAGCGGCGTGTCGTAAGAGCCTCCCTTGTAAACTGACGCATAGTCAAAGAACACCTGCTGCGACATAGCCAAAACGATGATCGTGTCAAAATGCTTGCCCCGCAGCGTGCGTAGGCCGGCAAAAAACGCGTGATCCGTGTAGACTTCCGAGGTTGTGGGCGAAACGAGCGCACGCAGATCGCCTTTGGTAGATTGCGGCCGGCGAGTGCCATCGATGAGGGAATCGATGGTCTCTGACAATTCGACCGGATCACTCGGGTATGCATCTCCGGCGTAGGCGGGGCGACGGATTAGCTTTGGGTCTTGCAGTTCGACTTTCACTGAGAATGGATTCCCTTCATCGCAGGCATAAAAGGATTTCATTGCCACATCCGCAAGCGATTTTGATGCTCGAGTTGAGACGCGAGAGCGCTTCGTCAGTGCTTAGGGAAGCTTATCGGTTTACGTCAAGTTCTTCCGGACGCTCGGAAGAGATGCTTCTTTGTGAAAGCTCTTGACAATGTGTGCGGCAATATGTTATAGAGAGTGCTGATCGCGGGGTGGAGCAGTCCGGTAGCTCGTCGGGCTCATAACCCGAAGGTCGGAGGTTCAAATCCTCCCCCCGCT
>CAYXUL010000011.1:37903-64897 GCA_964468475.1 uncultured Ignavibacteria bacterium | reverse complement strand
AAAGCGACCCCGACGGGAGTCGAACCCGTGTCGCCGCCGTGAAAGGGCGGTGTCCTAGGCCTCTAGACGACGGGGTCGTTAACGCGAGGAACGAATCTATTTAGTTAACGTGAATTGTCAAGGTCTTTGTTTGGCGCGTCCCTGCAGCCAAATAAGGAGAAGAATTGTCGAGCGGATAAAGCTGTGAGAAGGGCGGAGGGGAACCGTTAGAACGAAATCACACCCGTTAGAAAGAGGATAGCGACTATGAGGGCTACGACGAAAAGGGAACCCCACAACACCAGTGTCTTGACGTTATCGTCCCACACGGTAGGCATTAGGTCGAGCGGTGAGAGCGAGCGGTCATCGGCCATCTGTTCGAGAGCGTGCGCAATCTCGGCGAAGTTCTGGAATCGCTCCGAGGGCCGTGTTGCGATCATTTTCTCGATCAATTTGCGCTGCGGTTCACTGGTGGAGCGGTGTCCATCAATCCAGGTGAAGTTACCGTGCGTGTCAAAAGTAGGCACCCGGTTGGTGAGCAACTGATAGAATATTATCCCCGCAGAGTAGATATCAGCAAGCTTGCTCTTGCGCCGCTCCGGTGCCTGATACCAGTTAGTGGCGTTTTTCTCGACATTGGGCATCAGGGAAAAATCAGAAATCTTCAGGCTGTCGTCGCGGTCAAAGAGGATATTTGACGGCTTTAGATTTCCGTGAACGATGTTATTTTTGTGCGCAAAATCAACCGCGCGCGCTATCTGCAGCATCAGTCTGCGAGCTTCCCGCCATTCGATCGGCTTGACCAACCTGTCAGCCAGTGAACCTCCCTGTGCATAATCCATTACGATCACCAGTTTCTTACCGTCAGAACCGGCGCCGTGGATCGGCAGAATATTCGGGTGCGAGAGATTCGAAAGCAGTTTCGATTCGCGCAAACCGATATCCGGCTTGTTCTGTTTCTTGATGACATACAACGAACGGTTGTTTTGATCCTCTACCAGGTAAGTCGAGCTATAAACGCCATCCTTGAGAGTATCGAGAAACGAGCAATTGCCAACGAAAGTCTTCACCTTGCCGGTAGGGGGATTGGTGACAGCCGACTGATCATCGGCATGGTGCATCGCTGCCAGCAAATCGTCCTTGAATTCTACCGCTTTCTGATAGCGCTCGAGCGGATTCGAAGCCAGAGCTCTGGAGACGATCTTGTCAAATTGTTTTCCATAATTCAGATCAAGCTCCGACGGCAGCTTGAACCGTCCCGCGGGTCGTTGTCCTGTCAGGATTTCATAGAGCATTACGCCAACTGAATATAAATCAGCAGTCTGGTTGATCTTGCTCGAGTCCTCGCGCTGCTCCGGTGACATATAGGCGTAAGTTCCCATGACGATTCCGGTTTCGGTATGGTCCTCGCCATCCTGACGAGTCAGCTGCGCAATTCCGAAATCAGCGACCAAAGCGTTGTCCTGTTTGTCGATCAGGATATTGGCAGGTTTGATGTCGCGATGCACAATCCCGCTTTTGTGGGCATAGTCGAGAGCTTTCAGCACCTGCACCACAATATCCAACTTCTTATTGAGGGGCCAGTTCGAATGT
This sequence comes from uncultured Ignavibacteria bacterium, assembly GCA_964468475.1. Classification (GTDB taxonomy): domain Bacteria; phylum Zixibacteria; class MSB-5A5; order CAIYYT01; family CAIYYT01; genus JBECKX01. The sequence continues at coordinate 63,325 of CAYXUL010000011.1, read as the reverse complement.
CTCAGGATCTGTTTGAAATCGGTGCCCTCGACATATTGCATCGCAAACCAGAGACGGCCGTCTGACTCGCCCCGATCGATAACATGAACGATGTTAGGATGTGACATCCGCGCCAGCGTGGTTGCTTCCCGTTCGAAACGCTTAACCAGTTCATCATCGGCGCAAATCTTTTTGCGAAGCAGCTTGATGGCCACGTAGCGATTGAGTGAGCGCTGGTGAGCGAGGTAGATCTCCGCCAGTCCGCCTTCCCCGATTTTACGCTGAATCGAGAATTCACCCAGTTTGCGGAGTGCTTCCGTCTTGTTTGCAGCTTCCGCCATTTCGTTTGTCGCGCCGGTTGCCATTACACCACGTCTTTTGTTTGAAGATACACTCCCCCTCTTAAATTTCGACACTCTTTGTCCGGAACTTGAGTGCTGATCCGTAGTGTTAACTACTTGATTACAACCATCTTGCGCGAAAGGGTGCCCTGCGGGGTTTTCAGGCGGTAAAAGTAGATTCCACTGGGCCTATCAGTAGCGTCCCACTCCACTGATTGTCTTCCCGGAGGGTAGGTTCCTTTTCCGAGGACTTCAATTTGCCTGCCGACATCGTCATACACAATCAGTGATATCTCGCTGCTGTACGGCAGCGAGAAAATTATTCTGGTTGTAGGATTAAAGGGATTGGGGTAGTTCTGACGCAGTGCGAAGCTGGTCGGAAGGGTTTCGGTTGGATTCTGGCCCTGATCAGAAGTAGTATCGATATCCCCGGAACTCTGAACAATGATCTCTCCGGCATGGAAATCGGGCAGGATAACGTTACCCAGATCGTCGCTTAACTCCAGCCGATCAACGATCTCGATTTCTCCCACATACTGCCTGTTCGTGAAAGTATCTATCGGGATCGATCCGGCCGGAGCATATCGGTCCACGGTGAAGTAGACTCGACAAAGCTCTCCTCCCGGCGGATCGACAGTAGGGATGTAATTCAGATTCGGCAAGAAAAGGATGAAATTGCGGCGATCGTTGTTGTTGAAGCGCGAGTAGAGATTAAAATCTGGTGCTACCGTGTAACGGAACGAGACGGAGTCTATGGTCAAGTCAACGCTGGGAAGCAGCAGCGGTATTCTTGCAGCCGCAACCGGAACGCTGTTATCCAGCACAATCCGGAAGTAGGAGTGATCACCCGGCGCCACCGTCACCGGCTCAAATTCAACAGTCGCTTGCTGGGCGCTAACAAGATCCACGCTTGCCAGCACCAGGATTAGCGCCGTGGCGGCGGTTCGGAGCACTCGGCTTGTCAACCTGACAGCGATCATTGCTAGGGCTCTCCGTTCAATAGTCTTTGGCTGGTAGTGAATGTGGAATTTCCGCTACAATTGCTACTGGCAAAAGTACGTGTTACCAATAATATTGTACGTTGAGATGCATGCTTGTCAACAGGAAATCAAACGATTCCTGGCCCGGAGATCACTCGGCAAGGCAAAGATCCTGGTTGGGCTCTCCGGTGGACCAGACTCAGTCGCGCTGCTGCGATTGCTGCACCGAGAGATGCAGGAAGACGACTCTATCTCGTTAGGGGCAGCTCACGTAAACTACCGTTTGCGTGGCAAGGATTCAGAAGATGACGAGATGTTCTGTCGCGAACTATGCAGCGAGCTGAAGGTCAGACTCCACCGCAAGCGGGCACGCAAGCAGCCGCGATCGACCAATCTGCAACAGTGGGCGCGCAGGCTACGCTATGATTTCTTTAATGAACTTTGTGAGCGGGAGAGTTACGAATATATCGCTGTCGGCCACAATCGGGACGATAACGTGGAGACTATCCTGATGCACCTTGCCCGCGGCGCCGGGACTTTCGGCATGAGCGGAATGGCGGAAATGAGTGGACGCATCATCCGGCCGCTTCTCAATTGCCCCAGAGCAGATATCGAAGGCTTTTTGGAGCAAGGTGGGTTTCGATTTCGAATCGACAAGTCAAACCTTGTAGATAAATACCTTCGCAATAAAGTGAGAAAGCGCCTGCTGCCGCTGCTGCAGGAGTTATTCGGCAATGCAGTTGGTGGGAATATTCATCGGGCAGGATCCATTTTCGCCGAACATGAGTCGTTCCTGAGAGAAACTGCCGGGCGCGAATTGGAAAAGATAGCGTCAAGAACTGCATTCGAGAAAATAGTCCTTGATTTGACCCATATTCGCCAATATCATCCACTGATCGCGCGCATTATGATCGCGCTGTGCTTCGAAAATCTCAGCGGCTCTTTGCAGGAATTTGAGCAAGCGGTCGTCGAGCGCGTTCTTGGCGCAGTGGAGCGAGGCAGTGGTCGCGTTGATCTTAAGAGCGGTATTTCCGCTGAAGTTTGCGGCGACAGGCTTTATTTCTACCACGGACGAGTTAGCTGCCGGCCGATTGTAGTAGAAATACCCGGTGTCACTATCTTGAAGCCATTCGGTTTGCGGCTGAGATCAGAGCTGCAAGCCCGGTCACGGATTTCGGAGAAATCACTGCGTCGAGGGAAAAACAGAAGCATCTACCTTGATGCAGACAAGCTTCCACGCAGGTTGATGGTGCGCACTATTCGCAGAGGTGACAGTATCAAGCCACTGGGAATGCAGGGAAGCAAGACACTTGCGGACTTCTTCGTTGATCGCAAGGTGGATCGACCCCTGCGCGAAGAGATTCCGCTTTTATGCAGCGAGGCAAAACAGAAAGAGAATGTTGTTTGGGTTATCGGTCACGAAATTGCCGATAATTACAAAGTGACTGAGCGCACCAGACGCCTAATGAAACTGGAGGTCAGGCCTTATCGGGTCGTACGAGATCAAGCGTGATTACAGAGTCCTCCTTGAGCCTGAGGAATTGAACCAGAGAATCGCCGAATTGGCCAGGGAAATCACGCAAGACTACCGCGATAAGAATCCCGTGCTGCTGGGTACGCTTAAAGGAAGTTTTATCTTTTTGGCGCAGTTGGCCTTGCAGCTGGAATTTGATCTGGAGATTGATTTCATCTCAGCTCGCTCCTATGGAGATTCGCACGAGAGCTCTGGTACAGTCGATCTATTTAAGAACCTGTCAGTCGATATTCGCAATCGGCACGTTTTGCTTGTCGAGGATATTGTTGATTCCGGGCTGACACTTCGTATCATGTTGGCGGATTTCGAGCTGGCAAAGCCGAAATCGGTCAATGTAGTCACTTTGCTGAACAAAAGTGGCAACCGCAAGACCGATGTACCGTTGAAGTACGTAGGGTTTGATATAGACACGGATTTCGTAGTAGGATTCGGATTAGACTACTCGGAAAAGTACAGGAACCTGCCATTTATAGCAGTGTTAAACCGGTTGGAATTGAACAGTTGATTTAAGTGGAGAAAAGCAAAATTGGACGATAGACAGCAGCGACGTGGCCCCGATTTGCCGCCTCGTCCCCCTCAAAGAAACGAAGATCCGGAGAAGAAACCGGAGGGCCCTAATTGGAAGAAAAACTCCAAGACGATTGTCTTCTGGCTGGTTTTTCTTCTGATCGTATTCATTGCACTTCGCTACCTTTCGTCCCCCGGCGGTGAGGGCTCCGAGATTAGTTATTCGGAGTTGCTCAAGCAACTGGATCAGGGGAACATTTCCAAAGTCACATTTGTAGACCGCGAAATCAGGGGTGAATTCAAGAGTGATGTAAAGGGCAACAAGAAGTTTGTGGCGCGTATACCTTTTGCAGACACCGGCCTGGTCGAGAAGATGACCAAGAAGGGTGTGGAGATTAGCGCGGAGAAGTCTGATAGCGGTTGGGTGGGATACCTGATCACGCTTGCGCCGATCTTGTTGATCATACTGCTGTGGGTATTTATCATGCGACAGATGCAGGGCGGTGGACCTAAAGGACTATTCTCTTTCGGCAAATCGAAAGCGAAACTCTTGACCGAAGACCGCCCCAAGGTGACATTCAACGATGTCGCGGGCGCTGACGAAGCCAAGGAAGAACTGGCTGAAATCATCGAATTCCTGAAAGAGCCGGGGAAATTCCAAAAATTGGGCGGCAAGATTCCCAAGGGCGCACTGCTGGTGGGTCCCCCCGGAACAGGCAAGACTTTGCTGGCGCGAGCGGTTGCCGGTGAAGCCGGAGTGCCTTTCTTCTCGATGTCGGGTTCCGACTTTGTGGAGATGTTCGTGGGCGTGGGCGCTTCCCGTGTGCGTGATCTGTTTGACCAGGGCAAGAAGAATGCACCTTGCATTATTTTCATCGACGAGATCGACGCTGTCGGCAGACTCCGCGGCGCCGGTCTGGGTGGCGGGCACGATGAGCGCGAGCAGACGCTCAATCAGTTGTTGGTGGAAATGGACGGTTTTGAATCGAATGAAGGCGTTATTCTGATCGCCGCTACCAATAGACCCGACGTTCTTGATCCGGCCCTTCTGCGTCCGGGCCGTTTCGATAGGCAGATTGTAGTCAATTTACCTGATGTGAAGGGTCGCGAGGGAATCCTCAAAGTTCACATGCGCAAAATCAATGTGGCGGATGAAGTTATCGCGGAGATTATCGCCCGCGGCACCCCCGGCCTTTCCGGTGCCGATTTGGCCAATGTGGTAAACGAGGCGGCGCTGCTGGCAGCGCGACGTAATGCCGACCGGGTCGGGATGATCGACTTCGAGATGGCCAAGGACAAGGTGATGATGGGCGCCGAACGCAGATCCCTGGTGATTTCTGAAGAGGAAAAGCGCACGACAGCGTATCACGAGGCCGGACATGCCCTGGTTGGCAAGCTACTGCCAAAAGCTGACCCGGTCTACAAAGTGACCATCATTCCGCGTGGCCTGGCGCTGGGCGTGACCAGTTTCCTGCCAGTCGAAGAGAAGCATACTTACTCAAAGGAATATCTCGAGACCAAGCTGGTCTACCTGATGGGCGGCCGCGCAGCCGAGAAACTTGTTTTTGAGCAGCTTACTACCGGCGCGGGCAATGATATCGAGCGAGCTACCGATCTCGCGCGCAAGATGGTATGTTCCTGGGGAATGACCGAGCTGCTGGGACCGTTGACATTCGGCAAGACACGTGAGGAGGTGTTCCTCGGACGCGAAATCCAGCAACACCGCGATTACTCTGAGCAAACAGCCCGGCAAATTGACGATTCTGTGCGTGTCATTGTGGAAAACGCTTACAACCACGCCGAAGAACTGCTCCAGGCGAACCTTGACAAGCTTCACTTGCTGGCCACGGCACTACTCGAGCACGAGATTCTTGACAGTGAAGAGATTGATCTTATTTTGAAGGGTGAGAAACTGGAGAAAACCCCGGTCAATCCAACTGAAAAGACATGAATTCAGGCACGCAGGTAGGAAAGCGCTTCGATATAGCTTCTCTCTTTCGGAGAACAGACAAGACTATTGTTATGGGAGTGATTAACGTCACTCCCGATTCTTTTTCCGATGGTGGCCAGTTTCTCTCGGTCGAAAAAGCTGTGGAACAGGCGCTCAAACTTGAGATGTACGGCGCCGACATCATTGATGTCGGTGGCGAATCCACTCGCCCGGGGGCCGATCCGGTTACTGCAGACGAGGAACTACAGCGCGTTATCCCCGTAATTGAGCGAATTGCTCCACGGCTTGGAATCCCGACTTCCGTCGATACCTACAAGGCACAGGTGGCAGAGGCCGCACTGAATGCAGGCTGTAGTATTGTGAACGATATTACTGCCCTTGAAGGTGATGAGCGAATGGCCGGCGTGATTGCTGCGCACGATGCCGGCGTCATCCTGATGCACAAGCGCGGTACTCCAAAAGTAATGCAAAAAGACACCGACTATGAAGATCTGGTGAGGGAGGTCCGCGACTATCTGCGGGCTGCCGCAACGCGGGCTGAAGCGGCAGGGATAAAACATGAGAAAATCATGATCGATCCGGGAATCGGCTTCGGAAAGAACGTGCAGGGTAATCTGCTGTTGGTGAAGTCCACTGCCGAGTTCGCTGAGCTGGGTTATCCGGTGTTAATCGGCGCCTCACGGAAGTCGTTCATAGGTGGAGTCACTGGCGCGGAAGTTGGATATCGTGTGACCGGTTCAATCGCGGTTGCAGTTTCGGCCGTACTCTATGGCGCCGCCGCCGTGCGGGTTCACGATGTTGCCGAAACCCGACAGGCCGCCGACATGGCTTTACGTTTGAGGAAGAGTGTCTGATGGTATTGTTCAGCTTTGAATTTCTCAAGTTCTCGCTGGTCGATTTGATTGATGTCGCCGTCGTTGCCTACATCTTCTACAAATTCTTTACGATTTTGAAGGGTACCAGAGCCGCACAAATGATTACCGGCCTGATCCTTCTGTTCGTGATTGCCTTCTTCGCCTACTGGTTCCAGTTGCAGGGACTGATGTGGCTTTTCACAAATCTGGCTACAGTAGGTTTCATAGTGCTGGTGATTCTGTTTCAGCCGGAAATCAGGGGCGGGCTGGCACGGATCGGGCATTCGCGGCTACTGCGTTATTTCTATCGCGGCGAGGAAGCCGCCAGCGTCGACGAAATCGCCAAAGCGGTGTTACGACTGTCAGTTCTCAATCATGGTGCTCTGATCGTGCTGGAGCGCACAGTAGGGTTGAAGGACTTCGTACAGTCAGGTAAGATGATCAACACTACAGTTTCGGCAGAGATGATTACGACAATATTCACTCCATACACCCCCCTTCATGACGGCGCTATCATCATTCGTGGTGACACGGTGATCGCTGCGGGCTGCATGTTACCATTGTCGCAAAATCCGGTCTACATGAGCGAATACGGAATGCGACACAAGGCGGCGGTGGGGATTACCGAGGAGTCGGATGCAATTTGCGTCGTCGTCAGCGAAGAAACGGGCGACATCTCGATCGCATACGAGGGTACCCTGCGTCGCGATATCGAAAGGTCACAGTTCAAAGAATCACTCAATCGCTACCTGAAATCGTAGCTCCATCAGCCTCCCCACTAGGAGATTGCCTTCGCAACTCGCATTTCCTATACAGTTGTAGCTTGACGGCGGCGTTGACTGCGCATTATATCTCCCTGAGGAGGATTCGATGACCAGCACCTTGCTGATAGCAGTGCTCACATTCATAGTTGGTTTTCTGATCGGGTTGGGCGTCGCCTTGTGGCTTAAGTCGCGTCAACATCGTGACACCGAAATCCAGCGACAGAAAGATCTCGATGCGATCACTGAGCATCTCAAACTGAGTTTCGGCAACATTTCCAGCGAAGTGCTTTCAAGAGCCAGCGATGAGTTTATGAAGGCCCGCAAATCGTTGCTCGAAAGTGACCGCGAGATGACCGCCAAAGAGCTGGAGTCGAAGAAGACTCTCATCGACCAGCAATTGAAGAGTATGAATACTGAGTTGGAAAAGGTGCAAAACCTGATGACCTCGTTGGAGAAGGATCGCTCTGAGAAATTCGGGCAACTGACCAGCAATCTTGAATCGCAACAGCAGCAGGTGCAGCGATTGATGCAGACTGCCAACTCGTTGCGAGAAGCGCTGGCATCGACCAAAGCACGCGGGCAATGGGGTGAACGCATGGCCGAGGATGTTTTGCGGCTGGCGGGCTTCATCGAGGGAGTCAATTACGAAAAGCAGAAAACGATCGAGGGAGCAGGTACCCGGCCAGATTTCACGTTCCCGTTACCACAGGGGCAGGTCCTGAACATGGATGTAAAGTTTCCGCTCGATAACTACCTGCGCTATCTCGAGGACGAAACTGATACGGGCAAGAGTCAATACAGCTCCGCGTTCATAAGAGATATCAAGGAGCATATCAGGGCGGTGTCGTCGCGGGACTACATCAATCCGGAGCAGAACACGGTTGACTATGCCCTGATGTTCATTCCCAATGAGCAGGTGTACGCGTTTATCCATGAGCAGGACTCGAGTTTGCTGGACGATGCGCTAAGGAAAAAGGTGATCGTGTGCTCACCCTTGACCTTGTATGCGATTCTGGCGGTGATCAGACAGGCGATAGACAACTTCTCAATGGCAAAGACCTCACGGCAGATGCTAAATCTCTACAGCGAGTTCAATCAACAGTGGGCAAAATTCGTTGAGAAATTGGAGAAGCTTGGAGGTCAGCTTGATACCGCCATGCGTGGATATCAGGCGGTATCGGGGGTGCGCAGTCGGCAACTTGAAAAAGTTCTGGAAAAAATCGAAGATTTGCGCACTCAAAGAGGGATCGAGGGCGAAGGCGCCGAAGCTGTCGAGCAGGGCGAATCAGAGTTACCTTTTCTCGAAGAATCAGAACCAAAGGAATAGCAAAAATATGAACGGCGCTCCGAATTGGAGGCGCCGTTCAAAAGAGCTGGTTCTACAGGGGCGACCCTATTTTTCTATCTTCGTCGGACTGTCCGACATTCTGGCAAAGGCAAAGACCGGTGGACTGTCGGAATAGGTGTTGATCACCGTAACCACGCCATCAATGCTTATGTCGAACACGTGCCACCACTCCTGGGTAGCTGATGGTGACACATCAAAGGCCTGCAGCAGTTGGTTTCCGCGATACAAATCGACATGAGCTTCCGAGACCGCAAACTTGGGCGCCGAAGCATCACTAAACTGCGAATAGTTGTGAACGGCGAAGGTAATCGGGCCAACTTGACTGTACACGGTAATCGTCTCGGGACCGTAGCCTTCAGTGCTGTCGTGGTCTAAGGTAGCGTACGGCAGCGAGTCTTGTGCACCGAGGTCGCTGAAGTAGACGTGGTAGACAATGTTGTCGACCAGCGTATAGAAGTGTGCATCCAGGTCTTTTGGTTCAGCGCCCCAGGTCAGGACGATGCGGTATTGATCCGCTCCCAGTGACGTTGAGAGCGAGATGTCCACCTGTTCATCAGTCGCATTAATCTCCTGGGTACTGGCGCGAGTAATATAGCCCTCAGCCGATACCTCAAGTCGATACGTGCCGAAAGGAAGGTCAGCAAACTGATACTGTCCCATCGCATCGGTAGTAGTTTCGTTAGATACCGGGCCGGTAATGGTTACCAGTGCACCTACTACCGGTAAATTGTTCTGGGCGTTGCGCACACTACCGTGCAAAGTACCAACCTGGTCGTTCGGCACGATATCGACGGTTGCATCGTCGACGTAAACGAGTCCTGATGCAAATTCAGGTACTATGCCGCTGTTATTTGACAGCGCATCGACAGAAAGATCAAGGGTTTTGGTACCCAGACTCAACGTGTTGAAGTTTATCGTGATCAATTCGGTGCTATCGGGAATCGTTTGCAAACCGTTCAGGCGATTGACGGTAAGTATCACTTCACCGGTGTTGAATGAGGCGAGAATCTCCAGATCCCCCCACTGCGAGTTGGCCTGCACCGCGCCGCCAAACTCAAAGAAGTCGGGATCATAGTCGATCCGAAACATGCCGTGGTTAAATGAGCTGATGTTCCATAACTCCAGTGTCGTGGTGTAGGTAGTCTGCACCGCAGCCTGATCGTGGAATGGAGTCAATTTGACCATGGGAACCGCGGGAAGAAGAGTCAATGGCACGGTCACATTGTCGCCGTCATTAACGTGCACACTTACGTTGTTGGAGTAGAGCACCTTCTCCAGACCACCGTCGGTCGGAAGCTCAACGGCCTGGGCTGAAAAAATGACGTCTCCGGTAGGAATCGAGAAGGTTCCGAAGTCGAACTTCCCGTTGACCAATTGAGTTTCCCGCGAGTCAACAATCTGATCGTTCTGGATAACCTGAAGGCGAATCACATCGATACGCTCCACCAGCGAAGATTTCGGAATGGTGATATTGACACTGCCCGAAACCTGATTGCCGGGTTGCGTGGGTTCACTGCTGCAGCTCAAGGAGAGCGCCACAATAATCGCGACAAGCAGCAAAGCGAGGGGCTGCAAGAGCGCTGATTTTCTACTTAAGTGTCTCATTATTCAGCCCTCACAGTCAAGACAAGTGTTGCACCGAAGCCCGAAAGACTTCCATCCGGTATGATTCCTGCCTGTCCATTCACGGTCCCGGTGTAGTAGCTCAGCATCCCGCTGGCACCGACGATTCTCGTAAGTCGGTAGCCTGCTCCGGCGCTGATGCCGACGTAGTGCGATCCGGGACGAAAGATAGGCGAAGTCTCCGGATACTTGTTTTTACTCATCTTTTTATACTCGAGCTGTCCCAGCACACTCAGCTTTGGCGCGACCGGATAAGAGCCGCCGGCATAGAGGAGCATCTCGTTGCGTCCCGAGTTCAGCTGCTCCTGAGAAAAAGTGCTGCTGCCGGGCCCCGCCGGTAACTTGGCCGCACCGCGAATCAGGACGTTGGCTCCGGCATAGAGGTTGAACATTTCAGTGTACTGGACCGAGAATTGATAAAGCTGAGTCAGGCCTGCCTGGTAGATTTCGGCGTCACCGTACTTGTCTTTGAAGTAGTAAATTACCGTTACGTTGCCATCGGCATCGACCTTACGGCCTTTATAGGCAAGCCCGGCTATGCCGTGGATCTCATTCCCATACTTGTAATCCTTGGTATCAATAGCGCGGGCGCGATAGGCGCCGCGATAGTAGAAGGCGCCGCCGCCGGTGACGGTAACTTCACCAAAGTGTGGGTGAATCAACGCCTCACCTCCCACATCGAGCCCCTGTCCGACACGGCGCACGACGTACTTGCGCGATGCATCAGACAGGACGGTCACGATCGCAAACTGCTCCAGCGACAAATCAGTCTTACCCGTCGGCAGCCCCAGATAGGCACTTATCGACGTGGTGTTGTTCTGTGAATTCATGGTCGCTTTCACGCGCGTGTCATTCAGGGAAGAGAATGAGGCTTTCCCGCTGCCCTGAAAGCCCCCGAAGTTGGCTGCCCCGCTGGCTGAATTGCCCGACAGTTTTCCATCGATCTGCAGACTGAAGCGGTCGGAGGGCCGCAGCGCGGCATTGAGGCCGAACACACTCTGGTTGACTTTAAGATTACCAACGTTGGGGACATCAGTCTTCCAGCCATTGTAAAGAAAGTAGAGATTGGCGCTGTAAGGACTCCGATCGGCCGCCTTCAAGGCAGTCACCGATAGAAAGATCAGGCATAGCCCCAGGGCCACTGTAGCTTTCAATGTTCTATTCATATTCTTCATCAGCGCACCTCCCCACTCACGGTTGCGGTTGTACGATTTTGATCCGGCTGATCTTCGACGCGGGGATTGGTCTCCGGAGCGCCCACCGCCCGAACCGCATCAGTGAGATTCGCCGCAGTTTGCTGAGCTGTTGACTCTACATTGGCCAGCACCATGTTGTCGAACTGCTGCAGGTTCATCGTATTGCTCATCAACAATTGGGATTCGGCGGCAAACTGATTTGCCAGCCCAAAGCGAGGATCGATACTGCGTGCCTGGTCAAAGAACTTGTTGGCGTCGGAGTAGTTGCCTTGATCATACTGCTGGATGCCCTGCGAGAAAGCGAGAAAGGCATCGTACGAATCTGTTGGCATAGCCTCCAATTTGTGCCGCTCACTGTCACTCAGCTTAATCCCGAGACTATCGAGGATTGCCAGTGTCATATCCTTTTCAAGCTGCAGCACTTTCTTCAACTGATTGTTGGCATTGAAAGTCGGTTGATATTTCGACGTAGTAGTTGTGACCAGCGCCGCATCAAGTGACAGCTCGTTCTCGGCGGTCTCGTTCAGGCTCGCATTGACCAAATGTCCGGCGCTGACGATCTTACCTACCTGCGGCGCGCTCTCTTTACTGGTCAAACCCTCCTTCGCGATCTTAAGCTCCTGCATCAGGTAGTTGACCTGTAGCCGCTCGACCATCGTCAGTTGCTTGATCGACGCCAGATCATACCACAGGGTTGCTGCTAGGCCGTCGGCGATGGCGTGCAGTTGCGGGGAGGCATTATCCCCGACGTAGAACGGCAGGACCGCGACCGTCAGGGGTTGCGGTTCTTTCTTACTGAGCGAGGTCTCAGTCTTAACGGCTTGTGCTACCTGCTTGCGCAAGCTCTCGTTCTTGACGAAAAGCAAACGCCCGCGCACATTCCCGGCGATGCGAGAATTTGGTTTGGCAGCCAGGAAGCGCTGGTAAGAATCTGCCGCAGAGGCGTAATCGCCGTCAGATTCAGCGCAAAAGCCGAGATAGAGATCGATCTGGGGATCGTCTGGCAGCGTTTTTTGCGCCATCATCAGGTTTTTCTTCGCTTCGGCGATCTCGCCCTGATGATATTGCAGCCTGCCCAGGGCTTTGAGCACCTGGGGGTTGTTGGGATCCTCCTGCAGGGCTTGCTTGAGGTACTGCGCCGCGGCGTCATAGTGACCATCATCGAGAGCATTTCTGCCCTGACTCAGGTAACTCTGTGAACAGCCGGCCAGCAGCAGAAGCGCTATCAGCAAGCCGAGAGGAATGAGGAACTTGGTTGCTTTCATACGTTTGACCTTACTTGCAATTACCGTGATGCTTCCAGCGTGGGCCATATAAAAGAAAGAGCGGAAGCGTCCATTTACTATAATCAAAAACGTTAAACTATATACGACTGACACGCAAGACGAAAAGAGTAAAAAGATCAATCTCGCCGGACAGCGCAAGTTCGCTCGTCTAACAAAAGACTAGCTGAATTCTAACTGGACACATATGCGGAACTGCAGCTTATTGGGCGGGTTCACACCGGCAGTGCACATTTCGTATCAATTTTATGAGGTTGATTAGCTAACATGGAATCCTCCAAGGCACGGAAAGTAACGAGGCCACCTCTCGATCCGGGGGAGATGACGGAAGAGATTTCGGAATTCGATCACAAGATCTACCGGGAACTGGTCTCGACCGAGTTAACTCCCGAGCAGCTGGAGCGTATTGTGCGACCGCCCCGGGTACATTTCGAACAGGACGCCATTCTCGCGATCCACTGGCATCCTGAGTTCGTGCCGATGGAGCCGATTACTCGCCGAATCAGGTCCGCATTTCCAAATAGTGAGACTGAGCTGATAATCCCGACCCAGCATAATCAACTTAACAGCTACGACGGGTTTGCCGGGGTTGAGATTGACTGCCACGCCAAAGCGTTCAACCGCAAAGTCCAGTTTCTCGTGCACTTCAAAGAGGAGAGGCTTGCTGAGGCTGAGACTTTCAAGAAAATGCTCGAGCACACTTTCAAATATCGTTCCGGACAGCTGGACGAGTATTTTGATACCATTCTTGACGAACGCTACCAAAGTCGAATCAATGAAGCAGCCGGATCAACCGGCGCCAACGAAGCGCTCGTTGATTTCGTGCGGAAAGGAACACGAAAGCTTCGCAAACTGGTGGAGATTCACTACAGCGAAACCCCCAAGGAGATGCTGCGCAACAAGCTGATAAAGAACTTCTTCGACGCATTGCGAGATGTTTATGATGACCGCTTCATCAGCCGAGTACAGATGTTCCTCAGGGTGATCAAAGAAGTCGTCAAACGACAGTTTTCGCTGACCCACTTTTATGAAGTTCACGAGTTCATCGAGGAAATCAGGTCGCTCGGGGGAGGTATCATCATTCCTCATCCGGAGCAATTCTGGCCGATCCTGCTGGCTGACTATGATGTTGACGGCTACGAGGTCTGGAATCCACAGTCACAGGAATTCACCGAGTTTCTGATCAACGTGGTCAATCATCAAAATGAAAACCGCCGCCGCAGGGAAAGGCGACTGCTGATTACAATGGGCGATGATTGTCACATGGGAGAGAAGGTGAAAGACCCCCGCTTTCAGGACCGGGAGAAGGCGGCGCGGGAAATTGGGGTGCAGCCCGCCTGGGATGATCTGGCGATAAGAAAGAGCCTTATACTGGCAGGGGTTGATCGGCGTAAAGCTATCACGGAATATAAAAGCAAACTGCAATAGGATTACCACGGAGGAACATCTTATGTCACGGGAGTCGGGAGAATTCCGCCACGAATCGCTACAAGATTGTCAGTCAATCGTAAAGTACCTCAAGGCCATCACGCAAGGTTTCGAAAGCGGTCACCTTGCTTTGGCAAACGGAGGAGAGCCAATCGTTCTTGAACCCAAAGGTCTTTTGCGTCTCGATTTGAAAGCACGCCGCAAGGAAGACCGGATCAAGCTCACAATCAAAGTTACCTGGAAGGAAGACGAGGCTTCCGAAGAGGTTGACGCCAAGCCGCTCGTAATCGACTCACAGAAGGACTGAGCGGGCAATCGCGCGACCACTAGTCTCATCAACTAAGTTCGGTCTGACAGAGTTCGCAGAGAAAGGCCAAGGTTAAGAATTGCCGATTCGGAAGGAGATTGACGAGAACTTTCGGTTCTTAATACTGGAAGTGCGCTCTCAACTTCAGGATGCGCAACGAGTTCTCGCCGAACCGGGCAGCATTTCGGCGGAAAAGCTCGATTCGCGTGACGACTATATCGACAATCTAAAAGGTGTGATCGAAAGCAAGTGCTTCTCGCTGATCTACGATGCGAGTAGTACCTCCGTCGATGAAACCGGCTCTCTCAACACGGCCACCATCGATCTGATGAAATCTGTTATCGTCATCACGAGCAATCTCGAACGGATAGCCGACTTCGCCAACAATCTGGTAGGGCAGACGCAGTACCTAAAGACGCCAACGGTGTTTGCCAGATATGATCCTGCGCCGATCTTCGATACCATTTTCAAAGCTTATGATCTGATCCAGAATGCGGTTGTTGCCCGCGATATCCAGAAGGCGCTGCTGATCTGCAAATCCGAAACTGAAGTTGACACCAGATATGAAGAAGTATTTCGCCGTTTGCTCGATGAGTTGCGGCAAACTGACCAGCCTGAGGATTATGTTACCGCTATCTTCATTTTCCGCTATCTCGAACGCATCGGCGACTGCCTGCTCAATATCGGCGAAGCCATTATTTCGGCGGCTGTGGGTGAGAAACTCAAGATTCACCAGTTTGAAGCCCTGGAGGAATCGCTGGAGAGCGCGGCTTTGCCCGGCTCGGTCTCGGATCTCGACCTGGAGTCGATCTGGGAGACGCGCTCGGGATGCAGAATAGCGCGCGTTCAGGGAAAGAGAGGAGCAGACGCCGGCGCCGCGATCTTCAAGGACGGCAAACTTCGCAAACTGCAGGAGGAAAAGGAGAATATCGAACGCTGGCAGGAGATCATCCCCGGCTTGCCTCCGAAAATCTACGGCTTCGAGACGCACGGGGATCATTGCTCCTTGCTGCTAGAATATTTCCAGGGAAACACAGTCAAGGACATGCTACTCAGGAGCAAGAGCGACTTACTCGGCGCAGCGTTAGAGGCGCTCAAAACGACTCTTGTTAAGGCCTGGGCAACGACACTGAAGCAGGAGACCGTAAATGCAGGCTTCTTTGCCCAGCTGAAAGCTCGAATCGACGACATTCACAAGGTGCACCCCAATTATCGCTTACCGGTGAATCACATTGGTTCGCTGGAGGCACCTTCGTTTGAGGACCTGCTGGAGCGAGCCGTCCATCTGGAAAATCAGCTGGATGCGCCGTTTTCAGTTTTCATTCATGGTGATTTTAACGTCGACAACGTGATTTACAGCCATAGTGAGGACCGCATTCACTTCATTGATCTGCATCGCTCGCGACAATCGGACTATGTGCAGGATGTTTCAGTCTTCATGGTATCCGCGTACAGACTGCCGATCTTCAAACGAGGCGAGCGCGCCGATTTGAACCGGACTATCAATGAGTTGTTGAAGTTTTCCCGTGAGTTCGCGGTTAAGCACGATGACATCGGCTTCGAAGCGCGTTTAACATTGGGATTGATAAGATCGTTTGCCACGTCGACTCGCTTTGAGTTGGAAGAGAAGTTCGCCAAGTCGATGTATATGCGTGCAACATTTCTGCTCGAGAAGATGCTTGATCATGACGGCAAGCCGTGGGAGCAGTTCAAGTTGCCAGAGCAGGCGCTGATATATTGAGACTCGGGACCCGCTAACCGGGAGATTACAGCTGTTGGCCACTGAGAAAAATCCGAGAATTGGAGTTGTTGGAGTAGAGGAGGGGTGGTCATCGCGACAACTGGTGGCGGCGGTCAAGGAGCGCACCGGGTTTGGAGTGCTTATCGACATGGATTGCATCTCAGCCGACCTGGCCAGTGGGGCAATCTCCTGCAACGGAATGAATCTGCTCGATTTGGATGCGATTATAGTCAAGAAAATGGGGCGCGAATACTCGCCGCGCCTTCTCGATCGGCTTGAAATCCTCCGCTACCTGGAGGGCAGGGGACTCCGGATTTTCTCGCGCCCTGATTCACTGGAACTAACTATAAACCGTTTAGCGGGGACCCTCACTTTGCGTCAAGGCAATATCCCCATGCCTGCAACAACGATAACTGAGAATGTTGACCTTGCCATCGCTGCTATCAAAAGTTTTGGCAACGCAATACTGAAACCGCTTTACTCCTCAAAGGCGCGGGGGATGAAACCTGTGAGCGCGGATGACGAGAATCTTGCTGAGAAGGTGCGTGCATTTCAGTCTGCGGGCAATCGCATGATCTACGTTCAGAAGCAGGTGCAGCTGAACGGCCGCGATCTCGGTCTGGCTTTTCTTGGTGGAAATTATCTCGCTACTTATGCCCGCGTCAGTCGAGGCGACTCCTGGAATACGACGATTCATGACGGCGGCAAGTATGAGCCATTCGAGCCTGATGCCGAAACGATTGCTCTTGCCGCAAGCGCGCAGCGGCTGTTCAACCTCGACTTCACCTGCGTTGATGTCGCGCTTACAGGTAAAGTACCGGTTGTGTTCGAAGTCTCTGCTTTCGGGGGCTTTCGTGGTCTCAAGGCTGCGCACGGCATTGATGCCGCGTCCCTGTATGCGGAGTATGTCCTGAGCAAACTGAAGTGAACACCTGCACCTGATATGAAATCAATGCTTACAAACAGCGTCTCTCAGATCGTTGCTCCGATCCTTGATTCAGCAGAACTATCCGAGCGGCTCACCCTCGCATTCGGCGATGATATTTCGGTCGGCCTGCAGACGAATTCGCTGGAGCTGATTGACGTTTGCCGTGACTATTTTCGTGAGTTCCTAACGGTATCAACTGAAAATACAATTGACATACACGTGGTGGAGATGAAGCCGCCTGAGCTGAATATCGAATGGACAGTCAAGCCGCCCGACCCCGGCAAGGAGAAGATAAAGGAAGAATTCCATGACTTTTCCGACGGCCGTCTGGTGCGCAAGCGGCTAA
The DNA here is from genome assembly GCA_964468475.1 of uncultured Ignavibacteria bacterium. Classification (GTDB taxonomy): domain Bacteria; phylum Zixibacteria; class MSB-5A5; order CAIYYT01; family CAIYYT01; genus JBECKX01. The sequence goes on along the minus strand of CAYXUL010000011.1, from coordinate 46,215 downwards.
CCGGCGTGGCATTCGCTATGACCAATGACCTCAATTTGGCTTTCGGCCCGTGTCTCGAAAACAGCAATCAGGTGATTAATTTCATCAACAATCGCTACATTGAATGGCAGCTGCGCCGAGGGGGAATTCTGGCGCATGCCGCAGGTGTGGAACTGAATGGCAGGGGTATCGCACTTGCTGGTTCCTCCGGCATGGGGAAATCGACCCTGGCTTTGCGGTTGTTGAATGAGGGCTGCCGTTTCGTCTCCAATGACCGGCTGGTGATTCGCAAAGAACAGAATCGATTGCTGATGTGCGGTGTTGCCAAGCATCCACGCGTAAATCCCGGCACCGTTGTCAACAGCGATGAATTGAATGAGGTAATGCCGGAGGAAAAACGCAAGTCATTGGCATCGTTGCCCGAAGCTGAGCTGTGGGATCTGGAACAAAAGTATGACATCAGGATTGATGAAATCTACGGCGAAGATCGGTTTCTGCTCAAGGCCTCACTTGATGCAGTAGCGATACTCAACTGGCAGCGCGATGGAGGCGAACTTGACGTGCGCAGCATCGACCTCAGGCAACAGCCTGATTTGCTGCAATCGATTATGAAACAGCCGGGGTTGTTCTATCGCCCGCTGACCGGATCAACGGATCAATTCAGCGAGTCCCACTATATCGAGCAGCTACAAGTTATTCCCTCGTTTGAATTCTACGGTGGTGTTGACTTCGGCGCGGCCAGCTCAGCTTGTCTGGAGATCCTTGAGGGGAGCTACACTGCCTGACCACAACTCAAGCTAGACTCTTCTGAAATGATGATAATGACAATTGGCACAAGTTTCGATGAAGCATAAAATTCGCGTCTCACACTCAATAACGATTCCCGACCATCTGAAGCTGGCTCGTTACCGCAAGGCGCCGGAGCTGGGACCGCGTATATTATTCTTCTCCGGCGGCACCGCGCTGAACCCGCTTTCGCGTCAACTGTCTGCATATACCCACAATTCCGTTCACATCGTGACACCGTTCGACTCTGGTGGGAGTTCGCGGGTGTTGCGTGAGGCTTTCGCTATGCCGTCCGTGGGAGATCTTCGCAGCAGACTGATGGCGCTTGCTGATCTTACGGTGCAGGGACATCCGGAGATCTACCAGCTGTTTTCTCATCGCCTCGGAAAGAACGCCGAGAGGGCAGCATTACGAAAGCGATTGGACGCGATGATTGCCGGCACAGACCCGCTAGTGGCGCAAATCCCGGATCCAATGCGAAAGATCATCAGGCAGCATCTCCGCTACTTTGCTGAGGCGATGCCTGACGATTTTGATCTGCGCGGCGCCAGCATCGGCAACCTGATCCTGGTGGGTGGCTACCTCAACAACGACCGTCACCTCGATCCGGTTGTCTTTATGTTCTCCAAGTTGGTTGAGGTTAGAGGTGAAGTCAGACCCGTGTCGGGGGATTCTCTGCATCTTATAGGAGAGTTGGAGGATGGCACGCTGGTCAAAGGGCAAAGACAAATGACGGGGAAGGAAGTACCTCCCATAAAGCAAAAAGTGAAACGAGTCTACCTCAGCGATGATCTGGCCGGCGGGGTACCTGCTATGCTGCAGGCGAGAGAGAAGATCACCGACCTGATCGGAACGGCTGAGCTGATCTGTTACCCCATGGGAAGCTTCTATTCCTCGATTATAGCCAATCTGCTGCCGATAGGCGTTACCTCCGCCATCCGTCGCAACGGATGCCCCAAGATCTATGTACCGAACCTCGGCACCGATCCGGAGCAGTATGGAATGAGTCTGCAAGATTCTGTGTCAGTATTGCTGCATTATTTGCGGATGAACGGCAATCAAGATGCGCCACCCCCCGAATTGCTCAATTTCGCCCTCGTTGACTCAGAGAATGGCAACTACGATATAGATTTGGATACGTCCGGGCTTGAGGAATTGGGTGTTGAAGTCATCGACTGTAGGCTCACCGGCGGCAAGAACGCCACGAGATACGATGATGCCCTCTTAGCTGAAGTGTTACTGTCGCTGACCTAGGACCCTCGCTGGAGGTAGATCCTCTGCTGCCTGAAGTCCCTGCAGATTGCTCAGTATACTTTCGAATCGAACGAATCACTTTACCCGGGAGATATGAGATGGGAAAGAAGGAGATCAGCTACAAAGGTCGAGTTGAGTACCAGAAGGCGATCGAATATCTGGAAGAACTCGTCAAAGGATTAAAGCGCGGGTCTGTGTACCTTCAAAATGGTGAGGAAGAAGTGCAGCTGCATCCGGCAGAGATCGTGCATATCGAGGCCTCCGCCAGCCAGAAAAAAGAGAAGGAGAAATTCACCCTGGAACTGAGCTGGTATCTGACCGAGCCCGAAATCAACGAAGTCGGGCTACAGATTTCAACCTCGCCACCCGCAACAGCGGAGGATAATAAGACGGAAGAGTGACGACTTATCACCGCAGCTGAGTTGCTAAGTCAGTGAATTTGAGGCTTGTACCTTCACTGTTCGAGTACTGGAGTGACGGTATTCGGAAAGCGGTCCAGAGACAGCGCTGTTAGAACTCATACTGGAATCCTCGCTTCACTCTGACGGAGAGGATTTAGTTGACTATTTCCGCAATCTCTTTATATATAGGTAGTTACAAACACCTTACGCGTTCAAATTAACTTTCCCCGTGCTTACCTGCCGGTGTGACCTAGCTTGTGAGATTGGAGGACCAACATGCATCGAGGGTACCGTGCATCGCTACTTGTACTTATTCTACTCGTAGTTTTGGCCTGTGCCGTGTCCCTGGTGGCTGCGAAGGATGAGCAGACAGCCTATGGACCGAATCTACTTCCTTATTCACCAAATGTAGACGTCTATCAGGTTAATAGTAAAGGCTTACCAGTCATGGTGCGCGGACGACTGGGCCAGGCTGCTCAGCGAGGTGCCGAAGTGCCTGCATCATTGGCATTTTTCGAGCAGAATCGGGCAGCTTATCAGATCGATAATCCCAGCGAGGATCTGCGGTTGAACAAGATGACCGTCGACAATTATGGTAACCGGCATCTCAGGTTTGACCGGTACTTCCAAGGCGTGCGAGTCTACGGTGACCAGCTGGTGACACACTTCAACAAATCTGGTGAACTGCATGCAGTAAACGGAGAAATCTCGGCACAGCTGACGATTGCTGTCAAACCTGCAATCACGCAGGCTGCCGCATTAGCTACAGCGCAAGCTGATGTAGCCCCGGAGATTGGTCAGGCAGAGACCAAGGCAAACGAGCTGGTGATATTCCCCTGGGAGGGAACAGACTACCTGGCATGGCGCTTGGTGCTGCAAAATCCCGCCAGATTGGGACGCTGGGAATATTTCATAGACGCCAAGAGCGGCGCGGTGATTTACAAAGCTAACAGGATTATGAACACAGCCGCCATTGGCACCGGAATCAATGTGCAGGGACAGCCTCGCAATCACATCGATACCGATTACACCGGCAGTACCTACCAGATGAAAGATTTCACCCGTGAGAGCGGCAACAATCCTCATGGGCATGACGGTCAGATGCCGCTGGGTAACTACCTCCAGACGAATATTACCACCGGCTCACTTCCGGGATCGATCGCAACTGACGCTGATAATGTTTGGGATGCCGGAGGTACGCAGGCCGCGGCAGTCGACGGCCAGGTTTATTCAGCACTGGTCTACGACTGGTGGCTGGATCAGTTTAATCGCAACGGCTATGATAACAACGGCGCCAGCATGCTGACGGTGGTCAATTACAGCCTTGAGGGTACCAATAATGCCTACTGGGATGGTTCACGCATAGTAGTATGGGCTCCGAGTACCGGCTGGAACTCGCTGGCCACCTGCCCCGATGTGATAGCACATGAGTGGGGGCATGCGGTTACGGAGAATGGATCCGGATTGATCTACCAGAAGGAAGCGGGGGCGCTGAATGAGTCATTTTCCGACATGATGGGCGCGGCCTTCGAGTGGGCTCACGACACGCTCGATACTCCGGACTGGTTGATGGGTGAAGATGGCCAAACATCGGGTGGCGCGTTTCGCGACATGGAGAATCCCCACAATTATGGCGATCCGGACACTTACGGAACCACCGATCCATACTGGTACGATGTCAACGGCTGTTCACCTTCTCAGTTCAACGACTACTGTGGTGTGCACACCAATAGCGGTGTGGGGAACAAGTGGTTTGTGCTGCTTTCCGATGGCGGAATCCACAATGGCGTTTCCGTTGCCGGCATCGGGGTCGTGGCGGCAGCCAAAGTTGCAATGCAGGCAAATCTCAACTACTGGACATCCAATACAGATTACTACGATGCCGCCCTGGGTACTCTTACTGCGGCTGACGACCTTGATCCAAGCGGCGTCTACGCCCTGGAAGCGGCGAAAGCTTGGAACGCGGTGAATGTCACCGTACCCTTTGCAATGATCGACTTCACTTACCCCAATGGGGTGCCCGCTACTGTGCCCCCCTCGGTGCAAACCAATTTCCAGGTAAATGTCGTCGGGAAATCGGGTGGTCAACCGGTCCCGGGATCAGGGAAGCTTCACTATCGTATCGATGGTGGTTTGTGGGTTATGACGCCGATGACAGAATTGAGCCCGAATCAATACCAGGCGAATCTCCCCGCCGTTAGCTGCCTCAACGAGCTCGAGTTCTATGTCAGCGCTGAAGAGGCTGTAAGTGGGGAATTTACCGATCCCAGTCCCGACAAACCAAACCTGGCCATAGCGGCTGATAGTTCCAGCATGGTGCTGGCGGACAATTTCGAGACGGATCAGGGTTGGACTACGGGAGGAGACGCCACGACCGGGCTGTGGGCGCGCGGCACACCGTTGGGAGGCGGCGACCGTGGCGATCCCGCGACTGACTATGATGGCTCTGGCCAGTGCTACTTAACCGGGCCCCAGGACGGCGACACCGATGTCGACGGCGGTACCACGATACTTTACTCACCATCCTTCGATCTCTCCGCCGGCGACGGCTACATCAGCTATGCGCGCTGGTATTCCAACGTCTACGGTTCGGCGCCGAATGCGGATCAAATGGACATCTATATTTCCAACGACAATGGCACCAGCTGGACGCTGGTTGAGACTGTCGGGCCGGTTGACCAGGCAGATGGCGGCTGGAATGTGCACTCGTTCTTCGCGAGTGATTTTGTCACACCGACGGCAACAATGAAGATGCGCTTTGACGCTTCCGATTTGGGCGCCGGGTCAGTTGTGGAAGCGGCTATCGACGCATTCGACGTGAAGACTTATTCCTGTACGGGGACGCAATTGCAGATTACAACGTCTACCGTTCCCGATTGGACCGTGGGTGTTCCGTTCTCGCTGCAATTGGAAGCGGTAAATGGATCAGGTCTCCTAAACTGGACTGATTTGAATAATGGCCTGGCAGGCACCGGGCTGTCGCTATCCAGCGCGGGTATGATCTCAGGAACACCTTCAGGCGCAGAGCCGGTCAGCTTTACCGCCCAGGTCACTGATGACATTGGCGCCTTCACTTCCCGATCTTATAACTTCGAGATAAATCCGGCAATATCAATACTGCAGAACAATCTTCCCGACTGGACAGTGGGGCAGGCGTACTCAGGACAGCTTTCGATTAGCGGAGGTACTGGCGTCATAGTGGTCCTGGATCGCGACGATAACCTTGCCGGAACGGGGCTGAGCATGAGTTCAACCGGCGCGATTTCCGGTACACCCTCTTCCGCCGGACCGATTCAGTTTGTGGCCAGCGCTACCGATGAGGTGGGTGCGAGTGCCGAGCAACCATTCTCATTCAACGTAAATAACCTGCCTCATGTGACCACGGGAGTTATTCCTGATGCCACTGCGGGTGAGGCGTACTCGTTCAGCCTGCAATCGCAGTTCGGTACCGCACCATTTTCGTGGTCCAACCCGGACGGCAATCTTGCAGCAGCCGGTTTGAGCTTGAGCCCTGCGGGGGCAATCTCGGGAACGCCGCCGAGTGATGCCACGCTGCAATTTACCGCGCGAGTAACGGACGCAACCGGTGCCTATGATGAGAAGCAGTTCGATTTCACAATCAAGCCACCTTATGTGTGTGGTGATGCCGACGGCAGTGATGCCGTGGCAGTCTCGGATGCGGTATACATCATCAACTACATCTTCGCTGGTGGACCCGCTCCCGCGCCGTTGGCCGCAGCAGATGCTGACTGCAGCGGCAACATCAGCGTCGGCGACGCAGTTTTCATCATCGATTATATCTTTGGCGGTGGAGCAGCGCCGTGCTCGAGCTGTCCGTAGCGACTGTAGCTTTCGTCTAACGCAGATTCAAGGTCTGTCACGCTTTCATGGCGCGGCAGACCTTTTCTCTTACACAGGAAAAGGGTGGCCATCTTGTAGCACACGTTAATTTCAGAAAAGCTTGTGACTCTTCTTGATTGTTGATATTCTCAAGCAATGATGGTACCAGAAGCTGCCAAAGTAGGCTTTGAAATCGAGCTGAAAGGGGTGCGCAAGAGGTTTGAGAATAGCCGACAGGACGCCGTTCATAACTTAAACCTTCAAGTTCATTCCGGCGAATTTCTGGTACTGCTCGGCGAATCTGGTTGCGGCAAGACTACCACGCTCAAGATGATCAACCGCCTGTTGGAGCCAAGCTCTGGCGAGATCAGAATCTCGGGAAAGGACATCCTCGCGGAGGATCCGGTGCTGTTGCGTCGCAGAATCGGCTACGTGGTGCAGGCGATTGGCTTGTTTCCCCATATGACCGTGGCCGAGAATGTGGGAATTGTGCCTTCCCTATTGGGCTGGGAGAAAGACAGAATCAGAGATCGTGTTCACGAACTGCTTGAGTTGGTGAGCTTACCGCCGCAAGAGTTTGGTAATCGCGCACCCAATGAATTGTCTGGCGGGCAGCAACAGCGGGTTGGTGTCGCGCGCGCACTGGCGGCCAAACCGACAATTATGCTGATGGATGAGCCCTTTGGAGCGTTGGACCCTCTGACCCGCAACAGCCTCCAGGAAGAATTCAGACAGCTACAGAAACAGCTCGAACTTACGGTAGTAATGGTCACCCATGACATGCTGGAAGCGGTGCTACTGGCGGACAGAATTGCCGTGATGAGAGAAGGCTCCCTGGTAGAGATTGGAGAGCCGGCGAATCTCCTGAGAAATCCCCGGGAGGAGTACACTGCAACTCTGCTATCATCGCCCAAGGAGCAGGTAGAACATCTTACTCAGATGATACATCGGGAGATGGACGATGAGTAGCGCCGCGTGGGCTGAGCAACTTCACCTGCTTCCGGGCTACCTCAGTGCCCATCTGCTGTTGACTATTCTGGCGCTGGCCGCAGGGGTCGTAATTTGTATACCGCTCGGATTCGTAGTAACGCGTGTGAAGGCACTGCAGTGGCCCACACTGAGTATCGTAGGGGTTCTCCAGACTATTCCGGGTATTGCGCTGTTGGCGCTGATGGTACCTCTGCTGGGAATGATCGGCTTCGTGCCGGCGTTGATTGCGCTTGCGCTCTACAGCTTCCTGCCCATCCTCCGCAATACCGTAACGGGTGTCCTGGGAGTCGATGCCGCGACCGTAGAGGCAGCTCGCGGAATCGGCATGACTGATTTTCAGGTACTCTCCAGAGTAGAACTCCCGCTGGCATTGCCGGTGATAGTTGCGGGAGTTCGCACGGCGACGGTATGGATTGTAGGTACCGCAACCCTGGCAACGCCGGTGGGCGCCACCAGTCTCGGAAACTACATATTTGGTGGTCTGCAGACACAGAATATTACTGCCGTACTGATGGGCTGCATTTCCGCGGCGGCACTGGCCATCGTGCTTGATCAAATTGTGCGGCTCGTAGAGGTGGCTGCTACTCGGAGAAGCAGGGTTTTAGCCTTTGCGGCCTCGGGTTGCCTCGTAATTCTCCTTGCGCTGGGTGTCGGTCCCGCAGCGTTGGACCAGTTGGCCCAAACCGGCAGCCAACAAGTAGTAGTTGGAGCTAAGACTTTTACCGAGCAATACATACTCGCAGATCTCATCAGCGAGCGTCTGGAACAAAGCGGCATGCAGGCCGATAGCCGCCAGGGGATGGGTTCCATCATTCTCTTTCAAGCGCTGGCCAAAGCTGAGGTCGACTGCTACGTCGATTACTCGGGAACGATCTGGGCAAACTCGATGAAGCGAGATACAGTACCGGATCGCGAGACTGTGCTGAGGGAAATGACGGACTGGCTGAAAGAAAAGTATGGCATCGAAAACCTCGGTGAACTTGGCTTTGAAAATGCGTACGCGTTGGCGGTGACACGTAAAACCGCCGAGCGCTACCATCTTAAGAAAGTCTCCGATCTGGC
>CAYXUL010000011.1:2747-37803 GCA_964468475.1 uncultured Ignavibacteria bacterium | reverse complement strand
AGTGTTCTCATTGCCGCCTTGAAACCCCTCATTGGTCGAATTTCGAATGAGGAGATGCGCCGGGCAAACAAGATCGTCGATGTCGACAAGTATCCGATAGATTCAGCCGCGACTTATCTTACTAACACCATCGGTGATCCCTAAACGGGAGGAATAGAGTCGAGGTTAGGAGCTTTGATTTGCTCGGGGCTGAGGATTTCAAAAGGTGGTTGACACTGCCATGAAAGATCATAAACTTAGGGGTATATAATCGACGTATATCTTCAAGAGCATTGCACTCACTCACTTGATGCACCTTTTCCGCTAAACTGGAAGAAGCCCCAAACTGATGAGAAGGATGTGAGGTCGTGACGCAAAGTCTAACCGATATAACTACCCAGGATCGTACCGTCTTGGTGCAGCAGTTCATCGAAACCCGACGGCTGACAGAAGAGTTGCTGGCACCGCTGGAGATAGAGGACCAGGTAGTCCAGACAATCGAGGATGTTAGCCCGGCAAAATGGCACGCGGGGCACACAACCTGGTTTTTTGAGAGGTTAATTCTGCAGGAGCTACAGGCGGGATACCAGCCTCATGATGAGCGTTTCTATTTTGTCTTCAATTCTTACTACGAATCATTGGGTGAAAGGGTAAAACGCAATCTCCGCGGCACACTCTCCCGCCCCACCGTCAGACAGGTCGAGGCTTACCGCAATCACGTAACCGACGCGATGGTGGATTTCATCAATCATTGCGCCGAAGATTTGTGGCCGCGCGTGCACGAACTTACCGTGCTGGGGATTAATCATGAACAGCAGCACCAGGAGTTGTTTCTGACCGACATCAAGCACGTGTTTGCGTCGAATCCATTGAAGCCTTCCTACTGCAGCCCCCCGGCTGCTGATGGAGAAGTCATCGCAGAAACAACACTGATTCCGATTGAGGGCGGCCTGTATGAGATAGGGGCCGATGACGTCGCTTTTGCCTATGACAACGAGTTTCCACGGCATCAGGTGTATCTAGAGGATTTTGGCATCCACTCCCACGTCGTTACCTGTGGTGAGTATCTGGAATTCATAGAGAGCGGCGGCTACCGGGACCACACGCTCTGGCTCTCCGATGCGTGGGCGCTGCTGGAGGAGACCAAGTGGGGGGCGCCTTTGTATTGGAGAAACGCGGATGGCGTGTGGCGTATAATGACGCTTTCCGGTGAAAGAGACCTTGATCCGGCTGAACCGGTCTGTCACGTCAGCTTCTATGAAGCCGCGGCCTACGCCCGCTGGCGCGGCAAGAGACTACCGACGGAGGCTGAGTGGGAGGTTGCTGCCGACAAGCTCAGCGAATCCGCGAGTAGGGGAACAATGTTGGAGGATCGCGTGTTCCATCCACAGAAGCCGAGTAATGCGTCTGTCAAGGCGCATTCGCTAATAGGCAACGTCTGGGAATGGACCCAAAGCGGCTATCTGCCATACCCCGGCTACAGCCAATCTCGCGATGCTCTCGGCGAATATAATGGCAAGTTTATGAATAATCAGTACGTGCTTCGCGGTGGTTCATGCGCCACTCCGCGAAACCACATTAGAACCACTTATCGGAATTTCTTCCAGGCGGAGAAACGCTGGCAATTCACCGGCATCCGTCTGGCGGAAAATCTCAAGTAAGTCCATATCGAGCGAATTTTAGCCTTAAAGCTGTAATGACTGAAGATCCCCAATCCGACACGGCGCAGAGCGTCCGCATAATCGACTCAAGTCACTTTTCCGAGTCGCACGGCGACCGGGAGACATTCGCGCTTGATGTACTAACGGGACTCTCAGAAGACCGCAAGTTCATTCCCTCGCGCTATATGTACGATGAAGAAGGCAGCCGCCTGTTCGCCGCCATAATGGAACTTGACGAGTATTATCCGACTAAGTGCGAAGCTGATGCACTCACTCTCAATTGCGAACGAATCGCTGACTACGCCGGGTCGGAACCGTTCAACCTGGTAGAGTTCGGTTCTGGAAACGGTGTGAAAACGAAAATTCTGCTGGAGCATTTTCTGGAGCGAGAACTCGATTTCACCTATGTGCCAATCGATATTTCGCGATCCGCCATGGATGAACTGAGCCGAGATCTGCAGAAGAGCAATCCGACGCTAAAGTTCAAGGGATTGGTCACTGATTACTTCACGGGCGTGAGATGGCTGAACCAGCAACAAGACACTCGAAACTTCGTTTTGTTCCTGGGATCGAATATTGGAAACTTTCCCCATCCAAAAGCACGGTTCTTCCTGAGAAATCTCTGGAATTGTCTGATGCCCGGAGATCAGGCTCTGATTGGGTTTGATTTGAAGAAAGACATAGAACTGCTCTTGAGTGCCTATAACGATTCCAAAGGAGTCACCGCTAAGTTCAACCTTAATGTCCTGAACAGGATCAACCGTGAACTGGGCGCGGAATTCGACCTGGGCAAGTTTCGGCACTTTGGCAGCTATGACGTATTCAGCGGCGCGATGGAAAGCTACCTCGTCAGCCTGGTCGATCAAGAGGTGTACATCGAAACGCTTGGCCGCTCCTTTACCCTGCGTGCCTGGGAGCCTATCCACATCGAGTATTCCTACAAGTACCTCGAAAGCGACATCGACAGGATTGCGACCGAGACAGGATTTTTCGTAAAAGAACACCTGTACGATTCAAAGCGCTATTATATCGATTCGATCTGGGGAGTTACCAAGTCAAACGGCAACCATGAGTGACTGAGGGCGGTTACCCGAGGCCGCAATGCGGTGGTTTGCTAAGAGTGCAACTCTATAATGAAAACAGACGGCAATGTTGGAGCGGCATTGCCGTCTGCTTTTCTACATCACTCCCGGTTCCGAGGTGAGATCCCCTTCTGTCTGTTTCGGTGAAGTGAACGCTCTTCCTATCCCGTAGGATTAGTGCTACATTCTCCTTCTGTGCAACTGTACCTGCCCGACTCTGAGATAAGACACCCAGCCATATATTTTCTATCTATAAGCCTCCAGCGCCGCACGCTTTGGACGCCAGGCTCAAAACTTACTGCGTACATTTTGACGGTATTCACCCAAGAAGTGGACAAATATTGCCAATCACCCGTGAAGTTAAGTTATTCGAATACTGAAAATTGTCAAGACTGCTAACTACGGTATAATCGACTATGCAATGCGTATATTACGTACGCGGCGCGCCCAGGATATTGTCAAGATGACTCGACAAATTCATCTCTTTATGCGTGATTCCCAGTTTTCGCCGGATATTCTGCCTGGTTTTTTCTACAGTTCTTGAAGAGATACTCAGAATCTCGGCAATTTCCTTCGATCTCAGTCCCGCGCGTATCATCTTCGCGACCTGTAATTCTCTGCGTGTTAAGTTGTCGGCGTGATTAATGAGATTCCGGGTGAACGGGGATGTGATCTCACGCAATTCGTATTCAACCTGTCTGACAATCGCGGCCAGGCGCGGGTCACTTGCTCGCCTGAGCTTCTCAAGCAGCGGAGCTATCTGCTTATCAACATTCTCGACTACCTGAGACTTGATCTTGTTGCATTCCGCTTCCACTTGCTGGAGCACGCCCCGCAAAGCGATATTCGCTTCAGTTGTTTGCTGATGCTCCCTTTTGAGCTGCAAGTTCGTATCTGCCAGCTCGGCCTCCATCGCTTTTCGCTTGGTCATGTTACGGACCACCGCAACACAGGTCCTTTCAGCGCACTTCACAAACCGCGCTTCGTAGAAGCCCGAGCGATGAGGCCGATCAAGCTTATATTCCAGGGACTGCATTTCCCCGGTGTCAATGGCTCTGCGGATGGCAGCCAATATACGTGATGCGGTAGCGACCGGTAGATACTCGTGTGCGGGCTTGCCCAGGAATTCCTTTGCCGGTACGATAGGTTCTTCGTCAGGAGCTGCTTTGAAGTCAAGACAGATGCCATCGTAGTCGATCACGAAAACCATGTCTGGCAGGGCCTGGAGGACTGCCGACTTGTGCGCCTCCGAAGCTGTCAACGCCTGCTGCAACTCCCGGTGTGGGGTAATGTCGTGCGAAACGGAGATTTCGGCGATTACATTACCTGAGTCATCGATAAGGGGAATGATGCTGGTTTCGCTGTATACACTCGACCCATCTTTGCGGGTACCCTTGACGACACCGTTCCAGGGCTGGCCCGATTCCAAATGGGACCAGATTTCACGGTTGAGGTCATCAGCGATGTCACTTGAAACCAGTGAACTGGGCAACTTGCCGATAACTTCCTCCGCTTTGTAGCCCAACAGCCTCTCTGCACCGGCGTTCCATTGAATGATCTTGCCCGAAGGCTCAATTACCATCACCGCATCAGTGATGTTTTCGAACGCGAAAGCATGCAGTCGGAGCTTCTCTTCATCTTTCTTCTTTTGGGTGATATCGATACCAATCGCAATTGCAACCAACTCACCGGTTTCTTCGTTTTCGAAAGCCGAGGTTGACCAGTGAACGGTTTTAAGCTCACCCGACTTGGTGAGCCAGGGTCCCTCATAGCTGTCGCGGGGATTCTGCCGCACCCAGTCGCCAAAATTCTTCAAACCTTCGTGGTGAGCTTCCCTGGGTAGAAAGATGCTGTGGTAGTTCTTGCCGATCACTTCTTCGGCTGAATAGCCACTCAAGCGCTCACACTCGGAATTGAAAACGCTTATACTCGCGTCTTCGTCGAGCGCGAATATCAGACAATTGGCTGTTTGCAGAATCGTCCGGTTGAAATCTCGCTCGCGTTGAAGCTCTCTGCTTCTTTCGATTGTCTCGGAGATGTCGTTAGCCACGCATAACGCTGATTCACAAACACCGTCCGGTTGTGGGAGGGGTTGAATAGTAGTGACGAACCAGCGCAACTCCCCGTTGATCAAAGTGGGGCGACGATGAACTTCACCTTTGTTGCTGTCAATAACTCTTTGAATCGACTCAAGCTGCCGGTCGGCATGACTCGAGGGAAATAGCTCTTGCATCTTCCGTCCGACGAAGTCACCCGGCGAGCCTCCCAGCGCCCGTGCCGCCAGAGTATTCATCTCAATGAACATGCCGTCTCGCCTTACCGAGAATATGGCGTTTGGTGCATTTTCAATCAGGGTTCGCAGGAAGAGGTCGGGCGAGTAATGATCGTTCCCAGTTGACGGAACTTCTGAACGAGTTTTCTCCTGTTTCTGCATCATCCCTCCAGCATGGCGAAGTTTCCGACCGGCCGAGAGCTCAATCATCGGCTAAGTCGAGCCAATTATAAGTCAGATTGCGTATACGAAACTCGCAATTGAGTTTCCAGGATAGAATACACCAGGAACTCCTTACGCATTACCTTTGAAGTCATTGTTGATCGGCTGATGCTCGGAGCAAGTTGTGAGTGCGTATCCCGTATGCGCAGTGTATGGTAAGATAGTACTTCTTCGAAGTGAGTCAATGGAATTCGGCCCGGCGTCACAAGGATCGCGGTACGACGTTAATAGAAATCAACTTAGCAAAGTGGGCCAGTGGATGCTTACATCGACTCCCGGCGAGTAAAGTACGGAATCTGGCGGCCTGTTGGGGTGCGGCAGGTCGTCCAATTCGAAAATGTTCTCATCGTGGTTGAGCAAGCTTGCTGCACAAAATTCATAGGGATGATGATAAACCCGCCCTCGCAGCAGCTTGCCGCGCGCCTGGTTGAACGCATAGAGCGCGTAGCGTTCGAGAAAGAAGTACTCAATACTTCCGGGCTCAGCGGTGAGACAGTTGTCGGGCATTGAAGGGAAAGAGTAGGTGATCTCAACGGGAATATCTGTTGTGGCGTTTGTGCGTCCGCTGGTGAATGTGACCTGACAGCCTCCGGTCGACTCAGATTTTGACATGCTGATCTTGCTGTGCAGATAATTGAGGTGAAAGAACCGTCGGGCAAACCTCACGCCCAGTTTGCTGTTGGCATCGAGCGAAAAAAACCAGACTCCGGTACGTCCGTCGTTGTCAAAGACGTACGTGCGGAGATTCAGCTCAAGCATTCGTGACAAGGATGGCAGAGACGGCGCGAATCGTGCGCGAATATCGCGCATCGCAAAAGGGATCAGCGCCAGCCAGGCATAGCCGTCGTAGGTGTCGATGTGCAGACCCGTCGGCAGCATTGCCTGAATTTGCTCGGGAGGATAGGCCCAGTGCAGGAAGAGCAGATCGCGCCAGTTTTGATAGAACGCGAGGGGCGACTCCGGTGGAAGAGAGTCTTCTTTACGGCTCTCCAGCGTTGGCTTAACGATTGGTTCCATCTTCAACCTGAGCGCAGTTTAGTGCGGTTGCCGCCCGCTAGTAAATCTTTCGCATAAATTTGGAGTCTTGAGAATCTTGGGGTGGGTGATGGGATTTGAACCCACGGCCCTCAGAGCCACAATCTGATGCTCTAACCAACTGAGCTACACCCACCGTGACGGTTCCGTTATCAATATACGAAAACGGGCTAACAATATATAGCTACGCGGGATGATGGCAACAGAATTTGCGTGAGAGCCGAATGCTCACCTACTTCGCAAGCCTTTCGTTCAATTCCCAAAGGGCGACCTTATTGCTGTCCCAGGTTAACACCTTGTACGCTTCGGCATAACCAAGCCAGGCATAGCGGTCGTGCTCCTCAGAGAGCTTTATTTCCTGGCGACTCAGTTCGACCGCGAATGCATGCTCCGGAACTACATAGAGCCCGGCTGGCCAATGCTCGGTCCCTGAGAAGGCTGTTTTCGGCACCGAAGCTCTTGCGTCTAGGCGAATCAAGCTGATGCCGTCACAGATTCCGGTTTCCTCGCAGAGCTCTCGCTTGGCGGCATCTTCGGCGCTCTCATCGTCCTCCGCGCCACCGGAAACAAAGTGCCACATCGAATTATCAGAGCGATGGAAGACAGCATACTCGATGGCATCGTCCAAGCGGCGATAAGGGATAACAATTACCTGTAGAGGTTGACGCATAGACTAACTGCAGAGATTAGCGTTGGCATGGCAACATGGCGAATCAAAACACCCCCGACTCGCCTGCGGCGAGTTACCCCCCCGACTCAGAGTCGGGGTGCTCTACTACGAATTCGCTACGCTTATCAAAACACCCCCGACAGGATTCGAACCTGTTACCCTCTGCTTAGAAGGCAGATGCTCTATCCAAATGAGCTACGGGGGCGTATCTTCAATTTTAGCCGTCTTTGCTGCTGTCGAGCCAGCAATAGACGAAGATATTCAGGCGATTCCCGAAATTCAACCTAAAAACCCGCTAGCGAAGTCGTTCTTTCCTTCTGGCTATTAGTACAGGTAGTTTGAAACACCGGTTCGCTGAACTCGTATCTTCAATACTAAATCCCTTCTTCGTGCCTGAGGATGGACCATGCGCTGCTTGCAAGTTTTACTATCCACGATATTTCTGCTGACAGTGTCAGCAAATTCACAAACCTCGGAGCGCCCAATGCCTTGCCCGCCACAACTACAAAACGCAGTCAATGCTAAGCTCAATGAGTTCGGCAAAGCCTGTACTGAGAAGGACGTCGCGCGACTGCTGAAACTATACGATTCGAGTGTTGCCAATCTGATCGAGGATACCCGGAACATTTACACCGACTATTTCTCCCTCGACGATGTCGAGTTGAGGGTTGACTTCGGCGATCCTATCTGCGAGGCGGACACGATCCGGGTGCCGATGTGGCAACGTATGTCCTACACGCTCGACTCAGTCTCTCAATATAGTTCGGAGTGGTCATGGCTTGACTTTACCGGTTCAGAGTCCAATCTCAGGATAGTTTCGGAGGAAAAGGCAAGATACCTTAAGTGTGACTTCACTGATTTGCAGCTCGAGCTCGCGCCCGATTCAGCGCTAATGCGTGGTCGTTGCAAGCTCACCCTCACTGTGCTGCAGTCGGGACCGACAAGTGTGCTGCTCAAGTTGAATCGGGGTCTGAAGGTCTCAAAACTGGAAATGAACGGCAAGCGTTACGATGATTTCAGCCGACACGGAATCACCATTGAACTGACGCCACCATCACCTCTAGTAGTTGGGGATACACTGAATGTGTCTCTGGAATATTCCGGCTCGCTCTTCAATGAGAGCAAGATCTACGGCTACTCGCAGGTCAATATCGGCCCAGAGGGCTCGTTCGCCAGTTGGGTGACGGACTGGTATCCGCGCAATCTGAGTGGATCAAGTAAGTCACGTGGGCATATCGTCATGACAATCCCCGACAGTCTGAAACTTGCTTGCAGTGGCCATCAGACCGCGCTGAACCACAACGAAGGCAAAGCAACCTATGAATACAGTGTTGATAATCCGATCGATTACACCTTTGCGGCAGCAGATTATCTCCATGCTTCCCGGGATGTCAACGGCACTGAGGTTGGAGTTTATTTTCTCGAGGGCGACTCGAACAAGGTCAAACTCTACATGGATCAATGCGCCAAAATTCTAGCGTTTGAAGCCGGGCTGTATGGCGGCTATCCGTTCGCCAGCTACTACCTGGTAGAGATTCCATCATCCGTGACCGGCAATCTGGGCGGTTCGAGCGAGCAGGGGATGAACCTGTATCCCACCGGCACACTGCCGGAAAGGAAAGTGAATCTGCCGCTGCTCTCGCATGAACTGGCGCATAGCTGGTGGGGCAATCTGGTTGGCAGCGCCAGCGGCGCGATCATAAGCGAAGGCCTGGCGCAGTTCACAGCAGTGCTTTCCTACGAACATTTTAAGGGTGAGGAAGCGATGCGCAAGTTCCTGGAATATGGTCAGCCCGACTACACGCAGTCGGCTTCACAATATTTTCAGCGATATACAGGCCCCGAGCCGGTCGTCACCGATCTGCCGATTGGGGAGGTGAGGATCGCGCAAGCATCGGTACTTCATGAGTTGGCAGATGTCAAAGGGCACTTCGTCTATGAGATGCTTAGCCGCAAGATAGGTCAGCAGGCGATGCTCGCCGGGCTGCGAAGTGTAATAAAGGAGTTCAGGGGAAGACAGGTAAGCCTCGACGATTTGAAAACGGCCTTCGAAAAGGAGAGCGGTCAGAATCTCGACACGTTCTTTGCGCAGTGGTTTCATCGGACAGGTGCACCGAAATTCGACTTGAGCTACAAGCTCACACCCAGGGGTGAGGCAACGCAGGTGCAGGGCTCAGTGGTGCAGGATAGTACACCGTACACCGTAGATGCCGAACTCGGTATTCGGACACAGGACTCCTCAGAAACCAGGACAATAGAAGTATCCGGCCCTAAAACAAATTTCTCGTTTGAAGTTGCTGGTTTGGTCGATACCGTGATCTTCGACCCGGACTACAAAATATTCCGCTATACACCGCAGTTTGAACATTTGTATCTGCTTTCGCACGGCACCAAGCTAAGGGTAGACAAGAAGTTTGATGATGCAGCTACCGAACTCACGGAGTTCGTACGCTACTTCCCGAGGAATTTGGAGGGCCATTATCAACTGGCTCGCGCGTATCAGGGAGCGAATGAAGACTCACTTTCGATCGACTCTTTTCGCAAAGTAGTGGAGTTGTATGCTGACGGCGTGCCTTATGCCTGGCCGGTCGCGTACGCACACTTAAACCTCGGCAAGATGTATGCCGCGCAGGGCGACACGAGTAAAGCTCGACTGCAGCTTAAACAAACTCTCGAGTTCAGCCAGGAAAAGCCCGCCTGCCAAGCAGCTCAGACGATGCTCGATTCGCTTTCAAAGAGCAATTGACGCTCGTCCCTCTCTTACTGTAGATTTTCATCAAGACTATTATTCAATATTGAAGAATATTCTTCAAAAGATCATCTAAAACAGGGGCGGTTTCCCGATTAACTTATTGTCATATAATATCTTAACTGAATTGGCATGAAGGTTGTTAAACTATATGCTAATGAGAGACTTCTTCCGAGACAGGAAACCCTTACTTGCCACCATGCCACAGCTAAGCTTCAACCTCTTCAAAGAGAGCCACTTCAAGACCAGCATCTTTGTGCTGTGTGGCGCCATAATGTTACTGCTATTCGCGGGAATTGCCTGGGGAGCAGATAAGTCAACAGCACGAGCTGCGGCTGACTCACTCTCAGCAGTGATGAATACGAAGCTGGAAGCCATACCGGCATTCGATTCGACAACAACACTCGACAACTATCTCGTTGTTGCGATGAAACGCAATCCGGGCTTGAGGACTGCTTACAACGACTGGATTGCCGATCTCAAGAAGTCGGATTATGCCGGCTCGTTGCCCGACCCGATGTTCAACTACGGTTACTTTGTGCAAAAGGTCGAGACCCGCGTAGGTCCTCAGGAGCAACGCTTCGGATTGCATCAGGCATTTCCGTGGTTCGGTACTCTGGGCGCCAAGTCAGATATGGCGTTTGCCATGTCGCAGGCATCATATCGCAAATTTGAGGCGGCCCGGCTGCAGCTCTTCTTTCAAGTCAAGGCTGCCTACTTCAATTACTACTACCTCGGGCAGGACTTGCAAATTACCCGTGATAACCTCGAATTGCTGAAGTTCTGGGAATCAGTCGCGCAGGCAAAGTACCGAGTCGGATTAAAGAAGCATCCGGATGTTATCAAGGCACAAGTCGAACTCGGTAAGCTGGAGGATCACCTCCAGACCCTGCAGGAAAAGCAACTGCCGCTTGCCGCGCACCTGCGAGCTCTATTGAATCTTCCCGATAGTGTTGAACTGCCGGTTCCGTCGCGCATCTCGGTGGCGGAAGCTCCACTAAATGAAGACTCGGTGACAAGCGTGATAGTGCAGAATAACCCCAATCTTAAAGCCCTGCAGGCGGTAGTTACACGTGAAGAGGCAGGAGAGCGGCTGGCCGGAAAGATGGCGATGCCGAGTTTCTCGCTGGGAGTAGACTACATCCAGACAGGCGAAGCCCTCAATCCCAACCTCGCTGAGAGCGGCAAAGATCCCTGGATGGTCGGCGCCAGCCTGACCCTACCGATCTGGTTCGGCAAGAACAAGGCACGCAAGGAGGAGGCACGGGCACGTCGCCGGGCGGCAGAATACAAGCTCTCCGATTCGGAAAACCAACTGGTCGCGACAGCGCAGCAGGTACTGTTCGAATACTCTGACGCGCTGCGCAAAACCAAACTCTATCGAGACGGCCTGGTTCCCAAAGCTCAGGAATCACTGAACGCGATTTACACCGCCTATCAAGCGGGCGAGACCGATTTTTTGAATGTGCTGGATGCACAACGACAACTGTTTGACTTTCAGCTCACCGTAGCTCGCCAGAAATCGATGCTGGCTACCAAACGCGCGCAGTTGGAAATGCTAAGTGGAAAAGAACTCAATGAATACATACAGCAATAAACCAAGTAAGAGGAGCAACACAATGCACTCAATCAAGGCGTCCATCACGATTATGGCATTCGTCCTTGGGCTCACAGTAGTAGCGTTCGCGGGCAATGCCGACAAGTCAAGCTCAACTGATTCCCCGAAGGAATTGAAGCATCAAACAGTCTGCCCCGTCATGGGTGGTAAGATCGATTCCACTCAGTACACGGACATTCAGGGCCAGCGAGTTTATCATTGTTGCCCGATGTGTTCCGCTAAACTGATCGCCAACCCCGACAAGTATTTCAAGAAAGCTGCAGAGGAAGGTGTTCTGTTCGAAAACATCCAGACCAATTGCCCGGTGTCCGGAGAGAAGTTGAAAACCAAGGATGTCTACACTGACTTTGAAGGCAGGCGGATTTACTTCTGCTGCAAGGACTGCGTGAAAGATTTCAATGACGATCCCATGCACTACCTCCACTTGATGGGGAAGGGCACGACCACCGAGCCGAAGAAGATGAAGGAAATGGATCACGACATGGGCCACAAGATGGAGCAGAAGAAGGATCAAGGCAGCGACACCGACCAAAATCACTAGGCCGCTGAAGAGAAGATCGCAAGAAGGAAGAACGTCATGAATAGCGAAGAAACAACTCGGTCTAACTGGCAAGAGATGATCCCGCGGGGACGCTCTGCAATCGTACTCGTCGTAATAGTAGCGATCGTGGCGTTCATCCTCGGCGGTCTTTTGATCGGTGGTAATGGTTCTGATCAACAGATAGCGGCGGGAGATGGGCAGGCAGGCGCCGCACCCGCCGACACTGCAGCGCCAACCCTGTGGACCTGTTCGATGCACCCGCAGATTCGGCTTCCACACCCCGGGAAATGCCCCATCTGCTCTATGGACCTGGTTCCTGTGCAAAACGCCAAAGCGGGTGAGAGCCTCAAGCCTAATCAGATTCGTTTGTCAAAGGACGCGGTCGAACTGGCTAACATTCAAACATCCCCGGTAACCCGTGGATATGCAGAACGCTCGATTAGAATGGTCGGAAAGCTCGACTATGACGAAACCAGGGTCGCCTACATAACGGCCTGGGTTCCGGGGAGACTCGATAAGCTCTTCGTCGATTACACAGGAGCGAGAGTCATGAAGGGTGAGCATATGGTGCACATGTACTCGCCGGAGCTGATTGCGGCGCAGGAAGAACTACTGCAAGCCAAGAAAACGGTTGCTGCACTAACGAACACAAGCAGCGCCTTGCTCAAGTCGACTGCTACCGAGACCCTTAAGTCCGCCCGCGAAAAACTCCGCCTTTATGGGTTGTCCGAAGATCAGATTAAATCGATCGAGCAGGGCAATTCCCCGCTTGAGCACATTACCCTCACCGCACCGGTGAGCGGAATTGTTATCAAGAAAGATGCGGCAGAAGGGATGTACGTTTCGACCGGCACGCGAATCTACACCATCGCCGATTTTTCGAAGCTGTGGATGATGCTGGAGGCGTATGAATCCGACCTTCCCTGGCTGCGTTACGGCCAGCACGTGTCCTTTACTTCCCCGTCATTCCCGGGTGAAACGTTTGATGCCATCATTAGTTTCATCGATCCGGTGGTCGATCCCAAGACACGAACGGTGCATGTTCGTGCCGTGGTTGACAACGCGGACGGACGTCTCAAGCCGGAAATGTTCGTGAGCGGTACGGTGAAGTCCCGCTTGGACAGTGAAGGTCACGTTATCGCTCCTGAACTGGCGGGAAAGTGGATTGGGCCGATGCATCCACAAATTGTAAAGGATCATCCGGGCAAGTGTGACATTTGCGGCATGGATCTTGTGCCTGCAGCGAAATTCGGGTATGCCTCCGGCAAGAAGACAACCGGAAAGGCCCCGCTGCTAATTCCAGCAACCGCACCTCTGATTACCGGGCAGCGCGCGGTGGTCTATGTCAAAGATTCAAGCGATGATGGTCTCGTTTTTGAGGGACGTGAAATCACGCTCGGTCCGAGAGCGCAGAATTCCTATATAGTGAAGTCTGGCCTCAAGGAAGGCGAGCAAGTAGTAACCAACGGCGCCTTCAAGATTGACAGCGAGCTGCAGATTCAAGCCAAACCGAGCATGATGTCGCCCGAAGGTGGCGGACCGGCTCCCGGACATCAGCATGCACAAATGAGCGGCATGAAAATGGCAAAGCCAGAAGCTGATACCGCTCATAAGATGACTGACAACAACACTTCTGAGAGCGTCGCTTACGAAGCCGGATCTGCCACGCGGCTCGACAATTGTGAGAAAGCACAGGTAGCGCTGATTCCCGTCTACAACAATTACTTTGCGGTTCAGATGGCACTGGCTGATGATGACCTGGATGCCGCCAAACGCGCATTCCAGCAGCTCATCAACTCAATTGATGGGGTTGATATGAGCCTCTTTAAGGATGAGGCACATGAGCGCTGGATGAAGCTCTCAGGAGCATTGCAACGAGCCGCCAGCACCGGACAAGCCTCGGCGAGCCTGGTCGATGCGCGGGATGCGTTCTATCACACATCACAGGCAGCCATCGAGTTGCACGACACCTTCGGACACACCGGGGGCGAGTCCTTCTATCTGACCTTCTGTCCTATGGCGCGAGATAACGCCGGCGCGTTCTGGCTGCAGGAGAAAAACCAGGTCTGGAATTCATTTTACGGTAAGAAGATGCTCCGCTGCGGAGAGATCAAGCAGGAACTTCACGCCGACAATGCCATAGCGGAGTAACGCCATTATGACCGAGCAGCAGCAATCGCATGACTTCCAACGTACGTCACCAATAGACAAAGTAATCAGATACTGTCTCGAGAATAAGCTCGTGGTCATCCTGCTGATGCTGGCGATCATTGCCTGGGGCATTATGGTGGCACCCTTCGACTGGAAAATCGGCGGCCTGCAACGAGACCCCGTGCCAGTTGATGCTATCCCCGACATCGGCGAAAATCAGCAAATCGTTTTTACGGAATGGATGGGGCGTTCACCGCAGGATGTGGAAGACCAGATCACCTATCCGCTCACCGTGGCTTTGCTCGGAATCCCGGGCGTCAAGACGATTCGTAGCTATTCGTTCTTCGGCTTTTCCAGTATCTATGTGATTTTCAAGGACAACGTCGAGTTTTACTGGTCGCGCTCGCGCGTTTTGGAGAAGCTCAATTCACTTCCCAACGGGACTCTTCCCACTGGTGTAAAGCCGGCGCTGGGTCCTGATGCCACCGCTTTGGGGCAGGTGTTCTGGTACACTCTTGAAGGACGCGATAAGGATGGCAAACCAACCGGTGGTTGGGACCTCAATGAACTCCGCTCAATTCAGGATTGGACAGTTCGCTACGCGCTGCAATCGGCCGATGGGGTATCTGAAGTTGCCTCGGTTGGTGGTTTTGTCCAGGAGTACCAGATCGATGTCAACCCGGACGCAATGCGCGCTAACGGCGTGACCCTGGGTGAAGTGTTCAATGCTGTGCGGAACTCCAACGTGGATGTCGGCGCCAAGACAATCGAGATCAACAAGGCAGAGTACGTAATCCGCGGACTCGGCTTTATCAAGAGCATCAAAGATCTCGAGGAAACGGTCGTCAAACAGACCGAGAACGTGCCGCTGCGCATCTCCGATGTGGCCACGGTTTCTCTCGGCCCGGCATTGCGACGTGGTGCGCTTGATAAGGGCGGCGCGGAAGTAGTTGGTGGTGTAGTTGTGGTGCGCTACGGCGAAAACCCACTGGCCACGATTAAGAATGTCAAAGAAAAGATCAAGGAGATCTCACCGGGATTGCCGAAGAAGGTGCTTCCGGATGGCAGGACTTCGCAAGTTACCATCGTCCCATTCTATGATCGTACGGGGTTAATCTACGAGACCCTCGGGACACTGAACACCGCTCTCGTGGACGAGATCCTGGTTACCATCATTGTCGTGCTCATCATGGTGATGCACCTGCGCAGCTCGATGTTGATATCAGGGCTGCTGCCTTTGACCGTGCTGATGACCTTCATCGCCATGAAACTGTTTCACGTCGACGCCAATATCGTGGCGCTCTCCGGGATTGCGATCGCTATCGGTACCATTGTCGATATGGGGATAGTAATCTGCGAGAATATTCTCAAACATCTGGATGCCGCGCCTCCCGATGAAAGTCGGTTGGAAGTGATCTATCGAGCTTCCGCCGAGGTTGGCAGCGCTGTGCTGACAGCCATCGCGACAACAGTAGTCTCATTCCTGCCGGTATTCACGATGCAGGCAGCGGAGGGCAAACTGTTCAAACCGCTGGCATTCACCAAAACTTTTGCGCTAATCGCCTCGGTGATTGTTGCCTTAACAATCATACCACCGATGGCGCATATTCTCTTTACGAGAGGCAAAAGCCTGGCCCGCACACGCAAATTGTGGCCATTTGGTCTAGGGCTCGCTGCGATAGCAGCATTCGTGTTCTCATTCTGGTTTACGGGCATTTTGTTACTGGTGCTTGGCGCTTATCTCTTCTTCAGGGATCAGCTGCCGGAAAAGTTGACATCGAGAGTTCCTGCGCTTTTCAACTACCTGGTAGTAATCATAGTGGCCTGGCTTTTGGCCGGCCACTGGCAACCTCTCGGTGTAAAGGGTGGAGCACTGCTCAACTTCATCTTCGTGTTTGTCGTCCTGGGCAGCATTCTGTTGGCTTTCCAGCTATTCATTCGCGTCTACGATCCGGTTTTGCGCTGGTGTCTGGAGCATAAGGCTCTCTTCCTGTCCCTTCCGGTGGTATTGGTCTTCATCGGTCTGATGATCTGGCTCGGGTTCGGCAAGGTGTTCAGCTGGATGCCTAATTTTGTGCGCACTTCCAGCCCATTCATCGCGATGAACAATACTTTCCCGGGTCTCGGAAAGGAATTCATGCCAAGTCTCGATGAGGGCTCATTCCTGTGGATGCCGACTACAATGCCGCACGCCTCGATAGGGGAAGCACTTGATGTGCTGCAGCATCAGGATATGGCCTTCTCCCAGATTCCGGAAATCAAGTCAGTGGTCGGCAAACTGGGACGTGCTGATTCGCCGCTCGATCCGGCGCCGATCTCCATGATCGAAACCGTGATAAACTACAAGTCGGAATACAAAGTTGATAAGAACGGTCACCGGATGCGGTTCAAATATGACAACAAGAACGACAAGTTCGTACGTGATGATGCGGGCAAGCTGATCCCTGATCCGCATGGCCGTCCGTTCCGCAACTGGCGTCCTGAGATCAAGACACCTGATGACATCTGGAACGAGATTGTCAAGGCGGGCAGGTTAATCGGAACCACCTCCGCGCCCAAGTTGCAGCCGATTGCTGCACGACTCGTCATGTTGCAATCTGGAATGCGCGCGCCGATGGGTGTGAAGGTCAAGGGGCCTGACCTCGAGACGATTGAGAAAGTCGGTCTTGAGATAGAGAAGTTCCTGAAACAAGTGCCATCGATTGAGCCGTCGGCAGTGCTGGCTGATCGCATCGTCGGCAAACCATATCTGGAGATCAACATTGATCGTGAAAAAATCGCCAGGTATGGCCTCAGTATTCGGCAGGTGCAGGATGTCATCGAAGTTGCCGTCGGTGGCAAGACGCTGACCACTACGGTAGAGGGTCGTGAACGATACCCGGTGCGAGTGCGCTACCAGCGCGAGCTGCGCAACAACCTCGATGAGCTGGGTAAGATCCTGGTGCCTACGCCGAGCGGCGCGCAGATTCCGTTGATTGAACTTGCGGAGATCAATTACGTGAGGGGGCCGATGGTAATCAAATCGGAGAACACTTTCCTGACAGGTTACGTGATCTTCGACAAGAAGCCGGGACATGCCGAGGTTGACGTGGTTCAGGATGCGCAGAACTACCTAAAATCGAAAATCGCTTCGGGCGAATTCGATCTGCCGGCTGGTGTGAGCTATGAGTTTGCGGGTTCCTATAAGAATCAGATTCGTTCTCAAAAGAAGCTGGAAATCGTTCTGCCGCTCGCGTTGCTGATAATTTTCCTGATACTGTATTTTCAGTTCAAGCAGGTATCTACGACGTTGCTGGTATTCTCCAGTATCTTCGTCGCCTGGGCGGGAGGCTTCCTGATGCTCTGGTTCTACGGGCAGCACTGGTTTCTCAATTTCTCATTCCTTGGTGTAAACCTGCAGGATCTGTTCCAGGTGCGGACTTTCAACCTGTCAGTCGCGGTATGGGTCGGATTCCTGGCTTTGTTCGGTATCGCCAGTGACAATGGCGTGATTATCTCGACATACCTCGATCAGGTCTTTGCAAAGGATCGGCCGACAACTATCGACGAGATCCGTGACGCGACGGTTAAGGCAGGAATGCGCAGAATTCGCCCCGCGCTGATGACCACTGCTACCACGATCCTGGCACTAATGCCGGTGTTGACCTCGACCGGTCGTGGTTCGGATATCATGGTGCCGATGGCGATACCCTCATTCGGCGGTATGACGGTAGCACTAATTACGACACTCTCTGTTCCGGCATTGTATTGCATGCTGGCAGAGCGGCGGGCAAAGCGGCAGCTTGCGGAGCAAGAATCCACTAGCTAATGCAGAGGAAGACGCACATCATGATTTCGCCGAACATTGGAGATTCAATACTACATCATGAAAGTTCGAGGTGAATAGCTATGAAGAAAACAGTTCTAATCACCGGCGCTTTCCTTCTGCTTATTGCCGGCGTCATCTTCATCGGCTGCAGCAGCAGTGATAACCCCACCACAAATAATAATGGTAGTCAAGATATTACTCTAGCCAGAGTATATCCGAACGACGGGAGCACCGGAGTCGTACCATCGACGGAAATTTCGATGAGATTTTCCGGGCCGATGGATACTATCTCAGTTGATCATAATTTCCACCTGGCCGGTGGTCCGGCGATGATGGAATGGCGCGACTCGCTCGAAAACTATGGCGGCTTTGGCATGATGGGTATGGGCATGCAAAACCACATGATGGATTGGATGGAAAATATTCACACACCCGGAGAGTTTCACTGGAACGATTCGCAGGACTCATGTGATTTTATTCCCGATTCCGATCTGATGCATGATGCTGATTATATTTGCCTGTTTTACGAAGACGGAATGCAAGGTCATGGTGGCGGCATGATGGGCGGAATGATGGGTGGTGCCACCAGCGGTGGCAGCGGTTATGAAATGACCGGCTTCACCACCGGCCACTGATC
This sequence comes from uncultured Ignavibacteria bacterium, assembly GCA_964468475.1. GTDB lineage: Bacteria > Zixibacteria > MSB-5A5 > CAIYYT01 > CAIYYT01 > JBECKX01. The sequence continues at coordinate 19,378 of CAYXUL010000011.1, read as the reverse complement.
GATATTTCTTAGCAACTTAGCTTGCATCAAAGGGGGAACTTCGCACTAGCGCCTCAACTAAAGATTATTTTTCAAAAGTGATGACTATTGTTTGTCTCTTTGACTTTCAAGTTAGCAGGCGGCAGGAGCAGAAATTTGTTACTACGTAACCGGTTCTCCCTCAAAGGCCAGTCGCATCAGCTCTTCCTCCAGTTTTTCGGCACGGTGTTTGCCACTTAGTAATGCATGTGGAGTTTAACAGGAGGTGAAGGAGTGACTAAAGCATTAGCAGCGTTCTTGGTAATGATTTTGGTGATTACAGTTCTTCCCGGCTTTGTGGCGGCAACCACAATCAGGCTGCGATGATGAGCAATGCTGATTCAACTACCCAGTCAAACCAGATGGGCTCAGGGATGAAGTTCTCACATCGGGTGGCCTGGAAGGACTGCGTAATGCTCTCAGAGATCACCGCAAGATGATGACGGCACTGCGGGACAAGTTGGAGGTACATGCCGGAGTCTGCAGGCTTATATTGGCAATTGCTGAAAATACCTCAACTTCGACTCCCGGACCTTGCATGGACAAAATAAGTACCAATGTCTCTACGTAGTAATATTTAGAGATAGATTATTTCGCACCGGGCCCGGTTCCGGGCGGAGACTTCTGAGACCAGGGTCTCAGACAGTGTTTGGAGGTGAACAGAAATGCATTTTGGATTCGGTGGATTTAGCGGTTTTGGGGGATTCGGGATGATCCTGTTTTGGGTGATCTTCATTGCAGCGATTTTGCTGCTGGTCAAACTCTTTACGACTTCTTTTCATCATGATAGAAAGGAATCCAACTCGCCCATGGACGTCCTGAAGAGACGTTATGCCTCGGGTGAGATCAATCACGATGAGTATGAAAGAATCCGGCACGATATTGCCGGAAAACTATGAGTCAGAACTCGATTGACCAGGGTTGAATGGAGGTAGCGAGAATGCCGGAGATAGAAAAAACTACATATCAAGATCCGGTCTGTGGCATGGAAGTATCGGCTGACTCACCTTACGTGATGGAAGTCAATGGCGAGAATATCTACTTCTGCAGTGAAGGATGTATGACCAAGTTTCGTGAGCAGCATGCTACTTCCCATGATAAGTCATTGGTGGATCCTGTGTGTGGCATGAAAGTAACCTCCGACAGTAAGCATCGGGCCATTCACGATGGAAGAACCTACTACTTCTGCTGTGCCGGCTGTAAGGAGAAGTTCGAGTCTGACCCTGCGACATACCTCGAAGCTGGTGGCAAGCACCATCACGATCACGAGCATCACCAGCACGCTACCGAAGCGGCGAAACCTGGCTCAACGGAATATGTTTGCCCGATGCATCCAGAGGTCACCCAATCCAAACCCGGTGAGTGCTCCGAATGTGGGATGGCACTGGAACCGGCGATTCCTGTTGCTCCTTCAACCAAAACGGAATACACCTGCCCGATGCATCCGGAGATCGTTCAGGACGGTCCCGGGACCTGCCCGATCTGCGGGATGGCACTTGAACCACGCACGGTAACGGTGGACGAAGAGGATAATACGGAATTGCGTCTTATGACGCGACGGTTCTGGATAAGTGCCTTGCTTTCGGCTCCGCTGCTGATTGTAGCGATGGGAGGGCTGATTCCGGGAATCGAAACGTGGCTGCATTCACTGGCTGCACCGCGAACTCTAACCTTGCTGGAATTCCTGCTGGCGACTCCGGTCGTGCTGTGGGGTGGCTGGCCCTTTTTCGTGCGCGGCTACCAGTCAATCGTACACCGCAGCCCGAATATGTTCACGCTTATCGGGCTTGGAGTCACTGTGGCTTATGGCTACAGCCTCGTAGCTGCCTTATTTCCCGGGATCTTTCCTGCCTCGTTTCGGGATGCGTCCGGGGAAGTCGCGGTCTATTTCGAGGCCGCGGCAGTAATCGTTACTCTGGTGTTGCTGGGGCAGGTGCTGGAACTTCGTGCGCGCAGCCGAACCGGCGCTGCGATTAGGGCGTTGCTGGGGCTGGCGCCCAAGACAGCTCGTCGAGTCAATGAGGATGGAAGTGAAGAAGATGTATCTCTGGAGCAAGTGCAGATCGGTGACCGACTCAGAGTCCGGCCGGGAGAGAAGGTTCCTGTCGATGGCTCAGTTGTTGAGGGCTCGAGTTCGGTTGACGAATCGATGATCACCGGAGAGCCGATACCGGTGGAAAAGACCAAAGGTGACAAAGTGATCGGCGCCACCGTCAACGGTAACGGCTCGATTGTCATTTCCGCGGAGAAAATCGGCGCCGACACTCTGCTTTCTCAGATCGTGCAGATGGTAGCGGATGCACAACGCAGCAAGGCGCCGATTCAGAAATTAGCTGATGTGGCAGCGGCATATTTCGTACCGACTGTTATAGGCATCGCCGTGATTACTTTCATCGTGTGGGCCTTAGTCGGCCCTGATCCGAAACTGACTCACGCGCTGATAAATGCAGTCGCCGTTCTAATAATTGCCTGTCCCTGCGCGCTGGGCCTGGCTACGCCCATGTCGATTATGGTTGCCAGCGGCAAGGGCGCGAGCGTCGGAGTTCTATTCAAGAACGCTGAGGCAATAGAGACCCTGCGAAAGGTTGACACACTCGTCGTTGACAAAACCGGGACTCTGACTCTTGGTAAACCGAAGCTGGCTGCTGTGGAAGTTGTCGACTCCATGAATGAAGATGAGCTGCTGTCACTGGCAGCAGGACTGGAGAAAGGCAGCGAGCACCCCCTTGCAGCGGCGATTGTAGATGGAGCAAGGGAACGAGGGGTTTCAGCCGGAAACGCAGAGGATTTTAAATCTATCACCGGCAAAGGTGTAGTGGGCATGGTTGCAGGCAGGGAAGTCGCGCTTGGCAGCCGCGCCTTGCTGGAACAGCTGGGGATTGAATCGGCGGGCTTGAGCCAGAAGGCTGAATCTATGCGCGAAGAAGGCCAGACGGCCATGTTCATCGCGATAGACGGCAAAGCTGCGGGCCTGATCGGCGTAGCGGACCCAATCAAGGAAACCACGCCCGAGGCCATTAAGCAGCTTCATGACGAGGGCATCTCGGTGGTGATGCTGACCGGCGACAGCGAGACTACGGCGAGGGCGGTCGCCAAGCGGCTGGGAATAGATGAAGTGATCGCCGAAGTATTACCCGACCAGAAAGCCGATGCCGTCAAGAAGCTGCAGGAAAGTGGTAAGTTTGTCGCGATGGCAGGCGACGGCATCAACGATGCGCCGGCGTTGGCGCAGGCGCAGGTCGGAATTGCTATGGGAACGGGCACGGATGTGGCAATGGAGAGCGCCGGTGTCACCCTGGTTAAGGGAGACCTTCTTGGAGTTGTCCGCGCACGTAAGCTTAGCTACCTGACTATACGTAACATCAAGCAGAATCTGTTTCTGGCATTTATCTATAATTCGGCAGGCATACCGATCGCGGCGGGCGCGCTTTACCCATTCCTCGGACTTCTGCTCAGCCCTATTTTCGCTGCAGCGGCGATGAGTTTCAGCTCCGTATCGGTAGTGAGCAATGCGCTGAGATTACGGCGCGCTAAAGTTTGAGGGATAACTGTTGCCAGCCTCGAGGAGAGGGCGCGGGCTGCTTCGCCATGAGCACCGGGCGCGGCGAGTCTTCAACTACTCTGGAAGAACTTCTTTGATAACTTTGCTGATTTTGACGAGGTCGAGCGGTTTTTCGACGAATGGTCCGGCGCCCAGGCTTTGCGCCTGCTCGACGCGCTCGGATGACGGGTAACCGCTGACCAGGAGTGCCTTCAGACCCGGCTTTAATCGCGTGATTTCCTGATAAGTAGTCAATCCATCGAAATCGGTCTCCATCACCATATCAATGACAACGAGGTCGACGTCGTTGTCACGCACATAATCGACCGCCTCACGACCGCTGCTGACAGTGACTGTGTCGTAACCGAGATGGGTAAGGATGTCGGACGCAACCTCGCGTTGAGACTTGTTGTCGTCAACAATCAGGATTCGCTCGATCCCTCCCGGTTTCTGAGAAAGGTCCACCGACTCGGCCTTCTCAGATTTAGCAAGCGGGAAATAGAGAATGAACTCGGTTCCGCGACCCACATGGGAGATAACATCGTAGTAGCCGTTGTGATCCTTGACGACTCCATAAACGATAGACAACCCCAGACCGGTGCCGCTCTCGTTCATCTGTTTGGTTGAGAAGTAGGGCTCGAATATGCGCTTCAGCTTGTCGTCAGGAATGCCTTCACCCGTATCGCGGACTCTCAGCATGATATAATTTCCGGGCGTGATGTTCTCATAACCGTTCACCAGCTTCGTTAGTCGGGCGACAGAAGTCTGGATTGTGATTTCACCTGTATCCGGCATAGCATCATAGGCATTGACCACCAGATTCATTATTACCTTGAGCAGGAGCGGCGCCGAACCGTTCATTTGCGGGAGTTCTTGGTGCAGATTGGTATTCACCTTGATGTTCGGTTTGCGCTTGTTCAGGCGTTCGAATGCGGGAGTCTGCAGGAAACGCTCGACAACACTGTTCAGAATCATGGGAACAAGCTCGCAGCGTCGACGCCGCGAAAGAGTGTGCAGGTCTTCGACAATCGCTACTGCGTCCTGAGCTGCTGCCTCAATCCTGCCGATCATGGGAACCAGCTTGCTGTCGGGTGGTAGTTCTGCCAGGAGCAACTGCGGATAACCGAGCAGCGGGCTCAGCATGTTATTGAGGTCGTGGGCAACCCCACCGGCAAGAATCCCCAGCGATTCCATCTTTTCTGCCTGTTTGACTCGCTCCTCCAGCCTGCGGCGCTGTTCCTCTTCGTTGATCCTCTGCGCGATCTCCTTTTTGAGCTGGCGGTTGGCAGTCATCAGTTCGCGGGTTCGCTCCTGTACCAGCTCCTCCAACTGCAATCGATACTTGTTGATTTCCCGCTCCGCGCGCTTTCGCTCGCGTATGTCACGGCAAATCAACACGGTATGCCAATCGCCCTTCAGCTGGATAGATGAGAAGGTAGCTTCGACGGGGCAATAGTCACCATCCTTCGTAACTATCTCCATCTGGGTGATTGACTCAAGGTAGTTGTAGTAGCCTATCTGATCATTTGCCTTATTCGGATGATCCACTTCCTCATTCCGAGCTTGAAAGCGGACATGTTTAGCCAGTTCATTCCCGATGACTTCGTCCGCAGAAAAACCGCTGAGGCGGGCGGCGGCGCTATTCCAGAAGGTAATCTTCTTCGCAGAGTCCACGAGGATTATCACGTCTGCGGTAGAATCTGCCAGCAGATTGAAGCGCGACTCCGACTCGCGCAGCAGGACTTCAGCTTGACCGCGTTTGTCCATGTTCCGCAGAACCCAGACAGCAGAACCTGATTTCCTGCCGTCAATCTCGATGAGAGAGACTGTAGCATCGACAGGCACCGATTTTCCGTCCAGCCGCTTGATTATGGCGCAGAAGGTTTCCTGGCGGTTCGAACCTGCCTTGCCGACTGCTTTGGGGTTGTGCTCAATTTGATCGCCTGTCAACTCGTCCTTAAGCTCCATGCAGTCGCACAGCTGTTTTCCGACACAGTCAGCGGCCTTGAGGCTGAGCAGCTTTTCTGCGCCGGCATTCATGAATTCGATTTTGCCCGCTGCGTCTGTGCACAACACTGCATCGTTCATACTGCGAAGCACAGCAGAGTACGTTTGCTCGTTAGCGATAGTATCGCTCTCAGAGCTCTTGGCCTGTAGTTTTGATTTCCGGGTCATTGGAATTTCCGTATGCACCTGTCTATATGTGCGACTGCCCTTCGAGTTTTCGTAATGAAGCTTCCGCCTTCTCACTTATATTTTCGGCAGTCTTTGTGCAATTCTAAAGGAGATAGGGGGTTAGAAGCAAAAACGGATCGACGGAGCGAGGGTAATGTGTTGGGTAAGACAGTCAGATGTTTCAAAATGAACCCAGTTGTCTCAGACGCAACGAGGATTCCTGCTGGAAATTTCCTGTGAGTGAGAAGGGCGGGCTGGTAGGCAGGGAGAGCATCTAAGAGGGAAGCTAAGTTGTTTCAAAGGAGAGGTAGCTATCCCTGAGTGGAACCTTCGGGCTTGGCCTGTGACTTACATCGTGCCACTGCAGCTTCGAGGTTCGTTTCCATCGGCATGTAGTCTTTCAGGTCAAGGACCTCAAGTACATGGAGGATCTTTTCCGAAAGGCCAAAGAGCGTCAGGGAACCACCATTGCTGCGCAGAACCGAAAGCGAGCTGATAAGTGAGCCGACCCCGGCAGATGAAAGGAATTCCAGACCCGTCATATCGCAAACTACGAAGCGATGTCCATCCTTAATGGCAGCATCAACAACCTGCATCACTTCGTGTGCGTTGTTGTTGTCGAGGACTCGTCCCATTCTGATGACAAGCGTCGCACTGTCAATCTGCTCGGTATCAAACACTGTTATTGTCCTTTGCAAGCAGTTTGGTCAGAGAGAGCAGATTTACTCCGTCCTTGCTCCGACTGTATTCAATTTTATCGGTCATTCGTGAGATCATCGTTAATCCAAATCCATTCTTCTGGCCAATTTCCAAAGACTCTACCACATTGAAACTGCCGCGCTGCCTGGTTGGATCAAACGGCATCCCCGGATCGGCGAAGTTCAGCACAAGTTGTTGTTCGTTGAAGCGCGCACTGACAGTGATGTACTCACCGGGAGTGACGTCAGCGTGATTCTTGATGTTAGTAATGACTTCGTAGAATACGGTTTCGAGGTCGATAGCCTGGTGCTTCTCCAATTCCAGACTCCGGATGTACTCGCGAAAAGAGTCATTAACGGCAGCAACAGACTCTTCGTCTGTCTTACAGCGCGCTTGAAATTCAGCTATTGCCTCTCGTCCAGCTTGCGACAAATGGCTCGACTTCTCCGAAGCGGCCACTGATTCATTAATTTCGAGCAACTTATCAAGGTCGAGTATGCGCAGCACTCTGGAGAGAGTCTGGCTGACTGAATTGAGAATCACACCGACACCCAGGTTGTCACACCTGGAATGGATGCTCCAGATAACACCGATATGCATCGATGAAATGTGAGCCAGTTTTGTACAATCGAGGACTATTGTTCCGACACCGTCAGCGATCAGCTGGTCAACTGAGTTTTCCAGTGCCCGAATCGTATCTGGATTGAGCTCGGCAGGCACCTGCACGGCATGCGGCTTTCTTGCCCTAGTGAGCATGAGCTACCCCCCGTGCATCGTGAGAAGCGATGGTGCCCGAGTTAATTTCTCTCCGCACTGCCACGAGAGTAATGTCGTCATACTGTTCCGCTTCTCCCACGAAGGCATCGACTCCCGAGATGACCGTGTCGACCAGCTCGTCCGAAGAGGCAGCAGAATTATGCTTGATGATTTCGATCAGGCGGCGCACGCCGAATTCCTCGCTGGCTATATTCTGAGCTTCAGTAATGCCATCGGTGTAGAGAACGAGCGTGTCGCCACCCCTCAAATCCATAACATGAGATTCCAATCTGGCGTCGAATGCTTCGGGAGGCATCAGCGCCAATGGGTATCCCTTGGTTTTCATCAGGGTTGGTTCATCTCCATCGCCGTGAGCCAGTGCAGGGGGATTATGGCCGGCGGATGCAAAAGTCAGCTTGCCGGCAGGATCATCGAGCACGCCGTAAAACATTGTCACGAACATGCCGTCACGAATGCTCTGATACAAGTCCCGGTTGGCTTTACAGAGAAGGGTTCTGGGATCATCGGTTTCTAAGGCATACTTCTTTATCAGATCACGCGTCATCAGCATTACCAGCATTCCCGGCAATGACTTGCCGGAAACATCCGCGACGACAATGCCCAGTCGGCCCTGACCAAGCGGGATGAAGTCATAATAGTCTCCGCCAACTTCGCGGGCACTGCGATAAGCTCCCGCGGTAGAGAGCAATTCTGAGTGCGGAAAATCACGAGGCAGGATACTCATTTGGATTTCTCTGGCGATTTCGAGTTCTCTGGCCATGCGTTCTCGTTCAGCCAGCTCACGACGTGCCGATTCCAGGCGATCACCCATCGACCGAAGCGTCTCCGCCAGAAAGCCGAATTCGTTTTTCGAGCTATACGGGATCTTCAGTTGCACACTCTCGAAGCTGATAGTGCGGAGGCTGTCGGCAATGATCTTGATCGGTTTTAGCTGGCGACGAAGCGCCAATGTCGGCACGAGGATGCTTAGTGGGAGCATGATGAGAAATATCGACAATACGGTTATCAACGATGCGTGCTGTGCGTCGGCGATGGCTGAACTGGAGGAAGCCAGACTCAGTGTACCCAGCTCGGCAGAATTTTCGCGGATTGGCACATTCACAAAAATCGTGTCACCCTTGAGCAACAGCTGCTCTTTTGATCTGAGAAGCTCCCGGTAGCTCGAGCCGGCAAACGACCTGACATTGGAGCGACTGACTACCTGTCCAATATCAGTGTGAGCTTTGAAGAGGCCGTCGGCGCTCGCAACTCCAACCCAGAAGATGTCGGAGTTTTCGGACTTGAGCCGTTTGCAGACATTCTGGAGGAGCAGATTGTCTGACGAATTCCCCGCGATCATCAGCTTTCCCGTCGGCGCCGAAAATGACCGCGCTTCAATGAGCAGCTTCTCAATTTCGGACTGCGTCACGCTCTTGACATAAAGTTTGGAGAAGCCATAGCCGGTGATGATTACCAGTAGCGCGGTGAGCACCGAGACTACCAGAGCGAATTGAACGCGAATTGAACGCTTGTATTGCTTTGCATCCGGCCAGTCGTAATGCTGGGTGGCGGCCTTGTCATCTGGCTTCATATGAAAGCTCCTTCAGGTTGACAAGTTCTCTCTCGGTGCGATCGATGTAATCCTTTAGCTCAGAATCGTTCGGTGTGAGCTGCAACGCGCGTCGCCACGTATCCAGCGCCTTCTCCAGCTGGTCCTGCCCGTACAGTTTGACCCCGACAAACTTGTAGGCGCGAGTAAGATAACTGCGAACTCCTTCATAGTCGGGTGCCAACCGTTCGACCTTCTCCCACTGCTTGACGGCGGCTTCGAGATTGCCGGCTTCAAACAGCTTGCGGCCCTCTTCGTAAGCCTGTTCAACTTCATCCCGCAGTCCCCCACTTAGCGCAGTGGGCGGAGTTGACGCTTGCGGTACCGTCTCGCTGGCAACGGTCGTTTGTTTTGTTGATTTCAGCCGCGCTTGGAATTCTGCACACCACGGGTGGTTGGGGAAGTAAGCTTGCGCGGAATCAACCGCCGATTGTGCCGCCCGATAATCGCGCTGCATCATAGCTGCCTGGGCCTTTTCTTTCCAGGATTCGAAGAACGCCCTGGTAAGCATTCGATCAACTTCCTTGTCCCGGCCCACAATCTGGCTAATCGGCTTGAGAAGCTCGATAGCTGCTTTCGTCTGACCGTAGCTCAGCAGTGAATCCGCCTGCGCGAGTCTCGTGCGCACAAGCTTCTGGGTGCTCTCGGTTTCGGCAAGCTTGTTGTCGATCTCCGTCTGCAGGGTCTTAACATCCTCAGATTCCGGTCGACGCGTCGCCGCCTGTGAAACGAAGTACTTCGCCGCAATCAGATCACCAGCGGATAGCTTGGCTTTTGTGGAATCAAGGAGGGCTTCGAATTCGCGGGCGTCATTCAACTCCGTGACCTTGCGAGTTGTCTGACGCGACAGCCTGGCTATGACCGTGGTGTCGCTCTCGGAACTACGGGCAAGGAACAATGCCCTGTCAAAGAGGAGATTGGCTTGTTCGTACTGTTGGTTCTTGAGCAGCGACTGACCCTTCTCAGTCAATGAGTCGATCACGGCCTTGCTCTGTGAGGTCAGCCTCTGTCTCATCAACTGGTTGAATCGCGTTGCCTCTTTTTCCTTTCGCCGCAGCAGACGATCGCTTCTTGAGCCACCGACGTTGATCACAAGGTTAAAAAGGTGGAGGCTCCCGAGGTCGCGTTGAGTCAGGGAGTAATCAAACTCGAAGTTGCGAATATGTAACCCGGCGCCAACAGAGTAATCCTGATCTCTTACTCCACCACGGAGGAAAAGAGTGTTGTAGAGGCCATACTCAATGCCGGCGCAGAGGATTGGATCAACCATGTCGACCTTAGCGGCTCTCAGGGAGAGCTCGATTTTATGATTGCTGTCGAGGGTCGGCAGCAGTTGTGTAGTAATGGCTGCGTCGACAGATACCGGGTAGTCAACGTTGTGCTCATCCAGCCTGAGCTTCTCACCAACGATGTTGCGCCCTGAGAGAACCGCGGTGAGTTCAGGCATCCATTCGATTCCCGATTTGAGGCTTCGTGATATCGCGATATTCACGGCAGGCGAGGAAGTTGCCTGTACATCAGCAAGAGACTGCTGCTCCAGGTGGACTGCAAATCCGACATCAAAGCCGGATACATTTTTACCATAAGACAAATAGAGCGCCAGTCGGCTTTCGCTGGTTTCGCCCAGATCGAAGTTGTTGACATCACGCATGTTGATGTTATTCACGCCGAGGCGGAAGAGTCCGGCTCCGAAGGTGCCGTAGTCAAGGGTCGGAAAGACCAGGCCGGCATACTGATAAGTAACATCGCTCTCATAAAGTTGCGAATGGAACAACAGGAACGAGAGACGTTCTGCTCGCGCCAGGTAAGCCGGGTTCCAGTAGGGGGCAATGGCGGCAGTGGGGTGCGCGATAGAGGCGGAGCCGAGGGCGATTTCGCGCGCGCCGGCGCCGAACGCGAAGGGCGACTCGGTACCCTGCGAACCGGTGGCCCAAAGACTCGCCGGGAAGGTGACAGACAATGCCAGTACAAGCATCAGCTTTCTCATCGTATCACCGCCACTTTTCGAGTCACTGTCTCATTCCTGCCGGAGTCGTAGTTTACGGAGAGCCGACAGAAATAAGTTCCCGGCAGAACCAGCAGCTTGTTTTCATTGACACCATCCCAGCGATCGAGCTGGTAACTTCCCGCCGGGCGATGAACATTATCAATCAAGGTCGTCACCAATTCACCCGTAATCGTGTAGACTTTCAGACTGAGTGTACCACTCTCCGGCAAGACGAAACCAAATGTGGTGGGCTCGCCGCGAACCGGATTGAAAGGATTGGGATAGTTAACAAAGGAGTTTGCCAGATTCGCGTTCATAACTGACAATTCTATCCCCTGAAGAGGATACCCGGCATCAGTGACGAGCGGATAAATCTGTGTGCCCGATTGCCGATCCGAAATCGACACGAATGAAGAGTCCTCAAACTGCAGCGAGTAGTTGCCCGGATCCACTCCCTCCTGAAGATCGCCAACCAGGTTGATTGTCGAATTTGTCCCGAATTGTATCAGTTGTGGCATCGCGAGCGTGATCGTAAAGTCTGATCCGTCGGCAACGGTAGAGCCATCGAGGTCAACCCCATTAACCCGCAACCACAAGCTTGAGAAGAGGTCACTCATCTGGACAGCCTTAAATCCACCCGACTCGCGCTGAACGATCATACCATGAACGCCTGAAAGCAGCAAATCACCCAAAGGATTTGCTCCCGCATACGCGAAGTAGCCGGTGAAGGCATTGACTCCCTGCTCACCACCATGTGAAAGCTTGACGCCCTGGCTTAACTGCAGACGTGGCTGCCCGGCTGGAAGAAGGATGGCGAACTCGTGCGAGATCACCGGAAATTCGGTGCCGCAGGAAGCGGCGTCGGTAACGACAAGCTTGTGAAGCGGGTCGGTTACGTCCTTGATGCGAAAGCCGCCCGCGTCAATGCCGAGTTCAAAATGATCATAAGGAATGTTTGCTTCAAAATCAGCCACCAGTGTCACCGAATAGCTTTCTCCCGGGCCGATAACCAGATCGAGGCTATCGGTGTGGAAAACGGCGTCTCCCCCCGAAAGCTCCACGAACGATTGATAATTGACGGCTCCGTCATCGCGCTGATAGCCGATGCGATCGAACAAAGCGGTGGGGTCAAGTGCTCTGCCATCCCTGTCGAATACGGAGAGCTTAACTTGTGACAAAGATGACGGAGAACAGTCACCGGAGAATGGATATGCCACTTCGACGGTCGCAAGTGCCACTGCCTTGGAACCGGCAATCACCGATTGCTCTGCGCTTGGAGTCACGCAAACAAGGGGATCGGCCGCAGGGCACTTGAATGTCGCTACTCCGGAGGAAATCGGGAAAAGCACACCGGTCGAGAGAACAAGTGTATCGGTGGTGGCCGCCACGAGGGAGCCGGAGCTGAGGTCACGTAACTCAAACGAGGTGCTGTCATCAATTACGACACTGAAGCCATTCCCCAGTGGTGAGTTATCAACGGACGCTTGCAGCAGGAGTTCTTTGCTTGACGCCGGATCGACGACCGGGGGGGCAAAGGGTTTGATGAGAATCTGATCGGAGCCCGGTGCAAATGTACTTACCTGTCCAATAACCGATCCATCCTGCACGAGCTGAATTGAGCTCAGCACGTTTTCTGCTGCAACCGGATAGCCGAGATCGTCTTCCACATGAATCCTCAATCCCGTCAGCTGAACTCGCGAATCACTGCTGCCCCCGGGATGACGGAGACTGAGCGACATCAGCTTCACATATTGCTGGCCGTAGTTGACGTTGGCATTGAGCATAGCATCGGACGAAACCGCCAATGCCTGAGAGGGGACATCAATCTTACAGGAAGGAGTGTTTAGGGGAAATCCGCCCTGAGCAATGATAGTGATGGGAAACCCGGAATTGTTGTCAACAAAGTGGATGCCATTGGCATCGGCGATGCTAAGTCCAAATCCTGAGGCGGTGGCGGCGCTATCGATATCCACCCTGAGTGCCAGCAACTCCTCATCACCCGGATTCAGAACAAGAGAATGGCTGAAGTGAAAGGTCACGTCTGGTGTGTCGGGGATGGTTTCAACCACGCTAAGGGCCTCATACCCGCTGGAGAGCACCAGTCTTCCAAAAGCGGCTGAAGCCGGCTGCGGGATGCCATCGAGGTCAGCGACTTGAATCGTAATGCTGTCGAGACGGGCCGGTGCTGCATTGAAATCGGTTTCTGACTGCGAATAGCGCAGGCTGAAAGGAAAGATGTGCTTCTGGCCGATGGTGACAGCGGTCGGAATCGAGTTAATCAATTCAACTTGAATAGGCGGCGATTGCGAACTGATGGTGACAGGATCGGTAGAGAGCAATACAGAGCTGTCAGCGCTGGCTGTTGAGTAGGCCTGCAATTTCCAGCTCGCCGAACCGACATCTACTGTACCAAATGTGAATATTACTTCTTTATTCTGCTTGCCGGGGAGCGAAATTGGTCCCACGACTGTGGAGTCGATCGAGAGAAGTTGAGGATTTATGATATCCGGGACTGCTACGAATATGCCATCCAACAGGGCCGTTGAAGTATTCGATACAAAAGCGTGCAGCTCAATATCCTGCCCCACGGTAAAGCTATGTTGTGGAAGTGAGTATGTGATCTGCAGGGGCGAATCGGAAATCGTAAAATCCTGTGCCGATTGCAGCGGAACGTCAAGGGGACCGTCGTTTCCTGAGCTGTAGTTGCAGCCCAGAACCGGCAGGGCTGCTCGGAATGTTCTCCCGGAAGTGGCATTGTCGCTGATGCTGCCTACGACGAACAGATTCGACGAGTCGGCAACTATCTCCTGATTAAGGCCGGAGATTTTCCAGGCACCATTTGTGTAGCTGAAATTTCCCAACGGCTTGTCTGTGGCGTCTCTTACCGAATTGTTGTTGGAATCGAACCACAGCGACAGCGAACTGATATCCGAGGTATCTGCTGTTCCGAGATTCTCGATGGTCAGCGAGTTCAAATTATCGACGAGAATGCCGTTGGCAGCCGCGGAAAAACCGAACAAAGAAACCGTATCCTGCCCGACAACGAGACTTCGCGGATTCACCGGCAGTAATCGGTATTGGGCTGCGATGGAACCATCAACGGGGAACGGTAAGCCGGTAGTAAGTGGCAAATCGCCATTCATGTTCACTACCTGGCTGAAGCTTATGTCTGAGCTGCTTTCAATAGAAATCCGGAGACTGTCGGAATCGACTGCATTGTCGGAGATATCGGCAGTCACCAGAAAGTAAAGAATTGACTGAGCAGCAATGTCAGTGGACAAGCCGGAAACCAGCAGCTTGCCGTCACCGAAATTACCGGTGGCGAGTAACGGATCGCCGTCAATGGAGCCATCTGAGTTTTCATCGAGATAGAGGGAAAGCAGGCCGATTTCCTCGTCCGCGAAGGCATCACCGGCCGCCGAAGCGGTAGTATTGGTGAGCCGTATCGACTTGAGTAGCTGATCCAGATCGCTATAGCCGTTGTAGAGGGCAAACGCCAGCAGAATATTGTCTGTCGATCCGGGATAGATCTGTTTCGACTCAACGGGTATTGAGACTACCGTGATGCGGTCCGACGGTAACAGCAGGTGGTAATCGGTATTGCCTACCGCAACGTCATCCGGGCCCGTCATGCCGGAAGCGTAAGTTGCTCCTCCGGTTGCGACTTCGAGGTTGAAGTTGCCACCATCGAATTGAGCTTCAGAAACATCGACAACAACAAAGAAGCGGGTCAAAGGTAGCGTAAGAAGTCGATTGAGGTTGCTCAACACCAGGCTCTCACCGTTGCGCACAAAACTGCCCACGAATTCATCATCACCGCTGAAACCTGCCGCGCCTGCGTCGGCATAAAGCTTGACCGCAGAAAGCGCGTTGAGCGACGATTCAGTGCCCACCTGAGACAGGCGAAGTCCTCGCAGACGGTCGGAGGCATAGCCATTGCGCGGCAGTTCGAAATCGAGTACCAGCGTACCCATCTGGCCCGGATAGAGAGTCTTACCGGGCACACGGTTAATCTTAATTGCCGCTGCCGGAAATGCGTTGATGGTAAAATCGTCTGTATTCTTTACCGGAAATTCACCTTCCAGCGTGAGTGGATTACTGAAGGTGATTGAGGCCGCATCGGTGATTCCCAGATTGACTTTGTTTCCGTTGCGGCAGTTGCTCGTGTTGAGGTACACCCCGACTGCGAGTTCAAGTGAGCCGCCGTTCTGCTCCAGGGGCAGATCGAGCGAATCAAAGACGATATCGCCATTGCGCATAAGCCCGGAGCCCAGATAGGTGTCCGGCGCATCGAAATGATCGTAGTGCGCGTGGAGCTTGAGGTAGATAACCGCGCTGTCGACCTGGCTGTCAAGCTGAGCCTGCGTTGCTGAAAGCGGATCACTCAAGTAGGAGTGCACCTTAACGCTCTGAATCGTGGTTGAGGTTGGCGTCCCATTTGTAACGGTGAAAATCGTGAGCGGACCAGATGCCGAACCGGGCGTCAACGTCCGTGTCGGTATACTTATCGGCTCAATCGACGCAATTTGGCTTGAGAGAATCGTGACCGTGTCCACGGGGGAGATTGTCGCATCGATCGGGCCGTCGTTTCCTGATGCGACCTCGATACCCTTCATCGGAATCCCAAACGCAAACGTTTTACCGTTGTTCGGGAACTGCGGCAGCTTCACTGCTACGAAAAATCGAGTCGCCGATTGCGTGAGCGGGGCCGACATGCCGCTGGCACTCCAGAGTTCCCCGGTGAAGGAGAGCACGCCAACCTGTTGATCGCTTGAAGGTCCGTTCCAGGTGTTGTCGCCATCATCTTTGAACAGCAGCAGCGAATCTACATCCTGCTGCCCACCGGTGCCACGATTGATAATCGAGAATTCCTGCAGCGTATCCTGCTCATAGCCGTTGCGGGGGATATCAACCGCCATGACCGGGTAGAGCGTGCTGGAGGGCGATATGGTCTTGTTACCCATAGCGCTGATTGTTACCTGCCGGGCAACCATTCCGTCGAGTATTGTGTAGCCGAGGGAGTTTATAGTATCAAGGCCGGCAATAGTAACGCCGTCACTGGTGGTAATGTCCTGTGAGGGTAGCAGGAAGAAATCGAGAGAGTCACCATCTCTCGGATCAACGGCCATCCTGCTCGTAACGAGGAAATCGCTTTGAGAATAAGGGTCAATTGCCACTGTGCTTAAGTTGAAATTAACCGGGTTGGAGGTGACGGCCGCCGAAGTTAGCCGCTGATCGCCCGAGTTTACGATCGAGTTGCCATCAACATCCCGCCACAACGTCAACGAGTCAACATCGCTGGTGACAGCCGAACCCGCTGCCGAACCGAGGGGCCGGTGTCGAATCGAAAACGTGTTGATCCCGGTTGAGAGATCGAAGGGATTGGAAATGTTGAATGCCAGGACCGGCACATTTGACTGAGCCGGATTGGCGATTTGATTGCCAAGCGGTGTTGTACTGATGATCGGCAGCTCGACCACGATCATATTGCTGCTGTCAGATGACAACCCGTCAAGCGTCGTTGCCTTTATCTTCCCAAAACCTTTGGTCGTGGCCGTGAAATTGCCGTTAGCGTCGATGGTACCGATTCCCCCGATCACTTCCCAGTTGGCGGCGGGGAGAACTGTCGCCTCGTTGAAGTCATTATAGCCGATTGCCTTGAAGGTTACGGCGTCGTCAACCCGTAGTGAAGCAGTATCGGGCGTGACGGCGATGTGGTCGTAGGTGATGTTATACACTACTTCAACGTAACCTGAATCCGCGACACCATTGGCTTGAGCTTTGACGTAATAGCCCGGCGGTGAAATATCCATGCCCGCAACGTAGAGTCCCTGAGCGACGCTGCC
>CAYXUL010000011.1:0-2647 GCA_964468475.1 uncultured Ignavibacteria bacterium | reverse complement strand
CCGGCGTTGTTTTCAACGTTGCCGGCATCATATCCCTTAACCGTGAACTGCAGGGTTGAATCGGCGGACACCACGGCTGAATCGGGGAACACCGCAATATGCGTCGTGGGGGCGGGAGTAACGGTGATCGCAACCAGCTCGCTATCCTCGGCAAGGCCGTCGCTGGCAATGAAGAGAACGTTGTATGTGGCTGCCTGCGTGTAGTCCGGATTAAAGACAAACTCACCCGTGCCATCTGTGTTGTCTGTGAAAGTTGAGTTGGCGGGGGTATTCTCGGCTCTCAGCGCCGGGATTGAAGCATTTGCGTCGGATGCGCTTACGATCAGGTCGAGTAGTCCGCCTTCCTGCACCGATTGTGCCCCAATTGAATCGAGCACAGGTGGCGCATTGACCGCAACTACCGTAATCATCACCAGCTCCGAGTCTGTGAGCACGCCGTCACTGGCGGTGAAGAGCACCGAATAGATGCCGTCCTGATCGAATGTCGGGCTGAAACTGAAATCACCTGTCCGATTGCCGTTGTCGACAAATGACGAGTTAGCCGGAAGATACTTCGCGTGTAGGGTGAGGGAATCGTTGTCGGGATCGTTGGCGGAGACTGTGAAGTTCAGCGTCTGTCCCGCTTCGACAGTCTTTGGCCCAATCGGAGTAATCTTGGGCGCGAAATTTTTGTTTATGACGGTGATTACTACGTCTTCAGTATCTGCAGCGTAAAAATCAGCCGCGATGAAGCGGACAGTATAAACGCCTGCCTGGCTGGCTGAGGGTGTAAAGGTGAAGCCCCCCGTGCCGTCGCCACTATCGACAAATGCAGCGTGCTGTGGGAGATTTGCAGCTGTAAGTGTAAGTGCGTCCCCGTCTCCGTCGGTCGCGGAGACAGTGAAATCCAGTTGGTCTCCCTCGAGCACCGATTGCGAATCAATCGGGGCGATTACGGGAGACCTATCTCCGATTGACACGATAACGCTGGAGGTGTTGTTGGTCGAATCGCTGTCGGGCAGGCCTGCTGACTTCACCGAGGCTATGTTCTCAATCGATGACGCCGTAGCTCCCTGGTCGACGCTGGCTACGACGTAGAGGCTGGCGGTGCTGCCGTTGGCTATTGGGCCTGCGTTCCAATCACCTGTAGCGCTGTTATAGAAACCCTGGCTGGTGGAATCGGAGACCCACGTTAGTCCGGTTGGCAACAAATCAGTGAGCACAACGCCGGTGACGTCGCTCGGACCGAGGTTATCGACCGAAATCGTATAGAGAAGTGAGTCGCCCACCAGGGCTGAGTAGGAATCCACATCTTTGGCAACTTCGAGGTCAGCCGTAGGTACCGGGCACCCCGTGTACCCGACGGTGTAGTCGGTGCGATCATAATTGTTAAAGAGATAGCTATCGTTTGTCAGAGCGGTGACAATGCCAACACGAGCGAAGATGTAATAGTAACCACACGGCTGATCTGCCGGCCATGAGGCGGTCATTGCAATTAGTGAGAGCGCATCAAGGTTTATCGCCTGTTGCCCACCGGCGCTAATCGACACGGTATGCAGTGTCTGGCCGATGTTGACATCATCGCCGTCCCCCGGAACCGGATTCGTGGAGAGGTAGTAGGTAACCGCCAACTCTCCGAGCAGAAGATCGTCGGGTCCGTTGTTTGCCAGCGTGAAACTGCAGGCTGAGAACGTGCGCGACGCGCCAACAGTGGTAGGGGACACGGTCAGATCGGTTAGCTGCAGGTCCGCGCCGGTGATTACTTCATCGGCGCCGATATCGGGCGCGGCGCCGGCGTAGGGATAGCCAAGGTCCAGCCCCGCATCGATACAGGGGGATCCCGCTTGCAGCGAGAAATCCTCGGCAGCTGTGTCGACAAAACGCGGATCGGCGCTCAGGCCGCCAGCCGAGTCCACCACGCCATTGGTGTAGTCGTTGGCGTTGCTCCAGACAAGATTGAATCCGCAGATTATTGTAGCTTTGCCACGGATGCCATCCGTATTGCCGGCACTGATATTGTTGAAAGCGCGGCCATTGTTGACGCCCGCCACGAAGTGGATGCCCCGCGTACCGCCGTCAAATACAGTGTTGTTGTAGATATGAACAAACTGCCCGCCCGCCTCGATGCCGGAAACGCCCGTTCCGGAAACCGTGTTCCTCAAAAGGAGATTATATTCACCGTTACTTCTAATACCGCGCGCACCACAATCGTGCACGTGACAGTTCATGACCACACAACTATCAGCCAGTACATCTATACCGAGATTTGTGCCATTTATGATTTCGAGCCCGTCGATGATTGCATGATTTCCGGACAGAGCGAGAAGAGTGGTTGAATGTGTAGTGCCATCAATGACGGCCGATGCCGTCCCCAGCTTTCTGTAAAGGATGGGTGCGCCACTGGTACCCGAAGTAGAGAGATCGATAGTTCCAACCGGAAGGTAGGTGCCGGCAAGAACGTTGACTGTATCGCCGGGGATTAGTATCCCAAGTTGATCGCCGTTGTCGATTGTTGCCCAGGCATGCAGCGTGTCAAGCCCGCTGTTGCCGTCATCACCGGTTGGGGAGACATAATACGAGGCTGCAAACGCAGGCGCCCACAGTAGAAAGACCACCAGCAGAGCGCACAGCAGCAGCCATCCCCTGAGGTGCAAAGTAGTTATTCTCA
>CAYXUL010000010.1:35996-67146 GCA_964468475.1 uncultured Ignavibacteria bacterium | reverse complement strand
AATGTGCGAATGAATTCGCACCTACGGTGGAGAGAAGGAATGTCATTGCGAGGAATCCCCCGATTTATCGGGGGCTGACGCGGCAATCTCAGAAACATGCGACAGTAGTGACGGCGAATGGTCATGATGATTAGATCGAAATTGAACAGCAACCCAATTCCCCCCGATCAAGAGGGGTGGCTCCGATCCGCGACTTGTCGCGATCGGGGACGGGATGTGTGACTGAACCCCAACCGGAGAGACTAAGTAGCTCCATGTCCGAAATCTTGACTGAAGTATATCGCAACAAAACCGTTGAGTCGGTGCATTACGGCTCGGTGGCCGTTACTGATGCCAACGGTGAACTTCTCTGGTTCGCCGGTGATCCGGAGATGATCACCTTCTCGCGGTCGTCGGCCAAGCCGTTTCAGTTTATGCCGGTGTTTGAATCAGGCGCCATCAAGCGGTTCGGGCACAGCCTCAAGCAGTGCGCTATCATGATGGGCTCGCATAACGGTTCGGCTGAACATGTTGAGGTCGCGAAATCGAATCTTGAATTAATCAAGCTCGATGAGTCCTACCTCAAGTGCGGCACGCATCTTCCCATCGAACGGCGCATCAAGAATGTCGGACCCCGTGAAGGGGAGAAATTCCGCCCGTTGCAGCATAACTGTTCGGGCAAGCACTCGGGACAATTGGCGCTGAGTGTACATATCGGTGATGATCCCCTCAAATACATCGACCCCGATTCCAAGACGCAGCAACTGGTCAAGCGCACCGTCTCGGAGATGTATGATTATCCGATTGACGAGATCCAGATGGGTACCGACGGCTGCTCATTACCGAATTTCGCACTGCCGCTGAAGAATATGGCGCGCGGGTTTGCTGCAATCGTTGCGAAGAACACTACTTCAGATATCCGCAGGGAGGCGTTCGAAACGATCATTGCCGCAATGACCACTCATCCTGAGATGGTGTCCGGTGAGGGCCGCTCCGATCTGGCGATCGCACGGGTGTGCAACGGTGATGTCATCTGCAAGGTTGGCGGCGAGGCCGTCGAGGGTATCGGTGTGCTGCCGCAGAAGATCGGCATCGCGATCAAAATGGCGGATGGCCAGTCGCGCGGACTTGGTCCGGTGATCTGTGAGGTGCTCAGGCAGCTCAAAGTGATCGACGAAGAGCAGGTCAAAGCGCTTGCGGAGTTCAGCCGTCCGCAGTTATATAATAACCGGGAGATAAACATCGGAGAAGTTGTTCCGGTAGTAAAGCTCAAGAAGGCTTAGATAAAGTTCTAAGCAGAAGCGAGGTATTCGATTCGTGCGAGAGTTTTTGGAAGAGAAATTTCCCGAGTTAAGCCAGATCAGTGATCCGGAATTGCGCGACAAGACCATCAAGGTGATGATCGAAGCGGTCGACCTGAGTGGTTTCGGTCAGGCAGAGTTGGAGAAAGTGCCGTTTACCTTGCTGATTCCGGGGACGCCGATCAGCCTGATCGACCATATCCGCGCCGTTACCGAGACGGCGCTTAAGATGGCGGAGGTCGTAAACAAGGCCTATCCGGATCGGATCAAAATCAATATAGATTATCTTCTGGTCGGCGGCTTGCTGCACGATATTGGCAAGTTCGCGGAATACAAGTCTGAGAATGGCAAGTTCGTCAAGTCAGACTTCGGGCGCCTGGTGCGACATCCTTTCAGCGGGGCGGCGCTGGCGCTCAAGCACGGCCTGCCGGCGGAGGTTATCCACCTGATCGGCACACACGCAGGCGAGGGTGACAAAGGCTATCGCTCACCAGCTTCGGTAGTGTTGCATCACGCCGACTTTACCAACTTCGAGGCGCTGGGCGGTAAAATCTGAGCATTTGGAAAGCAGTTTGGAGAAGTTTTTGGTATCATTCTAAGAGAGCAGATTTTAGGAGCAGTTGATGGACCACTTTGCGGAACCGTATCGAATAAAAGTCGTCGAACCGATTAATCTCATCTCACGCGAGGAACGAGAACAGAAGATCAGGGAGGCCTACTTCAATATCTTCAATCTAAAATCGCGTGATGTATTCGTTGACTTGCTCACCGACTCCGGCACCGGCGCGATGAGCGATAATCAGTGGGCGGGCATGATGCTGGGCGATGAGGCCTACGCGCAGTGCCGCAACTACGAGAATTTCGTCGAAACGCTTCGCGATGTTTTCGGTTTCGAGTTCTTCATTCCGGTTCACCAGGGACGTGTAGCCGAAAACCTGCTCTTCTCGACGATTGTCAAGAAGGGTGACTACATCATCAACAACACCCACTTCGATACGACGCGCGCCAACACGCTGCACAAGGGCGGCATTCCTATTGATTTGATCTGCAAGGAATCGAAGGACCCGCACAGCGATTTTCCGTTTAAGGGCAACATGGATGTCGAGGCTCTGGAAGACTTCATCCGTGAGAAGGGCGCCGAAAAGATTCCGGCCTGCTTCCTGACTATCACGAACAACTCCACCGGTGGTCAGCCGGTCTCAATGGCGAATATCAAGGCTACCAAGATGGTGCTGGATAAGTTTGATATTCCACTTTACTTCGATTGCGCCCGCTTTGCTGAGAACGCCTTCTTCATCAAGACCAAGGAAAAGGGCTACGCCGAGAAGTCGATCAAGGAGATCACTCGCGAGATGTTCTCGTATGCCGACGGCGCATTGATGTCGGCGAAGAAAGACGGTCTCGTCAATATGGGAGGGTTCATCGGGATCAATGATGCTGAGCTGGAGCAAAAGCTTACCAACCTGATGATCCTGATCGAGGGCTTCCGCACTTACGGCGGTCTGGCAGGGCGTGACCTGGAAGCTATCGCGCGCGGCATCTACGAAGCTCTTGATGAACGCTACCTCGAGTTCCGCACCAAGCAAGTGAAGTTCCTCGGCGATGAGCTGATGAAACGTGGCGTGCCGATTATCGAGCCGACCGGCGGTCATGCGGTGTTTATCAACGCCGGTGAGTTCCTGCCGCACATTCCCCCGGGAGAGTTTCCGGGGCAGGCGCTTGTAGTGGCGCTGTATCGTGAAGGCGGCATTCGCTCCTGCGAGATCGGTTCGATTATGTTTGAATCGGAGGATCCCACCAGCGGCGAAAAGAAATACGCCCCGTACGAGCTGGTACGCCTGGCCGTGCCGCGAAGGGTTTATACCAATGCGCACCTGATGCACGTGGCCCTTTGCATCGAGAAGATTGCCGGTTACAAGGATAAGCTCAGTGGCTTCGATTTCGAGTACGAGACCAAGTACCTGCGTCACTTCACGATGCGCCTGCGGGAGATAAAGCCGGTTACGGCGAAGGTGTAGTCAGAACAAATCCCCGTTCGTTGAGGACGCGCCCGCTGCGCCCGCCTGACACTATTTCCTCGAAACATTTGCATCAGTCAATCCTATAACGGGCATAAAGACGGTCGACGAAGTACATTTTGCGGCCGTTGAGTCCGGAGATTCAATTACAGGAGGTATGCACAGTGACTCGCTCCCAGGCGGAACAACTGCAGAGCAGATTGAGGGGGAAGCTAATTCAACCATCTGACGACAGCTATGACGAAACCCGCGCGGTTTACAATGGCATGATCGACAAGAAGCCGGCGGCGATTGCCCGCTGTGCCAATGTCGCAGACGTCATTGCCGCCGTTAATTTCGCTCGCGAGAACAAGTTGGAGATTGCGATTCGTGGCGGCGGACATAGTGGCCCCGGACTTTGCTCGTGTGATAAAGGCCTGGTTATTGATCTGAGAGAAATGAACAGCGTCAGAATCGACCCGGAGAAGCGTACGGCTCGCGTGGGAGGAGGGGCAACCTGGGGTAATGTCGATCACGCAGCGCACGCATTCGGTCTAGCCTCTGTGAATGGAGTTGTCTCAACCACGGGTGTCGCCGGATTGACCCTTGGCGGAGGACACGGTTATCTCAGCCGCAAGTATGGACTTGCCGCTGACAACCTGCTGGAGGCCGATGTTGTGCTAGCGGACGGCAGTTTTGTCACCGCCAGCGAGACTCGACACGAAGATCTATTTTGGGCTCTGCGTGGTGGAGGAGGCAATTTCGGGGTGGTGACTTCCTTTTTGTTCAAGCTTCACCCGGTAGATACCGTCGTAGCTGGTCCGACGTTCTGGCCTTTAGACCAGGCAGAAGAAGTGCTCAAGTGGTATCGCGGTTTTATAACAAAGGCGTCTGATGATCTCTATGGTTGGTTTGGTCTCACCAAAGTACCGCCGCTACCGATTTTTCCGGAAGAACTTCACCTGAAATTGGTGGCTGCTATAATGTGGTGTTATACCGGACCACAGGACAAGGCGGAAGAAGTATTTGCGCCGATCAAGAAAATCGGCAAGCCGTTGCTTCATGGGGTTCAGCCAATGCCTTATTACATTCTGAATACCGCGTTCGATGAACTATTGCCTAGCGGGACTCACTTCTACTGGAAAGGTGATTTCTTTAAGGAGCTGCCCGACGAAGCTATTAAGCTGCATCTCAAACATGTCAGCAAGCTTCCCGTCGATTTGGCAACCATGCATCTCTACCCGGTTAATGGTGCCGTCCACCGCATTGCTGAGAATGAGACCGCATTCAGTTCCCGTGACGCCAACTGGTCAATGATGATCGGCGGATTTAGTGCGGATGGATCGCACGACGAAGAGATGACACGCTGGGCAAAGGAGTACTGGGAGGCGCTTCATCCTTTTTCAGCTGGCGGTGCTTATCAGAATTTCATGATGGAAGAAGCCAGTGACCTAGTCAAGGTAACACACCGCAACAATTACGCGCGTTTGCAGAAGATCAAAACGAAGTACGATCCCGATAATATATTTCACGTCAATCAGAACATAAAGCCGACCAACGGCAACTAAACCCGTTGCCGGCTCAGGGGTGGGATAAGTGTAAGTATAGATCACGCTCCTGAAAACGCAATGAAGCTCAAGTTTTGGGGAGAGTGCCGTATGCGTTTCGTGCAATCTTTTGGGGCGGTCTGAGACAGTGGGTTAATGAGCCTACCCCCGGCTAACCGTTACATCCCCCAAACCGATTTTGGCTTTGAGCTTGATCTTGATATCTGCGTTCGAGTAGTCGGTGTCTTCATAACGTATCTTCTTACTGAATCCATCCGCCTGCCGACCAAGGATACGTCCGGAACCCGCGCCGATCTCTACCGCTGCCGAAAGCGGGACGCCCTGTGGCACTACCACATTGAGGTCGCCGACTCCCAGACTGCAGAGAACCGCATTCTCTCCCGGATTGAGGGTGGCCTGCGTCAGATCAACGGTGATATTTCCCAGACCCTGCTCCGCCTTGATACCCGCTGGGTCAATAGATTCAGGGCGGAGATTGACATCCCCCGCTGTCTTTTTGAATTCCTTGCCGCTGAATTTCGTCCACGATTTGTCGTCGGAAAGGATATCCTCAGCATCATCCTCGCCTTTGGCCTTCTCATAAATGAGATAGCCGCCGAGGATAATCAATACCGCCGGCCAGAAATCACCGATAAATTCGAAAAAGTCAAAGCGGAACCAGTGTAGGCTATTACCCAGGAAGAGTATTCCCAGCAGCACCAGAACCAATCCCGAAATCACCTGCATTTTCCCTCCCGTTTCATTTCGGTATTCCGCACCGGCAGTGCGGACTCAGAATCAACTGCATATAAGCCGAATTACGGTATGCCGATGACCGGGAGCAAGGAAATTCCTTGACTCTGGTCGTTACCTCAAATACTTTCTGCGCGATTTGAGACATACCACTCTTCAGCTTCCATAAGGAGATTACCCGATGAAACGCGATTTTGTTGCCGAAACCGATTTCACCACGGATGAGATCGAGCAAATATTTGCTCTTTGCCGTGAGATGAAGTCGCATGAAATCACTCCACAGCCGCTGCTCGGCAGATCAGTGGGCTGCATATTCCATAAACCGTCGCTGCGCACGCGGATTTCATTTGAGGTGGGGATCAACCAGCTTGGCGGCAGCTCACTATATATAACAGAGAAAGAGATCGAGCTGGGCAAGCGCGAGTCGATTTACGATGCCGCCAAGGTGCTATCTCGTTATCTGGCAGCGATTACCATAAGAACCTTCTCTCATCAGGATGTAATCGATTTGGCGAAACATGCTGATATCCCCGTAATCAACGCGCTCACCGACCTGCTTCATCCATGTCAGATACTTGGCGACGCCTTCACGATTATCGAAAAGGGCAAATCTCTCGACGGCCTCAAGCTGGTTTACCTGGGGGATGGCAACAATATCGCGAACTCATTCATCAACTTAACCCGGCGATTCCCCATTAATTTGGTAATCGGTACGAACAAGGAAACACTGCCGTCAAGTGACATCCTCCAAGCGGCGCAGACGGATGCGGTCGGCAGTGTACAGATTGTTTACAGCCCTAAAGAAGCAGTTGAGGGTGCCGATGTAATCTATACAGATGTCTGGGCAAGCATGGGGCAGAAGCACCTGGCGGAGGAAAAGGCGGCGCTGCTGGCTGATTTTCAGGTCAACGACCAATTGGTAAAGCTGGCGAAACCCGATTGCCTCGTCATGCACTGCCTGCCTGCACAGAGAAACGCCGAGATCACCGACGAGGTGATGGATGGGCCCAATTCGGTTGTCTTCGATCAGGCAGAGAACCGGCTCCATATCCAGAAGGCGATACTGTTGGCATTAGTTGATGAAAAGAGACTAAGAACTTAAGATCACTTTTCGTAAAGGAGTATTGCTATGCTGCGCCGTAGTACTATTGCAGGACTAATCCTTGTCATGGCGGGAGTTCTGACATTTTCGGGCTGCTCATCCAGCTCAACCCAGGTCGACAGTAACGTCGGCGATCCAAATGCCCCTGAATTCCAGTCTATGAAGTCGGCGATCTCGGTGGCAGTCGATTCGACTCTTGCCATCGCGCTCAATTTTGCGCACAAGCCGGATCGTTATCCCAATGAAGGCAATATCGGCTACGATCGTCCGCAGCTTGGCCCGAGCGACTCTCTGCTCTACAACTACGTTAACGACTGGCACGTGCTTTACTTTGGTGGCGCCGGCGCCGCCAATTATGACAATGTCTATGTTGACTCAGCCAAGTATTGGGAAGGCTCCGATGCAGTCGAACTATTCCGCTGGGATCGTGTGACCAAGCTTGCTCTGATTCGTCATCAAAGCATGAATTACAGCGGCTCAGGCAGTGAGTATGAGAATATCTCAGCATACTTCAATGCTGAATTTGACAATTGGGGACAGGTCGATCAGTCGTTCACCGGTACAGCTAATGTCACAGTCGACAGCCATTACCTCGATGGCATGACGGCGATGAATGACACGTATGAATTCGAGATTTCCGCCGACAACGTGCAGTATTCCAATCCGTCCGACTACTGGTGGAATGAGCGCAAAGCAGATTCCGGTACTTTGACAATCACCGGCACAGTCACTACCGCTGCTGGAGACCAAAGCTGGACGGTTTCTGTTGAATTCACGGATGGTACAGCTGACGTCAGCGCCCAATTGGGCGACGTGGTCTATCAGTATAGTATGACTCCAGAGTACAATTAGTCGCTTTCTTCTTGCGTCAATCTTGTGGCCGTCGGGAGCAATCCTGACGGCCTTTTCATTTGACATCGGGAGCCGTCAGCAGCATTTTAGGCGCATGAGTGATGAAGAAGTCGCAAAGTATAACAACTGCTTTGTGTGCGGCCCCGATAATCCCACCGGCTTGAACCTGAAATTCCTGTTCGACGGTAAAGTCGCCCGCACTGAATACATGCCTACTACCTCACATGAGGGCTACAAGGGAATACTGCATGGTGGTATCATCGCTACCGTACTCGATGAGGTAATGATCAAGGCGGCGCTGGCGCAGGGAATCGTGTGCGTCACCGCTCAGATGGAAATCCGCTATAAAGCGCCGGCCTATCTCGGCAAAAATATTCGTTTTACGGCGGAGGTATCCGAGGTAAAAGGGCGCATTATCAACACGATCGGCAAGGCTATCGACTCAGACAACCGCCTTCTGGCCGAGGCTGCCGGCAAGTATATGACTGTGAACGCAGAGATGGAGAAGCTGCTGCAGCAGTCGCTCGGCAGGTAGTTGGCGTCGCAGGCAAATGATAATGCCCACACAGTTCTCTGCAATGCGTTGCACTCGTTGCTGCTCCTGAGCGCCCCCGAGACAAACTTTCTCTATCCCTGCTCAATTTTGGTGCAGCGGTAACATATTAATTCTGAATTGGTTAGTCGGGCAGCACTTACATGACCCTATCATCTCGCTGGCTGGCATCTGGCGGCATGTTCCTTGCAGTATTGATAGGCTGCGAGGATACTTTATGAAATGCTACTTCTTCGGAACAAACCTTCACGAGCAGAAGCTCATCCGCAAGCAGGGGCTAATATCGTTTGCGATACCCGATTATGGTGTGCTGTTTCGCGCGCAATATATCGGTAACCGCTATGAATGCGAATACGCTGCCGGGATCGCTCTGATCAGATTCTTGCAGCTGAATATGAGTCACTTTGACGGCAAGCCGGTCACGCTGATGACTGACTCGCCGATAGTTGTTTACCAGGTAAACAACAAGCTGGCTGCGCTTAACTCGCTGCAGAAGTTCCGCGATCTGTTTCTCTTCTACAAGCGCAAGTTGAAGTTCGAACTGCAGTGGGTTCCGACCAAGATGAACCGTGCAGAAATGGGGCTGGAAGGCTTAGCGGTGAACAAGAATTCTCCCAAATTCAATTTTGATATCTTTGAGGAAAGCACTCGCAGAAAGCAGCGTCCGCACCGAAATCCCGATGAAGGGGTTCAGATCTCGTGACAGATGCTATCAAAAAGGGGTGCGCAGCCTTTCTCAAAGTGTCATTCGCTCAAAAACGGGGATTTTCATAATCCATAGCCGTCTCCGAGCGTAAAAAGACGTTGAAATCGGATTGTTTTTCTTAGCTTGATGCCTCCCATTTACTGCAGAGTTGATTGAAGGTACTTCAAGAGTGTGACTGATGAAACTCGTACGCCAAATAGTTATAGCTTCCCTGATGATAATCGCAGGCTCCTTTGCCGGTGTTAGAGGCCAGAGCAAGGCTGTAACACCTCGAGTAATTGATCATGCGAACTTTGACAACTTTCGCCGAATGTGGGGTACGCCCGATGGTGCCTTCTATTTGATGGAGCGGGGTGGCTGCCAGATTCGGACTTATCCTGGCGGGAAGTCGCATTCAGTAAGGCTCAGAGGCAGCCGCAAACTGGTGTCTTCAGCACGCGGCAACTACTACGGCGTAATTCGCTACAACAGTTTCTCACCTTCGGCGTTGAGCATTCGCGAGATTACGCTCTACAACCGCAACGGAAAGAAACAATACACAATCAATAAGCCCGGCTGCACGATCTTTGTGATCTCGGATAAGGGGCCTTACGTAGTGGGGATTTCCGGCCCCGAAGGGATGGGCGAAACTCACCTCAAATTCTATGATGCGCATGGGAAATTAGTCGGCAATCCTGTTGTCAGAGACTTCTCGAATCCAGGATTCTCTGCCGACGGCAACTACTTCTACGCTCAAAGCTCGGAAGGTTTGCTGATCAGATTCAGCAATAACGGGGAGAGGCAACAGGAATATGATCGCTGCCGGAAGTACTTCTTGTCCGATAATGGTAAGAACGTAGCCACCTTCACTGATTCGATCCTTACGATTTTTGGAGAGAGTGACTCCCCGCTGGGGCTGTCAGTGACCGGACCGGACCTGCGGGACGTCAGATTTTCGAATGACGGTTCGCGGCTGGCTATGTTGAGTTCCGATCGGCTCGAAGTATTCGATCTGGCAGAGCGCAAACTGATCGGCGAATACCACCGCGCCGATTCCACCTATCAGCTACTCCACATGGCAGCCAATGATGATCTCAGCGCGATCGTTTGTTCTGCCACCAATTCCGACGCCAGTCCGGAGATTCGACACCGCGCCGGCAAGATCCTGCTCTTTGACGGCTCGGCCACGAAGTTGTGGGAGAATGATCTCTCTTACAGTGATTGGACAGTTCGCTATCCTGAGGTCAGGATGAATCGGGATGGCAGCTTGTTTTCCGCTCTCACGCCGGATGGCTTGAAAGTCTACCAGTTCTGAAAGTTGCGGTCTGATCACTGCGTCAGAACTAAACTTCCCCAAAACTCTATTTTGAGATCGTTGTCATTGCGAGCGACCGCAGGGAGCGCGGCAATCTCAGAGCTGACCGGTTGTATTATTCAGCTCGGGGTGCCGCACCTTAAGGGTGCGATTAAGCAATGACAGTTCCCAGCTCGCGTTCTGCGAGGTTAGGGATCCTCTCCTGCCAGCTCAACGACAAAGGCCGTCACGAATGGATTCGTGACGGCGCCTGAGCAATCCCGGTAAATCAGTTTTCGAGGATCACAATATCGAATCCACGAGGGATTCGACCTAGCATTCCCGTTTTTAGTTGGTTTCTTTCGACTGATTAATCATCTTCGCCAAACGACTCTTCTTACGCGCAGCGGTGTTCTTGTGCATGGTGTTGTGCTTTACTGCGCGGTCGATCAGCGAGGTGAGCTGGCGAAAGTCTTCCGGTGCGTTTTCGCCGCCGGCTTCGACCTGTTTGATCTTGGTTCTTATCGCTGACCTGACACCGCGGTTGTGCAGACGTGCTTTCTGAGCTTGACGATGTCTCTTATCAGCCGATTT
Source organism: uncultured Ignavibacteria bacterium (assembly GCA_964468475.1). GTDB lineage: Bacteria > Zixibacteria > MSB-5A5 > CAIYYT01 > CAIYYT01 > JBECKX01. The sequence goes on along the minus strand of CAYXUL010000010.1, from coordinate 56,489 downwards.
GTGATTTGCCAAATTCAATACCTCCAAATTGTAAAGACACTTAAAATATAGCTCTGGAGGAACTTGTCAATTGGAAAGTGTCCCGCAGCCAGGAAGTAATCAGAGAGGTAGCCTGATGAAATCTGCCGGTGTGGTCTCGAGCGCCACGCTGGTTTCGCGCGTGCTTGGCCTTGTGCGTGAACAGGTTACAGCCTACCTGTTCGGCGCCGGGGACATGGTGGACGCATTCAAATCTGCATTCCGTATCCCCAATCTTCTGCGTGATATGTTTGCTGAAGGCGCGCTTTCTGCCGGTTTCATACCGATTTTCAGCGAGAAACTTCGTGTTCAGGGCAGAGAAGAAGCAATGCGGTTTGCAGGGATGGTTTTCGGAGCGCTTACCGCTATTGTTTCTGTTGTCGTGCTGTTGCTCATCGTGCTGACGCCTGACATCGCCGGGTTGATCGCGGAGGGGTTCGAAAAGATTCCGGGCAAGCTGGAGCACACTATTCAGATGGCGCGGGTGATGATGCCATTCCTGCTGCTGGTTTCACTGGCGGCGATGCTGATGGGCGTGCTCAATTCACTCGGGCGTTTCTTTATCCCCGCACTCGCGCCGGCACTGCTTAACCTCGGGATGATCATTTGCGGCGTGGCACTCTCGACAGTTATCGATCCGCCGATCATGAGTCTTGCAATAGGTGTGCTGGTAGGCGGGTTCGCGCAATTTCTGATGCAATACATCGCCCTCCGCAAAGTCGGGTTTCGTTTTCATTTTATCTTCGACCTGGTAAACCCCGATCTGTTGCGACTGGTGCTCTTAGTGTTGCCGACGACGGTAGGGCTGGCTGCCACCCAGATCAATGTTGCCATCATCAATCGCCTCGCATCAAACGAGTCCGGCGCTGTCTCATACCTCGATTATGCTTTTAGATTGCTGCACCTGCCCCTGGGGCTGTTTGCGGTTGCGATCGCCACGGTGGCGCTGCCTCGGCTATCTTCTGAAGTTGCTGCCGGCAACAGCGACGAATTTTCCAGAATCCACTCCGCCGCGTTACGGCTAGGGCTTTTTCTGAGCGTCCCCACGATGGCGGTGATGTTATTGCTTTCGCGCGAAATCTGTGCCGGCGTTTTTCAATACGGTCACTTCACTGCCTTTGATTCACAACAAACGGGCAACGCCCTGATGATGTACGCCATCGGCCTGCCGTTTTTCACGTTGGTGCGAATTACAGTACCGGCGTTTTACGCAGTGAAAGACACTCGTACTCCGGCAATCGTGTCCGTGTTCAGCGTCGCCGTGAATATCTTTCTCTGCTTCCAGCTCAGGGACCGCTTCGGCTTTATCGGACTGGCTCTGGCGGCGTCGATAGCCGGGATAGTGAATCTGACGGCCCTAACCTATCTGTTGCGGAAACGTGTATCGATAGAAGAGAATCGTCAGGTCATGGTGAGCGGCGTGAAGATCATCCTGGCGGCATCGATCATGGCGGTGGCAATTCTGGGGGCGCGAACCTATCTTGTCGGCGGTCTGCTCTCGGGTGCGCTCCACCGTATTGTTGAGCTGCTGCTGCTGCTGGGAATAGGTGTAACCGTCTATTTGACACTTTGCCACTTGCTCGGCATTGAGGAATGGCATACTTTGAGTAAGGGAATAATCAGAAGAATTCGCGGCCGCTAGTCGCCGAACTGTCACGACCGCACAGAAGTGTTGCCAAAGGAGGATGACCTTGCGCACTCCCGCTCTCTATGCGTTGCTGCTATTCATAACAGGTATCCTGATAGGGGTCTATGCGGACATACATGCATTCATCCTCTTCATCACTCTTGCAGCAGCAATTGCGGGAGCCGTGATCGCGATCGTACTGGGCAGATCCGGCATCGCAATGCTACTGCTTATGCCGGCAATCGTTGTTGCAGGTACTTTCCTGACCCAACTTCAAACCAGAGATTTCCCCGGCGATCATATATCCAATTTCACGGATTTAGAGCATGAATTAGTGGTGATAGGAACCGTCTCTGACGAACCTGACATTCGTCCCAACAAGACCTTTCTGCGGGTACGGGTTGATTCGCTCGGTAACGGCAACCGCTTCATTGCCGCATCGGGCCAGCTACGTCTCCGCATCGCAGAGGCGACGAATCGTTTCAATTACCGGGACCGCATTAAATTCGAGTCATGGATAAACAGAGCTTATGGCGCCCGCAATCCGGGCGCGTTCGACTATAAGCGCTACCTAGAGATCAGGCAGATCCATGCGCTGGCATATGTTGGCTCCGCAAGGGAAGTGACGCTGCTGCAAACCGGCGCCGGTGACCCATTCATCCGGCAAATCGTTGCTCCAATTCGTGATTACATAAGCGGAGTATTCGATAGCACGATGGAGCCACATCAAGCGGCATTGTTGAAGGGGTTCTTGTTGGGTGACGTCCGTTTCATTCCCGATGGCGTCTATCAACGCTTCAAGGACACGGGCACACTCCATGTACTGGCTGCGTCAGGAGCGAACGTGGGTTACGTCGTGATCATGTTACTGCTTCTGGGAAAACTGGCCGGCATTCACCGGCGCACCGTTTACGGACTCGCAATCGTTGGCGTAATCATCTTTAGTTTCCTGGCATTTAATCAGCCCTCAGTGGTGAGGGCTGCTGTGATGGCGGTAATCATTCTATTCGGCAAATTGTTGCGCCGCGACGCCAACTGGATCAATACGATTTCGCTGGCCGGGCTGGTGATATTGGCTTTTCGACCGCTGTACCTCTTCGATCTTGGAACCCAGCTCTCATTTGCTGCCGCCTTTTCCCTGATCCTGTTTCTTCCGGTTGCCGAGCCCCTCCTGCCTGAGGCGCGCGGGAGATTCAGCAGTATTCTTCGCTACTTCCTCATCATATTCTGGAGCACTCTGGCGGCGCAGGCCGGCGTGGTGCCGATTCTGCTCTACCATTTTCAGACCATCCCGCTTGTCAGCTTTGCCGCCAATCTCTTCGTCGTGCCGTTGGTAGGATTCGCCGCCATGCTGGGAATTGGTTTGGTCGTTTTCTCCGGTGTTCCGTTCGTTGGCGGATTCCTGGGCAGGGTTACGGGCTCATCGATTGATCTTGTCCTCGGCTCGATCGATTACTTCAAGAGCTGGCACATTCCACCGATTCAGATCGGTGCTCCGGAAGTACTGACTGTCCTGCTCTACTACCTTGTGCTGCAACTAGTTTACCTCTTCTGCAAACGCAGCCGTTTGATCGGCGTCGTCGCAATCTGCCTCGTGGTGTTGGCTAATGTGAGTGTTTGGAAAGAGGTGTTTGCCGGAGATATCAACTCGCGCTACCTGACGATTCTCGACACCTGGCAGACCCCAACCATCGTAGTTGAAAATGGAGCGGGCGGAAGAACCTTGATAAACGGCGGCGGGAGCTTACGCTCCTTCGATCGGGGCGAATCGGTAGTACTGCCGTATCTGCGCCACCGGGGAATTCGTGCGCTGGACAAGATTCTTGTAACTGATACTTCGACTGCCAATCTCATCTCGGTCAGGACAGTCGTCGAGGGTCTCCATGAACTTCCCGCAAGTGGCAATCCACGCAGCGATTCGCTGCCCCTGCCAGGCGCAGATCAAATTACTCCCTTTTGCAAACTCAAAATCGCCGGCACTGGTCTCGCTCTACTCCTGGGCAACGGTGCTGTTCAGTCTCTTGGCAGCAAAGTTCAGAAGTGTGACATCCTGATTATTGGCTGGCAGTTCGCCGACACGACGCAGCTGCAGCGATTGGTCCCCATGTTTCAGCCCGAAACAATTATTGTCGCGACCTACCCGTCGCGCTATGCTAAACCGTCACTGCTTGGAGACTTACGTGCCCGGTTTCCGGGAGTTGCCATACACTCGACCCGGGATGAGGGCGCGATAACCGTCCGGATTTCCGAGGATAGCTACCACGTATTGGCGATGTCCAATGGTTGACCAGAACAACGGCTTATCCCGCAAATAGATCACCGTCCGCGAGATCAATTCCTAATCAAGAAACTGCGTTAACTACCCGATAAAGAATATGAACTACACCGTGTGGAGACCTATCTCCTGGCGGCGTTAAATTTTGAACAATTTAACAGCGCGAGAGCATGAGTTTTACCGGGAACCTAAAAACCGTAACGTTTCCAGATTTGCTGCAGTTGTTCTCCGCCGGTAAAAAGACCGGTACGGTGACAATCATTCGTGGCAATATCAAGAAGGAAATCATCTTCAAGAACGGAAACATCATAAGTGCGTCCTCACAGGACGCTGAAGAAGACTATCTAGGGCAACTGCTTCTCAAGAGCGGACGCATAACCAAGAATGATCTGCAACGTGCAGTGTATATGCATAAAGGTTCGGGGAAACGGATAGGGCAGGTCCTTGTTGAGATGAAGATCATCTCTCGAGAAGAGCTGGGTATTTATCTCAAGCAGCAGGTCGAGGAGATCATTTACAATCTCTTCAGCTGGAAAGAAGGGGAGTTCATTTTCAAGGAGGGGCAACTTCCTGCCAATCGCGAGGGCCTGGTAGAGCTCAACACCATGAACATCGTGATGGAGGGTACTCGCCGCGTTGATGAGTGGGATGAAATTCAGAAGGTACTCCCGTCTGATCATCAGGTGCTGCGGGTAGCATCAGCCCCTCAGGCAAAGTCGGACCAGGTAACCATCTCACTCGATGAATTTCGCGTCATCACATTGATTGACGGGCACCGCACCCTGGCCGATATTCTCCTGGCCTCCCCCCTCGGTGAGTTCACAACGTCACGGGCAATCTACAAGCTGATGCTCTCCAAGCTCGTGGAGATCTCCGGCACCAAGAAGGCTGAAGCAGTCGACCCCAAGGAGGAGGACTCGCTCTTCTGGCTGCTGCTGCGTGTTTATGCCTCTGCCTTTACCCTCATCCAGAGAACCCTCGAGCGCAAGCTCGGCACCGACAATGAAAAGCTACAAGCGACACTCGCCGGATTCCGCAAGGGTATCTGGCAGTACTTTAGCGGTGTCAATCACGCTGACTTTCCCACGAGTTTCGAATCGTTGAAGCGAACTCTGAACCGCACACCCAAAGAAGTCAGAGCGCTGAAATTGATCGGCGGGCTCAGCCAGCTTCTCGAGGAGCAGCTGGCCTTCGTGTACTCCTACCTTGGCAGTGAAATCCGCAAACAGGTGGCTGCCGAGATCAAGAAGGAAGTGGCGTTGCCTCTGGCAGAGAGGCGCGAAGTGGACAAGAAGTATGACGTGGGTAACGATCTGTATCGCATCCTGCGCGAAATTAAAGTGACCAAGGAAGTCATGTGAGGATCGTATGAAAAGACTGACTCTCTTGACTATTCCGGCGATCTGTTTGCTGTCACCCATGCGGCTTCTGGCGCAGTCCGCGGTAGTAGACGCATCGGCGGTTGACGTTGTTGTGGATGTGCTGCTGCTGATAGCCGGACTGGTGTGTTTTTCACTCTGTCTGAAGGTGTTCGGGCTACTTCGCGGCGGTGAGTTGTCACCCGGCTGGCAGATGCTGGCAGTTTCATTCCTGATCTTTTCGATCGGCCAGGGCCTCGGCCTGCTCATGGAACTGGAGTTCATCGCCATGCCGCAGAACGCAATCAGCGCGCTGAATGTAGTCGCGTTGTTCATGATTGTGTTCGGTGTCGCCAAGATAAAGAAGAGTTTGACTTAGAGACCCGATCAGCAAGGCGTTGATAATGGAAACAGCCACTCTTTCGGATCGCATCGATAAGTGCGAGCGAATTCTCAAGGAGAACTCTAACTCACAGATATTCGCCGCGCTTGCTGATGCATACCGAGCCAATGGAGATTTGGATCAGGCATTTCGTGTCTGCCGACAGGGCTTAAGACTTCACCCCGAGTATGGGGCGGGGCACCTGGTAATGGCTCGCATTAACTTCGAGCGCAAGATGTACGACTGGGCCGAACAGGAGTTACTGGAGTCGATCCAGCTCGACGGCGAAACACGTGCTTCCGAGCAACTGCGGGTCGAGATCATGATAGCCAAAGGACAGCTGGACAAAGCTGAGCAGGCGGTAAAGAGTTTGCGCGGCAAAGGTGTCAGCCCACTTCTGGTTCAGGATCTGCTGCAACGCGTGGAACGCTCACGGCGGGAGCAGGCGAGACGCCGCGCGGAGCCGGCCGACACCGGAATGAGTAAGCTGTTCGCAGCGAATGAGACCAAGGCGACTGAACCGGTCGAAAAACCCAAGCCATTAACGCTTGGTGAGGTGTTGGATCAGCTGGCTGAAGTGGAAGGCGTGATTGACCTTATTTGTGCTCGCTCAGATGGAGAGATTGTCGATAACCGCGGACACTGCAAACGCGATCCCGTGGAAATGGCCGCATTTGGAGTTGAGATGTTTAACGCGGCAAATACAGGCGATGCCCGCAGCGTGTTTGGCTCTCCCGAGCAAATTGTGGTCGAGACCGAGGATGAGTTCCTGATGATAATGAAGCTGCGGCGGTACGATCTGGTACTGACGTGTGCCAAAGATATAAATCTGGGTTCGGTGCGGCTAAGGCTCGACATGTTGGTCGAGCGGTTGCAGGAGAACTAAGAACGGAGTGACTGGAATGGCACTTTCAGGAAGAGACATAAGACACTTAGCGTTAGTGACCTTCATAATGGCAGCACTACCGATGCTAGTCTTCCCGCACACGCTTGGATTCGAATTCGAGATGACGTTATTCCTCTACGTCGTGCTCGAGTTGGTCTATTACACCGGCGTGTCGCTGGTGCGCAACTCAAGGCTGGAGCTTCGTTCACGCTTCAGCGCAGCGGGACTCTATCTGATGGGCAGACTGCTTCTCTCATTTGTATTGTTTCTCTACCTGCTGGTAATGGAAGATGTGTCTGCCGGAACGGCCTGGCTCTCAGCATTCAGTACTTACCGGCCGGCCCTGCTGCTTTTCAGCCTCACGACGCCGTTTCTCTTTGGCTCCACGATTCAGACTATGCTGGGCGGAACCGCCAGGCGCAATCGCATCAGACGGGTTCAGCCCGCTGCACGCCAGATTATAACATCGAACACGCAAAGAATGCCGTCGCAGGCGAGCCTCTCAGGATATCGACCTGCCGAACCGGAGGATGCCAAGTCCTCAAACGAACTAATGGCCCGTTCCTTTGATGATGCCGTCCAGCACATCGGAGGCTATTCCGGCGTGCAGTGCGCAATGTTGCTTGATGAAGAAGGCTTGCCGGTAGCAGGCTGGAGCAGGGGACAATTCAGCCCCGAGGACTGGGCTGCGCTTGCGCGCCTTCTGATTGAACAGGTAAGCGGCACCTGCGTCCGCGGTGGGGTAGAGCAGGTGGAAATGGTTGAGTTTCGCGCGGGACAGCAGAGGTTCTACTTGTATCGCGTCGCCGATATGTGGCTCATGTCGATCGCCGATTCCGCTTCCGACGAATTAGAAAAGATACGTGTGCATCAGGCTGCAGATATGATCACACGACGTTGCCAGGAAAGATATGCACATGTCTATATGACTGAACCAGGGAGATCGTATGCGGGAAGTACTGTCTGAAATCAACAAGACGACGGGTGTTACCGGAAGTCTGCTCGTGGGAAACGACGGGATCGTTATCGCGTCAGACCTGAACACTCGCATGGACGAAGAGACCATGGGCGCGCTGGCAGGTTCGATCAGCTCAACAGTTTCGAAAAGCCTGGAGCGTCTTGATGCATCACCGTTGTCGCAGCTGACTATTGAAGCCGACAACGGCAAACTGTTCATTACCCAGACGCCGGTGGGCTTCTTGGTAGTAACCGCTGAAGACAAGGTAAACATGGGGTTGATTCGGCTGGAGATTAAGAACGCAGTCGCACAAATCGGCATTTAGCTGCCGAATCTGAGTTCGCATCAAACCAGAGGAACGGGAAAAACAAATGGTTTCCATCAACTATGCAAGCAGGGAAGTTAACTGCAAGATTGTCTACTACGGTCCCGGACTGTCAGGAAAAACTACGAACCTGCAGTATGTCCACGCCAAAGTACCGAAGAAGACGCGTGGTGACCTGATCAGCCTGGCGACCGATGCTGACCGTACGCTTTATTTTGACTTCCTGCCGATCAATATTGGCTCAATCAACGGTTTTGCGACGAAGTTTCAGCTTTACACCGTCCCTGGTCAGGTGTTCTACAACGCCACCCGCAAGCTGGTACTGCGCGGGGTTGATGGTGTCGTTTTCGTCGCCGATTCACAGCGCTCTAAGAAGGAAGAGAACATTGAGTCGTTAAATAACCTGAAAGAGAATCTTGTCGAGTATGGATACGACATCAGTACGCTCCCCATCGTGCTGCAATACAATAAACGTGATTTGCCTGAAGTACTGACAATCGCAGAGCTGGAGCAGGACCTCAACTGGAACAACTTGCCCTTCTTCGAAGCTTCTGCTGTCAAGGGCACAGGCGTTTTTGATACGCTTAAGCTGATTACCAAGATGGTACTGAACAGGGCACGCAAGGGCGCCGAGTCGGGTGAGGCGCCATCCCAGGCAACTGCCGCACCTGCTGCATCGAGCCAGCCGGAAGCTGCTTCGCCTTTAAGCACAGCCGCGCAGCCGGTACCGCCGCAGCAAATCGAGACACCAGCACCACCTCAACCGGTGGCCGGTCAGCCTGCAGCTCCACAACCGAGGGTGGCACAACCGCCTGAGGCGCCAGTGTCAATTCCGCAGCAAGAACAGCATTCGCTGGCTGCGTCGGCAACCGGCACAGCTGTCGCCGAAGCACCTGCAGCGGCTTCGACAGAGCCGCAACGCATTGAAGTGAATGCAGAACCGGAACCGGACGATCAGATGCACATGCCGGTAAGAGAAACTGCACCGCAGGAGACAAATGAGCCCCCGAAGCCGCAGCATAAGTCTCTGGCGGAGATCGAAAGTAATCTACAACCGATCAACGAAACCGACGGCAAGGCAATCGAAAAACCGGTTGAAGAAAAAGCGCAGGCAAGCCCCGAAGACGCCGTCGAGTCGGCATCGCAGTTTGCCGATGCGTTCGAAGTTCCGAGGGTGGTGGGTATGCAGAAGAGTCTGCGAGTGAAGAAGAAAAAGAAGAAATTTTTCCTATTCCGCTTGTTTAGCCGGAATAATGAGTAATCCGAGGAGGTCTGAAGTGGCTGGCGACAAAATGGTCGTGTATTGGGACGACACCGAAAAGATCGACGCGACAATGACCAAGCTTCTGAAAGGCTCGGAAGCGAAGTGTGCATTGCTGGTCGATAAGGACGGACACCTGATCGCGCGGCATGGGTTTACGCAGACGCTCGATACCACAGCGCTGGCCGCGCTGATGGCCGGTAGTTTTGCGTCAACCGCAGAGATTGCCAAGCTCGTAGGTGAGCCCGAATTTTCGGTACTGTTCCATCAAGGCAAAAAGGACCACATCCATATGAGTCTGGTCAATGAGCGCTCTATTCTGGCGGTCATATTCGACGACCGGACGACTATCGGTATGGTCAGGCTTTACGCAAAAGAAGCAACTGATGAGTTGCGCAAGAACTTCGAAGCAAACCTGCATAAGGAGAAGGACAACGACGAAGGTTTGTCGGAGGAATTCACAACTTCAGCAGAGGACAAGTTAGAAGACATATTCAAGGATTCGTAATCGACGGATCGACGTAGGCAAGACCAGGAAGGAACATGCCGAACCCCAGAGAATTAGGGACGATGCTGGTTGATGCCGGTAAGATAACCGACGATCAACTGGAGAAAGCGCTCGAGCAAATTGAAAACCACGGTGGTGGCCGACTTGAGCAGGTACTGGTGTCCCAGGGCGCCGTACCTGACGAGGAGGAAATCACCTCGTTTATCGGAAAACAGCTGAATATCGGAGCGGTTCGCCTTTCCGATCTTGAGCTGAATCCCGATGTGGTCAAGCTGATCCCACAGGATATCGCGCGCAAGTTCAACGTTATTGCCGTGAGCAAGTTGAACAAGACGCTCGTAGTGGCGATCAGTGACCCGAACAATATCTATGTGCTCGACGCCGTGAAATTTATCACGGGGTGTTCCGTCCAGCCGGTGATTTCGCCCGAGCAGGCGATCACAAAAGCGATTGAACACTATTACGCCGATTCGGCGCAGTATACCGAAATCCTCAAAGGATTGGAGGATTCGGATATAGAAGTTATTACGGCCAGCGATGACGATGTCAACGAGCTGGATTTGCAGACGGCGGTCCAGGATAAACCGCTGGTAAAGCTGGTCGATTCGATTATCAGCGAAGCGATTCGCAAGGGAGCCTCAGATATTCATATCGAGACTTACGAAAAGAAAATACGCGTGCGTTACCGCATCGACGGCGAGCTGATGGAGATGTCACCCTTGCCCTTTAAGTATCGTGCTGCGATCGTCAGCCGCGTCAAAATCATGGCGGACCTCGATATTTCCGAACGCCGACTGCCGCAGGATGGCCGCATCAAGATCAAGGTAGGTGATCGTGCCGTAGATCTGCGTGTCTCGGTGCTGCCTACTATCTTCGGCGAGAAGGTGGTAATGCGAATCCTGGATCCCAAGGCGCTTATGCACGACCTGACCAAGCTCGGCTTTCCAAAACTTTCACTTGGCAAGTTCGAATCAGCCATCAGACTTCCCTTCGGCATTGTGTTGGTGACAGGACCGACCGGATCAGGTAAGACAACCACACTTTATTCGGCGCTAAAGACAATTAATCAGCCTGACGTCAACATTATGACCGCCGAGGACCCGGTTGAGTTCAACTTTGAGGGAATCAACCAGGTCGCCGTCCGGTCAGATATCGGGCTAACCTTCGCAGCAGCGCTGCGCTCGTTCTTGCGTCAGGACCCTGACGTGGTCATGGTCGGTGAGATCCGCGATGCCGAAACTGCGGAAATTGCGATTCGCGCTGCGCTAACCGGTCACCTGGTATTCAGTACGCTGCATACGAATGACGCTCCCTCATCGATCAACCGACTGATCGACATGGGCATCCCTAATTATCTGGTCGCGAGCGCTACGAAGTTGATTATGGCACAGCGAATGGTCCGCTGCATCTGCAAGGCGTGCAAAGAAGAAGTCAAGACCGACCCGGAAGTTCTTGTCAATCTCGGAGTTCCGGAGAATGAAATCGGAACGTTCAAGACATTCGAAGGACGCGGATGTTCTGAGTGCAACAGTACCGGGATGTCGGGCAGAACCGGCCTCTTTGAAGTAATGCCAATCTCGCCTCAGATCGAGCGACTGATCCTCGAAAGCGCGTCAACGCCGGATATTCAGGCGCAAGGTCTTCAAGAGGGTATGCTCACTCTGCGAATGGCCGGCATCGACAAGATTAAGCAAGGTGTTACGACAGTGGATCAGGTGCTCGGAGAAACCTCCGGTGCCTCCCCAAGCTAGTAAGGATATTAGTACTTAGTATATGAGGAGACGGCTATGGTAAACCTAAGGGAACTGTTGGAGATTCTGCTGGAGAAAAAAGGTTCCGACCTTCATCTGTCGGTTGGGTCGCCTCCACAGATTCGTGTCGACGGCAGACTGCAGACCCTTGATATGGACCCGCTCGCGCCGGAGATCACGAAGAAGCTGGCTTATAGCATGATGTCGGAAAAACAGAAGCAGCGGTTCGAGGAGAATAACGAACTCGACATGTCTTTCGGTATTGAAAATATGAGCCGCTTTCGTTGCAACGTCTTCACGCAACGAGGCAATATTTCAGTAGCACTTCGGCAAATTCCCTTTAAGGTACCGACTTTCGAAGAGCTCGGGGTCGACCGCACCGTCGTGGAAATGGCAAATCTTCCCCGCGGGCTTGTGCTGGTAACCGGTCCAACCGGTTCTGGAAAGTCTACCACCCTGGCGGCACTGATCGACAAGATCAACCGCGAGAGGCACTCGCATATTCTCACGGTGGAGGATCCGATTGAGTATTTGCACAGGCACCAATCATGTCTGGTTAATCAACGCGAGGTGGGCGCCGACACGCGCTCGTTTGCTGCGGCACTCAAATATGCGTTACGTCAGGATCCTGATGTCTGTCTGATCGGTGAGATGCGCGATCTGGAGACGGTCTCTGAAGCATTGAACATCTCCGAAACGGGGCACCTGACGTTTGCTACCCTTCACACCAACTCCTGCGCGGAAACGATCAACCGAGTAATTGATGTATTCCCCGTGAATCAGCAGGAGCAGATACGTGTAACCCTCTCCTTCGTTCTGCAGGGTGTAGTCTCTCAGCAGCTGGTTCCGAAGATTGGTGGCGGGCGTGCTCTCTGTACCGAGATCATGGTATGCACGCCGGCGATTCGGGCGCTGATCCGTGATGATAAGATCCACCAGGTCTACAGCATGCTACAGTCGGGCCAGAAGTATGGAATGAAAACAATGAACATGTCGTTGGCTGATTTATACCTGAAGCACAAGATCACGATAGGCGAAGCAATGGCGCGGTCATCAAACGTTCAGGAACTGAACGAGATGCTTTCACGCGTCCAGTCCGGCCAGCCGGCCATGGCACGCTGAAGGAGATGAACGGAGGTCGCAATGCCAGTATTTGAATACAAAGGTAAGACCGTAACGGGATCGCCGGTCGAAGGTGAACTGAAAGTTAGAGACCGTGGCGAACTGGAGAAGATCCTGCGGCGGAATCGCATTCTTGTTGATAAGGTCACCAAGAAGCCGTCGCAGATCAATATCAGGATCGGATCGGGTATCAAGAAGGTTCATATTTCCCGATTCACCCGACAGTTTGCGACGATGATTGGCGCCGGCCTTCCCATGGTGCAGTGTCTGGAGATTCTTTCCAAGCAGATGGAGGCGCCGGAGTTTCGTAAGATTATCAACGAGATTAAGGAAGCGGTGTCGGCCGGTTCCACGTTGTCGGAGGCGATGAAGAAGCACAAAAAAGTCTTCGACGACCTTTACGTCAACATGGTGGAAGCCGGCGAAATGGGTGGCGCCCTTGATACCATTTTGGTACGTCTCGCCAACTATCGTGAAAAAGCCGATGCTCTGGCAAGAAAGATTAAGGGTGCTTTGGTTTATCCCGCTGTGGTGTCGATTGTTGCCACCGGCGTAACGATTGCGATGCTGACTTTCATCGTACCGATCTTTGCCAAGATGTTCTCGAACCTCGGCGCCGAGTTACCGGCGCCAACGCGTATGATCCTCTCGATCTCAGCGATAATCCAAAACTACTGGCTGATCGGAGTAAGCTTCATCGTGGCGGCAATTGTCGGCCTGAGGATTATGCTTCACAACGATGATGGGCGCTTCTATTTTGACAGATTCATGTTGAAATCGCCGCTGTTCGGAGATTTGATTCGCAAAGCAGCTGTCGCCCGATTCACACGAACTCTGGGGACGCTGATTCAATCAGGCGTGACAATTCTCGATGCCCTGGAGATTACCGCCAAAACGGCCGGTAATATGGTGCTGCAAAGAGCGATCAAGAAATCAGTGCTTTCGATAGCCGAGGGTGATACCATCACCAACCCCCTGCGCGACTCAGGTGTCTTTCCCCCGATGGTAATTCAGATGATTGCCGTTGGCGAGAAAACCGGTGGACTGGACGATATGCTCTCCAAGATCGCTGACTTCTATGATGAAGAAGTCGACGCTGCAGTGAGTACTTTGACATCGCTGATTGAGCCGGTGATTATCGTGATTATGGGTGTTGTCATCGGTGGTATCCTGATTGCGATGTATCTGCCGATGTTCGACATCATTGGACAGATCAAGTAATCCCATCAGGGTTTTAAGAACGGATTCTATACAGAGAATCGGCCACCTTTGTGAAGGCAAGGGTGGCCTTTCTCATAAGCAGAGACGATCATGCACCGAAGAAAGAAGCTGAAAGAAGAACTGCGCAGCGTGTGGTTTCTGCCGCTGCGGCTTTCCATTTTCCTGCTTATCTTTGGCGCCGCGTTTCTCGCCAAAGGAGGGCAGGAGAGTGTGTTCTGGCCCTTCCTCTGTTACTCGCTCTCTACTCTGGTATTCCTGCTCGTTATCGAGATCGACGCACGGTTTTTCCGCCCCGGCTTTCTTCAGTTTATGATCTTCATACAATTCGTGTTCGAGCTGATAGCAGAGGGTGCAATCAGCGGCAATTCGAGCTCACTAACGCCGCAATACTCAATCCTGTTTCTCCTGACTATCGTGTCTGCCAGCCTCGCCTACAAACTGGCGGGCACGCTGACGATCGCCAGTTTGGCTTCAGTGACGTACGCTGTAACTTCAAGCTTCCAGGAAGTGTTCGGAGCCCTTGACAAATATTCTTTCGAGACCATCCGCACGGCACTTCAAACCAATGATGAAATCTTCTATACCATCTTTCTGCATGTCTGTACTTTCTACCTGATTGCCTTCATCTCCGGATTCCTGGCGCAGAAGCTCAGAGCCAAGGAAGGGGAACTGTCGCAGGCCTCACAGGTCCTCGAAAGAGTCCAGCTTGATACCGACGAAATTCTCCTAAATCTTCATTCCGGCCTGGTCACAGTAGATAGCGTCGGACGCATAGTCTATTTCAATCGGGCCGCTGAGGCAATTCTCGGGTATAGGCAATCGGAAGTCAGAGGTCTTCGCTTTCTCGATGTCTTCAACGAACCGATGCCGGAGTTCTGCGAGCAAGTACTCTCGGTGTTGAAGGACGCCCAGCCCAATATTCGCACGGAGGTTGAAATCACGACGCCTGCGGGCGCAGTGCTGCCGCTGGGATTGACAGCATCTGTATTGGGAGACCAGCGTGTCGGCGTGCGCGGCGTAGTTGCGATATTTCAGGATTTGACACAGGCGAAAGAGCTGGAACAGGCACTCATGAACGCCGACCGGCTCGCCGCGGTTGGCGAACTTTCGGCGCGCATAGCGCACGAGATTCGCAATCCGCTGGCATCGATCTCCGGCTCGGTGGAAGTTCTGCGGAAGGAAGTGGAGGTAGGCGGAGATAACGCCCGGCTGATGCAGTTAATCGTCAAGGAATCAGAGCGACTGTCGCGCGTGCTCAATGACTTTCTCAACTACGCCCGTACCGGCCCGGGTCGCTCAGACAAAGTTGAACTGGTTTCGCTGTTGAGTGAGGCCATTGACCTGCTGAGGAACTCCAGCAGCGTGCCGGCAAGCGTCGATATTCAACTACGTACACCCGGCAGTACCGAGTATGTCGTCGGCGACGAGGATCAACTTAAACAGATAATAAACAATCTGGTGACGAACGCGGTAGAGGCGGTCAACCCGGAATCGGGGAAGGTTTCCATTGCCATTTGTGATTCGATCGGCGATGAGCAGCACCCGGATCAAAATTGGGTGGAGATCTCAGTCACCGATGACGGAGATGGACTCGATGAAGAAGTCAGGCAGCGACTCTTCGAACCGTTCTTCTCACGGAAAAAAGGCGGAACGGGACTCGGCCTCGCCGTGGTGAAACGCTGCATCGACAACATCAAAGGCGACATCTTCGTGGAGTCAAGCGAAGGCGCGGGAACACGTTTTCGAATATTCCTCAGGCGCTATCAAGTCACGCGCAGCGATGCGCTGGTTCAAAGCGAGTGTTCCGCAGAACGCAGTTCATTGTCTGCCTGATCAACCCCAGTTCAAATCGGACAAAATAGAATCACAAACATCACGTATACTTGCCGTTACCAATTCGCGCGGAGGATACAGATAAGCTCCCGGAAGCTACTCGAAAGTCTCGCCGTCACTATTTTCGCGACCGTTATCGTGAGCTTACTTAGCGGTTGCTCTGAAGGCGGCAAGGAAAGCAACAAGATGACCCACGAAACCCCTCAAACGGCTCAAGAAGTCGCTCACAAGAACCACCTGGCCAACGAGACCTCACCCTATCTCCTCCAGCACGCGGACAATCCGGTGGACTGGTATCCGTGGGGTGAGGAGGCCTTTACAAAGGCGAAGTCGGAGAGTAAACCGATCTTTCTCTCAATCGGTTATTCCGCCTGCCACTGGTGTCATGTGATGGAGCATGAGTCATTCGAGAATGACACGATAGCAGCAATTATGAATAAGAATTTCGTGAGCATCAAGGTCGATCGCGAAGAACGCCCTGATCTCGACGATATCTACATGACCTTCGTGCAAATGACCACAGGAGGCGGTGGTTGGCCGATGTCAGTCTTTCTCACTCCGGAAGGCAAACCGTTCTTTGGGGGCACCTATTTCCCGCCACACGATTCCTATGGCCGACGCGGTTTTCCCAACGTTCTGCTGGCGGTCGCCCAGGCATGGAAGGATGACAGAAGCAAGATCATCGAAAGCTCCGACAGCGCCGTAATCTACCTACAACAGAGGATGGCGCGTGCCAACCCGGCAGAGGAGTTTCCGGAAAGCCTGCTCGCGCGCGCGGTCGAACAGGAGTTGCAGCGTTACGATCCGGTCAATGGTGGCTTCGGCAAGTCGCCCAAGTTCCCGCCGAGTTTCCAGTTGGTTCTGTTGCTGCGTGAGTACCAACGTACTCAGAACGACACTCTGCTGAAAGCGGTAACACACACTCTTGATAAGATGGCGTCAGGCGGTATGTATGATCAACTTGGCGGCGGCTTTCACCGCTACTCTGTCGATGCACAATGGCTGGTACCCCACTTCGAGAAGATGCTCTACGACAACGGTCAATTGGCAACAGCTTACTTTCAGGCTTACCGTGCAACCAGGAATCCACTCTATTTGAGGATCGGGCGCGAAATCCTCGACTATGTGTTGCGGGATATGACCGATGCCAAAGGAGGGTTCTATTCCTCGGAGGATGCCGATAGCGAGGGAAAGGAAGGCAAATTCTATGTCTGGACGCCTGAAGAGGTTATCGACGTACTGGGTGATGACCCCGGTAAGATGTTCTGCGATTTCTACGGCGTCACCAACAGCGGCAATTTTGACAACAAGACGTCAGTATTGCACGTCCGCGTCGATCCGGTAGAGTTCGCGCGGCAGTATAAGCTGTCTGTCTCGGCAGTGGAAGCGAAGCTGAATGCGGCTAAGCTGAAACTACTGGCAGCACGTAATAAGCGAGTTCGTCCGGGAAAGGATGACAAAGTACTTGCCGAGTGGAACGGCATGATGCTTTCGGCGCTGGCGATCGGCTATCAAGTGACTGGCGAAAGGAAATATCTCGACGCAGCAACAAGGTGCGCGGAGTTCATTGACTCGACCATGATCCGGGACGGTGAGTTGCTGCGCGTCTATCGCGATGGTCGCACCAAGCAGCCGGGATTTCTGACCGATTATGCCTTCGTAGCCAACGGGCTGATCGATTTATACGAGTCCTCCTTCAAGTTGCGCTGGCTTCAGCTTGCCGATCAATTAGCCGGAAAGATGATCGCGGCTTTCTCCGATTCGGCAGGCGGTGCGTTATTTCTCTCTGCACCCAATGAGGGTAGACTCCTGGTTCGGCAGAAGGATTCTTACGATGGCGCGGCTCCGTCCGGCAATTCGGAAGCTGCAATGGCACTGCTGCGGCTCTCGACACTCCTTGACAAGTCAGAGTATGCCGAGAAGGCGCAGCAGATCATGCTGGCCCTGGCACCGGAGGCTGAGAAGATGCCATCGATGTATATGAACCTGCTCAATGCCTATCATTTTCAGCGCTTCAAGCCGCGCGAAGTCGCAATCGTTGGAGCTGAGGGCAATGACGGGACGAAGAAGCTGCTCTCTGAAGTATACCATGAATTCATCCCTAACAAGGTCGTAGCCCTGCTTGATCCCACTTCGGGCGACAGCAACGAGGCTGGCAAACTGATCCCGTTGCTGCGCGAGCGGCCGCAAATCGATGGCAAAGCCACCGCCTACGTCTGCGAGAACTACGCCTGCAAGCTGCCGGTGACAACATCAGAGCAGTTGGCCGAACAACTTCGCCAGTAGGCTCTCCGGTTTTCTTTCGCGAAGACTCCCGAATTCGTTATCTAAATTGAGGCGTTACTGTGACTCGGCGCATGAATTCATTGCTTCGAGCCTTCTGCCGCCCTTTGAAAACAAAGGTGGCGAATACTATCCAATCTTGCTCCTAATAAACTCTTGACACTTAGGGTTGCAGCGGTATATTAGCCGACTAAACTTGCGGGAGGGGCCGTTTGTCTCTATTCGACGATAAGGACGGTAAATCGGGTTGGATGAGACAGGCGAGCCTGCTGGCAGTGATCCCGATCATCATGGTTGCCGCACCCCTGGTTGGATATTTCATCGGGTCGCTGCTGGATCGTTGGCTGGGAACTGAGCCCTGGCTGGTGGTAGTGTTCATAATTCTTGGGTTTGTAGCTTCAGGCAAAGAGATCTATAATATCCTACGTAGAGTCAATAAGGACACGTAAGATTGTAATTTTTTTCACAAGCCATGGGTCTTGAGTTCATCACACGGGTAATTCGAACCAGCGCGATACTCGCTCTAATTACGGGTCTGGCGGTTTCTGTCTATTTCGACTGGAGAATCGCGGCGGGGTTTTTGGTAGGAACTTCATGGGGACTTCTCAATCTCTACTTTCTCAAAAGGCTCATCACGGAAGCTATTTCTCCGGAAGTGACAAGAACCAGTCACGTGATCTTGATCGTTTTGCTCAAATTCCCGCTGCTGTATGTCGGCGGCTATTTTATCGTGGCGTGGGGCTATTTCTCGATTTACTCGCTGCTGGCGGGATTCTCGCTAATGTTCCTGGTAATGATTCTCAAGATACTTGGACGTATGATTATGGGTATGGATACTCCCGGTTTGACCGGCAAAGCGCCTAAGGCGGTGGAGGGTCGGCATTGATTCTTGACAAGCTGCTGATTCCAATGCTGACCGCCACTGAGCAGGCGGCACATACTGTTGCCGATACGCTCGGCACCGCTGCCGGGCATGCTGCTGAACAGGCAGGCAGCCACGCCGAAGAATCACACGAGTTGCCGAACATCATTCACATGCTCGACAAAGTTGTGGGGGGCGTATTTGGTGATCTCTATCGCTGGGAGAACATCGCCTTTGCGTTTCTTGCCGGGATATTTATGTGTGTCGTTGCAATGATGGTGTATCGCCGCCGTGAAATGGTGCCGGGCTCCTTTCAAAATGTGGTTGAGCTGATCGTTGAGACGCTCTACAACTTCTTTTACGGCATCCTCGGCGAAAATACCCGGCGCTATACACCGTTCCTCGGCACGCTGTTCATCTACATTCTGATTATGAACTGGATGGGCATTGTCCCGTTCCTGAAAGCACCGACTTCGGCCGCTGTCATTCCCATCTCGCTGGCGATAGTAGTATTTTTCTACTCGCAGGCTGTGGGTTTCCGACGCCTGGGGGTGCTTGGCTGGTTACATCATCTGGCAGGTGAGCCGGAGGATATCGTTGGCTGGGTGCTGGTGCCGTTGATGATACCGATTCACGTGATCGGCGAAATAGCCAAGCCCGTTTCACTTGGCTTGCGACTTTTCGGCAACATTACCGGCGAGGATATTCTCGTGGCGGCCTTCACCATGATTGGCGTCATGGCACTTTCTATCTTTGGTAAGGGGACGCCGGTGGGGATACCGTTTCAGATTCCGTTTTATCTTCTCGGCTTGCTCATGTCCGCAATTCAGGCATTAGTATTTGCGGCGCTGGCTACCATATATATCGCGCTTATGTTACCCCACGAACATGAAGGGGAGTCTCACTAGGTGAGAATAGACAAGATGATGAACAAACTTAACATACTGATTGAAAGGTAATCAGGAGGAAATCATGGATTTCACATTTGCCTTAGCCCTCTCACTTCCGATCGCCATCGGCCTTGCTGCGATTGGTTCAGGTTTCGGACTGGGTCGCGCTGTTGGCCAGGCAATGGAAGCAATGGGTCGTCAGCCGGAAGCTGCCGGCAAGATTCAGACGGCGATGATTATCGGCGCCGCGTTCATCGAAGCGCTGACGATCTACGCGTTGGTTGCATTCTTCCTTTTGTTCGGGAAGATCGGCTAAATCGGCGCGGTACAGGCGTAAGAAGACAATCTACGGTGTGCAGGCGTGCTGGACGCCTGTACACCTGTGGACGAAACCTGTTGCTGAGGAAATGACATCTAGATGGATGTACTAAATCAAATTCTTGATGCGCTGCATATCGAGATACCGCAGCTCATCACGCACATCATCGGCTTTTTGGTGCTGCTGTGGATTCTGAAAAGATATGCCTGGAAGCCGCTGTTGGCGCTGCTGGATGAACGCAAAGAAAAGATCAAGAGCAGTTTCGATGAAATCGACAGGAAGACCGCTGATGCTGATCAGTTGAGGGCCCAGTACGAGTCGAAGCTGAAGGAAATCGACGATGAAGCGCGCAAGCGGATGAACGCGGCCATAGCGGAAGGTGAAAAGATTGCCGGTCAGATCAAGGAAGAGGCGCGCGGCGAGGCTCGTCGCATCATGGACCGGCAGAAGGCGGAACTGGATCAGGATTACGCGAAGGCGCGCGTGCAGTTGAAGGAAGACGTCATCGCCATGACAATGACCGCCACCGAGAGGATCATCAAAGAGAGTCTCGACGAAGCCAAGCACCGTGATCTAATCAGCCGCTTCATCGATGAAGTCGAAGAGGTGAAATA
>CAYXUL010000010.1:11695-35896 GCA_964468475.1 uncultured Ignavibacteria bacterium | reverse complement strand
TGGAAGCAACACAAGTAGCACATCGATACGCACGCGGACTGTTCGAGTTGACGCAGGAGAAGAATGTCTCTGAGCAGGCGCACGCTGACGTCGATTCAATTGCCCAGCTTCTCGAAAAAGATCAGATGCTGCTGAATTTCCTGGCAGCGCCACAATTGCTCGATTCTGACAAGGCTGCGGTAATCGAGAAAGTTTTCAAGGGGCAGGTGCACGAGTATGTTTTCTCGTTTGTGAGACTGCTGGTAGAGAAACATCGCACTAACTTTCTCGGCGAGATCGCGGCCGAATATGACAAGCTTTACAATGAAAGTCGTGGCCTGATCGCCACGCGCCTGGTGACGGCAGTACCGCTAACCGAGGACGAAAAGCAGCAGATAACGGAGAAACTGAGCAAACTGACCAGCATGACGGTGACTCTGCAGCCAGAGGTTGATCCTGAGATAATCGGTGGGGCTATCGCCATCATCGGAGATAAGATAATTGACCGTTCGATACGTCACGACCTGTTCGTTTTGCGAGAGCAGCTGATGGAACTCAAGGTCAATTGAGCTTTTGCTGAGAAAAATGATATTGTCAATAGATGGGAGAAGTTAGTCGATGGCACTAAGACCTGAGGAAGTCAGCTCCATAATCAAGCAGCAGATTGCCGGTTACGAGACCAAGCTCGAAATGGAATCGGTCGGCACAGTGTTGCAGGTGGGTGACGGTATCGCCCGCGTCTGGGGTTTGCAGGATGCCATGATGGCCGAACTGGTGCAGTTCCCGAACGATGTCACGGGCGTCATCCTGAACCTCGAAGAAGATAACGTAGGTGTCGCCATCATGGGCGAAGACCGCATGATCGAAGAGGGCGACGAAGTCCGCCGCACCGGACGTATCGCATCGGTACCGGTAGGGGAGGCGTTGATTGGCCGCGTGGTTAATCCACTCGGTGAGCCGCTCGACGGCAAAGGCCCAATTGCCTCCAGCGGCTACCGCGATATCGAATCACCGGCGCCAAACGTAGTCCAGCGCCAACCGGTGAAAGAGCCCCTGATGACCGGGCTGAAAGCCATCGACTCGATGATCCCAATTGGTCGCGGACAGCGTGAGCTGATAATTGGCGACCGGCAGACAGGTAAGACCGCTATTGCGATCGATACGATCATCAATCAAAAAGATACTGATGTAATCTGCATCTACGTCGCTATCGGACAAAAGCAGTCAACCGTCGCCCAGGTAGTCTCAACCTTAGAGCAGCATGGCGCGATGGAGTACACCATCGTTGTCTCTGCGTCAGCCAATTCACCGGCGCCCCTTCAATATTTCGCGCCTTACGCCGGTGTCGCAATGGGCGAAGAGTTCACCTATAAAGGTAAACACGTGCTGTGTATTTATGACGATCTCTCCAAGCACGCGGTGGCATATCGACAGCTGTCATTGTTGCTGCGTCGCCCTCCGGGACGCGAGGCCTATCCCGGCGATGTCTTCTATCTGCATTCTCGTTTGCTGGAGCGCGCCGCGAAGCTTTCCGATGAAATGGGCGGAGGCTCGCTGACGGCGCTGCCGATCATCGAGACTCAGGCCGGAGACGTATCAGCCTACATTCCCACCAATGTGATTTCAATTACTGACGGCCAGATATTCCTCGAGAGTGATCTCTTCTTTGCCGGCACACGGCCCGCGATTAACGTGGGTATTTCAGTCTCACGTGTCGGCGGCAATGCCCAGAGTAAAGCAATGAGGAAAGTTGCGGGACGACTTCGCCTTGATTTGGCACAATTTCGATCGCTGCAGGCGTTCGCGCAGTTTGGTTCAGACCTCGATAAGGAAACGCAGCGCCAGTTGACCCGTGGCTCGCGTACCGCCGAAGTGCTTAAACAGGGTCAATACCAACCGATGTCGCTGGAGAGGCAAGTTGTAATTATCTGGGCTGCCGTAAACGGATATCTCGACTCACTTCCTCTGGAACGGCTCAAGGCGTTCGAGGATGGCTTCTATCCATTCATCGAGAAGCAATTCCCGGATATCTTCCATACCATAAAGGATTCCAAGGTTCTGGATGATGCCACAGCCGAGAAGTTGAAGCAGGCAGTCGAGCAATACAAGGCAGAATTTGTGCAGAAGTATTCGGATGAAGCGGCATAACGAATAATGGCAACACTGCGAGACATAAAGAAGCGCATTCGTGCGGTTGGCAACATCAAACAGATTACCAAGGCTATGGAGATGGTTGCCGCGGCAAGACTGCGTCGCGCCGAAGAGGAAGCCACGCAATCGCGCCCTTACGCTGAGAAGATGCATTTAATACTTGAACAAATCTCGGCCGCAGCTGCCACTCTTGATCATCCATTCTTCGAGCAACGCGAAATCAAGCAAAAGACACTTGTCTTGTTCACCGCTGACCGCGGTCAATGCGGGTCTTACAACGCCAATCTGATTCGTCGCGCGGTTCAGATTCTTAAAGCTGAAACTGCGGTGCCCGTCAACCTGGTTCTAGTCGGAAAGAAAGCCGAGGACTACTTCAAACGCCGCGACTGGCCAGTCAACCGCGTATTTAAGGGCCTGCAGGGGAAAATGAACCTCGATATCGTTCATCAACTCACAGACTATGTAATCGATCTGTTCGTTTCCGGGCAAACCGACGAAGTGCGGCTGATCTATGCCAAGTTTATCAGCAAAGCAGTGCATAGAATCACCCTGGCTGATTTTCTGCCGGTAACTCCACCCGCTACCGGAGACGAAGAGAAGTCTGGCGGCGGACAATATATTTTCGAGCCGGATCCGCATGAGATCTTCGCAACGTTGATGCCGACCTATGCTCGGACGATGATGCAGTCTGCCACCGCAGATGCACTGGCCTCAGAACATTCGGCAAGAATGATGGCAATGGGGCAGGCGACCAAGAACGCTGACGAGATGGTTGACTCGCTAACTCTGCAATACAATAAGGCGAGGCAATCTGTGATAACGAAGGAACTGCTCGAAATTGTCTCCGGTGCCGAAGCACTGAAGGGCTAGGTCCAGCGGATTATTTTGAAGTATTAGTGTTGATTTGAGATAGAGGAACTCTTATGGCGGAAAATATCGGAAAGATTGTGCAGGTGATCGGCCCAACGGTCGACTGTGAGTTCGAATCGGACAAGCTGCCCCATCTGCTCAACGCGATCGTAATCAAAGACAAAGAAAAAGAGATCGACCTGACCGTTGAAGTTGCGCTTCACATCGGCGACAACATCGTCCGCTGCGTAGCGCTTGGTTCGACTGATGGTTTGGTCCGAGGCATGAACGCCGTCGATACCGGCGGTCCGATCACTGTGCCGGTTGGCAAAGTCGCGCTTGGTCGACTCTTCAATCTTCTGGGCGACACCCTCGATACCAAAGAGAAGATTCCAGCGGATGTCAAACGTTATCCGATTCACCGCCCGGCTCCACGGCTGGAGGATCAGGATACCCACTACACTCTCTTTGAGACGGGAATCAAGGTCATCGACTTGCTTGAACCATACGCCAAAGGCGGAAAGGTCGGTCTATTCGGTGGTGCCGGGGTGGGCAAGACGGTTGTTATCATGGAGCTTATCCGTAACATCGCCACCGAGCATGGCGGTTTCTCTGTGTTTTGCGGCGTAGGTGAGCGCACCCGCGAAGGTAACGACCTCTACCTCGAAATGACTGAATCGGGCGTGCTCGATAAGACAGCCCTGGTTTTCGGGCAGATGAACGAGCCTCCCGGCTCGCGTCTGCGTGTCGGGCTAAGTGGTTTGACAATGGCTGAGTATTTCCGCGACGAAGAACATCAGGATGTGCTCCTCTTCATAGACAACATCTTCCGTTTCGTACAGGCAGGCTCTGAGGTTTCAGCACTGCTGGGGCGTATGCCCTCAGCAGTAGGTTACCAGCCGACTCTTGCCAGTGAAATGAGCGCCCTGCAGGAGAGAATTACTTCAACGAAAGCCGGTTCGATTACCTCGGTGCAGGCGATTTACGTACCTGCAGACGACCTGACCGACCCGGCGCCGGCGACAACTTTCTCTCACCTTGATGCGACAACGGTGCTCTCTCGCCAAATTGCAGAGCTGGGCATCTATCCGGCCGTCGACCCGTTGGATTCAACTTCGAGGATTCTTGATCCGAATGTTGTCGGCGAGGAACACTACAACGTCGCCCGTGAGGTGCAGAACATCCTGCAGCGTTACAAAGATCTTCAGGATATCATCGCGATTCTCGGAATCGACGAACTCTCTGAAGATGACAAGCTGATTGTTGGTCGCGCTCGCAAGATTCAGCAGTTCCTGTCGCAGCCGTTCTTTGTAGCCGAGCAGTTCACCGGCCGTCAGGGGCGTTATGTCAAGCTCAGCGATACAATTACCTCCTTCAAGGAGTTGATCGACGGCAAGTGCGATGACATGCCGGAGCAGGCATTCTACATGGTTGGCAACCTCGATGAGGCTCGTGAGCAGGCAGAGAAGATGAGAAGCGAGGACTGAGGGAGAACTTAGGCAAGTGGCAAAGTCGTTTCAACTGGCGGTAGTGTCTCCCGAGCGGACATTATTCGAAGATAGCATCACCTCCCTGGTAGTCCCGGGAGGAGAGGGTTATCTCGGTATCCTCGCGAATCACGCGCCGATAATTACCACACTCCTGGTGGGAGAGATCAGGTTCCGGACTCCTGACAATCGGGAAGTTTTCATGGCCACCAGCGGTGGCTTTATGGAAGTCTCCAACAACGAGGCCACAATTCTGGTAGAGACCGCAGAATTCCTCGAGGAGATCGATTATGGCCGGGCGCAGGAGGAGTTGCAGCGGGCTGAAAATCTCCTCAATATGGATCTGAGCCGCAGCGACCGCGAGATTGCCGAACATTCGCGGCGCAAGGCCAGGAATCGATTGGCGATTATCAAGAAGCACGAATAGCAAAGTTGCTGCGCAAGAGGAAATCCCCATAGGAACCTCCCCCCCTTTGTCACAATGGACGTGACGGATTTGGTGCGGCGCCGCCAGTATAACCCAGCGGCGCCGTTTTTTGCGGATGAGGTACGGCGGTCACCGTGCTGATGAATCGCTGAGTTCGACTCGGCGTATAAACAAGCGTATAAACAATAGCATTTGAGCGCATGGTTGAATTGTCACTCACTGTTGCGCTCCGATAACAGCACTGCTATATTTGACGGTGTGGGTAGATATTAAGACCATGATTGATTACTGTTGCCGGGAGGAGATTAAATTTGATGTTGAAAATCTCAGTGATAGCTGCAACTCTGGTTTTCGGAATATTGCTGATGACAGGCTGTCGTAAAGACGAGTCAAGCAATCCCAAGGTCATGCTGGAGACTACCAAGGGGAAGATTGAGCTTGAATTATTCCCTGATGTGGCACCCAAGCACGTCGAGAATTTCCTCGCGCTCGTCAACCAAGGGTTCTACGACTCTCTCATCTTCCATCGCGTTGTCGACGGTTTCATGATTCAGGGCGGCGATCCCACCGGAACCGGCCGCGGGGGCTCGGGCAAGACGATTCCGGCGGAGTTCAACGATTCACTTCACTATCCCGGTACTCTGGCGATGGCACGTGCCCAGGATCCGAACTCAGCTTCCAGCCAGTTCTATATATGTCTGGCCAGGCTTCCCCGCCTCGATCACCAGTACACTGTCTTCGGCAAAACCATCTCAGGCATGGATGTTGTCCGTGCGATCGGGAAGACGCCTACTTCGGGCAGCAGGGAACGCATTGCTCGTGACTCTACCTGGCGTGCTGAGCTGATGCGGATGAAAGATGAAGAGGGCGCCGATGTGGTATCCTACCCGGATGGAACGATCATGCCGGACAGACCGCTCGAACCGGTACGAATCCTGAAAGCCTACGTAGAGAAAAAGTAAGAAAAAGCGATCTGACGTGAAAAAAATCGCCGTTTTGGGTGCCACCGGTTCGATCGGTGACAGCCTCTTTGACATCGTTTACAAAAACCGTGATCGTTACCAGGTCAAACTGATCTCCTGTCACTCCAATGCGGAGAAGCTTGCCGGAATCGCTGAGGAATTCGAAGTCCCCTCGGTGTACGTTTCCGACGATTCGCTGGTGGATGCTTATTTCCCGGATTGCGTAAAGCGGCGATTTACCGGCCCTGATCAGCTTCGCGAGGCAATCGATTTTGCGGATTGCGATCTGGTCGTGAACGCGATCGTGGGTGCGGCCGGCCTCGAAGCTTCCTATTACACCCTGCAACATGGCATCACCTTAGCGCTGGCAAACAAGGAGTCCCTTGTTGCAGGCGGGGACTTGCTCACCGGCATGAGCAAATCCAGCGGTATCCCGATTCTGCCGATTGACTCAGAGCATTCGGCGCTGCTGCAATGTTCGCAGGCAGGAGCACACGGAGAAATCGAGAAGCTGATCCTGACTGCGTCCGGCGGCCCATTTCGGACGCGTGACCGCGCACAACTTAGTGAAGTCACTGTCGCCGAAGCACTCAGACACCCTAACTGGTCGATGGGAAGCAAGATTACGATAGACTCCGCGACTCTGATGAACAAAGGCCTGGAAGTGATCGAAGCGCGCTTCCTTTTCGATCTTCCACCAGATAAGATCGAGGTTGTAATTCATCCGCAGTCGATTGTTCATTCGATGATTCAATTTCGTGATGGCGCTGTCATCGCGCAACTCTCGCCGCCGGACATGCGCCTGCCAATCGCCTACGCGCTTGAGTATCCGAACCGCGTCGACACCGATTTGCCGAGGCTGGATATCACGAAAAGCTTCTCGCTGGACTTCGAGCCGCCTGATTTGGAGAAGTTCCCGACGCTCTCTCTGGCCTTTCGTGCCCTGGAGAAGGGTGGCCTGGCACCACTTCGGCTCAATGCAGCTAATGAAGTCGCCGTAGCGGCATTTCTTGCGGAAGAGATTAAATTTACGGACATTCCGACGATTATTGAAAATGCGGTAAGCGGTGAATCGATATACGCGAACGAATCGACAACACTGGACGTATTATTGGCGGCTGATGAAGAAGCTCGCTTACAGGCCCGCAAATTCGTCGAAGAAGGAACTCTGCAGCGAGCATAACGTTAGATAAGTCGTGATTAGCGAAATTCTTGCTTTCATATTCGTTCTGGGTCTGCTCGTCTTTGTCCACGAGTTGGGGCATTTCGCCGTAGCCAAATGGTCAGGCATTCGAGTTGAGACCTTCTCGCTGGGGTTTCCTCCCAAAATGTTCGGCTTCAGAAAAGGTGAAACCGAATACTGTATTTCCTGGATTCCGCTCGGCGGCTATGTAAAAATGGCTGGGGAAAAGCCTGACGATGAGGATATCGAGGGCAAACCGTGGGAATTCATGTCCAAGCCGGTTTGGAAGCGCGCACTTGTCGTTTTTGCCGGTCCGGCCATGAACTATGTGCTCGCAATCCTGATTCTCTTTGGTATCTACTTTGTCCAGGGCGAGCCGGTTGCCGTTGAAAATAAGGCCGCAATCGGCGAGGTGCTTCCCGGACATCCGGCTGCGCAGGCGGGCATGAAAAGCGGCGATGTGATTGTCAGCGTCGATAATAAAGCGGTAGGTTCGTTCGATGATCTCTTCAAAATCGTAGACAAGAGCCCGGGCAAGAAGATGTCATTTACCTGGCTGCGGGGGACCGATACTCTTTCTTCAGCGCTTGTGATCAGAACCGACACCGTCATGAACATGCAGGGAGAGGCAGAAGTTGTTGGGCGCATTGGTGTTGGACGTCAGGTTGAATACCATAATATGAGTTTCGGGCAGGCGCTGGCAGGCGGTTTCAACATGGCCAACTACTACGTAGCCATGATCTTCAAGTTCATTGAGCAAGTGATTAGTGGACAAACCTCTTCCAAGCTGATCGGTGGTCCGATCTTCATCGCCCAGGCGGCAGGAGAGGCGGCCAAGCAGGGATTTATTTCGGTGTTGATCCTGGCGGCTATTCTATCAGTGAATCTCTGTGTCGTTAATCTGGCGCCGATTCCGGTTCTTGATGGCGGTCAGTTGCTGTTTTTGGCAATTGAGAAAATCAAGGGTGGGCCGATTTCGCTGAGAGGGCGGGCTATTGCCCAGCAGATCGGTCTGGCGTTTCTCATCCTTCTGATCATATTCGTGACCCGCAATGATATTATGCGGATCAATATCTTTGGCTGGTAGCTTAGCTATCTTCCCCCAAATCATTCCGATTATTTGTTCTTTGAAGTCTCAGCCGAATCTGATGCGGTTGAATCTTCAGCAGCCCGGAAATCCGGCTTTGAGAGCGTGTACCTGATTCTGAATTCGCTCGAGCCTGCCGCGGGCAAATTTGTCAGCGAGCCGAGCAGAGATTTATCGGTAGAGGTAAAGCGCGCAATTGGGTCGAAGTCTCCGAAAAAGAGCAATCCGCCATCGGGACTGGTCAGAAAATATAACGGGAAATCGGTTGTAATATGATCACCGCGCGGAGCCTGAGGATTTCGCCCAATCACCTGGAAATCAAGGTATGAAAGTCCGTCCTTAAGCAGGACGAAGCTCAGTGTATCAGTAAAATAACGATGATCCTTTCGCACTCCGACAGCGTTCCCCCACGATGTCGGCATTCTTGCGATTTTCACATTTGTTGAATGCTCAGCAACGAATTGTACTTCACTATAGAGGTTGCGGTAACATTCCAGCCTGATCTCCATTGCAGTTGTGTCGCCCTTTCCTGGTGGGGTTAGAAGCTCGAAGCTTGCAGAAAAGTCACGGTTGGAGGGCTGGTTCTTGCGCTCCGGAATCTGCGGAAAGGTCAGTATCAGCTTGCTTGCTTTTCGGTAAGGGTGTAATGGTACCGCAGCAGCGCCGCAAACCTCGATTGGTGCGGCGCAGAGTACATTTCCGTCCTCATCAAGGGTTAGAACCAGCCTTCCCAGGTTCTGCCAATCACGGTTGATCGCGCGTGACAAGACGATATCGTAGCTGCCAACCCAGCTGGGAGTAAAAACTACGTCAAATGACTTGGTGGCGCCTGAGTCGATGGGTGGTTCCCACTGTAAGCTTCCAGGCGAAAACTCTACGGGCCGTGCTCCCAGGGTCACGAATTCGAATACTTGAGTGGTGTCAAGCTTCGCGTGCGACGTGAGTTCAACGTGAAGAGTTGCCGGCTTTCCAAACTGCGGCTTGGTAGCGAACTTGATTGATCCGGAAAACGGCTGCGACGGCTTATAGCGAAGTCTGCTGAAAGTTGGCCCGAATTCCACCGGCTGGAGAGTCGCTTCACCGCCCCGAGCCACCGGTGCAAGATCCCCCGCTAACATGATCATCGTAATCAGTATGCAAATTCGCCTCAGTTTGCCTGACACCATATACCTCACTTGCTCGCTTTTCATCTCCGCTCGAAATTCCACGATGCTATTTTACTACGCGTTATACAAACACGGGTTTACGCGGCGCCGTCGATTTTTGCTTTGCCATTTTCAGGCGATCTGATAACTTCACATCCCTGTGACCGAGAAGATAAGGAAGGACATTATCATCAGAGACAAGCTCAGGAAAGGCGACATCGTCGAAATCGAGGTGCATAATCTGGCACCGACCGGCAAGTCAGTGGGCCGCTTCGAGGGGATGGTAGTCATGGCAGACTTCGGAGTACCGGGTGACACGATCGAATGCGAAATCACCGAGGTCAAACGACGCTTTGCTTTTGCGAAAATGCTCCGTGTCGTGACCCCATCCGACCGCCGGATTGAACCGCGCTGTCGTCACTTCGGTCGCTGCGGCGGATGTAATTGGCAGGCGATAAGTTACGATGATCAGCTCAAGTTCAAGGTGGAGTTCGTGCAGGCCGCCCTGCAAAGGATTGGCAAGCTGGAACATGTTGCCATTGATGAGCCCGTTGCCGCGGCGGAGCCGTTCTTTTACAGGAACAAGATGGAGTACTCATTCGGCTCGGATGAACAGCGACCTGCGGCCGGATTACACGTCAAGGGGCGTTATGATCAGGTCTTTGATCTTGAGGAGTGTTATCTGCAATCGGAGCGCTCTGTAGCGGCCCTCAAACTGATTCGCAGCAAGGCACATGAGCTGGGAATTTCCTTCATGGATGAAAGGACCGGCAGCGGCGAGCTCCGTTTCCTGGTAGTCAGGGAGGGAAAACTCACAGGCGATTTCATGCTGAATCTGGTTACCTTTAATCGAGAGTTTGAGGGTAAAGATGCTCTTTTCAAGGCTATCGTCGATGAAGCCGAAGGGTTAACGTCCCTGTTTCACACGGTCAATTCCCGCAAGGCCAACATAGCAGTAGGGGACGAGGTCAACGTTGTGTTCGGCGAGGAGTTCCTGACTGAAACAATCGGACGCTTGGAATTCAAGATCACGCCGTTCTCTTTCTTCCAGACCAACAGCCGGCAGACGCAGAATCTATACGACGTTATCGTTGAGCACGCTGAGCTTAGCGAGCAGTCAAGAGTTCTCGATCTTTTCTGTGGCTGTGGAACTATTGGCATGTACCTGGCGGACCGGGTGAAGAGTGTCGTTGGCGTGGAAATCAACGAAGATTCAATCGAGATGGCTAAACATAATGCCGAACTAAACGGTATAACCAATACTGAGTTTTTCGCCGGCGATGTGCGTCGAAAGCTCGTGGAATTGGCAGAAAATAATGAACAGTTCGATCTGGTGGTTACCGATCCGCCACGCGCCGGAATGGACAGCAAAGCTATCCGCAGACTGGTGCGATTGCGGCCACAACGAATCGTAGCGGTATCGTGCAATCCCGCGACTTTTGCGCGCGATCTGGCAGAATTTCAGCGCCTGGGATATCGCACTACGCGGGTAACACCAGTTGACATGTTTCCGCAAACGGCGCATGTCGAAGCAGTGGCAACCCTGGTTCCCGATCCGGAATATCCTGAGCCGGAATCGGAGGAATCTGGGCCAAAGCCAACGCAGAATGATAGCAGTGAAAGCTGAGAGTTGACTTGCAACTCCGTAAAATCAGAGGTAGATAGATGATCCTGAACAGGCCGTTCATCATCGCAGCCCTGCTGATCGGGCTGTGCAGTTCCCCGATTATACTCGCTCAGGGCTCAAAGGCAGAGGAGCAATTGCAGAAATTGGGGCAGGAGTATGTTCAGCTTCAGCTCACCTGGGACCCAGTCCATGCAACCTACATGGGAGAACATGATGGGGATAAGGAGTATCCCGACTTTTCGAACAGATCTACTGACCGCACGGTGAGAGAGCTAAAGAGCCTGCGCGGCAAGCTCCACAAGGTAGATGAAGCCAGTCTCAGCACTGATGCCCAGATCGACTATCTCCTGCTGGAATCGAATTTGACCGAGGATATAGAATCACTGTCAAAGTCGTTGCTGTTCAAGGACAATCCCAAGCTTTTCAGCAGTACGGCCATTGACGGTGTCTACTCATTGCTAATCTCACCCTCGCTGACGGACGAGGAAAAATTCGACCGCATCATGGCCAGGGTCAAGAAGCTGCCGTCGTTTCTGGAGCAAGCACGCAAGCGTTTCAAAGAACCGCCGGCAATCTGGGTTTTGCTCGCTGCTCAGGAAGCTGAGACAGGCTCAGATTTTCTCAACGACGTCGCGGCTCACTTTTCTGAACTCTATCCTGACAAGCAAGAGGAGGTCGAGAGTGCGTTTTCCGACGCCACCAACGCCCTGCTTGATTTTCAGGACTTCCTCGGGAACTTCCGCGATCGTGCCGGTCAGCCGTTTGCGATTGGTCGCGCGGAGTATAATCGACGGCTCAAGCAAGTGTACTTCGTTGATTTCGACGTTGACTCTCTGCAGAAACTTGGCGAGGCGTTGTTTGAGGATCTTGATCAGCGCTACGATTCTCTCAGCAATGTGATCTCAGCTCTCCCTCCCGACCGTGACTACGATATCTTTGTCCCGAAGAGCTTCAACCGGCAGGATATCCTCGACTACTTTCAGTGGGAGATAAACAAAACCCGGGATTGGGTAAAGGACCATGACTTCGCCACGATTCCGCCGGAAGTGGGGAAGTGTGTCCCGGTGGAAACTCCCAAATTCCTGCGGAATATTATCGGCGGCGTGGCCTACCAGCCTGCCGGCCCGTTCGAAACCAGGCAAATCGGCCGATTCTACGTGCAGCCGTTGCCCGATTCTCTGGATGATGCCGACCGCTCAGCTTTCTTCCGCTATTGCTACAAGCGTGGATTCAGGACATCCGTAGTCCATGAAGCCTATCCCGGCCATCACCTGCAACTGCAGCTGGCTAACAATCACCCGTCGCTGATTCGTCGCATACAGCAAAACAGCATGATGGCGGAGGGTTGGGCGCTTTATTGCGAAGAAGCTATGTTCAAGGCAGGCTTCTATGAGGACGACCCGCGGATTCAACTAAAGGTGATTGCCGGGCAAAGGTTCCGGGCCGCTCGAATCATCGTTGACACCAAGCTGCAGACCGGCCAGTTCACTTACCAGCAGGCGATCGACTGGATGATGGAGAATTTGAACATGCCGATGGATTTTGTTGAGACTGAAGTGAGCCGCTATACGCTTACCCCGCTTCAACCGATGACTTACTTGATCGGAAAGCTGGAGATCGAGCAGATCAGAGATGCATTCGCCCGGAAAATGGGAGCCGACTACTCTCTCAAGCGCTTCCACGACATGATCTTAAGCGAGGGGACGATTCCGCCGATGTTGATCTACCGCAAGATCAACCAGCAAATTCTCTAGATATCCTCAGAATCGCTGCTGAATTTTCGCGCACATCTTACCGATACTTTCAGAAGAGAACTATAATTCTTTGACCTGTGCTGAGTTAATCGCTTTGCGGGCGTCTCGCGATGTTCGTCGGGCATGGCAGAAAGCGGTGCAGAGTGGCACTTGAGATCGAGGCCAATGCCTGGGACTCAACATGCCCTTTCTGTAGCAGTGTGCTGGCAGTGATATCTAAAAACTGGCCCCCGGGTTAACTCGCCGAGGTTCACAACTGGAAGTTGAGATCACAAGTTAACATATGATTAACCTGAATTGCCGCATCGCAAAGACCGTCTTCCGAGCCTGTAGTATTCGGGAGACAAAATTGCGCCGTCGGCAGGGTTGAGGCTGGCTAAGATGGCGACAAAAACGATAAAAATCCTTCACATTTCCGATGTTCAGCTTGGGAGAAACTTTCCGCAGCTGGGCAAAGCAGGGGACCTGGTACGTAGCGCTATCAAAGAAACCTTCGAACGCACCATCAAGGTCGCGCTTGACGAAGGCGTCGACGGCGTCATCATTGCCGGAAACTTGTTTGCGGCGAATCTGATTTCGCGAAACCTGATTGACTTTGCGGTTCGGCAGATAGAGCGACTGGGAAGAATTCCGGTAGTGCTTGTTCCCGGCAGCGCTGACGCACTGGACGAGACCTCGGTGTACCGCCAGCTGCGGCTGCGCCGCCTCCCGGACAATCTTACGATACTTGGCGTAGACGGAAAGCTTAGCGCTGATTTTCCCGACCTCGGCTTCACGGTGTATGGCATACCTGCCGGGAGTACAAAGCAGCAATTGCCGAGCGACATCAAGCCCGCCGGCCTGCAGATATTGGTGCTGTCCACCGGCGTTATCAGCGGTGAGTCCGGAGAGCTCGAACTCTCTCCGCTTGCTCAAGAGGCATCGTCCGCCGGTCGGTTCAACTACGTCGCCGTAGGTGGAAGCGTGGGATTCAATCGCTGGTCGGATAATACTGTCAGCTCCGGCTCGCCGGAGGGGATTGATTTTGTCGAAGGTGACGCCGGACGCGCACTGATCGTACAAATCTCCGAGGAGACAGTTGATCTGGCACACCGCGAAGTAGGCAAGCTCAAATGGGTCGACTATGAGTTTAATTCGGAGAACTTCCGCTATACGCTTGAAATCGAGAGAGAACTGCAAAGCAAGGTCGATACTGCGACAATCATGAGAGCCCGCTTAACCGGCAGGCCGTCTCGAGATGGCTTCGTTGATCTACCGTCCCTGAGAAAGAACTTTAGTGAGAAATTCTGCCGATTCGTCGTTATCGATGAGCGAGAGTTTGACGAGCGCCTGATCGACGAAATGCAGGAAAGCTCCAGCAGCCTCGTCAACGAATTTGCCGCACTTGTGAGGGAAGGCTATGACAATGCGCCGCAGGAGTTGCAGAAGGGATATTTGATGGCTCTCACCACCGGTAGGGCCTTACTCTCTGGCAAGGATGTGATGTAATGAAAATATTGCGTTGTGAAGTGAAGCGTTTTGGCTGCTTCAACGACGGCAGCTTCGAATTCGGAGAGGGCTTTAACGTTGCCAGAGGTGGAAACGATAGTGGCAAATCAACTTTGGCACAAGCACTGCTGACGGTGCTGTTTGCCGACGCAACGTCAGGATCTCCCGAAGCCGAAAAATTCAAGAGCTGGTCGGAAGAGCATCCTTTCATGATCCATTTAGAGTATGAGCACGACGGGCACGTGCTGAAGCTTACCAAAGATGTTACCACGGAATTGTGCCTCCTGGAAGAGGTAGAGAGTGGCTCAAAATGGAATACCGCCGCCGATGTAAGAGAGAAACTTACTGAGGCACTCGGTTTTTCTGAGCCCGACTTCTATCTGGCAACAGCCTTCATGCAGCAAGGCGAGCTGGGCAGCATCGAACGCGGAGCGGATGCTATCAAGGATAAGCTGGAAACCCTCCTCAATCAGAACAAGGACGAATTGTTGGCTTCGCGAGTGCTCAATAGACTCCATAATCGCATCACCGAGATCAATGGCGAGGATGGGCATGGCGAAATAAAGGCTCTGGAAACGCAGGTGGAAGTTTGGAACGCTGAGCTGGAAACCAGCAAGTCGAAGACTGTTGAACTTCACGACGTTCGTCAGAAACTACTGCGCGGACGAGAAGAGGAACTGAAGGCAAAGAAAGAGTTCGACGAAAAACTTGAGATCTTCAAAATGAGCAAGCTCGCGTTTGAAGCGGCTCAAAACGTCGAGAAGGAGCGTGAGGCCTTCCTTGATCTGGGTCGTCGGACGCGCGAGGCGCAGGATATCCGGGGAATGATCGCCAGCAAGAAAGAATCGTTGCGCGCGATTATCAAAGTCGAACGCTCGGATGTCAAGTCGGCTGAGAGTTTGTCGACGCAGTTGAAGCTGTATCAGGGCAGGGTGGAGGATTTGCGCCAGCAGAAAGAAGACAGCCAACAGGCAACCTACGAAGCTACTCCGGGCCAATGGTACAAAGTACTAATAGTCCTGGCGCTGCTTGGTACCGGCGTCAGTGTATTCTTCTGGCAACGGATGGCCGATCTGCTCTACCTCGGCTCCGGTGGGGCGGCATTCCTCGTCGCCATCATCGCGCTTTTCCTCTGGATTGGTGCGATCCGTTCACATTCAGCCTTGAAGGCGCAGCTGCTTCAGATTACCGAACGGCTCTCCAGGGAAGTCGACCGAATGCAGGAGAATGAAGAGAGCCTGAACGCGCACCTGAAGAAGTTCAAAGCCAAAGAGGCTGATCAACTCTCCGACATGTACGAGGAATACCGAGATCTTGACCGCGATATCAAGAGCCTGGTGTCGAGGTACGAGTCCCTGCTGGGAGACAGTAACCTGAAGGATCTCGAAGATGAACTCGAGCAGATGACCCTGCGGATGACCGAGCAGCAGCAGATCTATGAGAAGCATCGCGCCTACGCTGTCAGCGCAACCGAGTTGGAGAAACTGCAGAAAGACCTGACCGATCTTGACAGGAAACAAAACACGATGCAGGAAGAAAATCAGGTTCTGGAGCACAAACTTGAGTTTCTGGAAGCCGGCAGCGATATTCTCGCGCCGCTGGAAGAGCGCGTCACCGAGGCTCAGAATCAGATCGCCTTACTCACACAGGAGGCTGAGCAGGCTGAGATCATGCTTCGATATCTGGAAGAGGCACGGCGCAAAGTGCTTAAATCGTCAGTCGAACGGGTAGAAGAGGAAGCTTCCCGCTACCTGAATCAACTCACCTCCGGCCGCTGGACCAGGCTTTCGCTTGACCGACAGTCACTGGCGTGGCAGATCAGCCGTGATGGCAACGGCTGGCAAAACGCTCATGATAGCCTGTCGACCGGCACTAGAGACTGCGCTTCGCTGGCACTGCGGCTCGGCCTGATCCGAGTCCTTTGTGCAGACGCAAGACCACCTCTGGTGTGCGATGAGCCATTCATGTTGCTCGATTCGTCGCGCAGCAGCCAGGCGGTAAACATCCTGAGTGAGTTTGCATCAGAGTATCAAGTAATCCTGTTGACGGCTGACGAAAGCTTCAATGGAACTGCTGACCGTGTGATCGAACTTGAGCCAGCCGCTGCGGCGAAGCAGCAGCAGGCCCAAATGGTATAGACTGCTTAGCAGTAGTTAAAACTATCGATAGCCATTGCTGAGAAAGGGGTCACCGGGAATCCGTTTGCGCGGGGGTATGGCATTCGTTATAATCTCCCGTATCATGACCAAACACCTTTTCGCCCCCTGGCGCGGCGATTTTATTCGTGGTCCGAAAGAGAAGGGCTGTGTGTTTTGTCGCCTGCAGCGAGAGAAGAATGACCGCAAGAACCTGATACTCCACCGTGCCGAACACAATTACATAGTATTCAATCGCTACCCGTACACTTCGGCGCACCTGATGATCGTCCCGTTTAAGCACATCGCCGCTCTCGAACGCTTCAGGCCGGAAGTTCTCAACGAGATGATGTCGCTCTCCCAGTACTGCGTGCGCTCGATGAAACAGGAATTCTCACCGCGCGGCTTCAATCTCGGCATGAATGTGGGTCGCACTGCAGGAGCCGGGGTAGCCGGACACCTGCATCTGCATATCGTTCCCCGCTGGGCAGGAGATTCCAATTTCATGGCCTCAACGGGAGATGTTCGCGTCATCTCACTATCTCTCGATGACGTCTATGAATTGTTGTATAAGTATTTCAAAAAACTGTGATCACACGCCGAATACCGACCAAGCGCGAGTTGCAGCAACTGCAGAAGTTGTATCGCACCGACAAGAAGATCGGACAGGCGCTCGGGGGCATTCCTGAGCAACTTGTCGCCTATTGGCGTCGCAAGAAAGGGATCGGACCGGCCAAGTTCCCCAAATATACTCAACAGGAGGTCAGGGACCTGTGGGAACGTTTCGGGGATGACGAAAAAGCCGGCCAACAGCTCGGCATTACAAAACAAGCATTCTATCGTTGGCGTAAGAAATACAATCTGCTCGATAAGCCTACCATTCTGAAGCTGGAGCAACTTGAACTCAAGTTCTTTGACGAACAGCGGCTTAACCGCGCCGGGAACAGCAACCAACCCGCGCAGACTTTTTTCCAGAAGATTTTGGCTCACCGTTGTGGGCAGACATTCGTCGCCGTTTCTGAGAAGATTGAAGTGCCGGTGGACTATTGCCTGAGCATTGCGCCGGATGGACTAAGCATACTAGATCCCACTAGCAATGGTGGGAAGAATATCGATCAGGTTCCTCGACGCACTTTCAACACGTTCATGGAAATGTTCCAGGAGGGGTATTTTCAACCGGGCAGGATTATTGTGGCGGACACGGCCGCTGCAGCAGCCTTGGGAGTGACATCGTCGCTGGTAAAGATCTTACCGTCTCTTCCCTTGGCGGATAAGGGCTGGCAGGGGCGGCTCTCAGTGGATGTCAAACCGACAGTTAAAGCGATTATCCCGGCATTGCCATCGGGGCGCCGTGCAGCCTTTGATGCTGCTGCCGCGATCAGCTACGAGCTCAGAGATCACGAGGATCGGCAATTCAGCGTGGAAATAGTCGGTCCGGGGCTGGAACGGATGTCACTGGAAGACCGTATGGCACTCCTCAGCTACGCTACACTCTTTACCGGGCGCTCAGTCGTGCTCGAGCCGGATCAAACCTATCTGAACTTACTGAAGACCTTCGCTGATCGTCAAGTCCCGATACCATTTTCAGATAAACATGTTTATTACCAGGACGAGATCACGGTTTACGTGGGGGGGAAACCGTTACTGTATGATGTTAAGAAGAAATCTCTGATAAGTGGGGCGTCTCATTTCGGGAAGTCATATCTCAAACGTGTCCGCATTGGTCCGCTGATTTCCGGAACTGCGGAAGACATGAAGCTGATAGCCACCTCACTGCGACACACTGAATTGCCACCTTCGCTGGAGCTGATCATCATTCCCGCCAACCGCGAAGCCTACCTGGAAGCGCTGAAGCGACGCTACGTTCACCGAATCGTTGAAGCGGGTGGAAGAGTAGGAAACGTCGTCAGTCTACCGGCGCCTGCTGCCCTGTTGCGAAACGAGTTTGAATTGACCACAGAGTTGTACAACGCCGGCGATCAGTCGTATATAGCCTCGATAGAGACGATTGCAAAGGTCTTGAGCGCAGGCAAGATTACGAGAGATTGTTTTGAACTCACTTGAGGGCAACAGCAGCCAGCAACGTGACGGGCTTGTGTCGCGAGTATCAGCCCTCAATCTCCTCGGTGGCAGTTAATAATTCGAACTTCGATCCGTCCCAGCGAACGACGCTATTGTGTGACAGCCAGTCACCACAATTCACATAGAATCCCGAATCGAATTCCTGAATCTCCGGATAATGCAGATGCCCGCAAATGACCGCTGAATAGCCCTCGGTGTGCCGCTGTCGCGAATATTCGTAGTATTCCCTGAGAAAGCCCTCCCTGGGCGACTGATCGCCATACCGCCGCGATCTTCCGGAAACCTTGTGAGCAAGCCAGAATGCAAATGACGGGGGCAGCAGCCGGTAGAGTGCGGCGTTGAGTCTATTACGCAGGATTCGCTTTAGAATGCGGTACTTCCAGTCGGATGGTGCCACGCCGTCGCCGTGGAGCACGAGGACGCGACGCTCACCGTTTTCTAAAACCAATTCATTGTTGTAAACCGCGAATCCCAGATGTTTCGTCATGAAATCGCCGAGCCAGAAGTCATGATTGCCGCAGACATAGGACACGACGACACCTTCATCAACAAGTTGTTTCAGCCAAAAGAGTAATTCCAGGTTTCCTTTTGGAACAAGATTTCGGTATTCGAACCAGAAGTCGAACAAATCTCCAAGAATCACAAGATGTTCGAGATCACCACGGTGTTGTCGCAGAAATGCACAGAGCAGTCCCACAGTTTTCTGCTCGATTTCAGCTGAGCGCGAACCGAGGTGAAAATCGGATACGAAATAGGTTGCCATCTCCGCGAATCTACCCCAAAGGATGATCGAGGGAAAGGCAAAACTGAAGTCTGAGACACTTTAGGGGGCTGTATCGGCGCATCAAAAAAAGTACACTTTTTGATACAAATTTGACTCTGAAGCGTTAAGCAAACTAGTGCAAGTCCGATAAGATTAAGTGACACAAACTTGTAAGAGCAAATTAGATGGAAGGCGCTTACTAAACTTCAGGACGAAGTAACCGTAACTTTCATTCTCGTATTGCGAAAGGAGCAACGAATGAATCGCAGGAGAAGAACTTCCTCAGCCCGTAAGAGCAGACGCTCTACCAGGACAACCCGCAGCCGCGCCCGCAAAACGACTACCCGTCGTTTCTCCGGTACCAACAAGGTCTGGACTCGGTCTGAGATCGCCACACTGCGCAAAATCTATCGCACCAACTCAAACATGGATATCGCCAAGAAGCTTGGCCGTTCCGAAGGTTCGGTCCAGTACAAGGCTTCCAGTCTGGGTCTGCGCAAGAGCGCGAGCTACCTGAAGCAGATTCGTAACAACTGGTCGTAAATCGATTACGACTTCTGATTACGAACTACAGTGAAGTAGTGAACGGCGGCAGCGATGCCGCCGTTTTTTTGTTGGGGGATTTTCGCTCCGCCCGATATACTTCTGCGGCTGAAAAGATTTCCAATGCGATTCGTTGACTCCACAATCAAGGTGTTCTCCGCCCAGGCGATTGGGCTGGTGGCTACGTTCTTTACCGGACTGGCTATCAGTCGCATTCTGGGACCCGAAGGTAAAGGTCTGGTGGCGCTGATCCTGGCTACCGCAGAGATTCTCTATTGCGTGTCCCACCTCGGCCATGGCTTCTCCGTCCAATATTTTCTCGGGAAGAAAGAGGGCAAACCGCTGACATTGCTCGCCAACCAGATGTTCTATCCACCCAGCGTGGCCGTGATCGTGGCGATTGGATTTGTCCTGGCATACCCGTTGTTCAGCAATCTGCTGCAGGATACTCCGTTGATAGTGATCTATCCGGCGGCTATCCTGCTGATCACCTATATGTTCTTTCAGCCATGCTGCCAGTACTTAATTGGTATTGGGCGATTCAACGAATTCTCTACGTTTCTGGTCATAAAGAGTTCACTCACGCTGCTATTCGTTCTGTTAGCTCTCCTCGTGTTTTCGCCGACAGTCGACAAGGTGATGTGGGCGTATATTGCAGCGCTGATTATCGTGGATTTTCTCACCGTTCGTGCATGCCTCAAATCCAGAGCTGGTGAATCACTGAAGCCATCCTTCGCCCAATTCCGTACGACCTTTGCCTACGGCCTCTGGATATACATGAGCAGCCTGATCAGGGAAGTGGCCAAGCGTGTCGACCTGGTTTTGGTTTTTGCGATCGAGGGTGTCGGTCTCGCCGGCGTTTATTCGGTTGCCACCGGTCTGACTGCGCCCCTGGTAATTATTCCGCAGGCGGTGCAAACAGTCTTCTTTCCGAAGACTTCCGGCCAGAGCGAGGAAGATGCAGCAGCAACCACGCCGCTGTATCATCGCCAGATGATCCTTGTCATGCTGGCTGCCGCTGCCGGCGTGGCGCTGGTTTCCCACCCCGTTTTAGCTTTATTCGGCCCGGATTTTCTCGCCGGCCAGGTCCCCCTCTTAATTCTCCTGGGAATGGCCCTATTCAGGGGCCTGATCGGAATCATCTCGCTGCACATATTGGGACGCGGTAAAGCCTACACCGTAACCATAATGACAATTCTGGTTCTGAGCGTCGCCATCGTGCTCAACGCGCTTCTGATTCCACGATATGGCGCGGTCGGTGCAGCCATTGCCACCACAACCTCGGAGTTGATTCATTATGTTGCCTGGCTGGTGTTGTACAGAGTGGTTGTTGGGGGCGATGTGAAAGCTCTGTTCGCCTTCACCGGCGAGGACTTCCGCCTGACCTGGCGCGAGGGCCTTACGTACCTGGGTAAGCTGAGAAACCAGTACTTCGGTCGTTAGGAACTGCTGAACGACAGGTGCTCAATCACAACTCTTCAGCTTCGTAGGAGCTGAAGACCTCAATTGCATGCTTCTCGGTTTCGTAGATCTCTTCCAGTTTTGCGGGAGCCGAGTTGAGATCGCCCACTTTAGCATCGGCAGCGATTTCACCCCAAAGTTGTCCCGATTTCTCATACAGCCCGCTGGCAAGTTCATAAATCGTGCGTGAATAAGCCTGCGCCGACTGGTCGAGAAACTCCGCGAACATCCTGCGTGACAACCCACCTCCGGTGCCCGCTTTTTCGATCTGCTGATAAAGCATCCTGGAATCGTGATAGTCCTGCAGATGGTCCTTTAACTGGAATATCTGTTCGAGGTCATAACCCGGTTCCTGCCGCTCGAACTTGCTGTAGACGTTGTAGAGCGCCTTGGTGACCGTTTCCTCGACAAAAGGGCGCTCGCTTACGTGATCGATGCTCCAGCGCTTCCTGCGCGGCTCATGTGGCGGATATGAACTCTTACGTGCCTCGATGAAGCAGGAGATCGGGCACTCCCTGATCTTGCGAAATCCGGTATCGGCCAGAAAAATACTCTCATCATTGTATTCCACCGGAATCACCCGATGTCCGGCGAAATGAGTCCTGGATTTGAAATAAGGGAGGTGTTTCAAATCGACCTGGCAGATGATGGGAATCTGCTTGTCGATGTGTTCCCGCAGATCCTCCCACGCATCCTGATCAGTATCGAATTCGGTCACCTGAAAATCAAGATGGAGGTTACGGCAGAAGGATTCCAGCATCTGGCTGCCGGCGCCCCCCAAATAGGGATTATCGAGACCCGCGATTATACGAAAAGTGAATCCGATTCCCTCCGCGAGACCAAAAATCATCGCCTCGCGGTATCGATATCCATAGAAATTCAGTATATTCCGGATCGCTGTCGTAATACAGTTATTGCCGGGTAGATGAGTGAAGTCTGATATTTTCGTCTTCATCGCCATAGTTATACTCACACGTCACCGGCAAGATAAGAATTTGAAATAATCGGTAAAGCCGCAATTTTGGCGGCATGCACGCCGACATCGCGCGGCAGTGAACTTAAAGGAGAGTTCGAAAGCAACATGGCAGACCACCTCGTTACTTTAATAGAAGGGGACGGCATCGGTCCCGAGATCAGCAAAGCCACCATCAGGATCATTGATGCCACCGGCGTCGAGGTCGAATGGGAGCGCCTCCCGGCCGGCATCAACGCGATCCCCGACTACGGTTCACCGGTTCCGGACGAACTGCTGGAGTCGATAAAGCGCAATAAAGTGGCGCTGAAAGGCCCGCTGACCACATTCGTGGCCAAGGGGTTTTCCTCCGCCAATGTCGGTCTGCGCAAATCGCTTGATCTCTACGCCAATCTGCGGCCGGTACACTCGATTGAGGGGGTCAAGTCGCGTTATGAGGGAGTTGACCTGATCATTGTGCGCGAAAACACCGAGGACCTCTA
Source organism: uncultured Ignavibacteria bacterium (assembly GCA_964468475.1). GTDB lineage: Bacteria > Zixibacteria > MSB-5A5 > CAIYYT01 > CAIYYT01 > JBECKX01. The sequence goes on along the minus strand of CAYXUL010000010.1, from coordinate 13,318 downwards.
TGCCGGTCTCGAACACCTGATCGCGCCGGGAGTGTCGGAGTCGATCAAGGTGATTACGCATCATGCTTCCACCCGCATCGGCAAGTTCGCGTTCGACTATGCCCGCAACAAAGGCCGCAAGAAAGTCACAGCGGTGCATAAGGCGAACATCATGAAGCTCTCCGATGGGATGTTCTTAGAATCAATCGCCGAAGTCGCCCAGGATTATCCGGAAATTGAATTCACCAACGTGATTGTCGATGCGCTGGCGATGAAGTTGGTGATTGACCCGTCGCAGTTCGATATCCTCGTGCTCTCCAATCTCTATGGCGACATCATTTCCGATCTCGCCGCCGGGCTGGTGGGTGGTCTGGGCATGGTGCCCGGCGCCAACATCGGGGAGGATTGCGCGGTGTTCGAGGCGGTGCATGGCTCCGCGCCCGACATTGCGGGTAAGGGGATTGCGAATCCGTCGGCGATATTGTTTTCAGGTGTGTTGATGCTGCGCCATCTGGGAGAAGAGCAGGCTGCGAGCCGAATAATGCGTGCGGTGGAAAAGGTTTACCGTGAGGGCAAAGTCAAAACCCGTGACCTTGGCGGCACCGCCGGTACCGAAGATTTCGCCGATGAGGTTATTCGGCAGATGGGGTAGGGGGATTGCACGCTTCAATCACTGAAACGTCACTACAATAGGGAATCTGGTCAAAAAGGCGGTGTCAGAGGACCTCAGTTTTAGTAGTCAAGAGCGGAATTCGATTCGGGGGTGATGAGATGATACGCTTATGCATTGCAGCGGCACTAAGCCTCTGTGTACTAACTGCAATTGTCGAAGGCAAAGCACCGAAATACAGTCGGCATGAGATAGTTGCACCATACTGCATACCGCACTCGACTGAAGCAGATTCACTGTTCAAGGCCGCCTGCGACCAGGAAATCGCGGGCGAATACGGGTTGGCTGCCAGCCTCTACCTGGAGGCGATAGCGGCCGATTCCATGCTTTGTGACGCTTATGACAATCTCGGAAGAGTCTATCGGGTCCTTGGCAAGTACGACTCTGCTATCATCCTCTATCGTAAGTCACTCGAAATCATGCCAGATAATAACGTCGCAATGATGAACCTGGGAGTGGCCTTAACGAATATGGGGAGACTGAACGAAGCCGATAGTGTGTATGCCGCAATGATAGATATGTATGCGGATGATCCTGAAGGTTTCTTTGGAAAGGGTAAGCTGCTCTATTTACAGGAGAGGCCCGCGGAGGCTCTGCCATATCTTAATCGCGCCGAGAGCCTCTACGTTGAACAACAGTCTGACTGGCTTCCCGATGCCTACTTATTCATCGCGCTCTGCTATTCTGAGCTCAAAGAATTCAGCAGGAGCAAGAGCTATTTCGAGAGGTGTGCTGCGGATTTCAAGAGCAGCGGTTTCGTCAACTATCAAAGGGCTCTGGTTTACCTTCTTCAAGAACCGCAAGATGCTGACAGTGCTGTGATATTCCTGAGAATGGCCGCTGAGCTAAAGTACCCGCTTCCCGAAGAACTTCAGAAGCTCATATCTGATCGTTAGCCGATCAAAGTAAGTCGCAGTCCCTCCGTTTCGGTTTCTTTGTGTGCGGTCCCGATTAGTCAGGACCCTCGTCTGCCG
>CAYXUL010000010.1:3311-11595 GCA_964468475.1 uncultured Ignavibacteria bacterium | reverse complement strand
AGGAATACTCAGGGGTAAGTGTACGTTTGTAGACGGGGGTGAGATCGAAATTGTAATGAAACTCCAAGAAGACGAACCCAACCGAGGTCCAGGGGATATCCGTCCCGAGCCCTAAAGTAGCGCCAATGACAGATTGCTTGAGATTGTCTTTTACAGCAGGGACAAGCAGGTTTGACTTGTCGTGCATATCTATCTTTAAGTCGAGCCGCGGTCCGGCCAGAAGATAAACGCCAGGCAATACAAGCGCCTTTGACAGCAGGTCGAATGACAGATAGTCAATCCTTACCGGCTTACTGCCCTGAATGGACCTGGAGTCAGAATTGAAACCTTTTTCCAAAAATCCGACATCAGCTCTCAGCGAATAGCGTGAACTAAGCGGCCGTTCGAGTTGAAGCGAGAGCGCCCAACCGACCGCGTCAGCTTTGTCAATTCTGGCCATATAAATATCCCCAAAATCCTCGTCATTGATCGAAATTCCACCTTTGAGCCCGTATGAAAACGAACCACCGTAGACCAGTGTCGGCAACATCAATAGTCCGAGAATCACCATTGCGGCGATGAAATGGGATCGCATAACATCTCCTTTATAAATCGAATTGAACCTTGTCTAACTATTATACAAAAACGGGCGCAGTAAACCTGCGATTTTTCTGCCAAGATCTCAGCCTGACCCGCTGGAATGACGCAAATTCCCCTCTATCAAAAGGGGTGGATCGCTCCGTCCGCCTTGGCGGATCGGGGCGAGACGGGGTGTGTTCCGTATCCCCTTACCGCCGAATCCCGATCAGGAACGCGAAGGCGCGGTTGTTTATTGATGTCAAGGTGCCTACTTCAGCCGGGTCAGCGCTCGTGCTGTATTCGTCAGACAAGTCATACAGATACTGAGCCTCGAAAAATAGTACTCCGAGAGCTGTCAACGGAAATTCCTGCCCAGCTCCCACGGTAAGCCCATAGACTGTGGATTTGAGACCCGGGGTTATAATCTCCGAATAGTACATCTTCATGTCGTGACTGACGCCCAACTTGAAGTCAGCGCGTGGTCCCGCAACAAAGTAGGTGCCGATGGGCAGTTGACCCTTGAACAGCAGAGATAGAGAAAGCACATTGATGCGCGATTTTACCGCCGATATCTCCTGCAAATCACCTTTCTGAGTGACTATTCTCAGATCCTCGTCGAATCCCTTCTGCAGATAGCCTGCATCAACTCTTACCGCAGTAAAAGGGGTGAGGGAGTGTTCGAGTTGAAGGGAGAGATTCAGACCCATTCCATTATTCGGGTCATACGAGAATTCTGTGCTTGAGTAGTTGAAATTGGAGTTGTTTAGTGCCAGGCCGCCTTTAATCCCGACCGACAGCGGTCCCGCTGCGAAAATCGACGATGCCATTACCAGGATCACCGCAGCAACCAGACACGGTTTTGAATGTGACATTGACCCTCCTTACCGTCAAAATTCTCTCTACTTTGAATATAGACGTGCAAGTCATTAAAACAACAAATTCGAATTGCAGGAGCCGACCGGTTCGTTGACGTGTGGCGGCTGGAAGTGCGGTATCAGCCAGCCCCACGCTTTGCCGAAATAAATAGACTTATCGAGTAAATATTGTACTTGACTTTCAAGTCCAATTTAGATTATAATCGCGCACCTTTTGGAGGAAAATTATGACAAACAAGATCACCAAGCTCGCACTTTTATTGGGACTGCTCGCGCTGACGTCCCTCCTGACTTACTGTTCATCAGCCGGATCATCCGATGAGCCGCTAACCCAGGAACAGATGGTCGAGCGCGGCAAGTACCTGGTGATGGTTGGCGGCTGCGAGGACTGCCACTCGCCGAAAATGATGACGGCCAAAGGACCCGTTCCCGATCCTTCACTGACGCTGTCAGGGCAGCCGGCAAATGCGCCGGTACCTGAGGTTCCGCAAGGAACGCTCAGCCCCACGGGCTGGATGGCAATGACCAACGCCAACATGACCGCCTGGGCGGGGCCCTGGGGAGTGAGTTTCGCGATAAATCTTACTCCGGATGAAAACGTTGGTATCGGCGCCTGGGACGCTGATGACTTCATCAAGGCAATGCGCACCGGACAACATCTGGGAATGGGTCGCCCGATTCTGCCCCCGATGCCGTGGCAGTCGATCGGCAAAATGAAAGACGAGGATCTGAAAGCGATCTTTGCCTACCTGCAATCGTTACCGGCGATTCCGAACCAGGTTCCGGGACCGATCGAGCCAAAAGCGAACTAGTGAAAAGCCGAATAGGTTGAGAAGCAATACGAACCAAAAGTGAGATGTGGGTTTTCTCACGCCCCATCATCTCGCACCATGTTCACTAACTTCCCCGCCCTGCTGACGTATATTTCAATTGAGTAAACGTGATTAGACAGCAAGGCTACAATTAAGACCTGAGCGATCCTGTAAAGCAATAACCTTTGCTTGTTCGACTGAGTTTGTCTATTATCAATAGCTGACGGTCAGACGCGTTTACCGTTAAGGAATCTAACATTTCATCCGGGAATATGTAAGAGCATGTCTTTCTCCCAGGGCCAAACCATAGGTCCATACAAAATTCTCGAAAGAGCCGGCGTTGGGGGAATGGGGGAAGTGTTCAAAGCCAATGACACCCGACTTGACCGCACCGTCGCGATCAAAGTTCTCCCGGCGCTGTATCAACACAACCAGGATCTGCAGGCGAGGTTTGAGCGGGAAGCCAGAGCCATCTCACAACTGAATCATCCCAACATTTGCACTCTCTATGACGTGGGGTACGAAGAAGGCAAGGCATATCTTGTACTGGAATACCTTGAGGGGGATACGCTGTCTCAACTGCTTGAGAAAGGGCCGCTTGAAACTGACGCCGCGGTTCGCTACGCAATCGAAATTGCCGATGCGCTGGAGAGGGCGCACAAACAGGGGCTGGTGCACCGCGATCTCAAACCCGGAAACATCATCATCACCAAGGATGGAGCGAAGCTGCTCGATTTCGGGCTGGCGAAACTTCAAATTCAGGATGGTGTGGTGGAAGGGATGTCTGGCGCCACGCAAGCAGCGCCCCTGACCGGACAGGGAACCATACTCGGCACGATCCAGTACATGTCTCCCGAACAACTGGACGGCAAAGAGGTAGATCAGCGAAGTGATATCTTCTCCTTTGGCGCAGTATTATACGAAATGGTCACAGGGAATCGTGCGTTTCAGGGTGCAAGCCAGGCGAGCGTGATCGCCGCAATTATGAAGGAACAACCGCGCGCAGTTTCGGAAATCCAGCCGCTGTCGCCTCCGATGCTGGAGCGGGCGATTAAGCAGTGTCTGGCTAAAGATCCCGACCAGCGCTGGCAATCGGCGGGAGATTTGAAACGCACTCTGCAGTGGATTCGTGAAGGTGGCTCGCAAGCGGGCATTCCCGCACCCGTCTCTACGAAACGCAGGCGCCAACTCCGCCTTTCCTGGATTGTTGCAGCGGTAGCCATTTGCGTGGCGGCGGTGCTGGGATACCTGCAGTTGACGGCCACCAGCCCGACCCCGCAGGTGCATCAATTTGCTATCACTGAGCCGCAGAACGCCCAGTTCCTCTCCTGGCCACAGATATCTCCAGACGGCAAACTGCTGGCATTTATGGCTTCGGATTCCTCAGGTGCAACTCACATTTGGATTCGACCGCTAAATTCGCTGCAAGCATATCCGTTGCCCGGTACCGAAAATGTCCACCGTCCGTTCTGGTCACCTGACAGTCGTTACCTCGCCTTCTCTGATAATGGTCAAATAAAAAAGATACCTGCGCAGGGAGGTCCGGCAATATTGGTGGGTCAGGCGCCCGGCGCTGCGGACGGGAGTTGGGGTTCCTCGGGCATCATACTTTTTGACGGGGCACAGAGTGATTCGATTCGCCAAATTCCCGCCTCGGGGGGAGCTGCAACTTCTGCCACTACGATTGACCATGAGCATGGTGATCTGTACCACGCCTGGCCGAGCTTCTTGCCGGACGGTAACCACTTCCTCTACCTGGCAGTTGGGGATACTAATGCGGTGAACGGGCTCAACAGTATGCTTCATGTGGGCTCGCTCGATGGCTCGGTTGATAAAGCGCTGTTTGCGGTTCAATCCCGTGTTCAGTATAGCAACGCTGGCTATATTCTGCACACCAGAGACGGCATTCTGTTCGCGCGGAAATTTGATGCAAAAAAGCTTGAGGTAAGCGGCGAGTCGGTTCCAATCGCCCAGGATGTGTTCACACCTTCAGAGGACAGGCCATACTTCTCAGTATCAGCGAATGGGATATTAAGCTATGTGAACCAGGGGGCTGAAGGGAACAGCAAGCTGGTCTGGTTCGACCGTTCCGGCCGCAAGCTCGGCGAGGTGGGTGAGCCCGCAGACTATCGAGATCTCTCACTCTCGCCTGATGGCACGAAGCTCGCTTACACTCTTGTAGACCAGCGAACTGCGACTCGAGACATCTGGGTGCGTGACCTGGAACGCAATGTCGCCTCCAGGCTAACATTCGGCTCGACGGATGAGATCTGGCCAATCTGGTCTCGTGATGGGACATGGATTGCGTATGCGGCGAATCCGGGAGGTTTCTACGCCATCTATGAACGCCAGGCGAACGGGCTTGGTGACGCGCGATTGATCTACTCCGACAGCCATGCGAACGCGGGGCCGTCCCAGTTCAGCGCCGACGGCACTTATTTGATCGGCACACGATTCAAGGGCAACGGTGATATATATCAATTCAGTCTCACTGACACTTCGGACTATCACACGCTAATTGCCACACCGCATCATGAAGCCCGTGCTCAGGTTTCGCCTGACGGAAAGTATATTGCGTATATAAGCGACGAAAGCGGCCCGATTAATGTCTACGTTCGTTCGTTAAGTGCTGCCGGGGGCAAGTGGCAAGTCTCTCCGTCCGGTGGCTACGCTCCCAAATGGCGTGCCGACGGAAAGGAGCTTGTGTACTACACCAAGGAAGGCGACATCTATTCCGTCTCCGTTGATTTGACCGGCGGAGAGTTCAAAGCAGGCGTGCCGGAACGTTTGTTTCACCAGCCCTACAGGCCCGGCGGCATCATACAATATCGTTATGATATAACTGCGGATGCTCAGAAGTTCTTAATCAATTCATCATCGACTAATGAAACAGGCAGAGCCATCGTCATGGTCATGAACTGGCCCGAGGAATTGAAAGAGAAGTAAGAGGCTAATCCTCGGCAGGTTTCTTCAGTCTGAAGAACAGCTCCCCTTCGATGTGGGCAGTGTAGGACTTTGCTTCGTTCCCCTGGATCTTCGAGCGATCGGCAGTAATCTTGGTTTTCTCTTCCTGGCTGTAGACATAGCCGTTTTCGTAGTCAAAGGCGAGCTGGCCGGTGACATCCACCTTGTCAACGCCCCGGCGGGTGAGGGTGTCCGACTCCATCACATCGAACGGCAAAACGAGGTTTCCCTTATAGTCAATTAGGGCACATTTGCGCCCATCCACTTCCACAAGATCAGAAACGACGTAAGTTGTGCTGGCGTCAAGCTTCTCTCCAGACGGCATGAAGATCTTAACCGTCTGCATCCAGGTGTAACCCTTTCCGACACGTTCAGTTGGAAAAGTCGGCTGTGATTGTTCCAGGTTGGACTGAGCATACTCTTTCCATTTGGAGGCTTCGCCGTCGTTCGGCAACGAGAGATTGCTGATTTTGCCATTGGGAGCCATAGTGTATTCCAGCTTCTCGGTGTTCGAGACAACCTTGATCGCTGTGTCCGCGTCAGGCTCGCTCCAACTCCAATTCGAAGCTTCCTGAATCCGCGCATAGCCGGAATCATCCACTGCTTCTACTGTCTGAGTCATTTCGCCCTGTGACTGGGAATTCTGAGAGACTACCGGAGAGTTGTTGAGCGAGATGGTCTGCTTGTTGATCTGTTGATAGACGAGGCTCCGCCCCGGTTTGAATTTCATTTGCAGAAGGACTTTCCTGGAGGAATCTCCGCATCCGAGAATGGCCGCGGACGCAACAATCAGGCACACTGCACAAATGAGGCAGTCATGGACTGAAAGGTGTATGCGTTCTGCGGCAACCCGGAGTCTTCGCTCTGCCGCGAGCAACGGCCCTTTCATTGGCTAAATCCCCCCCAGACCTTGACCCTGATCTCCAAACCTGTACCCTTCGGAAACTACTCTTCAGCTTACGATACAGCCTGACTGCACCATACAGCAATAATCTAATCGTTCGAACCGGCAAGAGAGCGCGAGCGCGAGAGCGAGGATGGCGATCCCAGGATTGCCGTTGACATCAGCAGTATTTCCCGATACTCGCGAAGCTCCTCTGCCGAAACCACCTGCTCATCAACCGTCACAACGTGCTCGGTATAAAATTGCGACATGGAGACGTGGGGGCCGGCGCTGTCGAGTGACGGCATATCTACTCGAACAGTTGAAACCGGATGATAAAACATCGGTGTAAGAATCGCAACGGCAATAAGAAGCGCGATCACCGCAGCAGGGATGGGTTTCCAGGACGCCGGAATCAGGACGCTAACCAGGCGATCCAGGACACTGAGAGGACGAATATTGATGCGACTGAATATTCTCTGGCGGGCTTCGGCGAAATAAGTGTCAGGTGGAAGCTTGACTTTACGGCGGGAAATCGCCCTGAGATAGTTGACCTCATGCAGCGCCTCCTCCGGAGCCACCCCTTCCTCAATTAGTTTATCTCTTATCTCCGCCGCAGTCAGGCCCTCGAAGACGTGTGGCCCGATATCAAGCAGCTTATCATTCCATTCACGTTTTTGCATCTACCGTAATTCCTTTCTCGATGTGCTCGTTGGCCGGTGTTGGCTATACCGGCTCATCGAGAATCTCTTTCAATTTCTTTTTCACTTTGGAGCGGGCAATGTGGAGATTCGACCGAACTGTAGCCTGCGGGCAATCCATCATCTGCGCAATCTCTTCCTTGGAGTAGCCGTCAACATCGTGCAGCACGATAGTTGCGCGTTGCTTCGGTGGTAACTCCGCAATCGCAGCGTTGATCAGTTCTAACAGTTGTCGGTTCTCCTGCTCCTCCGCCGGTGTCGGTATCGAACGCGATAATTCAAGCAGATACCATCCGGACTCTTCGGCTTCACTCTCCTCTACATTGACGAACTTCCGCTGTCGCTTGCGGATAATGTCGATGCAGTAATTAGTCGCAATCTTAAAGATGAAACTGGGGAAGTTGGCATCAGTCTTGAGTCGGCTGATATTCTTAACCAACCGTACGAAAGTCTCCTGAAGAACTTCATCAGCCTCCGTGTGATTTCCCAGCATCTGATAAGCGTGTGCATAGATCTTTTTCTCGAACAGGCGAACCAGTTTGTTGAAGGCCTGCTCATCACCTTCCTTGAACCGTTCTACCAGTTCCGAAATGTTCTCAGTCACAGCACCCCACACTCTCCGACCCACAAGAAGGACGCTTCTGAATCGGTTTTGTTCAAAACCCGGATTGCGCGAAAAAAGAAACGTAAATATTGGTGCAACCGATTGTCAATTAATATATTACGTATTACGGGCGCTGCTGGGCGTCGAGCGGACGATAAGCTGGCTCAAGTCGGCTCCCGTCAATATCGCTCCAAACGTAATTTTCGGCAGAAATGACTCGCCCGTAGCGGAGTATCGCTGTATAAAGGTCAAGAAGACTATTGCTCAATAATAGATGTAACTGAAGCCGGCCGTTAACTGGAACGACGAGGTGAATTAGAAGTGAGACGACTGTTAATATTGTTTATCGCGTTATCGTTGGTCATAGCTGGCAACGCAAATTCTGAAACCATGAAGGGCATCGGCGAAATCGTTGCCCACAATGCCATACTGCCTGCACCGGTTGGCAACGACTCGGTCGCCTTCTTGAGGATTGACGACAATATTCCCGGAAAGCCAATGGAATTGTTTGTTCGCGATCTGAAAAGTGGTAAAGAAATGCGAATGCTGCCGGGCTTCAACTTCAAAGACATGCCCAGCTTTACCTACGCGTTTGAGCCAAATGGGAAGAGTTTCGTAGTACCGCGCCTGATCTCGGGCGAATGGGAATTGATGCAGTACCAAACCGGTCAACGCCAGGGTGAAGTCGTGTCCGATTTCAAGAAATTTCGCAAGAATTTTCCTGCTGATCTAACGCGGAAACTGAAGACGAAATCAGAGTTGCTGGTGACAATTTCAGATCTGGCCTTTGCACCATCGGGGAAGAAGGTAATCTTTAACTTATCGCTCCCTGACCATTCGGCTATCTGGACGCTTGACCTGGCGACCAAAAGGATCATGCAGGTTTC
>CAYXUL010000010.1:0-3211 GCA_964468475.1 uncultured Ignavibacteria bacterium | reverse complement strand
GGGCACTGTAATTTCCCGATGTGGAGCGCAAACGGGAAATGGATTTACTTTCAGGTTGCCGGTGTAGAAGACATCCCGATGACGGCTCGGCAGAAATTTACCGGATTCTAAGGCGCTTGCCGGGTCCTGCCTAAAGATTTCGCTTTTTTAGTTGACTTCCTGGCTCCAGAAGGGTAGTGAAAGAGGTGCGTTCGTGGCACCAGACATCACTGATCACTGCTTGAACACTCACTGTTGTGACGACGCTGAAAGCGCTAAGGTAACCTAAACACGTTAATCTCCCGGAGGAGCGATGATTGACAATATCGGTCGTGCCTTCACGTATATGTTCGAGGATAAAGAGTGGGTGCAGAAGATTGTGTTGGGCGCAGCCTTTATTCTGCTCTCGTTTCTGGTTATCCCCATACCCTTCCTGATCGGCTACTATCTTGAAGCTGTTCGAAACACATCAGAAGGCAAAGCGGTACCGCTGCCCAAGTGGGATCAGATGGGAGACAAGTTCGTGTTGGGCTTGCTTTACATAATTGCGGGACTTGCATATGGCATTCCGCTGATAATCGCTAATTTCCTGCTTAGGCATATTCCCTGTATTGGAATCCTCGCATCCATCGTACTGAGCCTGGCGGTAGCTCTGGTATTTCCCTACATCGCCGTACAAATGGCGCGAACCAGAAAACTTGCGCCAGCGTTTGATTTCACTGCAATAATCGCCTTCGTTTCACAGAATCTGGTGAACCTCATTATTGTCGTTCTGATCGGCTGGGTGGTCAGTTTCCTGGCCTGGTTTGGGTTCATCGGTTTGATCATCGGAGTATTTTTCACGATTTTCTACGCCGGGCTGGTCAGTGCTTACTTGACCGGCGAGGTGGTCCGCGTTGCGGAGCAGGGGGAGGCAGCAATCTCGGTAGAGGATGTGCCTCCTGCAGGCAGTGCGCCTCCACCGCCCAATGACTCACCAACCGGGGACGCCAATCCGGATGACACAAAGCCTGAAGACCCGGGACCCCGACCCCAGTAGCACTGGTAGAGCGGAGAGTGCGGAGCAACTCGCTCTCTGGCTGATTGCGGGAGCGGCAGCGATATATTTCAGCGGTGGCATGGCGCCACCGCTGCTTCATTTGCTGGGGTTGAATTCGCTAGCCAGTGCCATGTTCTCGATCTACAGCAAAGCCTGCCACCAGATTGCGTCGCGCTCATTCTTCATTGTTGGAATTCAATGCGGCTTCTGCGCGCGCTGCACCGGATTTTACGGAGGTCTTCTTGCCGGTAGCCTCCATGTCACGCTGCGAAAATCAGGCCGAGGCCCGGCAGCAATCTGGGTGCTTCTTTTCTCGCTGGCCACGTTGATTGACGTCGTTTTCTCGCTAAGCCCGGAGACTCTGGGCGGAAACTGGTTTCGCCTGTTACTGGCATTGCCTACCGGTTTTCTGCTGGCGTGGTGGGCATTGGCGAAATTGAGGGTCAAACCGCGCGCAACTAACTAAGAAACTTCGCTTGAGCAGGCACGGCATCATTGCTTATCTTGATTTCCAATGGTACAGCTAAAACGAATACTCCTCAAGAACTTCGCTATCGTCTCGCGGGCGGAAATCTCCTTTGACAGGGGACTCACGGTAATCACCGGCGAAACCGGCGCGGGAAAATCGCTGATTGTTGGTGCTCTTAGCCTGATAATGGGCGAGCGCGCCAGTAGCGACTACCTGCGTACCGGAGAGGAGCAGGCAGTGATCGAGGCTGAATTTACCGGCGACCTCGACAAGCTGGCGGATATTCTCGAGAAGGAAGAACTTGCAGTTGACGGGAATTCGCTCACCGTGACCAGGGAAATCCAAGCTGATGGGCGCAATCGATGCCTGCTTAACGACCAGCGTGTAAACCTGACGACACTCAAAGAGATCGCCGAGCGTTTCTGTGACCTGCACGGCCAGCATCAACATCAGTGGCTGCTCGATACTGAACGGCATGTTTGGTTTCTCGATCGCTTTGCAGGCTGCGTGGAGAGCTTCGAGGACTACCAGGCTCATTTCGAGAGATTCCGCAAATTGAATGCAGAGATCGCCCAGATCGAAAGAACGATTGAGAGGGAGAAGGAACGCCGGGAACTGCAGCAATTCCAACTCGACGAAATCGAGCGCGCCAAAGTCGAACCGGGTGAAGAGGAGGAACTGGAAACCGAGCAAAAGAAACTCGAGAACACTTCTCGAATTCAGGGTGAACTATCGGCAGCACAGAACATCATCGAGTCCGAGGGCGGGACAATGGAGCAGATCAGCGAGATACTCAGGCGTGTCGAGAGCACGGCTCAATTGCTGCCGGAGGTGCGGGAATTCTTGCCGGAGTTGAAATCGGTCAAGATTACCCTTACTGAAACCTGCCGTAGCTTGCAGGAGCTGGAAGAAAAACTGGAAGAGGATCCACAGCGTCTGGAACAGGTCGGTGAAAGGCTTGCTGAGATATATCAGCTTAAGAGAAAGTACGGCGGCTCGGTGGAGGCGATGCTTGCGTATCGCGAGGAGATTTCAGGGCTGCTTGCGAAAGGAGAAACCGATCAAGTCAGGCTGAAAGAGCTGCAGCGAATGCTACCGGAAGTAAAGGCAGTTTTAATTAAGGCTGCCGGGAAGCTGCAGATGGAAAGAGAGAGGGGCGCCAGGAGGCTCGAGAAGAAAATGACTTCCGAGCTTACCTCTGTAGGGATCGCGAAAGGAAGGCTTGAAGCAGAATTCACTGAGCCGACCGACGCTATCTCGCTTGAGCATGAAGGTAGCCGCCTGCCGCTTGGCGACAGTGGGCCCAAGGCACTGCAGTTCCTCTTCAGCGCCAATCCGGGCGAGCGCACCAAGCCGCTGGCGCAGATCGCCTCCGGTGGCGAGTTAAGCCGGGTGATGCTGGCATTGAAGTCGTTAATTGCGGGCAGCGATCGGGTCGACGTGCTGGTATTTGATGAAATTGATGTCGGCATCGGCGGTGAAGCCGCGCTGCTGGTAGGGAAGAAGCTCAAGCAACTGGGAGAGCAGCAGCAAGTCGTAGTCATCACGCATCTGCAACAGATAGTCTCGTTTGCCGACCATCACCTCAAGGCGGTGAAGCGGGAAATCAACGGACGCACCGAGTCGGAGGTCATTCCTCTGAATGAGGAAGAACGAGTCGTAGAGTTGGGGCGCATGATCTCCGGCGGCAAGTTCTCCGAGGTCGAGCGTAAGCAGGCGGAGAA
>CAYXUL010000009.1:22697-69078 GCA_964468475.1 uncultured Ignavibacteria bacterium | reverse complement strand
GAGTTGCTCTACGACGGCGACCGCGTGGTCGGCGTCAGAACTGACGATAAAGGAATAGATAAAGAAGGCAACCGCAAACCTTCGTTTGAGCCGGGGATGAATCTGAAGGCCAAAGTCACCGTCCTGGGCGAAGGCACACGAGGTTCGCTTACCAAGACTCTCATCGAGAAGTTAAGTCTCTCGCAGGGACGCAATCCCCAGCAATACACCACCGGGGTCAAGGAATTATGGGAGTTCCCTGAGGGTACGCTGCAGCCAGGGCAGGTATATCACACCATGGGTTACCCGCTCGACAATGAAACCTTCGGCGGCGGTTTCCTTTACAGCATTACCGACAAGCTGCTTTCCATTGGCATTGTCGTGGGGATGAACTACCGCAATCCCTTCACCGAGCCGCAGGCGTTATATTCCAAAATGAAGTTGCACCCCTTTGTGAAGGAGCTGCTCAGTAAAGGCAAGATGATCCGGTATGGCGCCAAGGCGATTCCGGAGGGTGGCTACTGGTCGATTCCGAAGATGTTTGGTGACGGTTTCCTGATCATCGGGGATTCGGCTTCGTTCCTCAATCCGGCTCGGCTTAAGGGCATTCACCTGGCGATGAAGACGGGGATGCTGGCTGCCGAGACGATATTCGCTGCCCTGAAACAGGGGGACACTTCAGAGCAGGCGATGTCACAATTCGATACCAAGTGGCGCAGCTCTTACGTTCACAAAGAACTGTACAAGAGCAGGTATTTCCACCCCATGTTTGAACGCGGGGTCTTCTCAGCCCCCGGCTATGTTCTAAAGAATATCTGGAACGGTTTCAAAACACCGCCGCGCGTTAAGCCGGATTACCAGAACATGCGTCAGCTGGGCAAGTACTTCAGTGGGGACGCCCCCAACGCGGAGTCCTGGCGCCCGAAGCCTGATGGGAAACTAATCTTCAACAAGCTTGACTCGGTATACTATTCCGGAACGAATCATGAGGAAGACCAGCCCTCTCACCTGGTAGTCCATGATACTAACATCTGCGCTACCAAGTGTGTAGAGGAGTATGGCAACCCGTGCCAGTTTTTCTGTCCGGCAAATGTCTACGAGATGGAAGAAGTTGAGGGCGGTAAGAGGCTCAAGATAAACGCCTCCAACTGTGTGCACTGCAAGACCTGCGATATTGCCGATCCTTACGCCATCATCACCTGGGTCCCACCGGAAGGGGGAGGTGGCCCTCAGTACGACGGACTATAGCCGGAAGCGATTTACTTCATCAATAGCAAGTGGGGCTCGTAGTCGCTGAATGATGGCACCAGGTACTTTTCGATACGAAAGCGCACTTCGCCCGATTTCGGATCATAGATCGCCTGATCGCCTGTCATCCCCGATATGTATTTCCCCGTGATTCTGTTGGTAATGTAGTCGTAAGTTCCCGCTTCAGCAGACGAAAACAGAATTCCATAGTGATAATCATTGTACAGCGTGTCGGGAAACTGATCGTCAAACAGGAAACTTTGGTAGTCATTCCCGATTCGCTGGCGCAGCACAAGCGCGACCTTGATATCGGAGCTATCGAGTTTCGCGACAACATCGTAGGCGTTGCTGTCCTCGTAGACTCTTACCAGAACTCCCTTCAACCCCGACTCGTAGCGCAACTCGCCGGTATCGTCGGCACCGGCGGCGATCCCCGCATAGCTGTGCTGAGGGAGCCAGGCCTTAAATTCTTTAATGAGATTTTCCCAGTTTCCACCCGCCGCAGTCGCCACAGTCTGCTTAAACGCTGCGGCTGTAATCGCATTTACTTCGGCACTTGTTCCTGATAGCTGGCGGTAGAGCGTAAAGTACTTGTCGCGGCCCAGCTTGTCGAACATGAATTCGCAGAACAAGCCGGCAAGGGGATAGGCAAAATCGGGATTCGAGTTGAATGTGGCAAAATCGGCGGCTGTGATAAGTGTATCAAGTGTAACCAGATCGTTCTGGTACAAGTACGCGCCGAGAGCCGAGAGTACCCGCGCAGACCGTCCCCAGCGCCCCCCAAGAAAAGTCGCCGTGCCATACTGCATAATCGGCAGAGTCACCGGCGGCAAAGTATCGTTGGCGTAGGCTACCATGAACTGCGCCAGTTCCTGATACGGCGGGAAGTACTTTCCAACCACGCCATCGTAACTCTTGACGAAAGCTCCAAGTCCCTGCACACCCGACATTGACTCGACCTCTCCGTATGATCCACAGAGGAAGCCATTGAGCTTGATGGTCTCGAGAATGACCATCTTCTCATTCGAAACGCCAAGCATGTCTCCCATGCGGTGAATGAAGTCGTCTGCACGGTCGGTTACATCCGCGTCGAAAATCTTGGCGTCGCGGTAATGGAGCCGAATATACTTGGTTTCAACCTGCTCCCAGGCGTCGCTGAAGACATGTGTGGAACTGACAAATTGCGGCTCCACGACTCCGCCGACGAGGACGTATTGGGTTCCCCAGGTCGTATCGGAAGGAGAGACGATGCTGTACGTGACCTTGGCAAAGTCACGGCTGAGCGTGACGAGACTTACTCGGTACTCCGCTTTGCCGGAGCGAATATCGTCGAGATGCTGCCAGAGTGGGGAGCCAATTTCCAGCTTGAGAGGGCAGCCCTGGTAATTGATCTTCAATTCCTCCGCCCTGGTACGATCGAGCAGGTTCCAGAGTTCACGTGCCTGATCATACTTGCCATCTTTCAGCATATCAACGTAGTCGTTGCACAGACGAATGACTTCCTTGTCCTGCCCCTTATCAGCTCCGTTATCCGCTCCCTTATCCTGTGCCAGAGCAGGAACAAGCATGGAGAATATGAGGATTACGACTAAACAGCTATTTTTCATCTCAACTCCCTAAAAACGTTGCAGCCGGCGATCTTCCGCCGTAAGGTCACAGATTTGGTCGATTTCATATAGACCCTCCGCGCGAGATAGTCCCGACTATGGCGGAGGGATTTTCTATTATAATCGGAAATAGGTCTGTGAGACTACATTTTTTTTGCTCATTCCCGCGCACGAATGTCTCGTATCTTGCTAAGATAATAACGATACGCTTTCAAAACTTAGAGAAAATCGGTATATAAAATACGGATAAGACGAACCACTGGCATGATTAATCGACTGTGTTTTTAGAAGTGTTAAGCAAGATCCGCAGCCAGAAAAGCGTCCACACCGTTGGCTCGAACAGCAGGTCTGCCAAAGCCGATTGAAATGCAGCGAAGGATAGAATGCAGACGAAATTCACCAAATCAACTGACAGCAAACACAAGGTAACGCTTGAATCCAAGCTGATCTATGCAGTTTGGAAGGCGAGCAAGGCTCCCCAGGGACAGGATATCTGGTACGACATCGGCTTTGCCTTTGTCGGCGAAGGTTCGCCGGCAAAGATAAGGCTAAAGAAGGGGAATGGCAGCACTATCACCACCCTGGAAGAAACCGTGCGCCGCAACCGGCTCTGCAAACTGATCCGGATCCCTGCAGATCTTGAGCTGAACGAACTTGTCTACTTCGAAGTGGAACTCTCCAAGAACGGCCTTACCGGCGAGTCAAATCGCATTCCGGTCGTTCCACCGATTGGGGTGGATGATATGCAGTGGAGTGCCGCAGAAGCGCGCAGGGGCGATATTCTGACTCTCAGCGCTACGGTTCGTAATGCGAATGAGGAGGCACCTGCTATAGTGACGATCTGCGAGTATGATGAGGACGGAGCTCACGATAAGATCACTGCAATCGAGACGAAGGTCAATAAGAAGAAGATCAAGCTGCTGTGGGAGTATGAGTACCATGAAGATACTGATGAGATCCCGACACAGGAGGAGATGGAACGCTACGGCAGCAATTATAACCCTCCGGAGTACTTCTTTACCATCGAAATAGCAGGCCAGAAATTTGGCGAAGCGCAGGAATCGGGGTTGCTCAAGTTTAAGGATTATATCGAGATTCAGGCAAACGAGCCGGATGGGACAGCAATCGCGAACGAAGAAGTCAAGGTGACTTTACCTGATGGCAGCGAGAAGCAGGGTAAGACGGACGCCAACGGTTACTGCAAAGTCGAGGGCATTCCCCCGGGACGCTGCAAGATTGAATTTCCAAATCGACCGGGTGTTCGTTCTGTTGAGCAGTAAGCCTGCTGCAGCGTACCTGATTATTCTTCCACTTTCACGTAGAGAAAGCCGTCCTCCACACGCACTTCGTAGGTCTCAATTTCAATTGCCTCAGACTCCAGCGATTTACCGGTGACAACATTGGTTCGCCAGCCGTGAAGTGGGCAGGTAAGCACCTCGCCGTCGATCTCACCCCCTTCATAGCTGGAGCCCTGGTGCGGGCAGACATCCTCGATTACGTAGAATTTGCCGTTAACCTTACAAATTGCTACGGGAACGCCATCGATCTCCACTGCGAGTGGCTCATCATCGGGGATATCTTCAATCGGACAAACTTTGACGAAATCATCCATAGAACACTAAACTATGATCTGCAGATTCGTGCGCAAGCGAGTAATCTCAGGGAATTAGCTCACGGGATTTCGCAAGCAGCCTGCTATTTAAGCAGTTCCATGAGTTGCTCGGCATGGTTGTCGGTCTTAACGCTTTTGATGACGTGTTCGATCTTGCCATCCTCGCCGATGATGAACGTCGATCTCTTAATACCCATGCTCTTCTTGCCATACATATTCTTCTCGACCCATACTCCAAACTTGTCGGCAATTTTGTGATCGGGGTCCGCCAGCAAAGGGAACGGCAGGTTGAACTTGCTCGTAAACTTTTGATGGCTCTCCACTGAGTCCGGAGAGATACCATAGATCTGCAGGCCGGCTTTCTTCAACTTGTCGTAGCCATCCCGAAGCGAGCAGGCTTCTTTGGTGCAGCCGGGGGTGTCATCTTTGGGGTAGAAGTAAAGCGCAACTTTCTTCCCCTGCCAATCCCCAGCCTTCACCTTTTCGCCATCTGTTTGTTGCAGTGTGAATGCGGGTACCTTATCTCCAACTTCCAACATGTAACCTCTCCTTGAATCAGATGGATACATCAACTCATCCTCGAAATATGTCATTATAACGCTCTAACTACAGGACCGGTTTGTAGAAAGCTCGGGATACTATGACGCTCGCGGCACCTAAAGTTTTGTTTGCGAGCTGTAATGAGGATGACCATAATCAGCAGCGATGATTGAAGTTCTTAAGGACATTCTAAGGGACGCTTACTTCAGGGAGCGGAAACTCGGCTTGCTTTATGAAGCGCTATCTGATCTCGATTCACAGACGGGTCAGGAAGATTCGTTTTTCACCCAGGCGCACACCGATCAACAGTCTGACATGGAGACACTTGAGGGAATCAACAAGAAGTATGGCGGCGAGGAAATTGATCCGAATGTGCTCACACGCATGGGGCAGACAATTGCCGGCATTCGCGCCGGGCACAAGCAACGAGATGAACTGGTGCGCCAGGTACTGGATTACGAGACCGAGCTTGTGGAAGTCTACAAGAGTTCACTGCGTTATCTCTCTTCTGACGATGACTCGCGCAAGAAGATCAACGCTCTACTTACCGTCAAACTTGGCCATCGGCGTGACCTGATGTCCGAACTCGAGATGTTCTGAGATCACTCCCTCCGCTGAATCATCGCCTTAGTCTGAGTTCTGAAGCAGGCTTACCCCCGATTATCACCAAACCGCTTGACTCTCGCAGGTTGATGCCTACATTGACGGCTGATTGGTTCCTTTAATCGCGTCCCGTGAGACCGAAAGGAAGCTGACGCCAGCAACGTGAAGATTAATCATGGGCATTGTCATGCTTTTCGCCGGCATCCTCAAACAAATCACTCACGAGACTCAACTACTGAAGGAGTAGTGGTGGCAGAAAAGGAATTTTCCGTCGTAATGGGGCCTCGGCAGCTGAATCATGCACTAGCTCGCATAGCGCATGAGATCCTGGAATCTGCGGGCGACAACGACCAGCTCGCCATCGTCGGCATCAGGAAGAACGGAGACCACCTCGCAGATCGGCTTGCCAGAGAGATCGCGGAGATGGATGACCGTGAAGTCGAAGTGGGCTATATGGACATTACGCTTTATCGCGACGACCTGATGACCAACCGCGAGCATCCTGACATAGGCTCTACCGATATTCTTTTTTCACTGGAAGATAAGCTGGTGGTGCTGGTTGATGATGTACTCTTCACCGGTCGCACCATTCGTGCTGCGCTTAACCAGACTCCGGATTATGGCCGCCCGAAAGCGGTTAAGCTGGCGGTGCTGATTGACCGCGGCGGCCGCGAATTGCCTATCCGTGCCGATTTCGTTGGCAAGAATGTACCGACCAGCGTTCGCGATGACGTTGTTGTCGAGCTCAAGGAACGCGGGGGAGAAGATCGAGTTTTGCTTTACCGCGGTGCCCGCCGCAGCGGTATTCCAGCGGCCGAAGATGAGCCGAAACCTGCACGCAAAGGTAGGTTGAAATCAGCTGCAAAGAAGAAATCCTCTGCTGCCAAGCGAGGTAAGAAATGACTTTCAAGAGACGACACCTCCTCGGGTTAGAGGATGTCACCGCCGATGAAATCATGACAGTACTGGAGACCACCACAGTTTTCAAGGAAGTGCTGGAACGCCCTATTAAGAAAGTCGCCCCCTTGCGCGGCCTGACGGTAGCCAATATCTTCTTCGAACCTTCAACGCGCACGCGCGTCTCTTTTGAGCTTGCCGAGAAGAGGCTTTCCGCTGACACGATGTCATTCGCCGCAGCGACATCGTCAGTAAAGAAGGGGGAGACCCTTAAGGACACGGTACGCAATCTCGAGGCGATGAAAATCGACATGGTGGTTATTCGCCATCAGAGCTCCGGGGTGCCGTATTTCCTGACAAGATTCTGCAGTTCATCGGTAATCAACGCCGGTGACGGGCAGCACGAGCATCCAACCCAGGGCCTGCTGGATATCTACAGCATCTGGGAGAAATATGGCAGCCTTGATGGACTCCGCGTCGTGCTGATGGGGGATGCCAAACATTCGCGCGTCATCAGGTCCAATGTCTGGGGACTCACCAAGCTGGGGGCATCAGTGGCAGTTTGCGGACCGCCAACGCTATTGCCGGTTGGTTTGGAGAATACCGGGGTTGAGGTCTATACTGACATTGACAAGGCCCTCGATGGCGCCGATGTCGTCAACGTGATGAGAATCCAACTTGAACGGCAGGAGGCGGGGCTGCTGCCGTCGCTGCGCGAATATACTTCGCTGTTCGGAATCACGAAGGAACGGCTGAAACGACTTAACAAGAACTACACTATTATGCATCCGGGGCCGATCAACCGGGGAATTGAACTAGCGGATGAAATTGCGGACAGTTCTCACTCCGTGATACTGGAGCAGGTCACTAATGGTGTAGCGGTGCGCATGGCGGTACTTTTCCTGCTTGCAGGTGGTGACAGGAGTCAAACAGATGAAGGTTAAGCTCATCAAGAATGGCCAAATAGTGTTTCCCGACCGTGACGAACCGGTTGAGGGTGACATATATATAGAGGATGACCGTATCGAGCGCATAGAGTTGAAGGGTGAGGGCAAAGCCGGAAAGAAGGCAGGCAAAGCCGGAGGGAGCGGCAGAGAATCAGCGAAAGACGAAGTCATCGACGCCAGCGGATTGCTGGTGTTTCCCGGGTTCATCGATGTTCACGTTCACCTCAGGGAGCCTGGCCGCGAAGACTGCGAAACAATTGCTTCCGGCACCGAAGCTGCCGCCGCCGGCGGTTTTACTGCTGTCGCCTGCATGCCAAACACGACACCACCAATCGATAATCAGGAATCGGTCATGTTCGTAAAGCAACGCGCACACGGTTGTAAGGCACGCGTCTATCCAATCGGCGCTATCAGTAAAGGCCGGAAGGGGAAAGAACTGGCCGAGATTGGGGAGATGGTTCGCACAGGCGCCGTTGCAATTACCGACGACGGCTCCCCGGTCAACGATGCCGGCATGATGCGACGGGCGATGGAGTACGCCGGCATGTTCGGGATTCCGGTGATTAGTCATGCCGAGGATATTTCACTATCTGGACGCGGCGTGATGAACGAGGGTTACGAATCGACCCGGCTGGGAATGCCGGGCATTCCGCCATTCTCCGAGGAGATTTGCATCTCCCGAGATATCACCCTTTGCAAGTATATTGGCACGCCGTTGCATATTGCCCATGTGTCAACCGAAGGATCGGTCGATCTGATACGTCGCGCCAAAGCTCAAGGCGTCAACGTTACTGCTGAAGCAACACCGCACCACTTTACACTTACCGATGTTGAAATCGGCAAGGAATTTAACACCAACTTGAAGATGAATCCGCCGCTGCGAACTCAGCGTGATGTCGATGCCGTTATTGAAGGGCTGGCCGATGGCACGATAGATATCATCGCGTCAGATCATGCGCCTCATGCCCCCGAAGAAAAGGAAGTGGAGTTCGATCAGGCTCCCAATGGCATCATCGGGCTCGAAACTATGGTGAGCCTGGCGGGCACTTTTCTCGTCAAGACCGGCAAACTGAGCTGGAATGATCTTGCGCGCAAACTTTCAGCGAATCCGTCCCGAATCATGCGGTTGCCCGGCGGTGATTTGCTTGCGGGCGGAGTCGCGGATATCACTATTCTCAACCCTAAGTCCACCTGGACTGTGAGAGTCGACAAGTTCCGTTCTATCTCGCGTAACTCACCCTACGACGGCTGGAAGCTCAACGGGCGAGTGAAGTATACTATTGTCGGTGGTGAAGTGACATTCGCCGATTAGATCGTTCGACTACTGTTGACGGGTTCGAGTTTGTCCCTGCGAAGTCGCTATTAACTAATCAGTACTCCCCTGATCTGAACTTGCGGGCAATTCCCTGAGCTTTATCTCGTTGTTCTTCTCTGCGCTGTTCTTGTCGTCGCGTTCCTGACGGTTGCTGGAATTTGCCTGAGGTTGCGGGTGACGGCGACTTTCTGACGAGACGTGATTCTGGCTTCGGTTATTACTCTGCTCGCTACCGCTTTTATCGCCGCTCTGATGCGCTCCTCCGCTGCGTCCGTGAGTTCGCGGGCTGCGGCGCGAACGCGACTGCTTGCTGCTGCTGCTACGGTGTTCAGTTTTCTGAGACGTTTGCTTTCTACTATCTTCGTCGCCGCTCTGCTGAGTTGTCGATCGGCTCCTATTTCTCTGCAAATTCACCGAGAGGTGGGCTATTTCGTCAGTGAGCCTGGCATTTTGGGCCTTCAGCTCATTCAGCGAATCACGCAGGTAGACAAGAGCCTCAGTAATGATGCCCATCACGAACGTCACCAACGCCGCGAGCTCGAAGAAGATCACCGCGTACAACAGCGGGCGAAAGCCGTGCTCGAGCACGAAGCGATAGTAGAAGGCAACGCCCGCGACAATCAATCCGATCAGAAAGAAGAGAATCGAGACCTTGCCAAACAGATGCATCGGGTCCCCCAATACCGACACCTGAAACTTGACAGCGATGAGATCGGTAAGACCCTTAAGGATGCGGCCCGAACCGGAGAACTTACTGCGCCCCCAGTTTCGTTTCTCGAGTGTGACAGGTACTTCACGGACCACATAATCTTTGGCAACGGCAAACGCTGCCAGGTAGCGGTGCCAGCCTTCGCGCAGGGTAGGGAAGTCGTCGTAGACCTGTCGTGTGAAGGCCTTTACTGAATTCATATCCCGGACCTTCAGCTTGGGGAAAAGAATTCGCGTCATCACGTTGTAGATTTTCGACACCAGCCACTTCCCGTAAGCGCCCACCTTCTTCCCGCACACCATATCGGCGCCGTTGTCGATGGCATCGATCATCTTCGGGATGTCGCGGGGGTGAAACTGAAGGTCTGCCGGATAGAAGACCAGTATTTCTCCGCGAGTATGGTCGAATCCCTTCGACAGCGCGCGCGTCAAACCCAATCGCACCCGGTTTTTGACGAGGCGGATGTTACCGTGGCGCTTTAGTGCTTCAACCATCTTCTGCTCGGTGCGATCCGTGGAACCGTCGTTTACCAGGATAATTTCGTATGAAAAACTGCAGGCGCGCATCACTCGGTCAAACTCCTGCATCAGTGGTTCGATATTACCTTCTTCATTAAAGGCTGGGATTACGACCGAAACTTTAATTTTCCGGCTTCGTCTTCCTTTGGAAATCATTGCTTTCGTCTTTCCAGTTGTGAGATAAGATTGTCGATCTGCTCGTTACCCGGGTATGCTTTTTGAGCAATCCGATAGTAGACCAGGGCTGAGTCAAAATAGGCAGGGCTCGAATTCTTGCTGCCTATCGCCATCAGCGAGTTGCCAATATAAAACGCACTCAACGGATCGCCGGGCGAGAAATCCTGCGCCTTGCGAAAATGGTCTAATGCCTGTTGATAGTTACCCACCGCAGTCAAGGCGTCTCCAACATATAAGTCCGCAGAGTAATTTGCAACACCCCTCTGCATGAAGCGCGTCATATACACCTGTGCTGAGTCCTGGTTGCCGGCTGCAATCTGTTTTTGCGCGAGCTCGTAATCAGTCGGCACGTAAGCCTCAGCAGTCGGATTCGGGGAGCCTTCTGCAATGTTATACACTTTTACCGCGACGCCACGCAGAATATAGTGGGTAATCGGCCACGCCTTCGCCATCAAGTCAGGATAGTCCTCGCGGGCGCGCTTTTCGTTGCCCTCGTCCATCGCGAGATGGGTGATCGGGAATTCAGAAAAGAGATTCTTGTCAACCTTCACCACTCCAAACATGTGGATAACTGCGCCACGGTCATTGTCGAGAGCGAGCGCCGGGCCGTAAGGTCCCGATAGCACGGCGCCTTCATTGGTGATGGCGGCGATATCGCGCTCAGCGGTCATCAACGAATACTGCCTGACGTTTGCCCACCGTATAAAATGAGCAGTATTCCACGCGGCAAATGCAAGAACTACTAGCAGTCCCAGCAGTCGCGCAGTATCACCATGAAACCAACTCGATTTGATTATCAAGCGCCAAATCGCGCCTAACAAAGCCCCTACCACTATCAACAGGATTGAAAAGGCCACCGGTGACTGCAGGAATGGCTTGAAATAAAACTCCTTTGGGTCCGTGTTAAGCAGGAACAGGAAGCAAGCCAGCAGCGGCATTAAGGTCAATCCACAGGTCAGCAGTAATTGCCAATAGCGGAAGTTCGATTTTGATTTCTTTTTACCCTTGGCAGTCGATGTCCTGAGATGCTCCCAGGCATAGCCGAGGCAGAATGCTGCAAGTGCCATAGCGGGAAACATGATCGTTGTCTGGTAGCGCAAAGGACGGTAATTCCACGGGAAGAGCGACAAGAATCCCACCGCAAACCAGAAAGTGATCAGTACCCAGCCGGGGTTAAACGTGCGAAACCAGCGATTGGATTTACCGCTGCGTGCCAGCCAATACAGCGCAATGCATCCGCCGAAAAACGCCAGGGTTGTGATAACCGGCATTTTGGTGAAGAAGTTGCGATCCCACAACAGAGTGTTGAGCGAGAAGAAGAATTGGCCAATCGAGTCCAGGGCCTTCGGCGCTCCATAAAGCCCAATCGCCTGCTCGGCGAAGTATCCTCCGACCCGGGATTGCGCGGGTAGATATATCGCGAGAAACCAGATCAGTGTAATTGCTATGAAACCACCGTAGTAATAAGCGACCTTTCGCCACAGTTCCTTACGGTCTTCATCGGCAGTGAAATAGAGCACAATCCAGAGGGCGGTGAAAGGACCCAGCATATACAGGGCGATCATCTTGCCGAAAAACGCGCCTATGGCGCAGCTGGCGCCAGCGGCAACCACAGCCCACTGTTTGGATTCGTGCAGTGAAAAGAAATAGACGGCTATACAGAGCCAGAAATTCTCGGACGATTCGAGGAACGGCGTCCGGGCAAACCAGATCAGGGTGAATCCGAAAGCGGCAAATATCGCAAAGAAGAGTGCGCCAATTCTCGAACCGAAGTTCTTAATCGCCAGTGCCAGCAACCAGATCGAGAGGAGGTTGAAAATCACGGCTACAACGTTGCCCGGGACTCGGCCGGTGCCGAAGAGGGCATAGACACCCAACGCCAATAGATTCTGGCTGGAATATTCCCACTGGCTGAAGCGGGGGTCGTGATAGGGATTGGCCTCACCCTGCGAGACTAAATTATGCGCGAAATAAGTGTATTGCGGCGGATCGGTCGAAAAATCCTGGGACTTGGTGATCCCCTGCGGCGGATCGGCGGAGAGATAGAGAACGCGGAAGATTAGACCGATTAAGATGATAATACCGAGACACAGGTAAAATGAGCGACCCGATGCCACGCCCTCGACTATCTTAATCAGTTTACGCAAACAACTTCCCCTTAACCGAACGCCTTGATTTGTTCGGCGGTGTACTCAATTTGTTCTTCCGTCAATTCGGGAAACATCGGCAGACTCAGGATTCTCTTGGCGAGCCTCTCCGTAACCGGGAACGCACCCTGGTTGAGTCCGAGATGCTGATACGCTTTTTGTTGATGTACAGGAATCGGGTAGTGGATAATGACGCCGATCTCCTTGCTCTTGAGATGTTCAAGCAGCTGATCACGTTTCGCGTGCTGCACCACGAAGAGGTGATAGATGTGCTTACGTCCTTCACCTTCGACGGGAACAACTACATTGGCGCCCTCGAGATGCTTGCGGTAGAGATCTGCGTTCTTGCGTCTGGAGTCGTTCCAGTTATCGAGATGCTGCAGTTTCACTCCCAGCACTGCCCCCTGAATTCCCTCCATACGGTAATTGTAGCCGACAAACTCATGGTAATACTTCTGGTCTGACCCGTGATCGCGCAATTTACGAATCTTCGCGGCAACTTCGGGATCGGATGTTGTCACGGCGCCACCCTCGCCATAGGCGCCCAGATTCTTGCCGGGATAGAAGGAGAAACAGCCGATCTTGCCGATACTGCCGCAACGCTTTCCCTTGTACTCGGCGCCATGTGCCTGGGCGGCGTCCTCGATCACCGGGATACCGTGCTTATTCGCGATTTCCATGATCGGATCCATGTCGGCTGGCTGTCCATAAAGATGCACGGGAATTATGGCCTTAGTGCGATTCGTGATAGCGGCCTCGAGTTTATCGGGGTCAAGTGTGTACGTTTTGTCATCGCAATCGACCAATACTACTCGCGCGCCGGTGTAACTGATTGCCTCACAGGTTGCTATGAAAGTATTGGCTGCGGTAATCACTTCATCGCCGACGCCGATTCCGAGCGACAGGAGCGC
Organism: uncultured Ignavibacteria bacterium; assembly: GCA_964468475.1. Classification (GTDB taxonomy): domain Bacteria; phylum Zixibacteria; class MSB-5A5; order CAIYYT01; family CAIYYT01; genus JBECKX01. The sequence goes on along the minus strand of CAYXUL010000009.1, from coordinate 55,868 downwards.
GAGATGCAGCGCTGTCGTTCCGGAATTTACAGCGATAGCGTCATCGGTTTGACAATACAGAGCGAAGGCTTTCTCGAATTCGAACACGTTCTTTCCCAGCACGAAGGCGGCGTCAGCACAGACCTGCTGAATGGCGGGATCTATTTCAGATTTAAGCGCTTGATATTGCGCTCTAAGATCAAGGAAAGGAACTTGCATGTAATCTCCTCAGTGGCAATTTGACCATCGAAATTATACAAAATAAGGGGTTATGTCAAGATCGGTAACGCACCAGACTTGAATGTAGCCTGCCAGCCGCACGAGAGCAGTTTACCTGTCGATGAGCTCTCTCCTTGCGGGTCCTTGTCTGAAAGAGGAAAGCGCCGGGTGACGACAGGCTGGTATTTTTTATCCTCCACTTGCGTAATCCATACTAACAGCGTTAACTCTGAGAACTCTGATAGAACTCTGAAACCTGGAGGTTGTGGCTGCGTTATAAACCTGAGATGACTAAGTTGACTCATCGCTCTGCAATTCCCGGGATTGCCGGCGTCGGCGAATTCGCCAGCACGCGTTTCTGTGGGACGTGCAGCACGAATACACTTTTAATTTCTTTTGCTGAGGCTTATCATATTTCCTGTTTTCCCGAATACAAATGTTGTACAGATGTTGGAGCGTGCTCAATTCGCGGATCGCTTAGTTAGGAGTTCTAATGGCCAAGACCACTTCACGACAGAAACGCCGCCCACCAGAGCGAAACAAGGCGCTTAACTCGACCTTTTCTACTATCAAGTCGTTGGGACTCGCTTTGATTCTCGCGCTCCTGATCAAGTATTCAGTAATTGAAGCTTATAATGTGCCGACGGGCTCCATGGAAGACACGATCCTTGTAGGGGACTTTCTGCTGGCCAACAAGTTTATCTATGGTATTCACGTACCTCTGATCGACGTCACTCTCCCGGGGCTCCGCGACCCGAGACCGGGCGATATCGTCGTTTTCAAGTGGCCCGGCGATTCGACCACCAACTACGTTAAGCGGTGTATTGCGGTGGGGGGACAGACGGTACTGGTCAAAGACAAGAAGGTGTACGTCGACGGCAAACTGTTTCACAATTATCCTCATACGAAGTTTACCGATCCCCATATTGATCCCCGACGCGATGATTTCGGACCGTTCAAGGTTCCCGAAGGGCATTTCTTCATGATGGGTGACAATCGCGACGATTCCTATGATTCTCGCTACTGGCATCGCGTCAATCCGAGGGTCTCGGCTACGGTGCCTCGCCGGTTTATCCTGGGTGAGGCACTGATAGTCCACTGGTCATGGGGGCCGCCGCCGGATCCCGATGCTCCGAAATGGGAGTGGAGCAACCCCGTGACGTGGCCGGCCAGTTTGTGGTACAACTTCATTCATTTCCACCAGCGCGTACGCTGGAACCGCCTCGGAAAAGTCTTATCGTAACCCCGGGACTTTGTGAAAAAATTCGCGAATTCAGGTTGACATACTCTCGATTCTCGTCTATTTTCGTCAGGCAAGATCGACGTGAGGGACCTGAGTGAGCACGATTTCTCTTCAAGCCGCCGAACTACGCAAGGAGTTCGGTAACCTTAAGGTAATTAAAGGGTTATCATTCTCGGTGGCAGCGCCCGGCTCTCTGGGAGTTACCGGCCGCAATGGCTCCGGCAAGTCCACTTTAATGAAGTTGCTTGCAGGCATTGAATCACCGACGGGTGGAAAAATCATCTTGAAAGAGTCAGAAAACGAGATCGCTCCGGAGAACCACTTCCATTATTTGAAAATGGTAGCGCCCGAGATGGCGCTGTATGAGATGCTCAGCGGCTACGAGAATCTGCAGTTTTTCGCCCGGTTGGCTGACGTCGAGTGGTCGCGAAAGCAAGCAGACGAAATGCTGGCGCGGGTAGGACTGGCAGGACGCGGCGAAGACTTGGTGGGCGGTTATTCATCAGGCATGAAACAACGGCTCAAATATGCGGTAGCTTTGCTGCCCAGCCCGAAAGTGCTGCTCCTGGATGAGCCGACCTCGAACCTCGATGAGGCCGGCAAGGCAATAGTGAAATCGGTGATGGCCGAGCAGCAGAAAGAGAGTATCCTGATCGTGGCCACTAATGAAGCGGAGGACCTGAAGGGTGTCGAGCAAGTCATCCGGCTGGGTGAATAAAGCTACAGCGGTCCTGGTAAAGGACATCAGGACAGAACTGCGCACCAGGTATTCGCTGAATGCACTCTTCATGTTTGCGTTCACGACGCTGGTGGTGGTGAGTTTCTCGCTGCGGCAGGCCGCACTGAAAGTTGACATTCTCGCCGCTCTCTACTGGATCATTATCTTCTTCGCTTCAATGTCCGCCCTGGCCGGGGTCTTCATCAAGGAGGAGGATACCAAAACCGCGCAGACGCTGAAGTTGTACGCCAAGCCCTCCGTGATTTACACCGGCAAGCTGGTCTACAACATCATACTTCTCCTGCTGTTATGCTTGCTGGTGACGCCGTTGTTCGTTATTTTGATGGATGTCAGCGTGCCCGATCCGTTGCCGTTTGTCGTTGTTATCCTGCTGGGAGCGATAGGCCTCGCGGGAGCAACGACTCTGATCGGTGCGATCGTGGCCAAGGCCAATGTGCGCGGGGCGCTCTTTGCGGTGCTCTCCTTTCCGATTCTACTGCCGCTGCTGGTTGCCGCAATCGGCGGAACCAATGCGGTGCTGTCGGGTGACGGCTGGATTGGCGCTGAAAATGATATTAAACTATTAATTGCCTACGCTGTAATAATGATAGCGATATCGGTCGTATTATTCGACTTCGTCTGGAATGGTTGACATCGATGGTCAGAAAAGCGCTTCAGTTCGGATTATTCTTATTGCTAGCCGGAGTAATTTGGTTCAGTTTTTCAACACCTGCTCCGCAACAGCAGATCGGTCAAGCCTCGCGGATTTTCTACTACCACATTCCGATGGCCTGGCTGACCGTGGTCGCTTATGCGGTAAGCCTGATATTCTCGATTAAATTCCTGCGCACAAAGCGGGAACTCGATGATTATCGCGCCCTTTGGGCAGCGGAAATCGGGACGATGTTCTGTGTGCTGGCAACGATCAGCGGTTCACTTTTTGCAAAAGTGACCTGGGGTGTCTACTGGAACTGGAGTGAGCCCCGGATGCTGTCGATATTCTTATTATTGCTCATTTACGGAGCTTATCTCGCTTTGCGCGCGGCAATTCCGAACCCGGAACGACGCGGAATTCTTGGAGCCGTGTATTCGATTTTCGCGTTTCCGACAGTTCCGTTCTTCATTTTCGTCATGCCGCGAATCATGCCCTCGCTTCACCCAACCAACTCTGTGGTCAATCAGAATTTGAAGTTTACCATGGGTTTAGAGGTAAGATTGATCTTTTTTGTATCCTTATTTTGTTTTACCGTTATATTTTTCTGGATATATTTTCTCGGTGTTAAGCTACATCGCTTAAAATTAGAGCATGCGGAGTCGTAGTATTATGGAAACTTCGAACTATACAGTATTGTTTACGAACCTGATTATCTGGGCAGGAATATTCCTGTTTCTGTTCCGATTGGATAAGAAGATCAAAGACCTGGAGAAGATGAAATGAAGGTTAAACTAATCCTGGCGGCAGTTGTCATTCTGGCGGTAGGCGCCTGGGCGTTTACATCCTTCACAAGCTCCATGACTTCGTATGTCTCATTGGCCGAGGCTCAGAAGCGTGGAGTGAAGGTTCAGGTAATGGGTGAGATTGATCACGATAAGGCAAAGTACGACGCTGATAAACAACTATTGGTATTTCCGATAACCGATGAGGAGGGTACCCAGGTCAACGTCCGCTACTCCGGAACGATGCCGGGCAACTTCTCGGAGGCGACACACGCGGTCTGCGTGGGCAAATATGAAAACGGGGAATTTGTCGCGGACCAGCTTCTGATTAAGTGTCCTTCGAAGTACCAGGGAGAGGAGATCTAACTGTGCCGATTGGAAATTCGCTACTTGCTATAGCATGCGTGACAGCCCTGATATCCCTCATTGGATTCGGCATGACCCTGTTCAAGCGCGATTCGTGGGTTGGGTTGGCGCGTAAATCATACTACGTCTTTGCGACGGCGACCATACTTATGGTTGCCTATTTCCTCAGGCAGATACTCATCCACAATTTTGCCCTGCAGTACGTCTACAACTATTCCTCGAAGGATCTGGGGTTAGGATTTCTGATCTCGACATTGTGGGCGGGGCAGGTAGGTTCGTTTACCCTGTGGTTATTCCTGCTCACGATCATCGGCTTCTTCCTGCTTCGCAAAGTTACGGAGAATCACTCGGCTGTAATGTTCTTCTACATGCTGGTGATTTCCTTCTTTCTTACGTTGCTGGTGGCGCGATCACCTTTTCTGAAATGGCCGGCGGCGGCAATGGCACAATTTCCGGGAGGGATACCACCGGACGGGCAGGGCCTGAATCCGTTACTGCAAAATTACTGGATGGTGATTCACCCGCCGATTGTGTTCAGCGGTTTCTCGTTGCTGGCCGTGCCCTTTTCCTACGCCCTGGCAGCGCTGGCGCGCAACAACTACACCGACTGGGTGAAGAATGCCTTACCCTGGACGGCGCTCGGATCATTTTTCCTCGGTACGGGGATTTTCCTCGGGGGCTACTGGGCCTACGAAACTCTCGGTTGGGGCGGCTATTGGGCCTGGGACCCGGTGGAGAATACTTCACTGATTCCGTGGCTGGTTAATCTCGCTCTCATGCACGGCCTGCTGATCGAGCGCAGCCGCGGGGCATTTCGTCGCTCGAATCTCTTGCTGGCGGTGTCGGCGTTCCTGCTTGTAACCTATGGCACGTTCCTGACGCGTTCCGGAGTGCTGGCAGATTTCTCGGTGCATTCTTTCACAGATCTCGGCATCTCCGGCCACCTGATATTCTTCATGGCATTCTTCTTGCTTCTGGGTGTCGGACTGCTGGTATATCGCGCGCGCTCAGCCAAGACCGGCGCTGGAATCAAGGACCCGTATTCGGTCGATTTCGCGATTGCTGTCGGGATCTTCTTCCTCGCCTTGCTTGCAATCGTAACGCTGGTCGGTACCTCCGCGCCGTTGTTGACTCGCCTCTTCGGAGAACCGGCAAATGTCTCGACGGCATTCTATAACGCTACGGCATTGCCGATGGCAGTAGTGCTGGCATTGCTGGCAGCAGTGTCACCGTTCCTTGTGAGTAAAGATAAGTCGCTGCGCACGATGTTGAAGCGATTGAGCCCGGCGATGGGACTCGCTGCCATCTGCACGATCGGCGCGCTCTACTTTGGCGTAACGCAGATCATGTATCTGCTCATGATTTTCATGGCCTGCTTCGCCCTCTTTGGAAATCTCTCGGTGATCTTCCTGCAACCCGGCAAGGTCGGTTTGCGCGTGGGTGGTTTTATAACTCACATGGGCTTTGGTGTAATGATGGTGGGTATTGTCGTCTCGTCAGCATTTTCACAGAGCGAGAAAGTGAACCTCTACTCCGGGCAGGCGCCGACGAAGTCGTTCCAGTACCAGATTGCCTACAAAGGCATGCAGGGCGACATCATGAACAAGAATAACTCAGTAATGCTTGAAGTTCAGGATGGCCACACCAAGTTCGCTGCCGACCCCAAGCTTTTTATCGCCAAGGAAAATCAGGGAATGATGCGCAAGCCATATATTCGCAAGTATTTGCTCTACGACCTCTATCTCTCACCGCAAAATCAGCAGACGATTGGTGACGGAAACAAGGTCACCCTGGCTCGTGGTGAAGAGAAGAAAGTGGGTGACTACGAGATCAAATTCGCCGACTTCGATATGGGCGACCATTCCGAACAGGAGGATATGAAGGTCGGTGCGGTGCTGGAAGTCAGCGACGGCAAGGAAACGCATGAAGTCACGCCATATCTGGCTTTTACGCCAAGTGGCAAGAAGTACCTTGAAGCAAAGATGCCAAACGGTGACGGCACAATCACCCTGAAGGATGTCAGGGCAGAGACGGGCTCCGTGATGCTTCAGCTCTCAGGTGTACCGGGCACCGATGTCCTGGATCTGCTGGTGCTTGAGGTCTCCAAGAAACCGCTTATCAACCTCGTGTGGTTGGGCGTTCTGATGGTTTGTGGAGGAACGTTCATATCGTTCATTCGCAGGCGCAGGCTACAGTTCGCCGCAGTGCGTCGCGAGCCGCTGCCATAGCGGCCCCAGTCCCTGAAATTGAAATATCGAACTATCAGGCCGAGAGGATGTCATGTCCTCTCGGCTTCGATTTGGTGCCCACACTCGGGGTTTGCCCGGCACCGGCGCAACTAAATTGTGCGTTGTGAGCAAAAGCGCTTGTTTGCGGAATTTTAATCGATTACTTCACCAAAGCCTGCTCAGCACAGGCATTTCACCGTATGATTTCACGGGGACAATACATCTGCTCTGGAACAAAAATAATTACAGATAGTTTTAAGACTTAGAGAAAGCTGAGTATAAGAACGGAAGGAGAATAGATATGTCGAACGCAACTGCAGTTTCTGATTCCACCTTCGACCAGGAGGTTGTTCAGAGCGACGTACCCGTAATTGTTGATTTCTGGGCTGAATGGTGTGGCCCCTGCCGAATGATCGCCCCGATTCTTGACGAATTGGCCGCCGAATATTCTGACAAGCTCAAGGTTGTGAAGGTAGATGTCGACGCCAATGGGAAAACCGCCTCGCAGTTTAGCGTTATGTCGATACCGACGCTGCTGTTCTTCAAGGACGGCAAGGTTCAGGATCAGGTAATCGGAGCGATGCCAAAGAAGCAGCTGCAGGAGAAGGTAGAGAAGTTCCTCGCATGAGTGACAGCGACTACGAGAACCCGCCCCAGGAAGAAATCTTCGACCTGCTGCGGCAGTCGAAACGGGTTGCCGTGGTTGGACTCTCTTCTAAACCGGAGCGAGCATCCAATGGGGTCGCCAAGCTCCTGATCGAGAGAGGCTACGATGTCATTCCGGTCAATCCGACGGAGGACGAAATTCTGGGTCGCAAGTCGTTCAAGTCGCTGAGCGAAATAGATGGCAAGATTGATCTTGTTGATGTATTTCGGCGTTCGGAAACTACCGATCCGATTATCGACGAAGCGATAAAGCTCGGCGCCGCCGCTGTGTGGCTGCAGGAGGGCGTTATCAATCACGCGGGCGCAAGGCGGGCAGTCAGTAGCGGCCTCAAGTTCGTGCAGAACCGTTGCGTGGCCAAAGAGCTGCGCAAGATGAGCTGATCGAGCAAGATTCTACGGCGGCGGTCGACAGTCGATCGCCGCCGTTTCTTTTATTGGACGTCTACAGTCGAATTTTGGCTCAATTCGCTGCTGTGGGACGTATCGTTACTTGCCAAAGCCGCGCGTGGCGGTTATAATCATTACGGTCTTTAACCGATAAGAATTACGTATGCGCATATTCCGCAATCGCTCATATCAAACCAGCCCCTTTGGTTTCGGACTGGGGATGACACCCGGGATCAAGTATCTTCTTATAGCCAACGCGCTGGTCTATATCCTTGAGATGTCTCTGGGAAGCAGCTGGATGGTCGAGAACCTTGGACTGGTTCCCAATGCTATTCTGAACAATCTCTCCGTCTGGCAGCTTGTGACCTACATGTTCCTGCACGGCGGATTTTTCCACATTCTCTTCAATATGTTTGCGCTGTGGATGTTCGGTACCGACCTTGAGCGGCAATGGGGTACGCGCTTCTTCCTAAAGTTCTACTTTATCTGTGGAATCGGCGCGGGCATTATCACTTTCTTCCTGCAGATCTACAGCAGCGTCCCGACAATCGGAGCATCGGGCGCCATTTTCGGCGTTCTGGTCGCCTTCGCGATGACCTATCCTAATCGCGAAATCATGATGTTTCCGTTCTTTATTCCAATTAAGGCGAAGTGGTTAGTAACCATAATGATTGGCATCGGTATTTTCGCCGCCTGGTCGAATAAGGGCGACGGCATCGCACATTTTACTCATCTTGGCGGCGCTTTGATCGGCTATGTCTACCTGAAACAGGACTGGCGCCTGGGAAGGCTTTTTGTTGCTCCGTTTAAGCGTCTTAAGTTCTTCCGGCGGAAGCGAAAAGCCGAGAAAATTATACAGCATAACCGCAAAAGTGCCGAACTAATGGATGAGGTCGATAAGATCCTGGATCGCATTAATGAAGTTGGCGGCTACGAAAACCTGACCGATCGTGAAAAGCGTGTATTGGAAAACGCCGCCAAGAAGCTCTCTGACAAACAGAAATGACTACACGCAAAAAAATCCTGGTAGCTGACGCGTCTGAGACTATTATCTCCGTGTGCCGGAAGCTACTTACCCAGCATGGCTATGAAGCCACCCTCCATCAGGACGGCACCAGAGCGTTGGAGGAGCTAAAGCGTGGTTCGTATGATCTGGCAGTCATCGCCACAGCGACTGATAACTGCAGCGGATACTTTATCCTGCAGGAGTTGCGTAAGGACACGACGACCGCCAGGCTTCCGGTGCTGTTACTGCTGGGGAGCTCGGAATTAACCGATACTAAAGAGCTGGTTCAGCTTGCACCTGATGACACGCTGACGAAGCCGTTCTCGCCGCAGGAGTTGCTCTACAAGATCGACCAGTTGCTCAAGCGCGCGGTGGCATCAGTTCCCGAGGAAGATGATGTCGACATTGAAAGCATATTGACTGACGATGAGCAGAGTTTCGAGAAGAAAATATCAAGCGCAACCGATAAGATATTCCTGAGTATGCTAAAGCAATCCACTACAGATGAACCGGAGCAGAAATCAACGGCTCCATCATTGGACAGGCTTGACCTTTCTGAGGATCAATACGATCTGGAGAATCCACCACAGCCTCCGACCACCAGCTCTGACTCACCACATGATTATGACTGGTTTGTCAACGAGATGCGCCGCGATTCCAGCGATCCCGAAGCGGAAGCAGACCATCCTGCGCCAGAATCGGCCCCGGAAGTGGATATGACGACCGCAGGCGCTACAGGGAAATTTCAGGTTCAGGAGATCGGTACCTCAAAAATCTCGACTAAGCAGCTGAATAAACTGAAGCAGGCCGAGGTCGACAGCAAGTCGAAAATTTATATCGAGAAGCTTCAGGATGAGTTGGAGCCGGCGGCGAGCTCGAGCGCTCCCGCGTCTCAACCGACCGCCGAACGGAAACAGCTGAAAACCGAGTTTGTCAAATCGTTCGCAGAAAGTCTCGCAAAAGAAATTGCACGGAACATTGACTTTGATAAGTTGGTTCAAAAGCTGGAGGATGCTGCCTCGGAGAAATCTTCTAAATAGCAGTTGCTCGTTTTCTCCGGCTGTCCTCAGAATCGTGTCGAACCCGATTGTCACTATTGGTCATTGTTCCTGAAATGAAACTCATTCTACAGTCCCCTAAATCGCTTACGAGATTCCTGGTTACAGCGTGTTTGCTGACCCTGGTTCTGTTCACTGGCTCGCTGTTTGCGCAGCAGTCATTCAATCTTGAACAATTCAAGGCAGAAGCAGGGGGCGGGCTGGTTCAGGTCAAAGGAGTGTTTTCTTCCTCAGCTGCTGCCCCGGGCGAGAGCTACAAAGGAGCTGTAGTGGCGAAGATTGCGCATGGCTGGCATATCAATTCCAACCAGCCGTACCAATCATTCCTGATCGCCGCTAAAGTAGCGTTTGATACTCTTCCGGGCATTACTCCATCAGGTGTAGTGTACCCATCGCCGATCGATGCGCAACTCGCGGGCGACAAGATGTCCGTGTTCGAGGGGGAGGTCGTAATTCCGTTTAAGGTTGAAATCGCAAATTCAGTCGCACCGGGTAACTATGAGTTGCCGGTGCGGATGACATACCAGCCCTGCAATAGTCGTGAGTGCCGAGCGCCTCAAACCGTAGATGCTAACATCGCCATTAAGGTGGGCAGCGGCGGAACGCCGGTAAATCAGGAGTACTTCGCGCAGAGCATAACCCCCGTGGCAGCACAGAATTCAATGGCAACTCAGGGTGTGGCCCAGGGGATAGAACAGCATTCCGACCTGCAGAAGCTAATCACTGAGTACGGTTTCTGGGGTTACCTTCTGGCATTGGGGCTGGCGTTTGTTACCGGTTTACTGCTGTCATTCTCACCTTGTACCTACCCGATGATCCCGATAACAGTCAGCATTTTCGCGGGCCAACAGCGCAGCTTCGGACGAGGTTTTGTGCTCTCGCTTTTCTACGTCGGCTCAATGGCCGTAGTCTACGGAATCATGGGGCTGATCGTGTCCCTGGTGGGGGGGGTGTTTGGTGCGTGGCTGGCCAGTCCGCCCGTGGTGATCGGAATTGTGGTCGTGTTCGTGATATTCTCACTCTCGATGTTCGGTCTGTATGAACTGCAGGTGCCCGCATCCCTGCGAAACAAGCTCGGTGGAAAAGCTAGTGGCGGTGGAGTGGGTGGAGCGCTACTGCTGGGCGTGGTCGCGGCGCTGGTGGTGTCACCCTGCGTCGGGCCGTTTGTTGCCGGGATCTTACTGTATGTCGCCACCAATGGTTCGCCGATTGTTGGCTTCCTCGTGCTGTTCACCTTTGCACTGGGTCTAGGTACACTCTACGTCATCATCGGCACTTTCTCCTCTTCGATCAGTAAACTGCCGGGCGCCGGCGGCTGGATGGAACAGGTCAAGAAATTCTTCGGCTTCGTGCTCTTGCTGATGGCGGTATATTTCCTGCGAACTCTAATCTCACCAACGCTTACGGCCGTGCTCACCGGCATCTTGCTGCTGTTGCTTGGTGTATTCGGCGGTGGACTTGACCGGTTGACTTCGGATTCGGGATTTTTCCTCAGGCTCAAGAAGTTCGTCGGCATTGTAGCGCTGGCATTGGGAATTTACCTGATCGGCGGCGTCGTGCTGATGCAGGGTTTCATTCTGCCACCTGCCCGTCAATGGCTGCCGCTTGCGGGCAGCGGAAACGGAGCCCAAGCAGAGCATCTGATCAGCTGGAATACCAGCCTCGAGGCGGGGTTGCAGCAGGCCAAGCAGGAGGGCAAGCCGGTTCTGATCGACACCTGGGCCACGTGGTGCGCCAATTGCCGGGTGCTTGAGAAGAAGACCTTCAGCGACCCTAAGGTTGCCGAAGTAGCGGCTAACTTTGTTCCTATCAAGGTACAGCTTGAGCGGGCTGACACTCCGGCCGCGAAAGATTTCATGAGACGTTTCGGGCTCAAGCAATACTCGCTGCCAACCACACTTATGCTGGACTCAGATGGCAATGTTCGCAAAGTCCTGCAAGGCGTCGTGGGGCCCGAGGAAATGATCGCTCACATGCGTGAGCTGCTCTGAGCTTTTTCGCGGGTACTTTGAGCCATTGTACCGCAATGGCTGCCTTAATCCCCTCAAGACACTCCCTCCACCAGTCAAGCTAAATTTGAAAGCTGTCGTGGAATATTCCCTTGTTTTTGCAGGGGTCACTTCTATATTCGTTAACTCAGGACAAGTAAATTTGATGTTCTAACCGCCAATGCCAAAAGTTAAGCAAAGCACACATCGAGATGCCCTGGTCATATATTTAGAAGACCAGAACCGTCAACGAGTACAGTCACAGTTTACGGACGCTCTCGACCCCGATGACAAGAATTCCCTTTATAGCGCATTCGTTGAGGATACCATCGCCGCGTGTCTTGGCCTGGAGAACTGTAACCTGATTGTCTCATACGCAGCTGACTCAGTGAAGGCGATAGTCTTCGATGCGATTGAAAACCTAAAACGCACTTTGAAGGGCGAATCGCTTACACATCTGCAGGAGACAGGAATCGACTTTTGGCCGCACTCCGAGTCGACCATCGCCAGGAATTTTCAAATCACCTTTGGCAAGTGCTTTGACAAAGGCCATGAACGTGTGTTGCTGATTGACTGCGTCACGCCGACGATCAGCAAGCGCATGCTCAGCGGAGCTTACAGGTCGCTGAACAGCAAAGACATCGTCTTCGGACCAACGCTGGAAGGCTCGTATTATCTGCTCGGTATGCGCAGGCTGGTCTCGCAGGTTTTCACGGAGATCGATTGGTCGCTCAATGATGACATTTACAGACGCATGGTTGAGGTTGCTCGTGAATTCAACCTGAAATGGGAAGAGCTCGAATTGTGGTATGACTTGCGGCAGCCGGGCGATCTTGAGTTCCTCGCACGTGACATAAATGCGTTCAGGATCGTGGGTGATGAGATATCCGCCAAACAGACCGAATCGGCACTCGAATCACTTCTGGAACGGTTCTCGGATGAGGAGGTTTAGTGGCCGGCTATCTACTTGAAGAACTATCCTGGCGAAGCGTCCAGAAACTGGTTCCCGCAAAAACTGACCTGGTATTTCTGCCGGTAGGAACTATTGAAGGCCATGGTTCAGCGTGCATCGGTACCGACAATTACATTCCGATCGACATCGCCGATTATCTGCGCGACCGCTTTGATGCCATCACCGCCCCCTGTGTGCACTATGGTATAACCAAGTCGTTGTACGGTTACGCGGGATCGCTCACGATCAAGCCGGAGCACTTTATCGCCTATATGCTCGATATCATCGAGTCGCTCGCCGACAAGGGTTTCAAGCGCTGTATTATTATTAACGGTCATGGGGGCAACAACAGTGCCCTCAAGCAGGTGGCGCACCAGGGTTACATGCAGTTTAAGATCAAGATAGCGGTTTTGAGCTGGTGGCAGATGTGCGCCGATGTTACCGAGGAAGTTTACGGCGGGCCCGGTGGCCATGCCGGACGCGATGAGACCGGTTATGTGATGTCGATAGATCCCAAACTTGCGGATAAATCAGCGTATGAGCCGGAGATGGCTTATCAGTTCACTGACGGAGTAGATGTCTATCCGATTCCGGGATCGGTGCTGATCTACGATAAAGAGGGAAGGGGCGAGCCGGATTTTGATCCCGTGAAGGGCAAGGAGCTAGCCACCAAGATTAAGCAGAAAATGGGGGATTTTCTCGAACGGCTATTCGATCGTTGGGAGCGGTTCTTTTAGGGGCGGTAAGCCTAGATTCGATATCCCACCGACACCATTACCTTGTCAGTCGAGTACTTCTGCGAAAGCCTCTCAACGTTGTCCTGCAGCTTGTAAGTTGCGCGCGCATAGCCAACGTCCAGCATTGCTACCCGGTCGATCAAGTAACTGAGCCCGAATGAGAACGAATTGCGGTTTTGTTCAACCTGATTGATGGCAAAAGCGTTGCTGTAGGGAAGCGGGTCATGCTTGAATCCTCCTCGCAATACCAGTCCGAATTGTGGCAGGACATATTCAGCCCCCGCCATGATACTTAACGCACCGCTGTAGCTGCGCTGGAGATCGAAATTATCGGAGACCAGGTTGGGATCGTCTGCGATGTCATATTTCAGTTCAGACCAATTGATGTACTTGGTGTCGACTTCAACAGTCAGCAGTCGGGTGCGAAACGAAGCACCGCCTCCGAAGGCGAACGGATGGGTCAAATGGTACTCATACGTACCCTGGGAAATGTCGCGCGTGCCATCGGTAATAGTGGTCTGAACATAATCCTGGCTGATCTTGTATTTGACCGGCGTGTTGACAGTAATGGCCAGGGCGAAGTTCTCGTTTACTTCAAAGAGTCCGCCGAGTCGCGCTCCCACACCATGATAGTCACTCTTGATGTTGTCTATATTCTGATCGGTCGACGCCAGGTCGCTGTAAATGTAATTCCAGTTGTAGTCTTCACCGCCACTGAAATAAATCAAAGTGGTTCCGACGGCAAGCCTTGGCGAGAGTTCGATAGCGGCAGCGGCGCCGTATTCACGAATCCCACCACCTGCTTCTTCCAGCGCGTAAGTTTTGGCATCAGCTATGTTTATATTCTCAGTGAAGGTGTTATCGAATGAGTGTGTGCGATTGACACCAAACGACAGCACGAACGAGCCGCGATATGTAGGCACGGGAACAGTCAATGTCAACGAGCTGAGTCGGGTTCTGTCGAGGTTGTTCTCTGCTACCGAGTTGAAACCAAGGGCGCCGGTCGTTTTGTTGTCGACTCGCTCGAAGGAGAGCGCTCCCAGAAACTCGGGGCGTTTGATCTTAACCAGTGTTGCTGGATTGTAGACAATCCCGAATCCGTCTCTGGTGGAGACCATCACCGCCTCACTCATACCAACCGCACGACCGCCGACACCGAAAGACGATCCGGCTGATGATTCCGTGATAAGACTACCATTGTTGTCTTGCGCAAAGGCAGGGCGCGAGAGGGTTACTGTGCTCAGAACCAGGGCCAGGCCAATCGTAAGTAGGAACCGCATCATCCATCTCCCTTCTTGTTTCCGCCCCGGCGCTTTGGCGGTTTCTGTTCCTTCTTCTCTTCCTTACCTTTGCTGCCACCATTATCCCCACCCGACGTTCCGCCGGTCGCAGTTCCATTCGAACCGGTGCCGGTTCCGCCCGGAGTGAACATGGGTGGAGGAGGCAGAGGCGCCGGGAAGTTGAGGTTTCCTCCCTGAGAATAGGGCGGAGCCAGACCCTGCCGACGGCGATCGGGGCGATTGTCGGCATTCGTGTTACCGGCCTGCTGAGAACCGCCATTGTACCAAAAGTGATCCCACCACCAGGGGTAAGCATAGTAGCTGCCCCAGCGGGGATAATCCCAGTAGTAGCTGGGATAGTAATCGCTGTAGTAGTAGCCGTACGGATACTGGCCAAAGTCCTGATGGCAACGCATGCAGTCTCGATCATTGCTGGTATGTGTATATTGATCGGTATCTACGGCGGTTTGCGTGCTTTGAATTTGCGGGTGTTTGATGATCGTATAGCAGCCCAGCGAAATTATGGAGGCTGCTACAAAGGCAACCAGTGCAATGGCTACATTACGGGCGGAATTGTGTAGATTCATGGCGCCAACCAATCTGGCCGGTGATGCCAGCCGTTCCTGATCTTAGAAGAACTCGTGGTAAGTAATGCGAAGTCCTCGTGTCGGAGAGGTGGTATCGTTGCGATTGTCGATAAGGTTTTGCATATCAAAACCAATCTCCAGTCTCTCCGAGAATATCCAGCGAATTCCAGTATTTAAGTAACCCCAGCCCCTGCCGGAGTGTTCCGTGTCTTTGTTGTCGTTCAGTGCGAGATCGTATTCTGCTACCAGTGATACATCCTGCTGCAGCGAAAGATCCGCACCCACAAACAGGGAAATGTTCTTGTCGCCGTCTCCTTCCGATTCCAGCGAATAATTCACTCCGCCGTGCAATCCGGAAGACCAGCGGTATGTTTGGTATCCTTTAGATATGACAGCATAAAAGCCTTTAGACTTGTACATAAAACGCTTGAGATCGTTAAAATATCGCCCCGAGCCCTGCCCATCGTAGCCGAACGAGACGGCAGGAGTAACCAGGGTCTCGCTGATTAGCTGATACTTAACATTGAACTCAACCTGATCGTAACCGTCGGCTTTACCGTCACCGAGAATGCCTTCACCACCGTAAGATACGCCCAGCATCAGGCGTCTGTGCAATCCAACCTGTGTAGTCAGAATCACCGAACCGTCTGAGGATGTCCGTAATCGGACATCGAAACTGGCGCGCGGCAGTGTGGCGGCCGTGGGACAGTCGATGAGCTGGCGCGGTGGCATATTGTCATAAGAATAAACCCGTGGAATGTTTCCCTGGTCGGCTTGGGAATCACGCTGCTGTGCAGTGGCAGCGATGCTGAACAGCGCCAGAAATCCCAGTACCGGCAGAAGTCTTGGCAAGTAGGTACGTGGCATCCATGCCTCCAATCGATATTTCCCGCAATAAATCTCCTGCATACGAATCTAAACGACACTTGGACAGCGTCAAATAAAACTATCAGTTTAGTGCGGGCGGGAATCACGCGGTGATAACTGAGAAATAGCGGGAAAGAAAACCGCGACCACAATTGTGGCTTTATTTGCGCAGGGAGGCACACAAATTGTGCGGAGAGAATGGAGCTGGATTCGGTCTACAAATCGGGATCTTCCCAGCTCTGGGTAAACGCGTTGCTGGCGAAAAGCTGCGAATTCGGTTTTCGGCTTGATGCTGGCGGGGCATAGTGCGGATAGCCAATTGTAAGCATTGCAACGACTGTCTGCGAATCGGGAATCTTAAGCAAGCTTTTGACTTTCTTGGGATTAAAGTCGCCAACCCAGCAACTACCCAGACGCAGTTCCACGGCCTGCAGCATTATAAACGAAAACGCAATCGTCAGATCGATGATCTGCATCTCGTACTCGCTTTTCTCACCGGAGCGGGCGGCACCAATGCAGCCACAGAGCACAACATCGGCCTCGCTCACCTGTGCTTGCTCCATGCAGGCGTGCATCAAGTCCTTGCGAATCTTCGGATTGGTGACAACAACGATTCTCCAGGGCTGTTCGTTGCGACCGGAAGGCGCCAGCCTGGCCGCTGCGAGTAATTTCTCGATCTGTTCGGGTTCTAGCGCCCGCTCCTTGTAGGACCGGATAGAACGACGTTGCGCAATCGCTTCTGATACATCCACTTACGTTCTCCTCAAACAATTCTGGATCACACCCCTATGGCGAAACATAATCAACCACGGCACTGACTGCCAGCTGAAAATCACAGCTATCCTGAATAGTTTGGCACAGGGCTTGCTCTAATTCGTTATAGATTATGGAAAGCGAGTGATACCATGAAAAAACAACCACGGAAAAATCGGAACACGCATACAAATCCCAGTGTAAAACAGGTAAACAAACCGCGGGATACTAAGCGAAAGGACCGAAGCTTGAACAGAGAGCAACTACCTGATCTTGAGTTGATGAAGCGAGTTCAGGAAGGTGACATGGTTTCATACAATGCACTTGTCAACCGTTACAAGGACCGGTTATTCAACGTGCTCAACCGGATGTTATCATCCGAGGATGAGGCCAACGACCTCTTACAGGAAACCTTCCTGCGAGTCTGGCAACACAAGATGTCCTTCGATTTTCGCTATGCGTTTTCAACCTGGATTTACACGATCGCTTTGAACTTAGCCCGCAATGAGCTGCGTCGGCGGAAGAAGATCAAATTCTTTGACATCTTCGATTTCACCGACAAGCTTCCCGCTAAAGAAGAGCGCGTCCACCAAAACACCGGGTTGAAGAGTCTAATTGAGGCGGAAATCAAGCGCCTTCCGGAAAAATACAAAACAGCATTCGTTCTCCGCGACATCGATCATCTGTCGTATGAAGAAATCGCCCAGGTATTGAGTGTGCCGCTGGGTACCGTCAAGTCGAGGGTGAATCGGGCGCGGGCAATATTGAGAACAAGACTTAGACCCCGTATGGAGGAATCGTATGAATTGTCGAAAGGTACGATCTTACCTATCAGCATCCTTTGATAGTTCATTGGCCTCCGACGTTGCGAAACGGGTGGAGGAGCATATCCAGGACTGCCGCGATTGTGCTCGCGAGCAGTTCCTGATGAAGGAGATGCTGACAGCCGCGACTTCGTTACCGAAGAAGCACGTGGCTGACGATTTCAACCTTAAGCTGCTTAATCGCATATACGCAGAACAGAATCACCCGACAGAGAGCTACTTGCCGGTCGAGCCTCCCACAATCTGGCAACGGCCGCTGGCGTGGTTTTCGGCTGCGGCAACGGTTGCAGCGTGTGCACTGGTCGCAATTGTGTTCTTTGGCAGCAGAACAGAACTGCCGCCACAAATCGACCAGCCACAGCATCTGATTGCCAGCAATACACCGGCCACTCAGGATTTCGGCGTGAGGCATGCACATCGACAGATTCCCATGTCGGTATACGAGAACCTGATCGGCGTTTCCGGCCAGCGCTCCAGTTACCGCGCAACGAATCTCAGTAATGCCAGGTCGTTGCGGGTCGCCAGCGATGCCCGGGTGGAATCGCTCTACGTTGACTGGTTGCGGAGACTGGGCCAGCCCGATCCGACGATGGCATTTGTAAGACAGGCTGACCATCGTTTGAAATTTGGCAGCCGTGGTCTCGAACCGGGCTTCAGGCCCATGAACGCCGGAGTAGTGAGGACATCTTATACGCGATAAATCTAAAGATTGAATTCGAAGATACAGATAAGCACCGGTCATCTGCGGCTGGTGCTTTTCTTTTGCACACCTGGCAGGTTTCATAAGGTAACATGGAGTGCTCGTTCAGCGATAATCGCTTGCGATTTCCACGCTGATTAACCACAATCGTCATAGCTGGCAGAGACAACAGGAAACAGTCGGAAATGAGCCTTGGCACCAAATAGCAGCAGAACAGAGGAGCGATTGGCAGCAGTGGCGCAACTAGCGTATGCGCTGGCGCCGGGAAAGCTCACGGAATTGCGGGAGCGGCTCACCGCGTTGATCCCTGACCGGGTGCCTGCCGATGCGGCATACGAGATTGTGCTGCAGTCGTACCTGTTCTTTGGTTATGCTCAAGCCATCGAGGCTGCCAAGATTTTCGCCATATGTGATTTTCCACGGGCCGTTGAGTCCAGCGACGGCTCAGCACCGCCGAGTTACGCGACATTGACCGAGCGGGGAAGAAAACTCTGTTCCCGCATCTATGCTCCCAACTATGAACGCCTGGTAGCGAACATGAAGAGTATATCGCCCGAATTGGCAGAGTGGATGGTTGTTGAGGGCTATGGTCGGGTGCTGTCTCGACCGGGTCCCTCCGGTGAGGAACGCGAGCTAGCGAGCATTGTGTTCCTGGTAAGCTCGGGCCATCCGGTGCAGCTCTATAGCCACGTGCGTGGTGCAAGGAATCTTGGAATTTCGCGTGAGAAACTCATCGCTGCTCTCGCCGGAGTTGACTTTGATTCCCAGCAGCAAGAAATGCTTAAGGTCACGATCGCCAAGGTGTATGACGAGTGAAATACTTCCTGCGAATACCGGTGGCGCTTCTTTTGCTATTCCTGGCAGCAGTGGCGCTGACCATCTACATCGTTACGCAAACCACGATTGTCCACCGCCTCGCCAATCACGCACTGGCGACATATATCGAATCCAGGTATGACGTCGATATTAAATTCGGAGATATCGGCGGCAGCCTCTTAAAGAATTTGGTGGTGAATGACATCCGCGTCACTATCAAGCAGGATTCCCTTTCGTACCGCATCGGCAAAATCGATCGTCTCGAAGTCTACTACAATGTGCGTGAACTGCTGAAGGCCAATTGGGTTGTGGACAGCGTTCGCGTCGAGTCACCGGCAATCATTCTTCGAAGTGATAAGAACAACAAACCGATCCTCCCCAGCTTCAATCGCGGCGAATCTGAAAAATCGACGGTATTTCCCGACATCAAGATTAATTCATTTATCCTCGACAACGCCCAATTTAACTGGGAGCGCAGCCCACAGCCACTATTCGTGGACAGCTTGACTCTCGCGGGCAGGGGAGAGTACAAGGATGGTGTGCTTCACGCTAAACTAGATTCAATAGCGCTGTCGCTGCCGGTGAAAGGTTTCAGGCTTCGGGATCTTTCTGGCGAAGTTGCAGTATCAAACCGCCAGCTGGGAATCGACACGCTTTACGTGCAGACTGATTCTTCCCATGTCAATCTCAGCGGCGTCATGCCGTTTGACCCGAAGCAACCCTTTGCATTTTCATTTCGCGACAGCTACGTCTCGCTAGCTGAGATTGGACTTCTGATCGGCAAGGATATTCCAGGTGGCTTCAAAGTCGACGCTAACTTGACAGGCGAGCTGGACGATTTCTCAGGAAAAGTTTCTGCGACCGGCAGTTTGTTTGACCGCAAGCTGGGGCCGCTAAAGAGCGATTTCCACTTCGATGACGGCGTGCTGGCGTTCTCCAATCTCGATGGGAGTTTCTTTGATGGTACAATGAAGGGGGACGCCGACATCAATTTTGTCACCCGGCCCGAAACCTATAAGGCAACACTTGATGTTAAACATATCAACTTCGAAAAAATCGTTCCAAAGACGTTTGCATCAAATCTCAACGGCAAAATGGAGTTATACGGTTCCGGCCTGGGAGACAATACCTTTAATATTGATCTCTACAGCGATCTCGGGCCCGGCTCCTATGACTGGGTACGCTACGATTCGTTGCAGGGCGCGATCAGTCTCAATGTCAACGATATGTATTTCCATCCCGGCTTTTCGCTTTTCTACAAGAATTCGGAGTTCAGTGCTGAGGGAGTAGTCAACTACGATGGGCAGATGAATCTCAAGGGTGACTTTGCTACCAGCCAATTGGCCGATTTCTGGGGTGATGTATTTATCAAAGAACTATCGGGGCCAGCCAGCGCCAGCTACGTTGTGGACGGACCGGTGCTCGACCCGAATATCCGTGGCACATTCGTGGGAGATTCGAACAGCTTCTATGGCTTTTCGACTGACAGCCTTTACGCTGACTTTGACATTCAAAGTTTTCTCTACGGCAGGAGAGGCAACGTCAAAGTGAAGTCCTGGAAAAGTGATGTCTGGAACCTGCCGGCGGAGAGTGTTACAGTCGCGCTCGAAATCGACTCCAACCTGGTTGATGTCGACAGTGCCCGACTCTATGCTGACCGCTATGAGATGGACGCCGACGGACAGGCGACCATTATCGACAGCACTGCTGACGTCACCGTAAACAACTATCGCTTCACTTTCGACTCGCTTTCTTATGTGGCGGAGGCTCCCATTCATGTCGCCTTCGAGGCAGATCAAATAGTGGTTGACCGCGCTGACATTGTCGGCGATGGGGGCAGGTTTTCCTTCAGCACGCGCTATGGCTACGATTCGACCATCGATCTTTCAGTCCAAACTGATTCATTTCAAGTGGCGCCGTGGTTGGTAACACTGGGAATAGACTCGCTGCTCACCGGGGATCTCTCGCTCACCGGGGAGCTAACCGGAAGGCTCGCCAACCCATCAGCTACCTTAACGGGGAGGATCAGCGGGCTTTCGTATGGCCCTGATACTCTCGGGACACTTGATGCTGAATTGAGTTTCGCTGATTCCAGCGTGGAATTTTCGCGCCTGAAACTCGACTACTTTGGCTATGAAGTGAGGGCAACCGGGGAGTTCCCCTTTGTCATGAATCTCGATACCGGTGCAGTCTACGTCCCCGAGGACTCCATCCGACTCAAGTTGACATCCGATGGTGACGACCTCAGTATCCTCTCGTCGGTAAATCCCGACCTCGAATCACTGACTGGTGATTTCGTATCTGAACTCGATATATATGGCACGCCACAGCACCCGGAGACGCGCGGCTATTTCTATCTCGAAAACGGAACCGCGAAGATCTATGAGATGCAGAACCCAATTGAAGATCTCGAAATCAGGATCAACACCCAGGGCAAACTGGTTAACGTGGATTGGATCGAGGGCAAAGTCCGGGACAAGAACCGTGAAGGCACCGTCCGCGCGGCAGGCGAAATCCATATCATCAACAAAGATGTGTTCGACTATGACGTGGCGGTGGTCGGCTTTGATGTGCCGTTCCGCTATGATCTCGGCGATATCTACGCCCGTGCTGACGTCGATCTGCAGATTTCCGGCTCGACGCCACCGACGGTTACAGGCGACGTGATTGTCTACGAGGCCGAGTATCTGGATGAGTTTGAAGATGAAGAGGTGACCGCCGCGATCAGGGCAACAGAAACCTCCGACCTCTGGAATATGAGCATCAATGTAGAAATGCTGCCGGCATCGGTGAAGGTGCGCAATTCTGATGTAAATATGGTTGTCGATGGTAACGTGCAATATCTGCGTCAGGCGGGGAAGGAGAACTACCTTGGCAGGGTCAATATCGTCAGGGGCAACTTTTATCTCTTTGATATGAGCTTCGAGATTGAAACCGGGAGCTATCTCGAGTTCTCCAATGTCGAACAACCAGATCCTGATCTGCACGTGATGGTGACCACAAATGTCCGCACTTATGCCTCGGATGTCACTACTGCGGGCTACGATCAACTCAGGCTGCAGATTGGGGGCACATTGTTACAGCCGGAAATTAATGCGGCCAGTGGGTCGCCATATACCGACGCTGATATTCTTACATTGCTGCTGGCAAACCAATCGGCCTCCAGCGGCGAACAACTCTCCGGTTCAGGATTTCAGGAGCGCCTCGGTCAGGGGTTAACCGGCTATTTTGCCACCGTTGCCAGCCAGCGTCTCTCTCGCAGGCTGGGAGTTGAGTTGTTCGAAATCAGGCCGGTCTATGGCGAAAAGAACACGATTCAGGGAGCCTCAGTCTCGCTTGGGTTTTACACGTTGCCCAATGTCTATACCTATGTGTCCTCGCTCACTACCGAAGGACGAGCTGATTACGGTATCGAATATCGTCTGGGTCGACACTTCTTGCTGGGCGGTAGTTATAACCGGGAAAATCTGTGGCAGCTTGATCTGAATCTCAACTGGGAATTCCGTTGATGTCACGCTCTTTGACACGCACTTTGATCTTGATCCTCCTAGTCATCGTAGCTGGACAGCTCTATGCAGTCACGCTGCCGCGTGAGAAGTTACGCTTGCTTTCGAAGCGGCCGAAAGTCGCTGAAATAGTGATTGAGGGGAACCACTCCTTTTCGGCTGGAAAGATCAAGAGCAAGATGTACACCAAAGAGGATGGCTTCTGGCAGAGTATTGGCCTGATGCGCGCAAATCGATTCGGCAAACTCAACCTGAATCGTGATGAACTTTTGCTGGAGTACTTCTATCGGACTCAGGGATTCGACGATGCCGACGTAAGTATTGATTTCGAGCCTGTAAAGGGAAATGAAGAGGAGGTCCGCATCATCGTCCATATCGATGAAGGCATACGATATCGAGTTGGAGATGTGGAAATCACCGGAAACCTGGGAGCACAGGGTTATCAGGCAACCCAAGCGATCAACCCCATGCGCAAGGCGAAGTATTTCAATGGCTATTTGCTGGAGCAAACCCGGCAGGATATTAAGACGGTTTATGCCAACAACGGCTATCCGTACGCGAAGATCGAGACCTTCAAGACGAAGAACCCCGCTGACTCCACGATCGATGTCGAGTATCGCGTCGCCCGCAACCAGCTTGTGCTCTTTGGACCATTGCACATCGATTCGACGCTTACCACCAAGCGAGAGGTGTTCAAGCGAGAAATGGCCTTCAAGCGTGGTGATATTTATCGGCGTGAGAAGTTCATTGAGTCGCAGGAACGCTTGATTCGCACTAACCTCTTCAATTTCGTGTCGCTGAATACTCCGGATACGATGAGCACGCTGGACTCTCTGATGCCGCCCTTTTATGTCACGGCTGTTGAGCGCCCACCCCGCTACATTAATGTGGGTATCGGCGCTGCACAAGCCAAGGAAGCCAACGTCTCGTGGAACACGTCGGCGACCCTGGGCAGCCGCAACATAAAGGGCACCGCTCGCAAGGTAAGTTTCAGTACGTCGGCGATTTTGACCTATCAGGACTCGCTGGTTGTGAGGCCGCAGTTTGAGTTTGACTACACTGAACCTTATCTGCTTAGGCAGCGCCTGCCGTTGATAGTGACTTTCAAGTTCCAGCCACTAGCTCCGTCACTCGTGCAGAGCTATAACATCAGGACAATCAGTATTGATGCCACCGCGATCCGCGAATTTTCCCTGATCACCAGACTATCGGCATCTCTGAATTATGAAGAAGTTAATATCAGCGTCGACGGTTCGACTCTGACTCCCGCAGACCTGGAGCAACTTCGCAAGGAAGAAGGTATCAGTGTGGACCGTCGCTTCATCCTCCAACTCGAGCGTGACACCCGTCCCATCCTTAGTCGCTTCAATCCAGCCAGCGGGTCTTACACCCTTTATCGCGGCGAATATGTGGGCGGCATTCTCGGCGGCGATGACGATTTTGTCAAGCTGCTGTGGAGCTGGTCGAGATACAAGCGTCTGGGGACCAACTCGGTGTTTGCTACACGCCTGCGCTTTGGCTGGGTGCATGAATTCGGCAAATCCACCGATGTGCCTTCGCGCGAGAGGTTTTATCTCGGAGGCGCCTACACTATTCGTGGCTTCCCGGAGAACGAATTCGGTCCCAAGAGCCCTGACGGCAGCACTATCGGCGGAAAGGTGATAGGCCTTTTGAATCTGGAGGTGAGAAAGCCGATTGTTTACAATTTCTGGGGATCTATTTTCACAGATGCCGGCTTCAATGAACTGGGATTTGCGGCTTTGAAATTCAAGTCACCGGCGGTGACTACCGGCTTTGGTCTCGAATATATGTCGCCGGTGGGCCCGCTGCGAATTGACTACGGGCAACGAACGAGTATAAATGGCTACAAGAGCGGAGGACAATTTCATTTTGGTATCCTCTATGCGTTCTGATATGAGGCACGAATTTTGAGCAACAAGACTACGATAGGCATGGTGCTGGCGCTTACGCCCGAAGATCACGCTCTTCACACCAAGCCGGCCTACAGGTTTGAATTCCTCAAGCAACACTACTACGAGGCTTTGGAGCAGTACGGCGTGCTCACAATAGGCATTCCCTGCACCCTCAGACACGATCTTATCGATGATTACTGTGACAAAGTGGATGGACTGTTGATTATGGGTGGTGAGGATATCAATCCTGAACTCTACGGTGAAGAGATCGATCCCCGCAGCAATCCGCAGCCGCCCCGGCGCGACAGCTTTGAAGCAGCTCTGATTCGGCGAGCCCACGAACGCGGGATTCCTGTCCTTGGCGTTTGTCGTGGGATGCAGATGCTGAATGTCGCCTTCGGCGGAACTCTCTACCAGGATCTTGATGATCACCCGGTCGCTAGAAAACATGAGATCAGTCACAGTCAGCTGGGGGAACTGGATTTTTCAACCAGTCATATCGTGAAGGCGATGCCCGGAAGCCTGCTCAATCGGCTGGCTGACAGACTTGAATTCGAAACGAATACCTGTCACCATCAGGCAGCCAGGGAGGTCGGCAAGGGTCTGACGGCATCAGCGCACACAGCCGATGGTGTGATTGAGGCACTCGAAGCTTCCGCAGAGGAGAGCTTCCTGCTGGCGGTGCAGTGGCATCCGGAAGCCTGGCCTCATGACCCGGTCTCGAAAGCTCTCATTGGCGGTTTCTGCGACGCCGCCCGTGCTTTCCACTCCCGAAAAAGTCGATCTTAGCCTTCCATTTACGCCTCTGTGACGCAAATATTTTCTTTGACGCGCCGATAAAACTTACTAAGTTTGCCGCACTTAGGCAGGCCCGACCGGACAGTGTGGATAGTTTGGCAATGAGACTGGGACAGTGACGCATGTCTATATTTGCGCGATTTTCGAATGACATCGGAATCGATCTGGGGACGGCAAACACTTTGGTGTTTGTTCGCGGGCAGGGTATTGTTCTCAACGAGCCCTCTGTGGTTGCGATCGAGGTCGCTACGGGCAAAATCCTGGCGATCGGTGCGGACGCACGGCGCATGCTGGGGCGAACGCCCGGTGAGATCACTGCCATCCGCCCCCTAAAAGACGGTGTGATCGCCGACTTCGAAATCACTGAGCGGCTGCTTTCTGATTTCATTAAGCGCGTGGTACGTCACAAGTTCCTGATGAAGCCGCGCATAGTCATTTGTGTTCCTTCAGGCATAACGGAGGTCGAAAAGCGAGCGGTACGTGACTCGGCGGAGAATGCCGGCGCGCGCGATGTCTTCCTGATTCAGGAGCCGATGGCAGCCGCGATCGGAGTAGGGCTGCCGGTCGATCAACCATCAGGAATCATGATCATCGACATCGGCGGCGGTACTTCCGAAATCGCTGTCATCGCCCTCAACGGCATAGTGAACAACACTTCAATTCGCATCGCCGGCGACGAAATGAATGAGGCGATTGTCACCTACCTCAAGAAGAACTACAACCTGTTGATCGGCGAACTTACTGCAGAAGACATCAAGATGAAAATCGGCTCTGCTTTTGAATTGGAGCGTGAGGAATCGCTGGAGATCAAGGGGCGCGACCTGGTAGCCGGAGTCCCGAAAAATATCAAGATCTCATCCGCTCAAGTTCGTGAAGCATTGGAGGAGCCGATCTCGTCGATCATCGAGGCAGTCAAGCTTTCGCTCGAACAGACCCCGCCGGAGTTAGCCTCCGATATTCTCGATCGCGGCATCGTCCTTACGGGTGGCGGCGCGCTGCTGCGCGGTCTGGACAAGCGAATTCGCCATGAAACGAATCTGCCGGTGATTGTCGCGGATGATCCCCTTACCTGCGTCGCACGTGGCACCGGCTTTGTGCTGGAGAATATGCACAAGTATTCCAAGGTACTGATCCGCAGTCGGCGTGATTAACTCTGCCTTCTAATTCAAGCTGATATTATGTCCGCACAGTTCGAAATCTACGCGGGTTCTATCACGGACCTTGACGTCGAAGCAATCGTCAACGCCGCAAATAAATCGCTTCTCGGAGGTGGTGGAGTTGATGGCGCTATCCATCGCGCTGCCGGGCCTCAACTCAAGGAAGCTTGCCGGAAACTGAACGGCTGCGAGACAGGCGACGCCAAAATTACTCCCGGATTCAATCTGAAGGCGCACC
This sequence comes from uncultured Ignavibacteria bacterium, assembly GCA_964468475.1. Classification (GTDB taxonomy): domain Bacteria; phylum Zixibacteria; class MSB-5A5; order CAIYYT01; family CAIYYT01; genus JBECKX01. The sequence goes on along the minus strand of CAYXUL010000009.1, from coordinate 29,445 downwards.
ATGTAATCCATGCCGTAGGGCCGGTGTGGCAAGGTGGCAATTTTGGGGAAGGTCAGTTGCTGGCCGGCTGCTATAAGCGCAGCTTCGAATTGGCGCGCGAGTATGAGCTCAAGTCGATTGCATTTCCCGCGATCAGCACCGGCGCGTATCGCTATCCGCTTGAGCAGGCCGCTCAGATAGCAGTACGAACCTGCCGCGAGGAAACGGAGCTTTCCCCTCTAATAGCGCGCGTGGTCTTCGCCTGTTTTGGTCCGGGAGTGGCTGAAGTTTACCGAGCTCTGCTGAACCTGTAAATCCTATCCTTCAAATTACCAGAAATCTGCCATTTTGGCGCTACGAATCTAAGAAAATGGCAGTTCTTCTTGTTGACTGACATACTTTACAACGTATCATTGGCATTATGAAGACAAAGAAAGAGAATATTCTACAGTTTATTGCTTCTCCTTCCTATCGACCGGTCAAAATCCGCGAGCTATCCCGGCTAATGAGTGTACCGGAAAAGGAGTACCCGGAATTCCGGAATCTGATCAAGCGGATGATTGCTGCAGGCGATCTGGGGAGACTTCGCCATGGAAGGGTGGCACCACCTAACGCGCAGGCGCCAATAGTTGGCCAATTGAGCGTAACCAAGTCGGGACGCGCGTTCGTTCAGCCTGATGATGAGAGCGCTGAAATCGTGATTAGTGCCAACGGACTCTATACCGGCCTCGATGGCGATAAAGTGGCTGTCCATGTGTTGCGTCGCGACGGCAACGGCCGACCGGTTGGTGAGATCGTGAAAGTTGTGGAGCGACGCACAACTCAAGTTGTCGGAAAGTACTTCGAGAGTCGTTTCCACCGCTTCGTCGTCCCCGACAATCCGCGTCTCAATATTGAGATAGATGTCGAACTGCCGCGAGACAGGCAATTTGATTTGCGCAATGGCGTCAAGGTGGTAGTGGCACTGCAGGAGTGGAGCAACCCCAACGATGTTCCACGCGGCAGGATCATTGAAATCCTGGGGATGACAGGTGATCCCAACGTTGATGTTCTCAGTGTAATCCATACCTTCAATCTTCCCACCAAATTTCCTCCGGCGGTCGAGAAGGAAGCTGAAGATTTTCCCACGGAAATTCCCGCTGCTGAAATCAGACGTCGGGTAGATCTGCGCCGCAAGATTCTTTTCACCATCGATCCGGAAGATGCCAAAGATCATGATGACGCGGTTTCCCTTGAGGTGACTGCAAGGGGCTACCAACTCGGGGTGCACATTGCCGATGTCAGTCACTACGTGCAGGATAAATCACGCCTCGACAAGGAGGCGCGCTCACGGACGGCGTCGGCGTACCTGGTCGACCGCGTGCTGCCGATGCTGCCGGAGAGGTTGTCCAACAATCTTTGCTCACTTCGCGAGAAGGAGGCCCGGTTGGCGATGTCGATATTTATCGATCTCGATAAATCGGGCAAGCCCCTGAACTCGGAAATCAAGGAATCGATAATCTGTTCGCAGGCAAAGCTGAGCTATGACCAGGTGCAGCACTATTTGGATACTGGACGCGGTTTCGAAAAGCAGAAGCGCGTGGGCCGCAAACTGGAGGAGATGGCTGACCTGGCGCGCAAGCTGATCAAGCGCAGGCTCGACGCGGGCGCGATTGATTTCGAATTGCCGGAGTATAAGGTGTTTGTCGGCGATAACGGGATCGTTGAAAAAATCGAACGCCGCCAACGCAAGCTGGCCCACCGCTTGATAGAGGAATTCATGCTAATGGCCAACCAGCAGGTAGCTCGCTACATGCTCACTCGCGGCATGCCGAGTCTGTATCGTGTTCACCCGCCACCCGATGAGGATAAGCTGCGCGATTTCCAGGAGTTCGCAGAGAACTTCGGACACACAGTTTCGTTTGGGTCACCGCCGAAACCGAAGAACATCTCCGATTTTCTTCACAAGGTTAAAGATCACGAGGATGCCGACATCCTCAATGAAGTACTGGTGCGCTCAATGCAGAAGGCGCGTTACCAACCGGACAACATCGGTCATTTCGGGTTGGCGTTTTCATCATATCTCCATTTCACGTCTCCTATCAGGCGCTATCCAGACCTGATGGTTCATCGCATACTAAAGCTGCACCTGAACAGGCAACTCCGGAAAGCACAATATGGCAGTCTCAAGAGCAGCCTGACCCGAGTCGGCAAGCATTGCTCCGAGCAGGAGCTGGTGATAATGGAAGCGGAGCGCGAGACAATTTCCATCAAGCAGGCCGAGTTCATGTCACGGCACCTCGGTGACATTTTCGAGGGCGTGATTAGCGGCATGCTGCGTTTCGGGTTCTTCGTGCGCATCATCGACATTGGCGCCGAAGGAATGGTGCGGCTGTCATCGATTGAAAATGATTACTTTCACGCTGACGTTGACAAGCACGTGATTATCGGGCGCAGGACCGGGGTCAAACTGCACCTCGGCGGGAAGGTGACGGTGCAGGTGATCAGCGTCAGCATCGAGAATGGTGAGATAGACCTGCGACTCGTGAGCGGCAATGGCGGTAAAACATCTGAAGGAAGCCGCAAAAAGAAAAAAGGTAGACAGCGAAAACGGAAGTAAGGGTATGGCGTTCAGAATTGCTCTTCCGGAAGAATCACAGATTTTGCGAGAGGCGGCGCTGCAAGTCGAGAAGCAGGGTCTTGCCGAAATCGAGTTCGTTCATCAGCCACATGATTTGCTCAATGTCGCGGTAAAGGGCGAAATCCACCTGGTTCTGGTCGAAGCCCACTGGCTTGGCAATGAGGCACTGCCTCTCCTCAGGCGACTGAACCGCGTTGCTCCCCTGGTGGATATTATTGCGATGGGTGCAAGTGTGGCCGAAAAGAAGGTGGTTGTTGACTACCAGCTTGATCAAGGTGCATCGGTCAATGATGTGGCGGCAGCAATTCGCAATGCGATCGAGATTCGACTCCTGCTTGATCGGGCGGGCTTGTGCGGGCATTCCGACAATCTTCGTGACGCAGCGCGGCGGATCATCGAAGTTGCTCCAACCGATATCTCAGTTTTGATCACCGGCCCCTCAGGAAGCGGAAAAGAGCTGGTCGCGAAAGCGGTGCATGCGAACTCGCGCAGAATTAAGCAGCAGTTCGTCTCGATAAATTGCGCCTCGATACCCGAGTCGCTGCTGGAGTCGGAACTCTTCGGTCATGAAAAGGGCGCTTTTACGGGTGCCGAAACCAAGCGCGCCGGGCTGATTCGGGAAGCGGATAAGGGGACACTTTTTCTCGATGAAATTGGGGAGATGCATCCCCGCCTGCAGGCGAAACTGCTGCGCGCTATCGACACACGCAGCTTCATCCCGGTCGGAGGTCAAAAACCGGTTGAGGTGGATGTGCGGTTCCTCGCGGCTACCAACCGTGATCTGCAGCGCGAAGTTGATGCCGGGAATTTTCGCGCCGACCTCTACTATCGCCTCGGAGTGATAGCAATTCGGATGAAGCGGTTATCAGAGCGCCCGGAGGATATCCTGCCGATCATTGCGCACTATCTGGGAGAGCAGGGAGTGGCGGTTGAATTTACGCCCGACGCGACCGATTTGTTGCTGCGCTACGGCTGGCCGGGCAACGTGCGTGAGTTGACAAATTTCCTGCAGCGATTGATTGTGACCATCAAGGAGGGTGAAGTCAATCGCGATACGGTTTCGCAGTTGCTCGATCAGGAAGGTGTTGCCGATAAGTCACTTCCGGTCGTGACAGGTATTCGCTCGGAAGAATCAGGTTATCGGCTAATCTATCAAGCTTTGCTGAATCTGGCAAACGAGATTGTCGACATGAAGCGGATACTGACTGAACGGCTCGGTGAACCGCTTGACAAAGCGGGTAATCATCGATTATCTTCACCACCGGTCCGGTCTGACTCAGGCGATCTCGAAAGTATGGAAGAAAACATGATCAGGGAGACACTTTATCGGGTCGGTGGAAACCGCAAGAAAGCGGCAGAAATGTTGGGGATCGGTGAGCGAACGCTCTACCGCAAGTTGAAAAAGTACGGGATAAGTTGAAGTAATCGATTTAACGACATTTGAGTTGAAGCAAAGGGATGAAAGTATTTGCCCGCATTCTCATGCTCACAGGTGCAGTTGTGCTTGCGAGTTCGGTGAGCAGCTACGCAGTTGCAGTCTGGTTTGGTGATCAGAGCTACACGAGTCTGGAAGAACTCGATCTGGCTCTTGAGGAAGGTGATATCTCCGAGACCGAGTACGACATTTTAGTGGGGGCATTTCTGTCGGGAGCACTTCCCGATTCAACGGACTATCTAGACATCAGACTGGTTGATAAGGCAGAGTTTCAAGAACAGCCGCAGCGGCGAGAGGAATTTGGCCTGAGATATCGAGCTACGCTGATTCAGGACCTTGACGCTGACTACGGCATTCGCCGCTACGACCGGCTGCGGTATCAACGTAACGGCTGGAAAAGTGAATTATCACTGGAGCGGAATGAATCTGGAGGTGAGATCATCCGCTCACGATACGTAGACTACCGGCGTGGTGGACGCCAGGTCACGCTTGGAAGTTACAGCCTGAAGCTGGGGCAGGGGGTAACCATAGGAAATTCACCATTCACCTCGAAGTTGAGAGACAACGGCACTCTGGGGCAGTCTTTTCTGCTTCCTGTCAAGAACAGGGAAAACGGGATCCTGATCAAGCTCGATCAGAAGAACACCAGCTTCAGTTTATTCGCTTCTCAGCTTGAAGGAGCAGACTACTATCGACGCTCCGCGGGTGGGATGGTTGCCGTTGACTTCAGCGCGGCTGAGACCGGCTTGATCTTTCTGCATCAGCAAATAGGGGACCGACATGGCAACTCACACCGCGCAAATTTCCTGGCACCCGCTTTTGCGATCAAGTACGGAGCAGTTAAACTTGCCGGAGAATCCTCATTTGAGCTTGGCGGTGGCAGTGCGCACCTCTATTCGATAGAGAGTAGTGGCAGTGGCGCCGTCCTTCGCCAGCAACTGCTACTTCTTTCTTACTCGACGCAGTACCGAAATCCCCAGTCAGGCGGTTATGCGTATTCCGATTATGAACAGATTGAGCTAAATGATTTCGATTTCTCCTACAGCGACAAGAGGAGCGGGCGGATTGGAATTGCGCTCTCCAGTCGCTACAAGGCCGGCAAGAATATGATGGTTCAGGGCGATGTAGTGCGCTGGCGGAATCGGATTGATGATCGCCAGTGCGTGGCTGCTCGTGGCCTGGTGAAGTTTTCAAGGAGGGGCGGTTTCCTGAAGGAAGTCAGCTTGCGCGGGATCTGGGAGGATTTCGATCTGACGAATCGTATTGCAGATCAGCGCAGGCTGATTTCTACGACATTTCGACTCGATCTACAGGAAAAACAGGAGGTGCGCTTCTACTCACGCTGGGAGGAGCGCCGCTCCGGCAGCAGCCCAAAGTATCCGTTGCGACTCCAATGTGACTGGAAGGGTGCGATCAGTCGCAACATCAGAGGAGGAATAGGAAGCTACTACTACGATCCCGATTCACGGCGCAGGGGCGACGATTACCTGGCCGTCTATCTCGAGCAGAATGTTCGGCAGACAAATTGGGTAGATCTGACATTCAGGTGCAAATCACGCTACTATCGCGCTGAAGCCCGCTGGCGAGATTGGGAGGTGAGAGCTGAGGCAGATGTTCATTACTAGCGATTGCAAACTGAGCACGTTCCGATCGTGTTTGATCGCGCGACTTCTAGTTGCTATCATCCTGTTTTGTCCCGCACTAGCCAAAGCACAGCAACTGGTGATCAACGAGGTGATGATCAACGAGCCCAGTAGCTACACCAGCCTCGAATGGATTGAACTCTTCAATCGAGGTAACGATGATGAAAATCTGGCGAACTACAAACTTGTAGAAGGTGAGGACACAACCGGCTTTGAATCGTTGACGGTTCGTGGCGGAGGGTATGTCATTCTCGCGCGAAAGCTCACCGATGATTCCGGCACACCCTCATTCGAATCGTGGTGGGGTGATGGCAGCGGCGTGTGGGGGGATGCGGCCAAGGAGGATTTCCCGGTTGTTGAGGCGAAGATGTCGCTGCGAAACTCCAGTGATTCAATCGAGATAATTGATCTTGCGCAGGAGGTTGTCGAACGAGTCTCATGGAGTTCGTCACCTCCGGACGGCGTAAGCTGGGAACGCCGGAATCCATACATTGATCAGATCGCGGGCAACTTTGGCGAGTGCACTGCTGAAACTGGCTCAACTCCGGGACGAAGCAACTCGATTTTAGCTCCTCCCCATGATCTCGGAATCGCGTTGGATAGTGTTCAAACTAAACTGACAGACGAGTTGGCTGGAGACATTAGCCTATATGCGACTGTAAGCAATCATGGCCTCATTGCCGCGAATGGAGCGGCTCTACAGATAGTTCTCGACAGGGATCATAATCATAGGTTCACGGAAGCCGATTCGGTCTGGAGCGTGCTACTTCCCGATCTGAATCCGGGAGAGAAGTACTCGCTGAATTCCTCCCTTCATGTCGCCAGCGGCCGCATATCGCTGCTTGTCCAATTACCTGATGATGATTTTCACGGCAATGATGCCTTTGATACCACGTTCGCCTTTGGTTCGAAATTTCCAGAACTCGTCATAAACGAACTGCAATTAAGCGCTGACAACGGCAACGGCCGTGAGTGGGCGGAGTTGCGCAACGATGTGGAATATACTCTCAACCTGGGAGGGTTCCTGATTGGCACTCCGGGTCGGGAGAGTGAGATAGCTGACAGTCTGGA
>CAYXUL010000009.1:2327-22597 GCA_964468475.1 uncultured Ignavibacteria bacterium | reverse complement strand
CTGAATTGTTCTATCCATCGAGTGATCCCTTCGGCTCTACACCATGCCTGGAGAACAGTCTGCGAATTCTCCCACCCGCAGTCGATTTGGCCCTGAGTACTGATTCGTTGTTGCGACGTTACGAAAATGAAGAGATGGATAAACTAACACTTGGGTTGACCGTCTCCAATCAGGGGTTAGAAGATGTTTCAGACGTGACTGTCAGCGTGTACGACGACAGCAATCTTGATTCAACACCGCAATCTGAAGAACTACTGAAGAATCTGCGAATCGACCACCTTCCGGCCGGCGACAGCCAATTGCTGCAGGTGACTTTCACGCTAACGGCGGGATTACACCGCCTGCTCTGGCAGTTGCCTAATGATGATGTTGTCAGCAACAACAGCGCAGTGGTGGAGTGTTCCTTCGGCCCTGTCACGCATGAGGTCATCGTAACAGAATATCTCGCTAATCCCGCAGATGAATCAGCATGTGAATGGGTGGAATTGCAGAACATCTCGAATAGACCTATCAATCTGACAGGCTGGCAATTTGGTGATGCGGTACGACTTCACGAGATCGAAGATATGGTCACTCTTTCAGCGGGAGAATACTTGATCGTGGCGGAGGATATCGGCTGCCTTGATTATCTTCCCTCACACGCCTGCTCTCCACTGCTGCTTTCGGGATGGAGCTCGTTGAACAACGACGGTGATTTGGTAATCCTGCGCGATCAATACGGTGTTGTAGTGGATAGCTTCACCTACACTTTGACGGCTGCCGGTAACCGCTCGATTGAATTGAACCAGGACGCATTTGCCGCAGGAGAGCGCATCTGGTATCCCTCAACTGCTGAGCTGGGCGCCACTCCCTGCAGCCGCAATTCTGTGACAGGCGCCGAGGATGCGCCAATCACAGTTTTGATTCCGAAGCCAGTATTCTGCCCGGCGGCGGGGGAAAAGCTTGAAATAGAAATCACTTGTCCGCCGGCGACGAAACTCGCGCTCGAAATATACGATCTTGTAGGCAGGCGACAGTTTACGCTCGCTGAGCAGCGGTTGTTCTCGTCGACATCGCTGTACTATTCGGGTGACTCGGAATTGAGTGGCAGGCTCAGGGCGGGGGCATACATACTGCTTGTAACAGGAGGGGATGACAGTGACTTCACCGAGAAGCTCGGTTTTGCCGTGGCGCCTCTACGCTAGCATTATCACTGCACTTGTTCTTGTTGTGGGCACCTGGTGTGATAGCGCCGAGGCAGCCTTTGAATATGAGCGCGGATCGGTTACCTCATACGCGCTTGGAGGAGTTGTCGCCACAGATGAAGCACTTGCACTTGATCTCTTGCAGAATCCAGCCGTCTTTATTGACGGACATGTAGCAGTCGAAGGCTGGGTATCACGCCTTTACAATCTCGATGATTTCGACCTGGGAGCAGGAGCAGCTCTAATTAACTACCGACTGTTTACCGCCGGCGTCGCGGCAGTGCAGCTTACCGGTTCCGACTTCTATTGGGAGAAAGAGGTGAGCGGTCTGCTGGCCGTATCGCCGTGGACACACTTTCGAATTGGGTTGCGTGCTGACAGGCGTACCGTCGAGTATGCTCTCGGATACGGTCGGTTCGGCCTCACGAGCTTCTCTGCAGGTGCGTGGTGGAAATTGTCGCCGAGCCTGAGCCTTTCTGGTGCCATCGCTGATTTCAATCGTCCCCGCTTTTCTAAGAACGCCGAGCCGGTTCCCATCACTGGAAATTTCAGTATCGCCTGCCAACTGACGCCTGCAGTGCACGTCTATGCGACACAGGATATTGCAGCCGACTATGCCGACCGCTTCAGGATTGGACAGAAGCTCGCGATTACCCGGCAAGTTAAACTGTTGATCGGCTTGGGTACCAGTCCCACTGAGCTGAGCGGCGGTGTGATCTTCGATTTCCTTGGTTTCACGGTCGAATATGGTTATCGTGATAACGTATACCTAGGAGGAACCCACCGAGTGGGCATGAGTTGGTCGTATTAGCAGACTATTGAGATGAACTACCTGATTAAGCGCGAAGAACTGGAGAAACAGGAGGAGAAAAATCTAGGCCCTTATGCCGCCTGGTCTTCCCGTTCGCGCGGACGCCGTTTCAAGGAAGCGGAGCATGTCTACCGCACCTGCTACCAGCGTGACCGCGATCGCGTGATTCACTCGGCTGCGTTTCGACGCCTCAAGCATAAGACGCAGGTATTTGCCTCACCAAATGATGACCATTTCCGAACGCGACTAACCCACACCATGGAAGTGGCACAAATCTCACGTACGATCGCTCGCACTCTCCGCCTCAACGAAGACCTTGCCGAAACGATTGCGCTGGTGCATGACCTTGGCCATACGCCATTCGGTCATGCCGGCGAGGAAGCGATGGACGCCCTCTTCGCCGACGATGGCGGTTACAACCACAATGCCCAGTCGTTGCGCGTTGTCGATGTCATCGAGGACCGCTATCCCGACTTCCGCGGCCTGAATCTGACCTATGAAGTGCGTGAGGGAATCGTGAAGCACGAGACTGACTACGACATGCCGGTGGGAAGCGATTTCGATGCCGGCAAGCGCCCGTCGCTGGAAAGTCAATTGGTCAACTATGCTGATGAGATTGCCTACAATGCTCACGATCTCGATGATGGCATTTTCTCAGACATTCTTAACCCCGAGCAAATAGGAAATGTGCCGATCGTGCGGCAACTACTTGATGCGATTCACAGCGAGGTGGCGCACCTTAGCAGCCGCAAACGCCATTATTTCCTGATCAGGCAGTTGATTAACTGGGCAGTGACTGATCTGGTGGAGAACACTGCCAGGCGAATGGCCGAGATGCAAATTGAGACCTATGATGATGTCACGAATTGCCCGGAAAATATTGTGCGTTTTTCCGCCAACGCCGCCGAGGCCAATAAGCAGCTCAAGAGTTTCCTGTTCGAGAGCCTCTATCGTCATCCGCGACTTCAGGAAGTGAACGAGCTGGCCAAGCGCATAGTACGTGATCTCTTCGAAGCTTACATGAATGACACCTCGCTGCTAACCGAGAAGTTCAAGCGGCGGTTAGGCGAAGAGCCAAAGAAATTGGTGGTGCGTGACTATATCGCCGGCATGACCGACCGTTTTGCGCTTAATGAACACTACCGGATTATCGGTACGATAAGCCCGGAGGCAATTCCCTCGAAGGTGTAGCCGCTCGCGCCTGCCGCATCCCTCGCCCAATCATACTGCAAAGATTGTGAATTGCGCTGCAAACCTCATTTTAGGCGCTGGAATCCCCTTGTGACATAGCTCACAAAGCCTAGTTCGACCGGGCAATTTAACGTCCTGGATTTCATGATGTTATCTCATCGGGCCCTCATCTGACCAGCGAAACAGACCACTACTTGTTCTCCGGCAAACGTCGGCACGAGCCTTGCTTTCTTAGTGCTCAGAGAAGACGAGGAGGGAACCGATGGAGTGCTACTTTTATTCGCAATTGAGAGACAAGACTGACGAAGGCCAGCATACCGCGATTCTGTCGTTCACGATTCCTGATGCCGGTATCGTTTTCAGAACGAGGTTCACCGGAGCCGCGGAAGAATGCGAGTATGCGGCCCTGCTGACACTCCTTGAGTTTGTGGAACTCAACCCTCACGTTTTTCAGGACAAATGCATTGAAATCTATGGCGACAGCTTTACGGTCGTTAACCAGATAAATGAAAAGATGTTTTGCAGCAAGCAGCTACAGCCCTTTCGCAACATGGCGCTGCTGTTCAAGAATAAGTTCTCGTACTCGCTGAACTGGATTCCGGCGACCGAGAATCCGGCGCAGTTCAGGCTGAATACGGAGTAGGAGAAGCCCGGCAAATTATCTCTGGAGACATTACGGATACCCTCCCTGCGATGAGGGGTGAGACAGCAAGGTCTTGCCCCTTTTTCATTTACTTTCCTGAACAGCCATACTCGTCTCGATACGATTGACATTAGTGTTAGAAACTTCTACCATCTAGGTATGGCTAAGCTGAATTATCTGCGGGCGCTATCCGAAGTAGAGAGTGGCAAGCTGGACCGCTCCTATATCCTCATAGGAGAAGATTACCATCAGCGCTTCCTGCTTACCGAAAAGATTATTCAGCAGAAGTTGCCGGCCTCGGAGCGCGCTCTTAACAAACACCGCCTGCTGGCTAAGCAAGCCACACCTGACAAACTGCAGGAGTTGCTGGCGGGTGTGCCGCTGTTTGGTGGCAGCACGGTAGTCGTTGTCTCCGACCTGGACAAGTTGCCCGCCAAATCGCAGGAACTGCTCCCGACTCTGCTCAAGGCACTCGACTATTCGGTGACGTTCGTGGGATCAGCTCGTAAGCTGGATGGTCGAACCAAGTTCACCAGGGCTATTGCTGCGGTATCCACTACGGTAGAAATCAAGCAAATCTTTCCGGACAGGCTCCCTGAATATGTTCGCGCCAGATTTGCGGCACGCGAGATGATGATTTCTGCTGATGCAGCCGAGGAGTTTGCTCGCATCGTGGGCAGTGATTGCGGTGATATCGAAAACGAAGTTGAGAAGCTCTCGATAGTCCACGATTCGAAGTCGCAGCTCGAGATCGCGGATGTGGAATCCTATCTGTCAGGAAGTCGTTTCTACAGTCAGTATGAAGTGGCCGATCATCTCGGCAGCAGGAATCTTCGGGAAGCGCTGGCGGCGACGCGACAGTTTCTCGAAAGCTCGGGGGCTTCCGGCAGGGGGCAGTTGTTTTGGGCGTTCTACAACCAGCTCGAGCGAATACTCAACTACAAGGCTTATTCGCAGCAGATGAGCAGAGAAAATCTCGCCAGAAAACTCGGTATGCATCCTTTCTTTTTGCAGAAATTACAGCGTCACGCCGCAAGGTACACTCCTGCGCAGCTCGCGGATTCGCTAAAGCGAGTCTATCAGGCCGAAGTTGAGGATCGCTTTTCTCAATTCGGCAAGGAGCAGATTTTCGAGCGAATGCTCGTAGACATCATGCAGGCGTCGGGGGAATAAACTCTGCTTCCGCTGGTACTTACATTGAACAGCGAGGATGCGCCGGACGATCTCGAGTTGATTCGCCGCAGCAAACGCGGGGAGAGAGCAGCATTCGGGCAACTGGTTCGTCGTTACCAGAAGCGCATATATGCGCTCTGCTTTCGCCTGGGCGGTTCGCACGATATCGCCGATGACCTGACGCAGGAGGCGTTTATCAAGGCATATGAAGCGATTGAGAGTTTCGATGAAAATTACCCGTTCTATAGCTGGATTTCGCGAATCGCGACGAACAATGCTATCAATTTCATCAAGCGGCAGAAGCGGCAGGTTGGCGGGGAGGAGGGCGAAACGATTCTCAATACGCAGCCCACAACCGGCTCCGGGAGCAATCCGGAGACAGCTATAAGCCAGAAAGAAATCGCGGCGAGATTTCAGGCTGCAATCGATAATCTCGCGGAAGAATTTCGGGTCGTATTTGTATTGAGGATGCACGAGGAGTTGAGTTACGAGGAAATTGCCGCACGGTTGAAGCTCAATCCCGGTACCGTGATGTCGCGGTTACACCGGGCACGGCAGAAACTTGTGGAAGAGCTGAAGGACCTCTTAGAGAAATAATGGACAAGGCATATCTGGAAGAAAATATATCGGCGTTTCTAGACGGGGAGCTCTCTGCCGAAGAGATGGCACAGTTCGAGAGGGAGCTGAAAAAGTACCCCGACCTGATGGAAATGGTGGAGCGGATGCGAAAGCTGGATCAGCTTTCCAAGTCAACGCTGGTGGAGATGCCGGAGGATAAGTACTTTGATCAACTCGCTCGACGAATCGAAGCGAAACTGCCGGAAAAACGATCTGCAGCGGAAGATGACACTCCCCCGAAGCGCGCTGCCGTTATTGATCTGCTGGCGGCGAACAGCCGAACCGTGAAGATTGTGGGCTCGGTTGCTGCAGTGCTGTTGGTTGTTCTAATCGGTGTCAAGGTGTTCAGTCCCACTACTCCGCGCTATCCGCATCAACTTCGCTCGATTGAGGTTGCTCCCGCAATTGAACGTCAAAAGGCAAAAAAAACGGAGCCAGCTCAGTCGGTAACACCGGAGCCGGAGAGTGAGCCGGGTCGGCAGGTACAGCCTGTTCCCGAAGCAGAAGCCGGTGCGGTTGGGAAGAGCGCTATCGACACGACGAAGCAGAAAGCTCCAGAGGAGTCCGGTGCGACAAGTTCGGACGCGATGAAGAATGCTGAGCAGCCGAAAGATCAAAGCACCGGCTTGACAACCAAGATGGAGCCACAATCTGTCATTGTGCAGGATCAAGCGATCAAACCGGCGATGCTTGACACATCGCGACGAATGAACCAGATGAACCTGGTGAAGGAGGCCGAACCCCTGGCTACCATGTCAATGCAGGAGTTGCCCACGTCGAGCGAGAGGCTTCCGGCCGATTCCCTGAGGCCCTTCGCCTACAAAGATCTGGGCTACAGTAATAATCCTGACCCGGATGTTTTCGCCGCGACGGTGCTTGATAGCCTTGCCGCGAGACCAGGTATCGATATGGAGGCGCTGGCCGCTGAGTCGATGGGCAAGCGCGCCTATATGAACAAGAGTGGAAACTCGACTTCGAATACCGCAGCTGGTGCTGCTGCTCCTGACACAAGTACTATTAATCTTGTTGCGGAAGCGGAGTACACCTATCGAGTTGCCGTTTCGAATTCCTCCAACCTCTATGACATCATCCTGGCGCATCGTTTGGCAGAGCAGGTGTTGAAGAAGAGAATCGATATTGCCACCTGGTCGAAACGCTTGATGGAGCTGTCCCGCCTTGAACAGCTTGAGCGAAACCGCTTCCAGGAGTTCAAGGCAACCCACTGAAATTCGGCCCCCGACCAGGTCAAGCGCCAATGATTAGCCAGCGGGCGATTGACATGGGCGTTGTTTCCATGCAACTTACATCATGACCTATTCGGATAATCCTGCCGATGTAGAGATAACCTACCTTAAGGGAGTGGGCCCCAAGCGTGCGAGTGCGCTGAGGACCGTAGGAATCGAAACGGTTGAGGATCTGCTCTACTACTTTCCCCGTCGCTATCTGGATCGCTCACAGCTTAAGTCGATAGCGCAGCTTCAAGTTGGTGAGGAAGTTACCGTAGTCGGCAAAATTGTCACGCAGGGGTTGCTACGCGCCCGCAAGAAATTCTATGAAATCGTCATCTCCGATGATACCGGAAACCTTCCCCTCGTGTGGTTCAACGGAATCCGCTTCATCGAAAATCGTTTCAAACGCGGGATGATGTTGTCGGTATCCGGGACGGTTACCGACTTTCGCGGCGCACAATTGGTGCATCCCGAAATTGAGGTATTGTTTGATGATGAAGATGACGCCAAGACGCATACCGGCAGAATCATTCCCCTGTACCCTTCCACAGAGACGTTGCGACGATTCTATCTCGATTCGCGCGGTTTCCGCAAGATCATCAGACCCGCGCTGCAGAAATACGCCGATCACTTGGTGGAGACCGCGCCGCAGTCAGTGGTCGAGAATGCTCAGTTGACGCCGCTTCCGGAAGCAATCAAGCAAATGCATTACCCCCATGACCTGGAGCGTCGCGAGAAGATCAGACAAGAGCTGGCTTTACGTGAACTGCTGTTGTTCCAACTGCTGGTGGCTGATCGCAGAAAACGTCAAGCCGGAGGGAAGAAGAAACATGAGATTAAACCGCCGGATGAACCATACCGTGATCTCGCGCGGCAGTTGCCGTTTCGACTCACCGGTGCACAGAAGCGCTGTATCGCAGAACTGATCGAGGATCTCCTGAAGCCGCACCCGATGATGCGCCTGCTGCAGGGAGACGTTGGCGCCGGCAAGACTGTGGTTGCGGCCCTGACGATGGCGCTGGTGGCGCGCTCAGGTTATCAGGCCGCCATGATGGCGCCCACCGAAATTCTGGCGCAGCAACATTTCGAGACCGTTTCGCGAATATTGGAAAACAGTGGCCTCACAGTATCATTGCTCACCGGTTCGTTGTCGGCAGCGGTGCGTCGCAAGGCTCTTGACGATCTAATTACCGGACGAACTGACATACTGGTAGGGACCCATGCGTTGAAATCAGCCGATGTGATGTACCGAGCGCTTGCCTATGTGATTGTTGACGAGCAGCATCGCTTTGGTGTGGCTGAGCGCGAAGCCCTGCTTGAAAAAGGTGAGTCGCCCGATCTGCTCGTAATGACCGCGACTCCGATTCCGCGAACGCTCGCACTAACAGCCTACGGGGATCTCGACCTCTCCATACTTGACGAAAAACCTGCCGGACGCCGCGTGGTGAAGTCTGCGCTGCGAACAGAGGCGGATCGCCCGAAGATTTACAGCTTCATCCGTGAGGAAGTCGGCAAGGGGCATAAGATCTTCATGATCTACCCGCTGGTGCAGGAATCGCTGCGCACACAGATGAAGGCTGCTACCAGGGCATACAAAGAGCTAAAGGATGACATCTTTCCCGATCTCCAGATAGGCATGGTCCATGGGCAGATGAAAAAGGAAGAGCGGGATGATGTGATGGCCCGGTTTTCAAGCGGTGAGCTGAACGTGCTCGTTGCCACGACAGTGGTTGAAGTGGGAATAGACGTGCCTGATGCCACCGCGATTGTGATCGAGCACGCTGAGCGTTTCGGGCTGAGCCAGCTACATCAGCTGCGCGGTCGCGTGGGGCGATCGGAGCGTCAATCGTACTGTATCCTGATGACGGATGTCGAGCCGGAATCGGATGCGTATAGACGGCTGGAGAGGTTCGTTGCCACGACTGACGGGTTTGAGATCGCTGAACTCGACCTGGAACTGCGCGGACCGGGCGACCTGCTGGGCAAGCGGCAGAGCGGTAAGCCCGATTTCAGGGTGGCGAATCTACTGACTGACATGAAATTGATCTTGACGGCTCGCGAATATGCCGCTAAATTACTGGAGAATGCACTTCCCGTCACGGATGACGAACGGGTGCGGCTGAATCGCTTCATCAAGCGACAGCGCGAGTTGGAGACCAGTAGTGGAATCTCATAAACTTACCGTCCTCTTCCGGTATTCCCCGAAACTCAGGGCTTAGATTCCTGGTCATGATCTTAAGTTCGTTTCCGGCAAATTCTGCGAGAACCTTCTGCGCGTTTAGAGACGCTGAATTGAAAAAAACAGGTGTGTCAACGCATAGTGTTTGACATACTCTCATAGCTTGCTATGAACGGAGAGAGAACTCATTATGGATGAACTGAGCCCCGAAGACAAAGATCAGGCGCTTTTTCAGGCTCTACTCTACAGCCTGCATGCGTCGGGTATGCAGCAGTTAGGCAAAATTACTAATCCGATGACCGGAAAGATCGAGCGGGATCTCACTCAGGCGCAATACACTATCGACATGCTCGACATGCTGAAGCGTCGCACGGAAGGCAACCGCACCGAGTTGGAGAACAAGTTAATCAGCAGAGTCCTGGCTGAGCTGCAAATGAACTATGTCGATGAGGTTGAAGCAGATAAGAAGACTGAAGCGACGAGTCAGGATGCCGAAGATCAGGCTTCCGCTGTCGGGGGAGATGCCGAAAAAGGCGGAACACCTTCAGATGCCGACGGTAAAACAGAAACGGAGAGGTCTACCAACTGAACAGCAGTATTACGAGCAATTCTGAGCATCAGTATCGGGTGGCTTTATTCAGTAACTATACTTCCCGCAATTACTTCCGATTAAATAGATAGTTGGAGATGACTGGGTATATGTCAGATCATTCAGTACATACAAAAATGCCGACCGGCAACGTGACCTTTCAGCTGGAGCAGAACTATCCGCTAGCCAAGCTGACCACCTTCGGAATAGGCGGCCCCGCGGACTGGGTAGCATTCTGTGAATCCGGAGAACAGGTCCGCGATGCGGTGGCATTTGCCGAGAGTCAGAAAATGCCGTTCTTTGTTATCGGGGGCGGCTCCAATATCCTGGCTTCCGATAAGGGCTTCCGCGGTCTGATTGTCGTCCCACATATAGACTTCCTCAAAATTGAAGAAACCACCGTTACGGTAGGCGCCACGCGATCATTGGCTCAGTTCGTCGATGAGCTGGCAGAGAAGGGTCTCGCGGGCATAGAGTCCCTGGCCGGGATTGCCGGAACCGTCGGCGGAGCGATTGTGGGTAATGCCGGCGCTTACGGGCAGTCCATCTCAGACGCGCTGGTGGATGTTGCTCTGTACAATCAGCTTAGCGGACTGCATACAGAAGTTAAGCAAAACCTCGGATTCCGTTACCGCCATTCCGATTTGAAAGGCTCCGGTAATGTCGTGCTTTCCGGTCGATTCGAATTGACTGCCGGAGACAGAAAGCTCCTCATGGAGAAGACGGAAGAGATCAAGAACGTCCGTGCCGAGCGCCATCCGCATGAAAATATTTCGGCGGGGTGCTTTTTCAAGAATATCGAGGACGCAACACAACCGCACGGAAAGCTTGCTGCGGGATTTCTATTGGAACAGATTGGCGCCAAGAAGATGTCAATTGGCAAAGCCGGGGTTTACCCGAATCATGCGAACATCCTTATCAACAAAGGAGGCGCAACTGCGTCTGAAGTGCGGAAACTTTCGATTGAATTGAAGAAGCGCGTTAAAGAACAATATGATATTGAATTAAGTGAAGAAGTTGTTTTATTAGGGGACTTCAGCTAATGGAGGTGATTATCGAGTAGACAACTAACGAACCGAAATTATCTGTGATGAGAAATTGATTCGTCTTCGAAACCTCATAATCCTGCTGCTGCTCTGCTTTTCTCTGCAGAGCGTATTCGGCATTAAGTCTGCATCGGCAAAGACCGGTTTTGATTTGCAGTTGGAAATGCCTCCTACTAACATGTCCCGGATTCTTCCGGTGCCTTCTTACCAGGGGATGTACCAATCAGAAAAACCCGTGAGGATGCTTGATGACACTCAAATCAGGCCGTTGATCTCATCGAGTTACGATGGAAACAGCGGCTTACTGGTTTTTGAGCAGCAGAATGGCCATGTCATCGGCCATATGATTCCCGCGACCGCAGACGTTGACACTTACACGCGCGAGCGCATAAAGCTCTCAAATGAAATGGTGTTTCGCCAGGACCTGGATGCCGCCCGGAGAGCAAGAGCCCAGAAGTCGGGTGGGAGCCTCCTCGAATTTGAAATCCCGGTGCGAACCCCAAAATTCGTGAAGTCGATCATTGGTGAAGGCGGTGCCGGCCTGAAGATCAACGGCTACCGCAAAATATCCTTCTCCGGCAGGTCGCAGTGGCAGGATGGCACACAGGTGTCGAGTGGTCAGAGCAAATTCCCCACTTTGAATATGGAGCAGATATCTCGTTTCCAAATTAGCGGAACTATCGGTTCAAAGATATTTGTCGACGTCAATCAGGACTCGAAGCGCCAGCAGTCATTGTCAAATCGCATCCAGTTGCGTTATAAGGGCACTGAAGACGACATCATCAAGAATATCGAGCTGGGGAACACTAATCTCGCATTACCCTCCACCCGCTTTATCGGCTATTCGCAGAGTGTTCAGGGGTTGTTTGGCGTCAAGGCTGATGCGCAGGTCGGCCCCCTGAAATTGACCGCGATTGCATCTCAGGAAAAATCATCCAACAAATCTGCGACTTTCAGCGCCGGCAGCGACGCCTCATCGCGCTTCATTCGGGATTACAACTACCTAGACAATACCTACTTCTGGCTGGATGATCCTGATTCCTCGTTCAACCTCAATCCCAGGGACAGCATTATCAACCTGGAAGTCTACGCATTCTACTCTACCACGCAGAATCAGCAGGTTACAACTTATAATGCCAAGATGTATGTCGATCCGGATCACCCTGACAGGTTTCCGAATGAGAACTTCAAGGGTACTGTGGCCCTCTACGGCACGGAATACCAGTCCACGATAGACCAGCAGCTGTACGAATACCACCCGACAGAGCACTACATCATCATGGATCAACCGATCAGAGCTCGGGCAATGGGTGTCTGGATGCAGGTTCAGGGACCTGATGGTACAATCAGAACAATCGGAAACCGAGGTGGCGGCGACAACGATACCCTGGTGCTGAAGTTGATTATCCCGGAGAGTCCGCGCCCAGAGAATGTGACGTGGAGCTATGTTTGGCGAAACGTTTACGACGTTGGTCGCATTGATGACCCCGATGGTTTCGATGTAGAAATCTTCCGTGGTCAGGCCACCAGTACTCTGGATCAGGATGCGTCGGAGGTGTCTAATCAGAGGGGGGACAGTTACATTCACCTGCTCGGGATAGACAAGAACAACGATGGCAAGGTTGATTCATTCGACCCCAATATCCTCGATCCGTACAGGGGACATCTCCGCCTTCCGGATCGATATCCATTTGCCAGTGATTCACTGGATCAACGTGTATCTGCCATCTACACATCGCAGAACATTCAGACGCGGCAGGATAGCTCGAAGTACTATCTGGTGGTGAAGTCCGCAACACGTCAGGATCAATTCTATCTCGGACAGTTCGACATTGTCCAGAATTCCGAGACTGTGACATTGAACGGCAGGAGACTGGAGCGGGACAAGGACTATCAAATCTACTACGAGTCGGGACAGATTCGCTTTCTCAATCAGGAAGCTCTCAGCGCCAATGCCGACGTCAAAGTCAACTACGAGTACGCGCCGCTGATTACTTCGGAGAAAAAGACCCTGCTCGGTGTCAGGGGCGAGTATCAGGTGGCGCCAAATCTCAAGGTTGGCTCGACAGTCTTGTACAAATCAGAGAAGCAGACGGACCGCAAGCCGCGCCTCGGCGAAGAACAGTCGAAATTTCTCAATCTGGATTTCGACGGCTCGTACTCCCTGCAGACGATGACTCCTACCAAGTTCATCAACGCTCTACCGCTGATTCACAGCAAGGCAACTTCGCGAATCAGCATACAGGGGGAGGTTGGCAAGTCAGCACCCAATCCAAACGTTAACGGTGAAGCCTATATCGACGACTTTGAAGGAGCAGTCGATCGTTTCGCCATCGGGGTGCAGCGAACTACCTGGTACCAGGCAGCGCCGCCGACACAGCTCGACACCCTGGCCGCTAAGCACGCACGGCTGATTTGGTATAACCCTTACGATCAGCTACCGATTACGGATATCTACAATCGCGATCTGCAGGCATCTGCTAACAGCACGAGTATTCTCACGCTTCGCTTTTCACCGGTGGAGGAAACGGACGCCCCCGCGATCAACAGCTACAATGGAATAACGCATCCGTTTTCCTCGGGCTCTTATGACCAGACTAAGACCAAGTTTATCGAATTGCGCATGCGCGGTGAACAGGGGGTTGTTCATGTTGATCTCGGAGAAATCACGGAAGACATCAACGGCGATGGAGTCCGACAAAGGGAGGACAAGAACGGAAATAATTTGCTCGACCCCGGCGAAGACACCGGACTCGATGGCTTATCGGACGCTCAGGAAAAATCAGCTTGCGACGATGGAACCGCACCGGTCTGGTATGACTGCGACTCGGATGACCCAGCAGGCGACGATTGGTCGTACAGCAACGAAAACCGTAATGACTACAACCACATTAACGGAACCGAGGGCAATGGCGGGGATCAGGGTGGCCGACTCAACAAACCCGATACTGAGGATATCAACGGCACCGGTGGGGATGACTACGCCAACAACTACTATACCTGGACAATGGACCTCGCCAATAACCCCTACCTGGTAGAAGGCTCAAAGAATGAAAACGGCTGGTATTCGGTGCGAATTCCGTTTCAGGATAGTACGGAATACCAGGAGGTAGGCAATCCCAGCAGAAGCCTGATCAAGTTCATGAGAATCTGGATCGACGGTGTGGCTTCACCGGCTGACACGATCTATGTCGACTTCGCAGACATCGACTTGACCCGGAACCTCTGGGAATCTCGCCCGGTCCTTCCGGAAGCAAAGGCGCGACCGGTTGATACCCGCTTTGAGGCAGCGGTGATCAACACGGAATCGGACAAGATCTATACGCCACCTCCCGGTGTTGCGGGTTACTACGACAAGACAACCGGGACCACCGAGACCGAACAATCCCTGAGACTCAACTTCGAGAACTTCACGCCCGGTGACACCGGCATCTGCGAGAAGGTGCCGTTCAAGCAGCAGGACTTAAGCGGTTATCACAGCCTCGAAATGTACATTCATGGTGATCAGGATCGTGACAGCCTGATCGTCTTTATGCGGTTCGGCCCCGACGCAGACAATTACTACGAGTACCGCAGCACCGTGCGCGAGGGCTGGGACCAGAATAATATGCTGATCGATTTTGATGCCATCACGCAGCTGAAACTCAAGCTGCAAGCGGCGCGCGACAGCATCTCGGCGCTGATCCAGGAGTTATACAACAAGGGCACTCCTGAAGACTCCGCCACGGCGGCAGGATTGGAATTGCCTACGGAGTTTGAAGAACGGCCGTATCGACTCCGGGGATCACCCTCGATCACCCGTGTTAAGTACTATGCCCTCGGTGTAATCAACAACGATCCTGAGGGAACTGATACGACGATGACAGGATCGGTTTGGATTGACGAATTGCGGGTGACCAAAGTCCGCCGCGACAAGGGTACGGCCGCATTTGTAGCCGGCTCGATGACTTTTGGCGACGTGGCCTCGATCTCGGTCAACTATCAAAAGACCGACGCTTTCTTCAGAACACTTACGCAGGCGGATCGGCGGGATCTGGGTTCGGGATCTGGAAATAAGACTTACGGTTACTCAGCCAGCTTCAATGCTCACAAATTCCTGCCCGAGTCATGGGGGGCCAGTTTGCCTATTTCATTTAACTGGTCGAAAAGTGAGCTGACGCCACGCTTGATGACCGGATCCGATATCGTGGTACCTCAGAATCTCATTCAACAGCAAATGTCCGTCAGCACCAATACCGGTTTCAATACGAGTTTGCGATTCAATAGTCGCTCAAATAATCCAGTTATCAAGTATTTCCTTAATAATTTGCAGAGTCTGCAGCTCTCTTATAACCGCTCTCAGAGTCGCTCACCCACTGTACCTCAGCAGAAGTCCGAGCGCTATACTGCGCAGGGTGGTTATAACCTCAATGTGCCCAGCAAGGGTGGCCTGAAAATATTTTCGTGGCTGGGGGGCTTGCCTCTGGTTCCGGATAGGGTGGTCAATTCGCTGTTCAATCCTATGCCAAACCGGCTCCAGCTGAACGCGCAAGTTGACAGGACCCTCAACGATCAAACCAACAACTTCGGCATAAGAACCTTCCGTTATCTCAGGACCTTCAAAGGTCAGTTGAGCACGGGGGTATCTCCACTGAGCGGACTCGACCTTACCTACAGGATGCAAACAGACAGGGATATCAGCGATCCAAACCTGCTGAAAATCTCGTTCAATCCCAGTGATTTCAAGCTTGGCCAGGAACGCCGCTACGATCAGTCATTTCAGGCCAATTATGCGCCGAACATCCTGCCATTCATAACGGGAACGAGGCTGGGCTTCAGTTCATCCCATAGTGAGACTTTTAGCCAGTCGGGCTCGACAATTTCGAATATCAGGAGAATCGGGAACAGCAGATCAGCGACAGCCAATACTACATTCAATCTTCAACGCCTGCTCGGTGAGAACAAACGCGGAAGTGTAACCCGCAATCGACGAGTGCCTCCGCGAGAGCCTCCGAAACGAAATCTGAATCTCGATTCTCTGAGACAAGAACGTGACACGACCTCGCAAAAGAAACCTGAACCGCCCAAGGAACCGGGCACGCCGTTCTATATGTACGGCCTGCAATTCCTGAGACTTTTCACTGACCGCATCAATCCAATTGCGCTTGGTTTCAAGTGGGACGAGCGGGCATCACTGGATGGCTATGCGGAGCGACCTTCGCTGGCGTTCCGCTTTGGATTCTCGTCAGACCCCGGGGTAAAGCCGGTTGGCACGACATCGATCAATCAGATCGATTCGCGCTCGCGCTCGCGCTCTTATAGTGCCGGCTCCGGAGTGCAGTTATTCCTGGGTATGTCAGTAGATACCAAATGGAGTTATGCCGTTCAGGAGGCATCTAATCGCTCCACGCGGGATGAAAACACCGTATTTCCCGATCTGGGATTCAAGTTCGGGAAACTTGATTTTCTGGTTCTACCGAAATTCTTCTCGCGAAGTTTCACGCTTGATTCAAAGTACTCCAAGAAGGAATCGAAGAAAATCAACGTGACGACTGATCTAACATCAGACCTGGTAACTACGATTGACTACAATCCGCTGATTCAATCGACCATCGAGTGGAAGTTCGCCAGAGGATTCCGGTCGACAATTGGCTACAGCAAGTCCACTATAATCAGGGAGAAGTTCCGAGCCGGTGAGGGTGAGAGTGGAGATCTATCGACAAAGACTATTGACTACTCGAAGACAATAACGGTGCGGTCATCCTATTCGTTTAGAGGCGGTAGTCGGGTATGGTTGCCGCTGTTCGGGCGAGTAAATATCCAATCCAACTTGAGTCTTGATTTTGATGTCAGCCTGCGAAAGTCAAAGTCTGAAAACTACAATCCTGGTCAGAATGTGCCACCCAGCTTGACAGCGCAGCGTTCAGATCTTACGATTCAACCGCAAGCAAGCTACAACTTCTCACAGAACATCAGAGGCGGGCTTACTGCCCGCTGGACCGATACGAAGGATCGGTCAACGGGAAATCGTCATACCAGGGAGTTGCAGTTCTGGGTGGAAATCCAATTCTAAGCTGCGGGGGAAAGCTATATGCATGATCTGAAGGAGTTGTTTTCATTCAGCCGCGGCGAGATTATCGCACTCACAGCGTTGCTGGTGCTGGCCTTAACGGGAGGGGGAATCCTTTTGTTCGAACGAATGCAAGAGCAACTTCCCTCTGAGGTTGTCTTTAGGCCCATCGACCTGGCACACTCGCGCTCGGCAGCTTCATCGCAGGCCGCAGTTCGAACAGCTTCGCAGGACTCAACTGAGAATTTCCTCGGGGTGAAGAATCGGTCAAGCGCCAACTTGAGGATCAACATTAATACTGCCCCTGCTGAGAGTCTCATGCTGCTCCCGCATGTAGGTAAGGTGATTAGCGCCAGGATCATTGCCCGCAGGGAAAGTCACGGCAAATTCGACTCTCCTGCCGAGCTGATTGCCGTGCGGGGCATAGGGCCGAAATATCTGCAGGAAATTCTTCCTTTCATAACTGCAGAGTAAATCAGTCATAACGTATCTACTAAACGTGGGCTGCAGCGGTCTCCGGCGACTGCCAGAGACGGCTCTTTTCGGTTGAAATGATTCCCGCCATCAGTTAGATTGGCGCATCTATTCAGGCAGATTTGAAGGACAATTCATGATTGAAGAACAGCAGACGATTGCATCGACGGCAAGTGGTTCCGGTACCGGCTTACATACCGGCTGCGAATCTACCATAACTTTCAGACCCGCCGATGCCGGCACTGGCGTTCGCTTCGTGAGAACTGATCTCGAGGGGTCACCCGAGGTGCCGGCTGACATTGATAACGTCGTCGGACTCGACCGCGGGACGACAATACAGAAAGGTGAAGCAAAGGTTTATACAGTCGAGCACGTGCTCGCAGCTGTGGCCGGCCTGCAAATTGACAACCTGATAATTGAACTGGATAATATCGAACCGCCCGTTTTCGATGGATCTTCAAAACCTTTCGTAGAGATACTGCGTAACGGCGGTGTCGCCGGACAGTCGCAACCCAAAGCCTACTTTGAGATAGATTCGCATTTAGCTTACTCTGAAAAGGACCGCGGGGTTGATATAGTAGTGGTCCCGAGCGATGAGTTTCGCATCACCTTTATGGTTGATTACCAGAACCCTGCGCTCGGTACACAGTACACCTCACTGGTGAGCCTGGAGGACGAATTTGAAGAGGAATTTGCACCGGCGCGAACCTTTTGTTTCCTCTCTGAAGTCGAGATGCTCAAGGAGAAGGGAATTATTAAGGGTGGGGGCCTCGATTCAGCGATTGTGATATGCGACCACAATATCGGCGATCCCGAACTGCAGCGTTTGCGCCAGCTATTTGAGCTGGAAGAAGACGTGCACATCGGCGAGAGCGGGATCCTTAATGACAAGCCGTTGCGCTTCTACAATGAGCCGGTTCGGCATAAGGCACTTGATCTCATCGGTGATCTCTTTCTGATTGGTGCACCGATCAAGGGACATGTTCTGGCAGCTCGTTCAGGTCACGCCGCCAATGTTGCCCTGGCCAAGAAAATGCGGTCGATGTATAAGAAGAGGCAGATCAAGCAGAAATACGCCGGCTCGACATCAAGCGAATATGTTCTTGATATCAGCGCGATTCTGAAGTTGATGCCGCACCGCTATCCATTTCTCTTGATAGACCGGATCATCGACCTGGTACCGGATCAGTCGGTCAGCGCCATCAAGAACGTGACTATCAACGAGCCGTTTTTCCAGGGACACTTTCCGGGACATCCGATCATGCCCGGCGTGCTGATTGTGGAAGCGATGGCGCAGGCAGGTGGATTCCTGCTGCTCAACACTGTCGAGGAGCCGGAGACGAAAGTCGTTTATTTCATGGGGATCGATAAGGTGAAGTTTCGCAAGCCGGTATTGCCCGGCGATCAATTGCGTTTCGAGATGAAGATGGTTACTTTCCGCCGTTCCACCTGCAGGATGACCGGCGAGGCGTTCGTAGACGACAAGCTCGTTTGCGAGGCTGAGATGATGGCGGCGGTGGTAGATAGATGAGCACCACCGAGGTTCATTCCACTGCCATCGTGTCTCCCGGAGCACAGCTCGGCAGTGATGTAAAGGTGGGACCATACGTAATCATTGAAGAAAATACCGAGATCGGCGACGGCACCCTAATAGGTTCTCATGCTCTGGTGGCCTCCGGAGCACGGATCGGCAAGAATGTCAGGATCCATCATGGTGCGGTCGTGGGCACAATTCCGCAGGACCTCAAGTTTGGTGGTGAAGACTCTCTTCTCTACGTGGGCGATAATACGACGATCCGCGAATACGCCACGCTCAACCGCGGCACGGAATGGCGTGGCTTCACCAAGGTAGGGGCCGACTGCCTGCTGATGGCGTATTCCCACGTCGCGCACGACTGCCTCATTGGTGATCATGTGATCATGGCGAATTCGGTGAATCTTGCGGGACACGTAGAAATCAATGAGTGGGCGATCATCGGCGGTGTAGTGCCCGTGCATCAGTTTGTCAAAATTGGCGCTCACGCGATGATCGGCGGCGGCTATCGTGTACCAATGGACGTATGTCCATATGCCCTTTGCGCCGGCTATCCGCTGAAGGTTGCGGGCCTCAATCGTGTCGGATTGGAACGGCGCGATTTCTCGCCAGAGACAGTCGCAGAGCTGGAGAGAGTTTTCCGGGTACTGTTTCGCTCCAAGCTGAACACGACACAGGCACTGGTGAAAATCAAAGCAGAGTTTGAGATGACCCCTGAAATTGCGCTGCTGGTTGACTTCGTCGAGTCATCAGAGCGTGGCATCTGCAAATAGAAGAGCGATCAAAGGGCGAAGCAGGAGCACATGACAGACAAGTTGAGATATGGCGTCGTAGGCTGTGGCCACCTGGGGCGTTATCACGCCGAGAAGCTGGCGCAAGTGACACAAGCTGATCTGCTTGCAGCATTTGATATAATCCCGGAAAAGACTGAAGCCACTGCCGCCAGAAACGGCTGCCACCCCTGCAGGAGTATCGAGGAACTCCTGGACAGGGTTGATGCGGTCAGCATTGTCGTGCCGACCGAGTCTCACTACGCGGAGGCATCCCGCGCACTGAAGGCTGGAAAACACGTTTTGGTGGAGAAACCAATCGCACGGCGCCACGAGGAAGGCGCTGAGCTGACGGCGCTGGCGGAATCCAATGGACTGAAACTGCAGGTCGGGCAAATTGAGCGCTTCAATCCCGCGACGGAAGCGCTGCAGCTGCTGCCGGAGCCTCCTCACTTTGTCGAGGGACACCGGCTGGGTCAATTCTCTCCGCGCGGCCTTGGGGTCGCCGTAATCCTTGAACTAATGATTCACGACATCGACCTGCTTCTCTCGCTGGTGAAGTCTGAAGTGCGGGAGGTACATTCCTCTGCGGTGGCTGTCATTAGCGACATGCCCGACATTGCCAACGCCCGCATCGAGTTTGAAAACGGAACTGTAGCAAACCTTACTGCTTCCCGAATCAGCGTTCAGAAGCTGCGCAAACTTCGTATGTTCGCGCGCGACAACTATCTCTCAATCGATCTCGACAAGAGATCGTGTGAGCACTTTGTGCTGGCAAAG
>CAYXUL010000009.1:0-2227 GCA_964468475.1 uncultured Ignavibacteria bacterium | reverse complement strand
TCGCAGTGACTCGAATTTTCATTTCAGCCGGGGAAGCGTCGGGGGATTTGCACGCTTCCACCCTGATTCGCGAACTAAAAGCCCGTAATGACGGGCTTGAGTTTTTTGGGCTTGGCGGCGAATTAATGCGCGCCGCCGGCGCCGAGTTGTGGTACGACCTGACGGTGCTGGCGGTAACGGGATTCTGGGAAGTGGTGAAGAAGTACTTCTCATTTCGGAGAATCTTCTACAACGTTCTTGATCGTCTAGACCGGGCGAAACCTGATGTGGCTATCCTGGTCGACTACCCGGGCTTTAATTTGCGCATCGCGAAGAAACTGCATCAACGAGGGATCAAAGTAATCTACTATATCGCGCCACAGGTGTGGGCCTGGAAAGAGCGCCGTGTCAAGGACATGGAGCGCTCCGTAGACTTGCTGGTTTCGATCTTGCCTTTTGAGGAGGAATTTTTCAGTAGGACGGAGATTCGCTGCAAGTTTGTTGGTCATCCGCTCCTCGATGATATCGCTACAAGTGGGTCGGCGCAGGAATTTCGCAAGTCACAGGGATTAGATTCGGCAACCAGGATTATTGCTCTTCTGCCGGGATCACGGCTAAACGAAATTGAAAGCCATTATGAGACGATGCTGCGGGCTATCGAACAGCTGCGGCAGGCAGGTCAGAAGTTTGTCGCCTGCGTCTTGACACGTCCCGAGATCGACCGGCATGCCTACAAGACGATTGAGGAGAAAGTACCGGGAATTTCAATCAAGCATGTCGAGACTGACCGCTACGGACTGCTTAAGGCTGCCGACGTGGCTATTGTTAAGTCCGGCACCAGCACTCTCGAGACGGCACTCTGCGGGACGCCATTCTGCATTGTTTATCGCATGGGTTGGATCAGTTATCAGATTGCCAGGCGTGTCATCAAATTGAAGAACGTCGGAATGGTGAACATAGTTGCCGGTGAAGTGGTGGCCCCGGAGTTCCTTCAATATGAAATGACGGCCGACAACCTTTCAGAATTCTGCAGTCGCATATTAACGTCAAAAGAGGAAAGAGCCAGAGTGCAACGGACTCTGGAAGATGTGCGACATAAGCTTGGTGAGCCGGGCGCCGCAGCGCGAGCCGCGGAAGCCATTATCAGGGAGCTGGCTCAATGAAATTTCTCTACTGTTGTTTTACATTCGCCTACGCTGTCCCACTCTCGGTCTATTTGTTCTGGCGCAGATGGGTAAAGGGAGAGCCCGATCTGGAACGCCTCGGCCGGTCTTTGCCGAATCTGAGCAATTCAACCACGGAGAAACAGGAAAAGCCATTCTGGCTGGTTGCATCTTCGGTAGGGGAGGTCACAGTTGCGTTGCGACTGAATGCGGCACTGAAAGAGCATGATCTACCTGCCATCGTTTCGGTCACCACTCCGGCAGGTCGAGCCCGCGCAGTTAATGCAGCTGCGCCGCCGGCAGCAGTGTTTTATCATCCGCTAGATCGATCACGTTACGTCCGCAGGGTACTCGCTCACTTTCGCCCGCGGGCGGTTCTTCTGATCGAAACCGAATTGTGGCCCGTACTAATCGAGACCTGCGCGGAACATCAAGTACCCGTGCTGCAGGTTTCGGGAAGTATCTCGCCAGGATCTTTTCGCAGGTACCGTGCGCTCAAGCCGTTCTTCGGAAAAGTGTTATCGTCATGCCGGGCGTTGCTTATGCAAACTCGTCAGGACGAGGAGTTTGCCACGATCTTGACTGATGGCCGACCTGAGATCACGGTCGCAGGCTCGCTCAAAGAGAAATATAGTCCTCCACCGCCGGAAAAGCTGGAAAAGTGCCGAAGGTTCTTTGCAAACTGGAGCGGCAAACGCATCTGGAGCTGTGGCTCAACGCGACCGGGCGAGGAAGTGATGATTCTCAGGACATTCAGAGAGCTTCAACATGAGCACCCGGAATTGCGTCTGGTGGTAGCGCCGCGACATCTTGATCGTATGAAGGAAGTCGCACAACTACTGTTGCAGTCTGAAATCGAGTTTGAACTCTGGTCAGAGTCAGAGCAAGTCTCAGAGAATACAAGCGCCGTGCTGATAGATGAAATCGGCTGGCTGAATGCGACTTATCACATCTCGCAGCTAGCGTTCGTCGGTGGAACGCTCGTGCCGATAGGTGGACACAACCTGCTCGAGCCTGCCTTTGCCGGGTTGCCTGTCATTTACGGACCTTTCTATGATGAACAACAATTGGGACACGAGTTGCTC
>CAYXUL010000008.1:63490-72640 GCA_964468475.1 uncultured Ignavibacteria bacterium | reverse complement strand
TCAGCTTCGTCGAGTGATTTTCTCCGATACTTTCCCTCGTGGACACGAACGCCCAGAACTTCGCGGGAGAGCTGAATAACCGAGCGTCGCGTATTCCCAGCCAAAGCCCCGCAGTCGAGCGACGGAGTATAGAGGGCGCCGTTTCTGACAAAGAAGATGTTCATGATCGAGGCTTCTGACAGGTAGCCATTGGCTGAGTTGAGGATGCCAACATCGAAACCACGCTTCTGCGCTGACCTGTGGCTGAGGTACGAAAGCAGGTAATTGCCGGTTAGTTTACCTGAATAGCTCCCGTCAACCGGTCTTTGCTGCGGCACGAAGCAACAGCGAAATTGGTTGCCCGATTTGTGCGGAAGATCCTGCACGAAGATTGAGACGCCGCAGGCGGAGGGACGGGTCAAACCGACACCCTTCTGAGACCGATATGCGAGCGGACGAATGTAGACGTCCGTTCGCAGATTATTCTTCTTGATAAGCTTGGAGATGATTCCCACGAATTGATCCAATGACAGCCCCAGATCAATATCGATCATGCTGCAGCTTTTCAGGAGACGCTGATAGTATTGATCGGGCCGAAAAATAAACCACTTCTTCTTGTCCTCGTGGTAGTATGCTTTCATCCCCTCAAATGCCGCCGTGCCGTAGTTAAACGCCTGCATCATCGACGACACATTATTCTGTGACGCCGGGTGAAACTTTCCCTCGGTATAGATTGTCTTCATTTGTTGATCTAGTCTCGCTCTCGTTTCAGAAGGTATTCTAATGCCGCAATGTAGCCGTCGATTCCGAGTCCTGAAATCACGCCAACGCATCCCCGTGCCGTCAATGAAGTATGCCGGTAATCCTCGCGCGCGTAGATGTTGGAAATATGAACCTCAATAACCGGAACCTCAACCAGTTGCAATGCATCCAAAATCGCCACCGAAGTATGTGAATAACCGGCGGCGTTAAGGATGATTCCCGTGATGCCGCTGCGGTTGGCGTGAAGCAGGTCAATTATTCCACCCTCGTCGTTGCTTTGGTGGCAGGCAACCTCGCAACCCAATTCATCGGCGCGCGCTTTGATGCGCCGCTCAATTTCGGGGAGTGAAGTCTTTCCGTAAATCTCCGGCTCTCGTTCTCCGAGCAGGTTCAGATTCGGCCCGTTTATGACAACTATCTTGCTCAACTTACTCATAATATCGCTTCCACTAATTTACCTCAACCCGGCTCGCGCTTTGTCGTAAGCCGCCTGGAATTGGGAATAGTCTACTGTTTTCACGATGTGCTCGCCACAACTTTTCAGGAGGACAAAGTTGATCTGGTCTCCGGATTTCTTCTTGTCGCGTTGAATGCGGGACCAGAGTTGACCACTCTCCAAATCGGAGGTTGGATTGGCGGAATTCATTGACGTAAACAGTGCCGATATTTCATCAGCCTGCGAGCGATCAAGGCCGGCTAGCTCCACCGACAGTTCAAGCGCCACCATGATTCCTGCAGCAACTGCCTTACCATGAGAACAGCCCGACTCAGTCTCGATGGCATGGCCGGCAGTATGACCGAAGTTGAGAACGCGACGCAGATCACGTTCGAAGGGATCTTTACTTACGACCTCGCATTTCAAAGAGGCGGCCCGTGATACGAGCTTCTCCAGATCCTTTCCTGATAAATACGATGTCGAACGCGCCCTTTCCTCCAGCCAGCATTCCCTACTGTATGCGGCGAAGATTTTGTAGGCTTCGATAAGCCCGTCGCGGATTTGTTCATCATCCAGCGAAGCAAGAAAGCGGGAGTCGCAGACCACCAGTGACGGAAAATGAAAGGCCCCGATGATGTTTTTGGTCTGATCCAGATTCACCGCAGTTTTACCGCCAATTGCGGCATCCACCTGCCCTACGAGGGTTGTAGCGACTGCTGCGGAGGGAATCCCTCTCATGAAGGTTGCGGCAACATACCCGGAGATGTCTGTTACTACTCCTCCGCCTACTCCAATCAGCAACGACATGCGATCGGCGCCTTCGCTCAAGAGCCAGGTCAGCAATCGTTGCGCGTTTTCATAGCTCTTTTGTTCTTCTCCCGGCGGGAAAATATGGACTACGGCTCTGTCAACCAGCGGTCTGAGAATTGACTGAGAGTAATACTCGTAAACATTACGATCTACTATTGCAAATACCCTGGAGTGGTGACTATCCATCAGCTTGGCAATCGCATCCTCGAAGACATTAGCTCCACAAATGACCTCCGATTCGATCGAGGGCTGTGAAAATGAGATCTTAGTTTTCATCGAGGGTCAACCAGCTCTGAAAGTAATCTGTAATTTGTCTGGTGACTTCCGCAGGTGTGTCGCGGTCACAGTCGATGGTGAGTTGAGCCAGCTCGTAGTCGGGAGTGCGCCGTTCAAGGAGCTGCTCGAGACGGTCGCGTGGGTCGTGGCCATACAACATCGGTCGGTCTTCTCCCTCGCCGACCCGTTTCAGAAGCGTCTCCAAGCCGCATCTGAGCCAGACCACAAGTCCGGAATTCAGAATTATCTCGCGGTTGTCGTCGTTTTCTAAAATCCCGCCGCCGGTGGAAAAAACCAGTTTGATCCGATTGGCGGTGTCGGCTAGCACTGCGGATTCAAGCCGGCGAAAGGCGGCTTCGCCATGCAGGGAGAAAATCTCAGAGACACTCTTGCCGGCGTGTTCCTCGATAATTGCGTCAATGTCCACGAAATCGTAGCCAAGCTTCTTGGCCAGAAGCTTGCCAATGGTGGTTTTGCCACTGCCCATCATTCCCACAAGGAAGATCCGCTGTCTTCTTTCAGCGTTTCTTGACATGATTCAGGTAAGACTTGAGGTTGGCGGTTGCCTCGCGTATTGAGTCGCCGCCGAATTTTTCGGAAACAAGGTCGGCGAGCACCAGGGCGGCAGCGGCCTCACAGACTACACCGCCGGCCGGAACGATGCAAATGTCGGAGCGCACATAGGGAGCCGGAGTCTTCTTCTTGGTGGCGATATTGGTTGAAGCCAGCGGATTGCCAAGTGTTGAGATTGGCTTGAAATAGCAGCGTACCACAACTTCCTCACCGTTGGTGATGCCACCGATTATTCCACCGGCATTGTTGCTCTCGTGACGAAAACCTCTGCTCTTGGTGTAGCTGATCGGATCATGCACTTCGCTGCCAAACGACCGGGCGGCTGCTATCCCTTCACCGATCTCGACAGCTTTCACAGATTGGATTCCCATCATTGCCGCTGACAGCTTCGTATCGGCGCGCCGATCCCATTGGACATAACTTCCTAATCCGACCGGAATTCCAACTACGACTACCTCTGCGACTCCGCCGAGAGTATCTTTTCTGTCAACCGCTCCGTCAATCTCACGAATCATCAATTTCTCGATCTTCTTATCTGCGCAGCGAACCGGGGAAGACTCAATAGCACGGAACTTTGCTGCCGAGAACTCGACCATTGTCTCGTTGCGGACTGATCCGATCTGCCTGGTATGGGAATATACTTTGATTCCGAAGCAGGCGAGATATTGCTTGGCAACCGCACCCGCTGCTACTCGTGCAGCGGTTTCACGGGCGGAGGAACGCTCGATGGCTTTCTGAATGTCATCAAAGTCGTACTTGAGTACACCGGGGAGGTCGGCGTGACCGGGACGCGGCACTTCTTTCCTGGCGCGCTTCTGATCTTTCCAGTTCTTCCAATCCTTGTTTTGGATAAGCACTGTGATCGGGCTGCCGATAGTCTCGCCTTCCCATACACCTGAGGTTACCAACGCCGCGTCCTTTTCGATCCGCATGCGTTTGCCACGGCCGTAACCGCCCTGACGGCGCCTGAGGTCGATTGTGATAGCATTGATATCGAGTTTAAGCCCGGCGGGGATGCCCTCGATCACCGCGGTCAGTGCCTGGCCGTGTGATTCGCCGGCTGTAAGGAATCTAATCATCGTGCAGCGCCTTGTTAATGATCTTCAAGCACTCTAAGTAAGGCACGTTCAGCCCTTCCATCGATCTCAAGTTGCTTGCCGCCTGTACCGCGAGCATCTCATTGCCGCGCAAGTGTCTCCGGTTAAGTAACGGATAATCGCCGTAACGCAACTCAAAAATCGCTCCCAGAGATTTCAGCGCCTTTGGAGACACCAACGTATCCAGCGGCGCCGGGGTGCAGTTGATGCAGAGATCATGCGGCAACGGGTCAAAAGGCCTGACCTTGCTAACTTCCGGATAATACGACGTAGGCAAAGACTTGATGTCAGCCGATTCCTCAAATCGTTTCTGGCTTCTCCTGGTGCGATGAATCACCGTAACTGACCTTGCGCGCTTTTGCGCCAGGTAAGAAAAGACGGTAATAGCTGCACCGCCAGAGCCAAATACCACAATATCCTTATCCGCGACATTGATCTTCAGTCTTGTCTCAATACTGTGCCTGATGCCTTCAATATCAGTGTTGAATCCAAACAACTGTGATCGCCGCTGAATCACGAGATTCACTGCACCAGGTAGTGGGCTTCTTTGGCCCCTCCTGTCCAAAAACGGAATGATTGTTTGTTTAAAGGGTGTCGTGACATTGAAGCCCGCGATCCCAAGTTCACGGACCAGCTCTACGAACCTCGGCAGGTCATGAGGCTTCAGATTGTAGAGGTTGTAGACAGCATTGATCTTATGGCGCGCAAAGACCGTGTTGTAGATCATGGGTGAAAGCGAGTAATCGATGTTATCACCAATAATGCCGTAGACCCGGAATTGTTCATCAGCAGTATTCCTCATTGCAGCGCCGCTCGCAACTGAGGGTAAAATTCCGGCGCGGAAATCGAGATGATAGCTTCAAAGCCGCCGATTAGTTTTGCTTCCGCCTTCAGATTCAAGATTTCAGCAGCCATCGCCAGCCGATGATCGCCTTTGTGATCTGGAGGCGCGATCTTGCGAATTTCTCCACCCTGTACTTTCAAATCATCATGTTCGGCAATTGCCGTGATGTTGTAGCATCTGAGCAAATCGATGATTCCCTGCAGGCGGTCAGATTCTTTGACCCGAAGTTCACCAACATTGTGAAAATCCGTCTCACCATTCGCTGACGCTGCAGCGACGGCCAGGATCGGGATTTCGTCTATGAAAGTCGCAGTAGCAATTCCGGAAGAATCCGCTCCTGACAACTCAGTGGATTTGACGATGATGTCGCCCTGTTCTTCTCCCAGTTGCAGGTGTCGGGATTCAAAGGAGATTTCAGCGCCCATGCGTGAGAGAATTTCAAAGCCACCGGTTCGAGTCGGATTAAGCAGAACGTTCTTGAGCAGGATTTCACTCTCTTCAAGAATTGACGCTGCCACCGCAAAAACCACCGCGGTTGAAGCGTCGGCAGGTACATTATATTCAAACGCAGGTAATGTCTGGCATGGCTCGACTGAGACCGTCAGGCCATCAACGAGGAGATTGCAGCCGAGTGCCTGCAGCAATCGTTCGGTGTGGTCACGTGACTTTTCCGGCTCCGTTATTGCAGTTGTACCCGACGCCGCCAAACCCGCCAGCAGCAGAGCAGATTTGACCTGTGCGGAAGCCACCGGACTCTGATAACTTATTCCTCTCAGCGGACTACCTTTAATGACAAGTGGCGCGCGGCTATCCTCGCCTTTGCAGTCTATGCTTGCTCCCATCATTCGCAATGGATCGACGATACGCGACATCGGCCGACCGGAAAGAGATTCGTCGCCAACTAACCTTGCCGTGATTTTCGACCCCGCGAATATTCCTGTGCAGAGTCTCATGGTGGTGCCGGAATTCCCACAATTGAGATCACGATCTGGCGGCGTAAACTCAGTCCGCCCGTTGCTGCTCACTACTGTTCGGTCATCGCTGTGTGTGATTTCTACGCCCAAACCTCGGAACACTTCACAGGTCGACGCCACATCGGCGCCGGACGACACCCCCCCAATGACAGATCGCCCACTCGCCATTGCCGCGAGCAGCACCGCGCGATGCGACAGCGATTTGTCACCACCGAGGCTGATTGTACCTTTGAGGAGTTTTCGCACCATCGCTCTATTCACCTCGAGGTTCCAGGTTATTCCGGCAGGAAATATTTGCGAAAGGCGGTTTCATTGGCATCAGCCAGGTCGCGATGGCAGGCTTGAAGTCGCGTGATCAGCTCACCGAGAGTTTGCTCGAGACGACTGCGATTGTGCCACAACATTTGAAATACCATCTCGGGATCAGACTGCGCAACGCGAGTGGCGCCGTAGAAACTGGGGCAAACAAAGCGGGCGACTTTCTCGTCCGCGGCACGCAATGACTCAAACTTGTGTTGCAAAAGAAATGCGAACAGGTGAGGAATATTGCTGGTAGTTGCAAAAATCTTGTCATGTTGTTCGCCATCGATTTCAATTTTATAAGCGCCGAGGGCTTTTACAAGGTCGCAAGCGAGTTGATATGATTGCGGGTCAGTATGAATCGTCGGAGTGACAAAGAAGTTCTCGCCCGCAAAAAGACGTCCATCCCAAGAGTCACTGCCGCGTTTCTCAGTTCCCGCCAGGGGGTGGCCACCCACGAAGTTTGTCATTCCCAGGGATTCGGCCAGTGCAGTCACTTCGGCCTTGAGGGAGCCGGTGTCGATTACCAGCAGCTTTCCCATGAGCAGCGATGAGTTCTCTTTGAGATAGCTGAAGATCTCGCCCATCGGCAACGCAACGATAATGATGTCACATTTTGTAATCAAATCTTGTGCATCGGAAACTACGTTGTCCAAATAACCCCGCGCATGAGCAGTTGCGAGCAGGTCAGGTTTGATATCGAATCCCAGAATCGCCTTGCAGGCAGCGGCTTCGTGCAAAGCTGCAGCGACAGAGCCGCCTATCTGTCCTAAGCCCATTATGCCAACTATGTGAGACTTCATTGTAATTCGCTCACCGAGATCAGATTGCCCGATTTACAGCCTTGGCGATTGTGCCGACTTGGGTCATGAGGTCACGGAACTGATCGAGATGGAGAGATTGGTAGCCGTCGCAGAGAGCTTTATCGGGGTTGGGATGGATTTCGATGATTAGTCCGTCGGCGCCTGCAGCCACGCCAGCCATCGAAACCGGCGGAATCAGGTGGCGCTCTCCGGTGGCATGCGACGGGTCGAGGATCACCGGCAGATGCGAGAGGTGTTTGAGCGCCGGAATGGCGGCAATGTCACAGGTGTTGCGGGTCAGCTTCTCGAAAGTACGGATTCCCCGCTCGCAGAGGATGACACCATAGTTGCCATTGGAGAGAATATACTCCGCCGACATCAGCAGTTCCTCCATCGTAGACATCATCCCACGCTTCAAAAGTATTGGCCGCTGCTGTTTTCCCAGCTTCTCCAGCATCGCGTAATTCTGCATGTTGCGGGCGCCCACCTGGATGACATCAGCATACTCCGAAACCAGTTCCACGTCATCCTGCGAAAGGCATTCGGTGACAATCGGCAAACCGACTTCTTCGCGAACTCTTGCGAGAATCTTAAGGCCTTCCGCACCCAGACCCTGGAACGAATAGGGTGAGGTGCGTGGTTTGAACGCACCGCCTCGCAGTAGCCGTGCTCCCGCTTCCTTGGCGCACATGGCAGCTTCTAAAACTTGCTCATAGCTCTCGACTGCGCAGGGACCGGCGATCACCGCCAGCGTATCCCCGCCTATTTTGGTGCCGTTGACACTTACAACTGTCGGATCGGGTTTGAATTCACGGGAGGCCAGCTTGTATGGCTTCAGGATGGGGATTACTGTGTCCACTCCGGGAAGCCCCAGCAGTTGCTCTTTCTGGATCAATCTGTCATCGCCAATGGCGCCGATGATCGTTTTTTCTTCACCTTCGGAGATGTGAGGTTTCAATCCCAGTTCTTCTATGTGCTTGATAACAGCCGCGGTGTCTTTGACTGTCGCTGATTCTTTCATGACTACTATCATCATTCTTACTCTCCTGAAAGGTCGGGGCGCAATTTTGCGGCGTCGCCGAGATACTGGTGCTTGATTTCGGCCAACGACTTGTCGGTATTTATCTGGACTAAGACGCGGATGACTCGCTGCATCGCGCCGGGGATGTTCAATTCAATCGTACACAACAGGGGCACCAATTGCAGCCCCATTTCCCGGGCCGCGTAGGCCGGGAAATCGGCGTTAAGGTCGGGTGTGGCGGTGATGAATATCGAGGCGATCTGCTCGGCCTCAACCTTGTTCACTTCAAAGATCCGGGCGAGAAGTTCGCGGGTAGCGGTGTGAATAGCCTCACGCGTATTGGCTTCAGCACAGATTGCACCACGTATACCCCTAATCATGTGATCCTCCCAGGGCAGCGTGAAGGTCGCCAACGAAGTTGAAGGCAGAGGTTTGTTCAGAGCCATTCTTAGCAGGATCGATCAGACTAAGCAACTTGCTGCCGACGATTACGCCATCGCTGAAGCCACCGACCTCTCCAGCCATTTCCGGCGTTGAGACACCGAAGCCCACGCAAATCGGAAGAGCAGTCTTTGATTTCAGATTCTTCACCATCCCAGGTAAGCTTGGATCAAGCTGCGTGCGCGCTCCGGTTGTGCCGGTGACGCTGACGACGTAAAGGAAGCCTGTGGTGGCCTCGATGATTCGGTCTATGCGATCCGGAGTAGTTGTGGGCGTGATGAGATTGATAAACGCGACGTTATTCTTCGCACAAAGATCTCGCAGCTCCTTACTTTCTTCAATGATCATATCCGGCACGATCAAGCCAGAGACTTGACTCTCCGCAGCTTGTGAAACAAACCGTTCCGCACCAAACCGGAGAATGACATTGCTGTAGCACATGATGACCAGAGGTATACCGAGCCTGGAGAGTTCAGCAAGTGACGAGAATCCATCAGTCAACTTAAAACCATGCTCCAGTGAAACATGAGAAGCCCGCTGAATGACCGGACCATCCGCCAGCGGATCGGAATGAGGGAAACCGATTTCCAGGACATCGGCGCCGGAAGCAATAACTCCGCGCGCGAATTCCTCAAACTGGGCCATTGAGGGGTAGCCGCAGGTCAGGAACGGCATCAAGGCAGCACGCCCTTCTTCGCGGCAATGCGTAAAGGCGATGTCGAGCTTAGTTGTTGTGGTTGGCATCGTAGTCGTTGACACTTTGTAAGTCCTTATCTCCACGTCCTGACAGATTCACAATGATTATGCCCTTTGTTTGCGCGGCTATTTGCGCGG
>CAYXUL010000008.1:53497-63390 GCA_964468475.1 uncultured Ignavibacteria bacterium | reverse complement strand
TATTTGCGCGGCAATCTTGGCGGCGTGCGCCACTGCAAAGCTCGATTCGAGGGCGGGGATGATTCCTTCCTCCCGGCAAAGCAGCTTGAATGCGTCCACCGCTTCACGGTCGGTAGCCGAAACATACTGCACGCGGCCACTTTGCTTGAGGAATGAATGCTCCGGGCCGACACCGGGGTAATCGAGGCCTGCGCTTAGGGTTGTAGTGAGTTCGATCTGGCCATCTTCATCCTGCAGCACGTAGGTCCTGGCACCGTGCAGGACTCCGGGTGAACCCAGCGCCAATGGTGCAGCATGTTTGCCGGCAGTGAGTTCTTCACCGGCTGATTCGACGCCAATCAATTTGACCGATTCCTCGTCGAGAAACTCTGCGAAGATACCCATTGCGTTTGACCCGCCTCCGACACAGGCGACGATGGCGTCGGGAAGCTTGCCCTCGCGATCAAGAATCTGCTGCTTGGCCTCGCGACCAATTATGGATTGAAATTCTTTGACGATGCGTGGGTATGGATGTGGACCCACGGTGGAACCAATGATGTAATGCGTGTTGCGGACATTCGTCACCCAGTCACGGATTGCCTCAGAGGTGGCTTCCTTTAGTGTTCCCAGACCGGCAACGACCGGACGCACTTCGGCTCCCAAAAGTCTCATTCGTTGGACATTAGGCTGTTGCCGTTTCATATCATGAGTACCCATGTAGACCACACACTCAAGGCCCAATCGTGCGCAGACGGCCGCAGTAGCGGTGCCATGCTGACCGGCGCCGGTTTCGGCGACAATACGTTTCTTACCGAGGTGACGGGCTAACAAAGCCTGACCGAGGCAGTTGTTGATCTTGTGGGCGCCGGTGTGATTCAAGTCTTCACGCTTAAGATATATCTTCGCTCCACCCCAGAGACGGGTGAGATTTTCTGCGAAGTAAAGCGCAGTTGGTCGTCCGGCAAAATCTCGCAAGAGCCCACCAAGCTCGGCAGTAAATTCTCTATCGCTCTTGAGCCGCTCATAGTGCGTTTCCAGCTCGTGGAGTGCAGCCACGAGGGTTTCAGGGACGTATTGTCCACCGAATTCGCCGTAATAACCACGTTTTTCAAGCTGAGGCATTATTTACTCTTTCCACAAACTTGCGAACCAGGCTGGGATCCTTATGACCCGGTTCGCTTTCAGTGCCACGGGCGACATCAACCGCGTAGGGCTGATATTTCTTGACCAGGCGACCAACGTTGCGAGGATCCAGGCCGCCGGC
The DNA here is from genome assembly GCA_964468475.1 of uncultured Ignavibacteria bacterium. GTDB lineage: Bacteria > Zixibacteria > MSB-5A5 > CAIYYT01 > CAIYYT01 > JBECKX01. Next base: position 62,147 of record CAYXUL010000008.1, on the reverse strand, counting down.
GACGAAGATCTTCTCTCTGACAAACTCCATATCCTGCTTGAGCAACTCGCGCATCTTCCTGGAGTCAACGTTCTTGAAGTCGAGCAGAATGTGATCCTGATGGACGAACGGCATTTCCTCGGTACTGCTTTTGATCAGGAAGCTTCTGATCCAGCCGATTTTCGGCGGTCGCATGATTGCTTGAGGCACCTTGAAATAGACCTGGTAGTAGTCAAGCTCGGTTCCATCTGAGGTGAGGAATCTGCTCATATCATCGAATTTTGCGAACACGCCAACAATCGGGACGCGATCAGCAACTTCCTCCGTAATCTTGGCCACCATCGTGTTCTTTACCTGTCGCGGCGATTTGGAAAGCACCAGCCCGATGAAATCGGCACCCGCTTCAACCGCGAGAATGGCGTCCTCAACCGATGTTATCCCGCAAAGCTTGATCCTGGTCATCAGCCCATCAGCTCCTTTATGACCTCTTCCGGGTGATCCGCTCTCAGAACCGCCGTTCCGACAAGGAAGGCATCCGCACCCAACATGCGGAAACGAGTGATGTCTACCCTGGTCTTGAAACCACTTTCCGCCACTTTGAGGCGCGTTGTGGGGACCTGATTCAAAAGTCGTTCCCCAAGCAGCATATCGATCTGCATCGAGTGCAGATTGCGGTTGTTCACGCCTATGACGTTGGCAGTAGTGGCAAGCGCTCTTTCCAGGTCCTCGCGGGAGTGGACCTCAACCAGAGGTTCAATGCCCACCCTCTCAGCCTCACGAACAAACTCGTTCAGCTCTGTCCCGCGGAGCACATCCGCGATCAAGAGTACCGCCGAAGCACCATAGGCCTTCGATTCAGCAATTTGTAGCTTGTCAACGATGAAATCCTTGCGCAGCACGGGAATCGTAACTGCCTTGGCAACCTGCTCAAGGTCGGTGAGGCTGCCGCCAAAATAGTTGGGTTCGGTAAGCACGCTGATGGCAGCTGCTCCCTGCTCCAGATAGAAGCGCGCGGTTTCGAGCGCGTCAAGCTGCAGTTCCTCCCCACGAAATGATGGCGCCTTACGTTTGATTTCGAAAATAAATGATTCGGACGCCGTATCGATTGCTTTGCGAAAACAGGGGATCTCACCCACTTGTTGGAGCCGTTGGGAAATTTCAGCTTCCCACGCCTCGCGATTTTTTTGTGCAATCTCGGCACGGCAACGCTCGACTATCTCGTTCAGCATTACTTCGCCTCCTGCGAATACTCAACCACATCACGCAGCAACGTCTTAACTCGACCTTGCTTCAAGGCATCTACGGCATTAAGATAACCTTCCTCAAGGTTTGCCGCCAGCTTCGAGATTACGAGTCCCATTGCGGCGTTAAGCGCCGTGGCTTGCAGGTATCCCGAATCTCTACCTTCCAGTACTGATACGAGAATGTCGTAGTTTTGACTTTTGTCGCCGCCGATGATCTGCTCCGGCTGAAAACCGTTTCTGAGTTGAGATGGCAGGTAAATCGTATCCTGAAGAATACCTTTGCCGTCAAAGCTGAAAGTGTGGTTAGTTCCGCAGGGAAGCAGCTCATCATAGCCAAGTGAATTGAAAACGGTGGTCACGTTGAGGCCGTCAACGTGTTCTCCCACGGATGCCAGAAGTTGAGCCACGCTGAGACTTGGTGTGCCAACCAATTGGGCTGTCGCCAGAGCCGGATTGAGCAGCGGACCAATCAGGTTGAACACCGTCCGCATTCCAAGCTGCCGTCTGACCTGCGCAACTCGCTTGGTAGCAGGATGATAGCCGGGAGCGAATAGGAAGCAGAAGCCGATCTCAGTGAGCATTCGGGCAGAGCTGTTCGGCGAAAGCGCGAGATTCATGCCCGCACATTCAAGCAAGTCTGCCGACCCACAATTGGAACTCACGGCGCGATTACCATGCTTGGCAGTGGGTAATCCGCAGGCTGCGGTTACCAGGGATGCCGCGGTCGAGAGGTTGAATGTGCTTTTGCCGTCACCGCCGGTGCCGCAGCAGTCATAGACCACTTCAAGGTTGTGAGGAACCGGAGTAACATGCCGCCTCAATGATTCGACACAGCCCGCGACCTCAGCGGTAGTTTCGCCTTTTATGGCCAGACCCATGAGAAACGCGCCGATTTGCGAGTCGGTGACTTGGTCGGCTGCGACCTGGTCAATGAAATTGGCAGTTTCTTCTTTGGTCAGTGATTGCCGCTCCGAGAGTTTTTTCAGTACATCCGCTACCATACTTTCACGTCCAGGAAGTTGTTGATAATCGTCATACCGTCTTTGGTGAGAATAGACTCGGGGTGGAATTGCACTCCGAAGAGGGGAGCTGATCTATGAATCAAACCCATTAATTCGCCATCGGAGGTGTAGGCGACAACCTCTAATTCAGGCGGCAGGTTTTCCTCGGAAACCACCAGAGAGTGATACCGCGTTGCCGAAAACGGATTAGGTAAGCCGCTGAGGATGCCTTTGCTGCGGTGGTAAATGTCCGAGACTTTACCATGCACGAGATGCTCTGCCGCCCGAACTTCGCCGCCAAATGCCTGCGCAATGCATTGATGCCCAAGGCAAACGCCGAGAATTGGCGTAGTCTCATGAAATTTCCTGATCACATCAATCGAGAGTTTGGCGTCTCGCGGATGCCCGGGGCCGGGTGAGATGATGACGCGATCGGGGTGCATCTCTTCGATTTGCTCAATCGTGATGTCATCCGGGCGTGCGATCATAAGTTCGCGAGTGCGGGTACCGATGTATTGCACCAGATTGTAGGTGAAGGAATCGTAGTTGTCGATAAAGAGGATCATAACTTGCCCTCCTCTGCCAATCTGACTGCTTCTTTGAGGGCGGCAATTTTGTTGCGGGTTTCTTTGAATTCCTGCTCCGGAATCGAATCGGCGACGATTCCTGCGCCCCCCTGCAAATGCAGTCGTTCACCCCTTCTCACAATCGTTCTGATTGTGATGCACATGTCGAGATCACCGGAAAGAGAAAAATAGCCCACGGCGCCGGCATAGGGGCCGCGTTGCTGTTTTTCCAGGTCAGCGATAATCTCCATCGCACGCAATTTGGGTGCTCCCGAGACAGTCCCCGCTGGAAATGTTGAGCGCAGCAAATCGAATTGATTGAAATCCTTATGCAAAGTGCCCTCGACTACCGAAGTCATGTGCATCACATGCGAGTAGTACTCGAGACGCATCAGCGAGGCCACGTTCACCGTACCGTAGTCACAGACACGACCGAGGTCATTTCGTCCCAGGTCTACCAGCATGATATGCTCGGCGCGCTCCTTCTCGTTACGCTTCAGCTCCTGCGACAGCGCCTGATCTTCTTCGTCATCCTTGCCGCGCCGCCGCGTGCCGGCAATCGGTCGCACCAACGCCCGGCGGCCCTGCAACTTGACCAGAGCCTCCGGAGAAGAACCGATCAGCTCGAGATCGTCGAAATGCAGGTAAAACATGTAGGGAGAAGGATTGAGCATGCGCAGCGCACGATAGACGTAAAAGGTGTCAACATTCGATTCATGAGATTCGCACTGTGACAGCACAACCTGAAATATATCGCCGGAGTAGATATGCTCCTGCGCCCGGTTGACAATTTCTTCAAAGCTGTGCCGTTCGAAATTGGAGACGTAGCCGTTGTGAATCGACTCGGCTGCGCCATTCGAATGCTCGATCTGACCCGCCAGCGCTTCCCTGATGTCATCGAGAGAGACCAGCTTGCCGCCGCTGCTGAGGTTTTTGCCCTCGTGCTGGAGTCGGACCAGGCGCATCCGGCGGGTGTAGTGGTCGAATACCAGCAAAGTGTCCACAAAGTAGTAAAGTCCGAGTGGATACTCCGATTCTGGCAGCAAACCGCCTAAGCGTGGTTCAAAAAAGCGGACTATCTCGTAGGAAGTGAACCCGACCAAACCTCCCAGAAGCGGAAACTCCGCCTTCCCTTTTTCCACGGAAAAGGTGTCCAGGACCCTTTGCAGGCCGGTGAACGGCTCTCGGGCAGACTTATGCTCAACGCTGATGCTGTCTGACTCCGAGCTAATTTCGGTACTGGATTCCCCTATCTTCAGTGTTAGAAGGGGTGCAATTCCGATAAATGTGTACCTGCCGATTGCGGAGGGATGTTCTGCCGATTCGAGAAGGAAGCGAGCTCCGAGTTTTCGCAGCTTCAGATAAGCAGAAACGGGAGTTTCGATATCACCCGGCAGGTCAATCTCCGTGCACTCAAGTGGAATGCGTTGCCTGTCGCTGCTGTTGTTAAGTACTTCTAAGATGTCCACAGTATCTCCCTCATGGGCGGATGTCAGTCTCCGTCGGATTCATGCAACAAAAAAACCCACCATCCTCTCGGATGGTGGGCTGAAATTCCATTGCTGGTATTATATGCCTATACCGGTACCCGGTCACCATCCGTAAGCAGGGTATACCACCAGAAATACCAAAAATAGGTAAACAGGCTTGCGCCGCTTAAGAGAATGGTGAAGAGGGTTGCAGTACTCATAGTTGATTGAAATATAGTTCGGTTTGTAAACCTGTCAAGTCTCTTTTTTGCACAGGCTTACAGATTAAGTTGCAAGATCTGCTTTAAGAGAAAACCCGACGGTTCTTGCCGCCGGGTTTAAGTCGGTAAGCTTTATCGTGTTAGGCCGAAATCACCGTCAGTGCGTTCGACTCTCCAACTGCGCGCGTTATTTTCCGCCGCCGGTCTTCTGCGAACCAGTCTGCTTACTACCGGACTGCTTCTCCGTTCCGGCGTCGGTTCCCTTGTTAGTTGCCGGCTGCGTTGCCTTCTGCTGGAAGACATCCTGACCCGTGGCTGGTGTTGTCGTTTGATTCTGGCCCGGAGCCGTTGTTTGATTTTGACCGGGCGTAGTCGCCGGTATCTGCTGCTGCTGTTCAGTTACGACGCGCTCGACGGCCGATTGACCATTACTCTCTGTAGTAGTTGCAATACCCCGCGAAGCAAGCGTCAGCACAATGCTACTAACAATAAAGGCTGCTGCCAGCACCGAGGTTGTTTTCGAGAGAAATGTCGCCGCACCGCGTCCTCCGAAAACAGCACCGCTCAATCCGGCGCCACCACCGAACATACCGGCGAGGCCGTCACCTTTAGCCGATTGCATCAGCACCACCAGAATCAATCCGGCACAGATGATAACGTGGACGATAATCAGAACTGCGTACACTTAAATCTATCCTCCTTCGCGAGTTCAGCTCGCGGCAGCTATTATCGGAATAAACGAATCAGCCTTCAGGCTGGCGCCGCCAACTAACCCGCCATCAATATCCGGCTGGGCAAACAACTCTGCCGCATTCTCCGGCTTGACCGAACCGCCATATAGAATTGGCGTCTTGTCAACTGTATCCGCATACGTTTTACGTAACAACGTGCGGATCAGTTCATGAACTTCCTGGGCTTGCTCCGGCGTCGCCGTTCTACCGGTTCCGATAGCCCAAACAGGTTCGTAGGCAATCACTGCCTTACCGAAATCAGCGGCATCAATTCCGTCGAAACAGCCGACAACTTGCTCGCCAATCACCTCTTCCATCTGACCCGCCTCTCGCTGATCGAGAGTCTCACCGACACAAACGATCGGTGTCAAACCGGCGTCCAACGCGGCTTTCAGCTTGGTATTGACTGTGATATTCGTCTCGAAGAAAAGTTGCCTTCGTTCCGAGTGACCTAAAATAACGTGGGAACAGCCCGAAGTCAACAGCATTCTCCCGCTCACTTCCCCGGTAAACGCTCCCGATTCCTTCCAGTACATATCCTGGCCGCCAACCTTCACCTCCGTGCCCCTAACCGCTGCTTTGACAGCGGCAATCGACGTATACGGCGGGCAGAGAATCACCAGCGGAACTTTATGGTCTTTGACGTGCCGGCCAATAGCTGCGGCCAGAAAGGCTGCGTCATCCGGCGTGGTATTCATTTTCCAGTTACCCGCGACTATCTTCTTGCGACCCATCAATTACTCCTTATCGGTCAACGCCGCCACTCCGGGTAGCACTTTGCCTTCGAGAAACTCAAGCGATGCGCCGCCGCCGGTTGAGATATGCGTGAAATGAGTCTCCAAGCCGCTCTTCTTTACGGCAGCCGCAGAATCGCCGCCACCCACGATAGTCGTGGCGCCGGCAGCGGTAAGATCAGCCAGAGCTTCAGCCATTGCCATCGTACCGCCGGCGAACTGTTCGATCTCAAACACTCCCATCGGGCCGTTCCACACGACGGTCTTCGCACCGGTCAGCTCTGCTTTGAACTTGTCAATAGTCTTCGAGCCGATATCCAAGCCCTTCTGGTCAACGGGGATCTTACCTGCTTGATAGGTGGTGGCGTCAGCTTTGTCATCGACTTCCGCCGCGCAGATGTAGTCCAGCGGGAGTACCAATTCGACATTAGCTCGCTTGGCATCATCCAACAGCCTGCCGGCCAGATCGATCTTGTCCGCTTCCAGCAGTGACCCGCCGATTTCTTCGCCCTTGGCCTTGTGGAATGTGAAGGCCATGCCGCCGCCGATCAGGATCTTCTGCACTTTACCCAGCAGATTTTGAATTACGTCGATCTTGCCGGAGATTTTGGCGCCTCCCAGCAGCGCAACGAATGGCCGCGCGGGATTTTCCAGCGCCCCACCCAGGTACTCCAATTCCTTGCGCATCAGGTAGCCGGCCGCGCACTTGTCGAAGAATTTCGTGACCCCTTCAGTGGACGCATGCGCGCGGTGGGCAGTGCCGAAAGCGTCGTTGACGTAAATGTCACCGAGAAACGCAAGCTTCTCAGCGAACTTTTCATCGTTGGCTTCTTCCTCAGGATGAAAACGTAAATTCTCCAGCAGCAGAACGTCCCCGTTCTCCAGTGTGGCTGCTGCTTGCTCTGCCGGGGCGCCAATGCAATCATCTGCGAAAGAGACTTTCTTGTTAATTAGATCTTCAAGAGTCTTGACCACAGGTCTCAGACTCATTTCGGGCACCATCTTGCCTTTAGGGCGGCCAAGATGCGACATCAGGATCAGTTTCCCCCCATCACCCATAACCTTCTTGATTGAGGGCAGAGCCGCCCGTATGCGCATATCGTCAGCGACTTTGCCATCTTTAAGGGGCACGTTGAAGTCGACACGCATCAGGACTTTGCGCCCTTTCAAATCAAGATCATCAATTGTCAGCTTGTTCAGAACCGAACTGGCGGCGCTCATTGCTACATCATCTTCTCAAGCGCATCAACCATGCGGCTCGAGAACCCCCACTCGTTGTCATACCAGGAGAATACCTTAACGAGATTGCCTTGAGCCTGGGTCTGCTTGGAATCGAATACCGAAGAATGGCTGTTTCCGACAACGTCGCAGGAGACTATTTCATCCTCGGTATACTCCAGAATACCCTTAAGATTACCGCCCGCGGCAGCCTTGAACTTGCCGTTGATTTCGTCTGCGGTGGTTTCCTTCTGAAGTTGTACTGCGAGGTCAACCAGTGAGCCAACCGGGGTCGGCACTCGGACGGCGCAACCGTCGAGGCGGCCCTTCATCTCCGGTATGCACTCTGCAATCGCTTTGGCGGCGCCGGTGGTTGTAGGTATCATCGAGAGCGCTGCGGCGCGAGCGCGGCGCAGGTCTTTATGCGGCGCATCGAGCAGCGCCTGGTCGTTGGTGTAGGCGTGGATTGTCGTCATGAAGCCTTTCTCGATACCAAAGGATTCGTGCAAAACCTTGACGACTGGCGCCAGGCAATTGGTGGTGCAGGAGCCGATCGAGATGATTTCATGTTTGGCTTTGTCGTATTGGTCCCAATTTACACCAATTACGAAGGTCCCGTCGTGCTTCTTCGCCGGTGCCGAAATCAGTACTTTCTTGGCCCCGGCGGCGAGGTGCTTGGCGGCGCTGTCACGGTCCCGAAACAGGCCGGTGGACTCAACCACGACCTGCGCTCCGACCTTGCTGTGCGGCAGATTGGCGGGATCTTTCTCTTTGGTAACAAGTATCTTCTTGCCATTGACGACCAGGTTGTCACCCTCGACTTTGATTTCTCCGTCGAATTTGCCAAAGGATGAATCGTATTTCAGCAGATGAGCCAGCGTCTCGGGACTTGTCAGATCGTTCAGGCTAACAAATTCCAGGCTACTCTTGGTTTGCAGCGCACGCCGCAAAACCAATCGTCCGATACGTCCAAATCCATTGATCGCAATCTTGGTAGCCATATGCTCCTTCCTTACATCATCTTATTTCAGGTAGTGAAAAGCCACTCCTACAGACACCTGGAATCCGGCGTAGTCATGGATCCCAGCGATATCTCCAGTGAACTGATTGTCGAGATATTTCCCCATTACGTCAATTTGAATTTTGGGAGAAAGTGGAATTTCGGTTCCACCCCCCGCCCACCAGGTCCAGTCAGTCTCGCTGTTGAGCGTGCCGTCGGTGAATTGCCCGAGGTAGGGATCGTAGTATGCACCCGCCACCGTTTCTTTACCGATCACCAGGGCGCCACCGGCCTCTGCGTACGGCATCATTTTAAGTGGCAATTGATTGGTGAAGGGGGAAACGCGCAATCCCAATTGGATTGGATAGATCGATGCCGAGCCGAGGAAACTGGCGTTTCCATAGCCGGCGACGTAGCCATCATAGCGAATATCTCCCTTGGAATAGGTGCCCACATTGGCGACAGCGGCCAGGTAGCTCGTGAAGTA
>CAYXUL010000008.1:41179-53397 GCA_964468475.1 uncultured Ignavibacteria bacterium | reverse complement strand
CAAGGCGGCAAGGTAATCAATTTGTCGGTTCATGCAAGCTGTCTGAGAGTACGGCAGTGAGATTTTGACTTAGAAGTAGCTTTCCAGGTGAAACTTGCCAGAGTGATGCTTTCCGCCACGTTCGAATTCCACTTTTACGGTACGGCCCGAGCCTACCAGCAGCCTGTTGATTTGTGCAACGCTCAGAGTGTCGGTGTCGGCATCATCAACTTTTAGAAGAACATCACCGGAGTCGAGCACGTCACTTGCCGCGTGCCCCGGCATGACATAGGTCACGACTGTAAGGTTCTGCAGTTTATTAAGCGCCAGGCCTGCCATATTTCTGACTCGGCTCAGATGATCGTAATCATTGACCGGCTGAAAGTAAACTTTGCCGGCATTGTAGTCGAATGTCACCCGAAACCGTTTCAGAATCCCCGCTCCAATATTGCCCGCAGTGCTGGCTCCGGAAAAGATGCCCTTGTTTGAGGCTGAGAAACCGGTCCAGATTGAATCCTGCTGGTAACCACAAAGATCAAGGCGATCAAGGATGGCAACCAGACCCTTGGAGGTTCCTCCCACTCCGACAGAAGTCAACTCAATGTAGTCGCCACCGGTCGTATCTATCAGGCTATATGCTCTTACAAAAGGTGAATTCAGGTCGAGCGTGGAGATCGACCCGGTGTCGATCCTGAAGGTGCCGACTATTGAGTCGTTCACGGTGGCATCCATATAGGGCAGATGAAAATCGACTGTCAGTTTGCACTCTGAGCCCCAGTTGGATTGCTTAGTGTTCTGGGGGTAGAGCACGATCTTGTTGCGGCCATAGTCAATCGCCACAATGTAGCGGCTTAGCAGGGTGTAGCCGATGATTCCGTCGATGCGCTTGGTACCGGAAGCCTCAATACTGCCGAAGTCAATTGAGCTTACCGGAATGCTGTCGAGTTGAAGCGGCCCGATCTCGAAACTGTTAAGTTGATACAGCTTGCTGGCTTCAGCGCCGCCGACACCGCGGGCCTCCGTCGTACCCATCACCTTCAGATCGAGAGCCTTCACCAGGCCCGAGCTAAGCGCCAGCCCTCCGGCGCCGGTATCAAAGATGAAATTGTATGGGCCTTTGCTGCCGATTTTGCCGCTGATGTAAAGATGATTGTGCCAGAAGTTGCAGGGTATTTCGAGCGAATCTGAGGAGAGGCTCCAGGCTGACTCCTGATCTCGCTTGGCAGGCTCTACGAACAAGGTATCAGACAATTCGGGATTGATCTCAACGGAAGTCACCTGACTTGCAGCGGCAACGATGCCAGCGTCGGTCCGCTCCAGGTTGCGGTACGCGAATTCTACGCCGGCAACCTTGCGATAGTCGGAGAATTCGGTGATGAGGAGGCCGAGGTCGGTCTTTACCGTCATTTGCGTGATCAGGTAAGTATTTTGATCGATCCAGAGGCGAGCAGACGCGCCACCTTTCGGAGTGATTTCAAGTATGAAGTATTTTGTGTTGCTGCTATCACTCGCAAGGGACGCGTTGTCATCCAGCAATTTCAATGTACCGGCAAATTTCTCCGGCTCGGCAAAATCGTAGCTTACGAGACTCCGTTGCGTCACCATTATTCGCTTGAGTTCGTGGCCGACCTCATGCGTAAGTCCCTGCGGATCAGACATCCAGCAATTATCGCCGTCACATCCCTGAATCGTGCTCATAATCGGAAGGATAACATCTGAGCGAAACTTGTCGGGAGCCTTGTAGTAGGTCACGCTGGTACCCTTCATGCCACCTACCGTCACGTCCGCCTCGCTTTGAACTGATTTGATGCTTTCGATAGCGGCCTTGCCGCCCATAGCCTCGAGGTGACGCTGCAGGACGTCATTTACGGTTACACTCCGAGCTGTAGCCGCGGTGAACAGGAGCAATATTGAAAGCAGTCCGGCGAGTAAGCGGCGCTGACTGTTGTAGCGGATTTGCCGATGAGCTGATGTCAATGTACTTTTGAGTAGATCAGTTTTTTCTTTCATGCTTCTGCCTTCAGAGATTTGATGATCCTTTTCGGATCATTTGTCATCAGGCTGTCGACGCCGATTTCGGCGAATTTCCTTCCCTGCTCCGGATCATCGACAGTCCATACCGAGACTTTAAGTCCCTCGCTGTGGAGGTGCTTTACCAGATTTTCGGTCACCAGTCGTCGCGAAAGATGCACGGCACTGCATTGTAGCCGCAGAAGATTCCTGGTCAGCACTGATTTCATTTTGAGCCGTAAGCGTAGATTTCGCACCGGTCCGACGATCAGAGCGGTTCGGGCCGCCGGAAACTCATTCTTGATACGCTTGAGATTATTAGGATTGAAGCTGGAATAGACCATGCCCTTGTCCGACGCGAACTCCGCAAGTTGTTCGATGATCATGGGTTCGATTCGTGCGGACTTGATATCGAGTATGACTTTGGTTCTTCCGGCGTAAGCTTTCACAAAATCGGTAAAGCGCGGGATGCAACTGCCGTCAGCGAGACGCAGATCGTCAATCCGTTTGCTGCCGACGCGGCGGAAGTAGCCACTACTGCGCGTGAGGCGGGAGAGCTTGTGATCATGGAAGCAGTAGATCACTCCGTCGGCGGAGCGGCGCAGGTCAACTTCGACGCCATCAGTCCCACAGCGCAGCGCTTCGGTAAAGGCACGCATGCTGTTCTCGACGTGAACGCCTGACGCACCTCGATGAGCAATGATATCCATCGCGAATTAGCTTAGCTGATTTGCATTGTTTTAACAACCGGACAATCATAACTTGCAAATGTAAAGTTCACAGAAACCGGAGGCTGCTCTCTCCTATGAAGGGCGTTGTGCTGGCAGGCGGATTGGGCAAACGGCTTCTGCCGCTGACCAAAATTACGAATAAGCATCTGCTGCCGGTTTATGACCGGCCGATGATCTACTATCCAATCAGCAAGCTGGTCGAGGCCGGCATTCATGACATCATGATCGTCACCGGCGGCTATCACGCGGGTGAATTCCTGCGTTTGCTCGGGAACGGTAAGCAATTCGGGCTGAATGGCTTGCGGTACGCCTACCAGGAGGGCGAAGACGGAATTGCCGCGGCGCTGGCGATGGCGAAGGAGTTCGTCGGAAAGAGCAGAATGTGCGTGATTCTCGGTGATAACATCTTCTCAGATTCTATCCAGCAGCAGGTCAGCGAGTTTGAAGATATCGATCTGAGTGCCTATCTCTTTCTCAAGAGGGTCGAGGACGCGCAGCGTTTTGGAGTTGCGGAGCTGGATGAAAACCGGCGATTGATAGGGATCGAAGAAAAGCCGCAACGGCCGAAATCCTCCTACGCCGTCACCGGAATCTACTTGTACGACAGCACCGTATTTGATACGATTGCGACACTCAAGCCGTCTCGGCGCGGCGAGTACGAAATCACGGACGTTTCAAATTACTATGTCGAACAGGGTCGGATTGACTATCATATTTTGGAAGGATGGTGGACGGACGCGGGAACCTTCGAGTCGCTTCACCATGCGCAGATCCTGACCCGAAACGAGAGATTAAAAACAATCACTGAGGCAGGGAAGAGATGATAGATGGTGTAAAGCTGAAGCAGCTGCAGGTGAATTGTGATGAGCGCGGCTATCTTTTTGAGATTCTGCGTAGCGACGATGAGGCATTTACGCAATTCGGCCAGGTTTACCTGACGGCAGCCTATCCGGGAGTGGTCAAGGCCTGGCACATGCATGGACAGCAAGTCGACAATATGTGCGTGGTGGCGGGACACGCCAAGCTCGTGCTCTACGACGCACGGGAAGACTCGACTACTTATGGCGAGATCGATGAACTGTTCCCCGGAATTGATAATCGCATTCTGGTTCAGATACCGCCCGGTGTGTACCATGGCTTCAAGAACATTGGTACATCCGAAGTGCTGGTTCTCAATATCCCGGACAAGCCGTACGCTCACGGCATGCCGGATGAATATCGCTTAGAGCCACATGCAAAAAAGATACCTTACGACTGGGCCCGCCGCGATGGCTGATGGATCCGGCGAAGGCCATATCCTGATTTGTGGGGGCTGTGGCTTCATCGGCTCCAACTTCATCAAGACCCTGATCGAATTCTCCCCCGATACACGGATAACTGTCGCCGATGCCCTGACGTATGCTGGCTCAACAGAAAATATCGAGCCGTATCTTTCGGAGCAGCGGGTTGCCTTCGTACAGGCTGACATCAGCGATCCCCAGCAACTGAGTAAGCTGCAGCAGTCAGTGTTTTCGCTGGTTGTCAATTTCGCCGCCGAGACCCACGTCGATCGCTCACTTTATCATGCCGACCGCTTCGTGCGCGCCAACGTGCTGGGCACTCAGAATTTGCTGGCGTTCTGCAGGGGGAATGAAACAGATCTCCTGCACATCTCCACTGATGAAGTGTACGGTCCCACGCCGGACGGTGAGTCATTCACTGAATCTGCCCCATTGAATCCAACTTCGCCGTACGCTGCCAGCAAGGCCGCTGCCGATCTGCTGGTGCTGGCTGCTGTGAAAACACACAAGCAGCGAGCGGTGATAGTGCGAACCTGTAACAATTGTGGGCCGCGCCAATTCCCGGAAAAACTAATTCCGTACTTCTTCAGGCTGATGGCTGATGGTAAATCTCTGCCTCTCTACGGTGACGGCTTACAGAAGCGAAGTTGGCTATTCGTTGAGGACTTCTGCAAAGCGCTGTTACCCATCATGAGCGATTTCCCTGCCGGTGAAGCGTTGAATATCGGAACAGAACTCGAGTTCACCAATCTTGAACTGGTGAAGCTGCTGCTAAAGATAACGAAGGCCGACAGTAAGATTGAACATGTAGCGGACAGGCCCGCTCACGACAGACGCTATGCTCTCGATTTTTCTCGATATGAAAAACGCTATGGGAAAATTCCCGCGCGTTCGTTTGATAATGCCCTGCAGGAGACTACAGACTGGTATCGCCAGAATCCGAAATTCTTCGAACGCATGCTCGATCCCGACAGCGTCGCCTTCCGTCAACGCCACTATAGTAGCCGCTGAATCTGATGAAAGTCCTTATCACCGGAGCTGCCGGTCGACTCGGCAGCGAGCTTATCAAGTATATTGGCAGTGAACATCAGGTAATTGGCACTTTCAGGCCGGCGCAACTGGATTTACCCATAAGCTGTGGCACGGCGGTGCGTGTTGATCTCACGGAAACTGAGCCGGTTCTCGAGATGCTCACAGCACATCGCCCTGATCTTATCATTCATTGCGCGGGCGCCAGCAGTGTCGATCGCTGTGAACTTGATCCGGATCACGCCAAACTGGGTAATGTGACCACCACAGCCAATCTGGTGCGGGGCCTAAAGCAGATTGGTAAAGGGAGACTGATTTACATATCCACCGATTATGTTTTCCCGGGTGTGGTGGCTTCGCCAGATGAGGACGCAGATACCGGTCCTCTAAATGAGTATGGCAGATCCAAGCTTGCGGCGGAGAGATTGGTTTTGGACTCGGGTCTTGAAGTCTCGGTATTCAGGGTGTGCGCCCTCTATACTGCACGTGCCCACCCCAAGGGCGATCCGGTTTCGGTGATTCATGAGACGTTGAGCAACGGGGAGGTGTACAAGGCTGCCGCTAACCTCAGTTCCAATCCCACCGAGGTCTCAGATCTCGCTCGCGCGATCACCGGATTGATCAAACATACCGAGCTACCAGGTGTCTTGCACATCGCCGCGTCTGAATATCTGTCGCGATATGAGTTTGCGCTCAGAGTGGCTGAAAGACTTGTGCTGGACAAGAGCTTGATCAAGCCAGTCACCTCTGAAGAACTGGGCTTGCCTGCCCGCCGCCCGCTCAAGGCGGGTCTGAACTCAACTCGGTTTGAAAAGCTGATGGGCTATGCATTGAAGCCATTCGCCGAGATTCCCTACCTTTCCCGCTAACGGGAAATCGCTGCAACTGCTGCCGGAAAAGAATACCGCCTGGGCGGCGCTCTCATCTTTCCGCCTGTCCATTTAAGCTGTTGCTTTCCAAACCCTTACGATCATGCGTTTCATTTTGGCATCACTGTTGCTCTTGTTGCCTGTGAGAGGTGGGCTATCAAGGAGTTTGGGAAATGAATGGAATCAGAATTCTATCAATTCTAGCCTTTCTGCTGCTAGCCACCACAGTGGTTGCGCAAAATTACCCTACCGATGAGAATCTCGATTACAGCGAATTGATTCAGCGTTATCCGGGGTTGAGCCACTCCAGGGAAGCGTCAAAGTACAAATCCTCGTACAGTGCGCAAGACTCGACCGAAAAACTCGAACAAGCCGGTACGGAGCGCAATACCGGTGCGAATCAGCATCCCTTCAAGAGTTCCGATGGTGACTCGATCGAGTTATTCGGATATGATCTCTTTGCCCGCGGCGGTACTACGCTGGAGATTCCGCAAAGTCTGGCCTTGCCCGAGGATTACCGCCTCGGTCCCGGAGATAACCTGATAATAAAGCTCTGGGGGCGAATTGAGCAGGAATATGACCTTGCCGTCGACAGGCAGGGGACGATTTTCATCCCCAAAGTTGGCGAGATTTCGGTCTGGGGGCTTGATATCGAATCGGCCCGCCAGAGAATCTTTACACAGCTTTCAAAGTCATTCAGTGATTTCAAACTGTCGGTGTCGCTCGGCAAATTGAAATCGATCCAGGTGTTTGTTTTCGGAGAAGTGAAGTATCCCGGTAGCTATAGCGTCAACTCGCTGGCTACCTTGTTCTCAACGCTCTACCTGGCCGGTGGACCCACCGAGCGCGGCAGCCTCCGCAGAATCAGGTTGTTGCGCAATGGTAAAGAAGCAGTCAGCGTCGATCTCTACCAGTTCCTCCTCTTCGGCAAGAACGTGGGAGCGGTAGGGTTGCAGTCAGGTGATGTGATCTTCGTGGATGTCGTCGGCAAGCGCGCCACCATTACCGGCGCCGTCAAACGACCGGCAATCTATGAGATTCTGGGCGATGAGACGATCAGCGATCTGCTGACTCTTGCCGGAGGACCACTACCCAACGCCTATCTCGAAAAGGTACGCGTTGACCGGATCACGACCGACGATTCCTACAAGGTTATCGACCTGAATCTGCGCGACGAACAATCAAACGAAGCTAACTTTGCCATCGATGATGGCGATCGCATCCATCTCGAACAGATCAACGATTCGCATGAAGATGTGGTCTATCTCGAAGGTAAATTCCGACATCCCGGCATTTATGAATATCAACCCGGTTTGACGGTCGGCAAGTTGCTGTCCAAAGGTGTTGAGCTTGAGGAGACAGCCTACCAGGGTCGCATCGACATTCTCCGCCCACAATCTGGACAGGATACACTGCTGATTACCGTACAACCAGACGAAGTCACTTCCGGTGACTCGGATGTGGCCCTGCAACCAAGAGACCGTTTGATCGCCTATTCACAGGAACAGGTCGCGGAACCGCGTCAGGTTTCGATCTACGGTATGGTCGCTAAGCCCGGTGAGTATAGCTACTACTCCGGCATGAAAGTATCCGATCTGATCTTTCGTGCGGGAGACCTCTCTCCTTCGGCTTATCCCGTGCGCGTCGAAGTAGCGCGCACGCAGGAAGATGGTTCCAGGGAAGTTATGTATGCCTCGCTCAATGAACCCAGCGGCAACCTCGCTTTGCAGAGCAACGACAAGCTATTCGTCAGACAGATCCCCGGCTGGGAGGATCGCGATATCGTGACCATCGAGGGAGAGGTCACGTTTCCAGGAAAGTATGTCATCACAGATGACATGAACTCCCTCTACTCCTTGATACAACGTGCTGGTGGTTTGACCGCGGATGCGTTCGCCACCGGCACGGTGTTTACCAGAGCATCGCTCGTCTCCGACATGAAGCGCCGCGGGCTTGATCGGCTCATTGATCGTACTGCGGAAATAGTCCGCGATGACAGCGGTCATATCGCCATCGATTCAAGCACAATATTACGCGACAACACGATGTCGAACCGGATAATCGTCAACGTCAAAGAGCTGCTCTATGACCATAACCTTGACTATGACGTGCGGCTGCTTGACGGTGACCACATCTATATCCCCAGCAAACCTGCGGGCGTGCAGGTACTGGGCGCCGTCCCCGCAATTAGTACGATCACCTATCGAGATAACAGGCGTGCCAGCTACTACCTGCAGAACGCGGGCGGTTTTCTACCCAACGCTGACAAGAAGAATTTGCAATTAATCCGTGCCGACGGAACGATAACTTCCGGCTCCGGCGTGATGCGGCAGAAGGTAGATCTGGGTGACGCAATTTTCGTCCCCACCAAAGTAAAGAAAGACCGTGACTGGTTGAAAATCTTCTCAACAACGGCCTCAGTCGCGGCGAGTGTAGCGACCACCATTTTCGTCATCGACCGACTATAGGAGTTGTCAGCATGAAGTATTTACTGATCGCCGGCGCCCGTCCCAATTTCATGAAACTTGCCCCGTTATGGAGGCAGATGAAGGTTGAGCCGGGAGTTTTTGAGCCGGTAATCGTACATACAGGCCAACATTACGACACAAAGATGTCCCAAGTATTCTTTGATGAACTAAACCTCCCCAGACCGGACATTCACCTGGGGATCTCTTCCGGCACACACACTCAGCAAACTGCCCGCATCATGCTGGAGTTTGAGAAAGTCTTGCAGGAGCAAGACCCCGACGGTGTAATCGTGTTCGGTGATGTGAACTCCACAACCGCCGCCTCTCTCGTCGCTGCGAAGGAGCACTATCCTGTCATCCATGTGGAAGCAGGGTTGCGCTCTGGTGATCGAGCAATGCCGGAAGAACTGAATCGAATTGTAACTGATCATCTTTCTGATCTCCTCCTAACCTCCTGTGAGGATGGGGACGAGAATTTGCGCGCTGAAGGAATAGCGTCTGAGAAAATTCACTTCGTGGGAAACATAATGATTGATTCCCTGCAAAGCTGCCTTGCTGAGGCCGGAAAATCGGACATTTGCGACCGTCTTCGACTGGAAAAGTCGGGTTACGTATTGGTGACGCTGCATCGCCCTGCCAACGTGGATGAATGCGTAAGCCTTGAAGAGTTGGTACAGACTCTCTTTGATGTCTCGCAAAGGCTGCCGCTGGTGTTTCCGGTGCATCCGCGCACCCGGAAAAATCTCGAAACAGCTGACTTGTGGAGTCACCTGACCGACTGCGAAGACATCATTCTCACTGAGCCGCTGGGATATCTTGAATTTCTCAGGCTTGAGATGGATGCCCGTGTTATCGTAACCGATTCCGGTGGTCTGCAGGAAGAATCGACAGTACTGGGCGTGCCGTGCCTGACAATGCGCGACAACACCGAAAGGCCGGTTACTATAACCCATGGCACTAACAAACTGGTGGGGACGGACCGTAGTGTCGTGCTCGCAGCACTGGATGAAGCGCTGGCAACCGACTGGTCTGATCATCCGGTACCCCCGCTGTGGGATGGCCGTACTGCAGAGCGAATTTGCGAACTGCTCGGCGGCCGAAAGCAGCAACCGGATGTGCAGGTACGTCGAACAGAATTCGCCGAGGCAGTGGTATGAGTACGCATTCCGAGAAAGTGCCGATACTCTGCCTCTCGACGCAGGACTTCACCGATCTGTGGACGCGCAAGCAGCGCTTCATGGTGAATTTCGCGCGTGAAGGTCACCGTGTGATCTATGTTGAATCGCAGTGGCATTTCCTGACATATCTGAAGCGCTGGCGCGGCAACGCCTGGCGTTTTTTGCGATATTTGCGAAAACCGAGACAAGTCGAACCAAATCTCTATGTAGCAACTCCCCCGTTGCTGCTGCCGTTCTTTCAGATGTTCACGCCAATTGCGGTGATCAACAATATCATCATTGGCTTGTGGCTGCGCTGGATCTGCAATCGTGTCGGCATAAAGCGGCCGTTGACTTATACGTATGTCCCCTATTCTCACCTGGCCATCAAAATCGTCGGCAGCAAAAAAGTCCTTTATGAAAAAGTTGATGATCTCGCTGCAGCCAGCGGCCTGGTAAGAAAGCATACGGTGCAGAAGCTGGAGGCAAAGCTGCTCAAGATCACCGGCGCGGTCATTGTCACTGCCACCAGGCTTAAGATCATGCTGGTCGGACGTCACAAACATGTTGAAGTGATCCCCAATGCCTGCGAAGTAAGCCACTTTCGCAAAACTATGACTGCGAAGCCAGCCGGGGCCATAGCAGAAATTCCGCGTCCACGTGTCGGGTTCGTAGGAATGTTTGCTTACTGGCTCGATCAGGACCTGATCGCCCATCTGGCAGATTCCTATCAAAACTGGCAGTTCGTATTCATCGGGCCGGTATCCACCAATGTCGACAAGCTGCGTCGCTACGCAAACGTTCACTTTATCGGAAGAGTCCTTTACCGCGATCTTCCGAACTACATGGCCGGTATTGATGTCTTCATCAATCCTTACAAACGCGATGATGTTGCGGAGTCGTGCTCGCCGCTGAAAGTGTTCGAATATCTTGCCGCCGGCAGACCCGTCGTTAGCGTGCCGATGCCGGAAGTGATGCGATTTGCCCCTGACTTACGAATCGCCGACAACTATTTCGAGTTCGGCAAGGCAATAAAGGCCTTGCTGGAAATGGATGGTGCCGAGCGCACCAGGCTGCAGAACCGCCTCACTGCTCTCGTCGAGCGCGATGATTGGTCCGACAGGTTCCGGCGAACTCAGGATGTTCTGCGAAAGGAGTTATCGCGATGAGAATTTGTGTCAACGCGCTATTGGTTGAACCGGGGAAAACCGGTGGTGGCGAGACCTTTCTTGTCAACTTGCTCAAGCACCTGTTTCGCATCGATTCGGAGAACGATTACCTGGTGCTCGCGACGGCCACGAATCGTCATCTCTTCGAGACCAATCAGAAAAACGTCGAGATTAGCGAAGTGCTTAAAGGCAATACATCCAGGGCCCGCCGCATTTGGTACGAGACTGTTCAATTGCCACTGCTTCTCAAACACGAAAAGATTGACTTGTTCTATTCTCCGTTCGGAACGCTGCCTTTATGGCTGCCCTGCAAATCGGTGGTGACGTTCCAGAATTTGCTCTACTTCGATTTCCAGAATAACGTTCCCTATCGCGGAAGCTCACTGAAGTCACGCGTATTCGTCAATCTACAAGCACTCTATTACAAGATGATGACGCCGCGCACAATCGCCCGTGCTACCCGCATCTGGGCCATATCCAATACGACCGCGTGGCAGTTGAAAAAACATTTCAGGGTGAAAGAAACTGCGCTTGAGGTGATCTACGCAGGTGTTGAGTACGATCGCTTCAACCCCTATCGCAGTGGTACGAAACAAGAACCAGCTTTCGAAAAGCCATACATCCTCTGCGTAGCGCAGCTCTATCCGAACAAAAATCTCGACAGGGTACTTCACGCCTTTCGCGAAGCAATTGATCGCGGTCTCAGGCACGACCTGGTCATTGTCGGCAATGACTGGCATGGTTACCGGCGGCGGCTGGAACTCCTTGCCGAAGAACTGCAGATCTCGGGTCGAGTGGTCTTCACCGGTGGCGTCTCACACGATGAGCTGCCGCCATACTTCTGGAACGCTGACCTGTTCCTGCTGGTCTCCAATGTTGAATCATTCGGCTTACCGGTTTTGGAAGCTATGTCAGCTGGTGTCCCGGTGATCATCTCCAACCGCTCGGCACTGCCGGAGATCGCCGGAGGCGCCGCTCTGCTTGCCAGTGTCGATCAGAAGAACCATCTCACTGAACAGATTTTGCGCGTGCTCAAGGATGAGAATTTAGCCACCGGCTTGCGCAAGCTGGGTGACCAACGAGCGCGCAGTTTTAGTTGGACGGAAACGGCGGCGCGGGCACTCGATCTGTTCTATGATGCCGCAGGTTTTTCGCCGCACAAGCAAATCCATAGGAAGGATGCTAAAAGTGTCAGGAATCGGCTCACGAAACAAGAGCAGCAAGCTGTGCGCTAGAATTAACAACTACGGTTCAGCTCAAACGCGACTGACAGGCCCCTGCGTTAGCTACGACTATCAACCCGCAACCATCATCAGGCAAAGGAGTGCAAATTCATGAAGCAGGTGCTTCAATACCCGCGTAAGAACGGTCTTGTCCTCGAGGATTGCCCGCAGCCAACCTGCAAGGATGGCGGGATCATAGTTAAGAATAAATTTTCCCTTATTTCTCCCGGAACCGAACGAGCAATAATCGACCTGGCTTCCAAAAGCCTCGCCGGAAAAGCACGCTCACGCCCCGACCTCGTC
>CAYXUL010000008.1:24907-41079 GCA_964468475.1 uncultured Ignavibacteria bacterium | reverse complement strand
CTGCTGGGCCAATTGACCGTGCAAATACTGAGAGCTTCGGGCTGCCAGGTGATCGGGATCGACATCGATCAGCAGCGACTCGACGAGACTGTTCGCTTCGGGGCGGAGTTGCTGGTCAACAGTAGCAATGACAACGCTGAGCGCTCAATCTGGCATTTTACCGAAGGCTTTGGCGCCGATGCGGTGCTAATCACCGCTGCAACAAAGTCCAATCAGCCGGTGGAGTTTGCAGCAGCGATTGCTCGCGACCGTGCGAGAATCGTTGCGGTCGGCGATGTGGCGATGAACGTGCCGCGCAAGGCATTCTATGAGAAAGAACTCTCTCTCAGGCTCTCACGCTCATACGGGCCGGGACGGTACGATTCATCGTATGAGGAGCAAGGTCACGATTACCCCATCGGCTATGTGCGCTGGAGCGAGAATCGCAACATGCGTTCGTTTCTCGATCTGGTCGCAAGCGGCCGCGTGGATGTCAAAGCTCTCATCTCCGATACTGTCGCGATTGCGGACGCAGAAGCGGCTTTTCAAAGAATCGAGGCCGAAAAAGTGCTGGGAATTCTGCTGAAATACGAAGAAGATTCAATTTCTCATTCGGTCGGTATATCTACGCCGGCGATATCGAAACGGGAAATCACTGATTTCATTGAAGCGAGCTTCGTTGGCGCGGGCAATTTTGCCAGCGGCGTGCTGCTACCCGTGCTGCAGAAACATCCAAGCTTCAGACTAAACAAACTGTATACGGCGACTCCCGGCAAGGCTGTGGCAATGTCAAAGCAATTTGCCTTTCACGGCACTGCCGATTCGTTGGATGAAGTGATCTCGGATGAGGAAAGCGACATCATCTTCATTGCCACTCCGCACAATCTTCATGCACAGCAGGTAATCGCCTCGCTCAAAGCGGGCAAAGCGGTGTTCGTAGAAAAGCCGCTATGCCTGACTAACGATGAACTAAGCGAAATTCGTGAGGCACAAGAGCAGAGCTGTGTTCCGCTGATGGTTGGTTTTAACCGCCGCTTTGCGCCGGCGACAAAGGCGCTAATGCAGGAACTGCGGGAGTGCACAACTCCGATGATTCTTAACTACACGATCAATGCCGGTTTCATCCCTAAATCATCATGGATTCAGGACGATAAGGTTGGTGGGGGAAGGATTCGTGGCGAGGTGTGTCACTTCATTGACCTTGCCTCACAGATCACCTCCGCCAGGGCAGAACAGATTTATACACAAGGCGTCACAGGCTCCAAGGGCGGCTACTTGACAACTGATAACGTCACGCTGCAGTGCAGGATGTCAACAGGTTCAATCGTGAATATTACTTACACCGCGATGGGCGATAAGAGCTATCCCAAGGAGAGTATTGTCGTCTTCTCTGAGGGTCGGGTATTGGCTCTGACAGATTTCCGCCACTGCGAAGTTACTGCAGATGGCAAAACAAAGACTCTTTATTCCGGGTCGCAAAACAAGGGTTTTGCAGGAGAAATTGACCATCTGGCTCACATAGTTGAAAACGGCCAGTCTGTCGCTGAGCTGAATTCATACTTCCACTCAACGGCAGCCGCTCTGGCAGCAGTCGACTCACTGCATACCGGAAGACCGGTAGCGGTGAATTTCTGAGGCCTGATGATGAGCAAGCAACTGCAGATCCTCTACATAAGCCACTACTACCCACCCGAGGTTAATGCGCCGGCAGTCCGGGTGTCGGGACTGGCGCACGCCTGGTCGCAGAGGGGCCATAAAGTCTCTGTCCTTACCGGATTTCCCAATCATCCCGGCGGGATTATTCCCCCTGTTTATCGCGGTAAATTGGGGACAAATGAGATGGATGGCCCGGTACGTGTGCTGCGCACCTGGCTTTACGCTGCGCCCAATAAAGGTTTCGCAAAACGAATTCTCAATTACCTGACCTTCATGTTCTCGGCGATCTTATCAGGGCTGATACGATCCGGGAAGCAGGATATCATCATTGCAACCTCCCCACAGTTTTTCGTCGCAGTTGCAGGCTACATTTTGAGCCGCCTGAAACGCGTTCCGTTTGTGTTTGAGGTCCGTGATGTTTGGCCGGAAGAAATTGTTGCCGTGGGAGCGATGAAACGCGGGGTCATCATCCGCGCACTTGAGCGGGTTGAGATGTTTCTCTATCGCAAAGCGGTTCTCATTGTCGCAGTTGCGCAGGGAACGATTGACATTCTCACCGCGCGAGGAGTTCCTGCGGAGAAAATCGTACTGCTACCGAACGGAGTCGACCTGGAGGAATTCGAGGGACTCGCCGACAATCACGAAATCCGCGACCAGCTCAACCTCAATGGCCATTTCCTGGTGTCCTACATTGGCACTCATGGGATGGCACATAATCTCAAAACGATTGTCAAAGCCGCCCACCGGCTTCGAAATCAAGAAGATATCCGCTTCATGTTCGTCGGTGATGGCGCTGACAAAGGCAACCTGCTCAAGCTGAAAGAACAGCTGGGGCTGGAGAATATTACCTTTGTGCCGCAGCAGCCGCGCGAGGCAGTGCCGCGCTACTATGCGACGTCTGATCTGTGCCTGGTGCCGCTGCGCACGGCAGGGCTTTTCACCAAGAATATTCCTTCCAAGATTTACGAAGTAATGGCGTGCGGCAAGCCGATTGTAATTGGCACGCACGGTGAATCACGCCGGCTGGTCGAGGAGGCGGGAGCCGGTATCGGCGTGGAACCCGATGACGACGCAGCTCTCGCTCGGGCGATTCTGGATTTGTCGCAAGATCACGAGCGGATTGAGCAAATGGGCGTGCGTGGCCGCGTGTACGCGGAGAAGCACTGCCGTCGCTCAGATATCGCCGACCGCTACATAACAAGAATAAACCAGTTGGTTTCTCCGAGCTAGTCAATATGTCGGCGTTCAGGAATAACATCAGTCGCTTGCGAAAGCTCCACTATGCGTCGGATGTACTTCTGACGGTCGCTTGCCTGGTAGTGGCGGGCGCTGCACAGAGGATACTTAACGGCTTGAATCCGTTTATTCCCCCCTACCTGCTGGTAGAGTATCAACATGTGTTACTAATTCTGTTGATCTTGAGCGCTCTGATTTATCTGCGTGGAGAACGCTACATCTATCGACTCAAAACCAAACGAGACATCGTGGCGGAAGCGCTCTCGTTGACTATCCACACTGGCCTGCTCTTTCTCGTCGCAAACTACATCCTCAAATTAGCTGTGATGCCCCGATCGCAATTCCTTTCGTTCCTGTTCCTTGAGTTCGCCTCACTTTTCGGATTGCGGATAACGATCCTGGAACTTCTACAGCATTTTCGCTCCCGGGGCTACAATATGCAGAAGACCCTCGTGGTGGGCACCCGTGAACGCGTGCGCAAGGTCGTGGATACCGTCATCGGGCAGAGACAGTGGGGGCTGGAGGTAACCGGTTTGCTGTCGCTTGATCCGATCGGAATTCTGTATCGCTATCGTGATATCCCCCTGATGGGAGACCTCAACGAGCTACCGCGAATTCTCAAGGAATTTCATATCGACCATGTTTTCTTCAGCGTGCCGAGCAGTCGGCTGGAATCGATCAAAGATGCCATGCTGATTTGCGAACGGATGGGCGTAATGGTTTGCCTGCAGGCGGATTTCATCGATTTGACTTTTTCGCGATACCACACCGCCGATTTCGCCGGCAAGCCTGCTATCGTTTACTCGCGCGAACCGGAGGACACTGCGGCGCGCATGGCCAAGGAAGCTATTGATCGTATTTCTGCAGTTGTCGGGCTGCTGATTATCTCGCCAATCCTAATAGCAATAGCGGGATTGATCAAGTTGACGTCTAAAGGCCCGGTCTTCTTCAAACAGGAACGCTGTGGTCTCCACGGCAGGCGTTTCAAAGTATACAAATTCCGCACTATGATCCCGGAGGCTGAGTCTCTGCGGGCGTCGCTTAACGATCAAAATGAGATGGACGGCCCGGTATTCAAGATCAAGAACGATCCCCGGATTACGTCAATTGGTCGCTTGCTGCGCAAGCTATCGCTGGATGAACTGCCGCAGCTTATCAACGTCGTACGTGGTGAGATGTCGCTCGTGGGTCCGCGTCCGCCGCTACCGACCGAAGTCCGCGAGTACGATATCTGGCAACGCCGCAAGCTTTCAATGAAACCGGGAATCACTTGCCTCTGGCAGGTCGGTGACCGCAATGACACGACCTTCGATCAGTGGATGCGGCAGGACCTGGAATACATCGACAACTGGTCGTTGGCGCTCGACGCCAAGATTCTGCTTAGAACTATCCCTGCAGTGATAAATGCGACTGGGCGGTAGAAATCGTATCTCTACTCGCCAGTCCCCTTCTCGATTATCTTCGTGGTCAGCTGTCCCCCGTTTTCACAATAGTCTTTCAGTAGTAGAATGTAGGAATGCCAACCCTGCATGTAGTCCTTCTGCGGCATGCCATCCGGAAACCCGGTGTGTCGTAGATTCACCCGCGTGCGTTCGCCGATTCTGGTCAGCTCCCAGCTGACGGTATCACCGGCCTGGTGGGCCTCATCCTTCCAACTGTAGATCAGTTTCTTGTTCTCAACTGCCTCTTTGATCTCCTGCGGGCCATGAGAATTGCCCTCAGCATTCACCCAGCCAGCGCTGTATTTTGAACCGGGCTGCAGCGGAGCTTCGACCTCGGCAGTTTCCGAGAACCAGCGGCGCAGTTCCTTCTGTCGGGTCAGCGCTTTGTAAACGGGCTGATGCACCGTCTCAATGAACACCTCCCGCTTGATCGTGCCCTTATCGATGCGGTTATAATCGCAGCGATAGACCGGTCTGTTGGTATGTAGCAGCGCCTGCAGGTTGTAAAGGTAGATATGCCAGGCATCCATCATACCGGCGCCGGGGGGGAGCTTCTCGTGTGTGACCAGAAAATCAGTGTAACGCCCCATATCATCGAGACGCCAGGTGACCTCGGAAGCGCTGCCGTTGAGCGGCCAGGTGAATTTCAGCAGACGATTGGGTTCTAACGCCGTGATCACACCCTTGATTTCTTGCTCTTCGAAAGTCCTGGCGACGCAGTTGTTGCCGGAGAACTTCACCGTTCCGCGCAGCTTAGGATTGATCTCGGCGCTATTACAGAACCAGATAGCCAGCCGGATCGGGTTCGTGACCGTGTCCCACACCTTCAGCGCGTCGACATCACACTTAACCTTGAGACGTATGCGATTTCTGCTAAATGCCATTGGAATGCAAATATAACAAAATGGGATTCGGTTGCAAGCGGAGTCGTTTCTTACATCGCGTTAATTGTCAAGGTTACGTCAGCTAACTTCATGAAGTTTCAGCATATTGGTGTCGCCGTGGGCGCGCACCGGCGCCGACGCGACAATGACCAGCCGATCTCCACTCTCCACTATTCCTTCCGCTTTCAGGCTTTCTTCCACCTTCGCGATCATATGATCTACCGAGGTCAATTGCCGAAGATAGTGCGGGATCACGCCCCGATAAAGGCTCATGCGGCTGAGAGACCTCATTTGGGGAGTGTAGGCGATGATGGGAACAGTCGCGCGTTGTTTCGAAACCAGCCGAGCTGTCAAACCTGACTGGGTGAAACAGGCGATCAGCTTGGCGTCGATCTCTATGGCCATTTCTACAGCAGCCTGCGCGATGGCCGCCGGAAGTTCTAACCTGGCTTTACCACCCGGAATAAGTTTGGGATCGTGCGATTCGCGCAGCCTGGTTTCCGTGGTTGCCGCAACTGCCTGCATCATTTTCACCGATTCGACCGGATACTCACCCGTAGCTGTTTCCGCTGAGAGCATCACGCAATCGGTGCCGTCGTAGATGGCGTTGGCAACATCGGAAACCTCCGCGCGGGTCGGAGAAATATGGTCGGTCATCGACTCGAGCATTTGCGTGGCAGTGATTACCGGAATGCGGCACTCGTTGGCAGTGGAAATAATCTCTTTCTGAATTGCCGGCACCTGGTCGATCGGAATTTCAATACCCAGATCGCCGCGCGCCACCATAACGGCGTCAGTCTCTTTAAGGATTTCATTAAGATTGGTCACCGCCTGCGGCTTTTCGAGTTTGGCTATGACCGGGATATCGGCGCCAAGCGCTCTTATGCGAGCTTTCAGCTTGCGAATATCGCCAGCGGCTCTCACAAAGGAGAGCGCAACATAGTCCACTCGTTGCTCGACGCCAAATTTAAGATCCTCATGATCCTTTTTGGTCATCGAGGGCAGCGATAGGGCCGAATCGGGCACATTGATCCCCTTATGCTCACGCAAAAGACCGCCTTTGATAACCTTCGCTTCGATTTTGTCGCCGCCAGCGCGAATAACCCTCAGCCGCAGGAGGCCGTCATCGATGAATATCTTCTCGCCCTTCTTGAGATCTGGAATGATATTCGCCGGAAAGGCGCTGATCTGCCCCGGTTCGCCTACGATGTCGTGGCAATAAATGGAAAGCTGCTCGCCATCATTAAGCTCCATCGAGCCGCCTTTGATTCGCCCTACCCTTATTTTCGGACCCGAGAGATCCTGCAGGATTGCAACGGGCTGGTCGAGCTTTTTCGCGACGCGCCGGACACGGGAGATCAACTTGCGATGATAGGCGTGCGTACCATGCGAGAAATTGAGCCGTGCTACCGACATGCCCGCTTTGATTAGTTCTTCAATAATCTTCTCAGAATCGCTGGCGGGGCCAAGCGTACAGATGATCTTGGTCGCTGTGAACGAGGTGTGGTTCAGCATACCGTCAAAGTGGGACTACACTTACGGTAAAGTCAAGGGATTTGGGGCAAAATCGCAATTCGCAGATGAATGGCCACGATCTGTTGCAGTCGCTGCGCTGTATCATCCTAAGCTGGAGCAATCACTCATCAATTTCGCGTCTAATCTATTGATAGCTCCAGACGTATCTAGAGCGATACCTGATTGACGAAGGCATTTGAGAAGCATAGATTCTAATTTCCAATGAAGAAAGCCGAAGCCAAAAAGCGCATCGCGGAGTTGAGCGAGCAGTTACATCATCACAGCTATCGCTACTATGTGCTCGACGACCCGGAAGTCACCGATGGGGAGTACGACCGTCTCTTTGACGAACTGGGAAAGTTAGAAGAACAGTATCCCGACCTGAAATTGCCCGACTCGCCGACACAGCGCGTCGGAGCTCCCCCGGCATCGGCGTTTAGGTCAGTCAGGCGCGCAATCCCGATGCTCTCTCTGAACAAGGCCACCAAACCGAATGAATTCGCCGATTTTGACCGCCGGGTGCGCGAAACCCTCAAAGGTGATCCTGATACCGTTGAGTACCTTACGGAGCCCAAGTTAGATGGTCTTGCGGTCGAGCTGGTATATGAAGACAGCGTGCTCAGCCTCGGATTGACGCGCGGCGACGGCGCTACCGGTGAGGACGTTACCGACAATCTGCGTACGATCAAGAATGTGCCGTTGAAGCTGCGAGAGATCTCAGTGAAGCTGCTGGAGGTACGCGGCGAAGTCATTATGACCAAAGGCGACTTTGCAGAGCTGAACCGCAGGCGAGAGCAGGAAGGGCAGGAACTATACGCCAATCCGCGCAACACGGCGGCAGGCTCGGTCAGGCAGCTTGATTCCTCAGTCACCGCGCAGCGAAACCTGCGCTTCTACGCACACGGCGTGGGCAGGCTGGAAGGGATTGAGGTAGACAATCAGTGGCAGCTACTCCACCAGTTGCGGCAGGCAGGATTTGAGACTTCGCCGCAAGCGCAGCTCGTATATCACCCGGAGGAGGTGTTCGAGCAGTACAACAAACTCGAACAGTTACGCAACAGCATGGAATTCGACATCGACGGCATGGTGGTCAAAGTCAATTCCTTCCGCCAGCAGCAGAAGCTGGGAGAACTATCGCGCTCGCCCCGGTGGGCGGTAGCGATGAAATTCCCACCACAGCAGGAGGAAACAATCGTCGAGGACATTCAGGTGCAAGTTGGCCGCACGGGCACTTTGACTCCGGTAGCTCATCTGCAACCGGTACGAGTCGGCGGCGTAGAAGTGAAACGCGCAACTCTGCACAACTACGATGAGGTAAAACGAAAAGATATCCGCATCGGCGATCGGGTAATCGTCCAGCGTGCCGGAGATGTAATACCGGAGGTGGTCAAGCCACTGACGTCAAAGCGAACCGGGTCTGAGAAGGAATTCTCAATGCCGAAGCAATGCCCGGTGTGCGAGAGTGAGGTGGTACGCATAGAGGGGGAGGCTGCGTATCGTTGCCCAAATGTATCCTGCCCCGCGCAGGTGCTGGAGCGGATCACCCATTTCGCCTCGAAGGGCGGGGTCAATATCGACGGTCTGGGGCCAAAGTTGATCGAACAGTTTTTGAACCAGGGCTTAATCAAGAATTTCGCTGATCTGTATTATGTAGGGATCGATCAGGTTGTGAGCCTCGAGCGGATGGCGGAAAAGTCGGCGGAGAACCTGATCAAGGCAATCGAGAAGAGTAAGGACGCTGATCTGCCTCATTTGCTGGCCGCTTTGGGTATCCCAAACGTCGGCGAGCATGCCGCAGGCCTGCTGGCAGAGAATTTCGGCAGTATCGAGAAATTGATGATGGCTGACGCTGAGCAACTGAGTGAGATTGAGGGCATAGGACCGATTGTTGCCGAGAGCATCCTTGATTTTTTCGCCAACGAGCGCAATTGCACGATTATGGAACGCTTGCAGGATGCCTGGAAGCAACTGCCGCGGTATGAAATTGCCGCCGGACCAAAACCGTTGAAGGATAAGACATTTGTCCTGACGGGTGGATTGGAAAAATACTCGCGCGACCAGGCCAAGAAGAAGTTGCAGGATCTGGGAGCCAAAGTTTCTTCGAGCGTCTCGAAAAAGACTGATTATGTTGTCGCCGGCGCCGAGCCCGGTTCAAAACTGGAAAAGGCACAGAAACTTGGTGTGGAAGTACTCTCTGAAGCGCAATTTCTGTCGCTGATCGGTGATGAATAGCCGCGGACTCAGACTGGAATGGGAGTTTGCCGTTTTGCCTAAACGTCTCCGGAGAACCTGGAAGGCAATCATAACAATCATCAACCGAACCTATATTGATGATCCTGTTCCCTCCTTTGCCGCTTCGATCTCGTTTTATGCAATACTATCCTTCCTCCCCTTCATGATTCTGGCGACTTCAATCTTCGGGTTCTTTGTCGCTTCGTCTCAGGAAGCCCTGACCGAAATCTCGAATTTCATCACAAAGATCTTGCCGGTTACGTCGTCCGGCACAATTGAACTGTTTTTCTCGACCATCAGGGGACGCACGATCTATGGGATTATCGGACTGGCAGGTATTCTCTGGGCCAGTCAGCGAATTTTTTCTGAGCTGGAGTACTCACTGAATAAGATCTGGCGCTGCCATGACTCGCGCACCTTCATCAAGTCGAAGCTGTTCGCACTCACCTCGGTGCCCGTTATGATAATCTTCGTCATGATCTCGATGTTCGTAACGAGCATACTGCGCGCCGCTCACAGGGGGACAATTCCGGTGCTCAATTTCTCACTTGTCGATGTTCCGCTGATTGGCAAGATCGTGCCGGTACTGATTCCCATCCTCCTCTCGACTATGCTATTCACGGGGGTTTATTACCTGTTGCCCGGAAAGTGGAACCACTTTCGTAGCGCCTTCATCGGCGCAAGCGTGGCGGCAGTTCTGTGGGAGATCGCGAAGTGGGTGTTCGAATACTATGTCAAGAATTACGGCAAAGAACTCACCATTTATGGGTCCTTCACCTCAGTAGCCCTGCTGTTCCTCTGGGTCTACTACTCGTCATTTGTATTCCTGGTCGGTGCGGAAATCGGGTCATATCTTCAGGAACGAAAAGAACGTGCGCTGGACCGAGCCCTGGCGCGCGACGAGGAGTAGCTCTTGCGCTACTCGCGCCGGCCTACATATGTTCCAGTTTCGCGGCCACCGCTTTGGCGACATCAAGCGTCGATGAATTCCCGCCCATGTCATAGGTCAGCGTCTTTTTCTCTTCGATGACCGCAGCTATCGCTTCCTCCAGGCGATCAGCAGACTTCGTCTCGCCCAGCCATTCCAGCATCAACCGTGTAGTCAATAACATTGCCATCGGGTTGACTTTGTACTGCCCGGCATACTTGGGAGCAGAACCGTGAGTTGGTTCGAAGACGGCGTAGTTGTCGCCGATGTTACCGGAAGACGCAAATCCCAGTCCACCCACTAACTGCGCGCATAGGTCGGAGATGATATCGCCGAACATATTGGAGGTTACAATCACCGAATAATCGAGCGGATTCTTAATCAGCCACATGCACATGGCATCGATATTCGTCTCCCAGAGGTCGATGCCGGGATACTCCTTAGCGATTTCGCGAGCAGTGCGCACAAAAAGACCCGAAGTTTCCCGGATCACATTCGGTTTTTCTACGACAGTCACAGATTTCCTGCCGGTATTCTTCGCATATTCGAATGCATCACGGGCGATATTCTCAGAGGCCTTCCTGGTGATCAGGCGACACGAAAGGGCTACTTCATTCTCCGGCTGCTCGGCAAAGCGCTTCATTTTCTTGTGGTGTTTGACCAGTGCATCGCGCACCTCAGCAGGAATTGGGAAAAACTCGACTCCGGCGTAAAGGTCTTCCGTGTTTTCGCGGAAAACCGTAATGTCGATTCCGTCGCGATAATTGAGCGGATTGCCTTTGTATGCCCGACAGGGGCGCAGATTAGTCCGCAGGTTAAACTCCTGTCTCAGCCGTACGATCGGCGATGAGTAGACCAGGCCCTTGCCCTGCAGTTCCGGCACCAGCTCGGACTCACACTCTTCTTTGGGTTTGGAGGTGATGGCTCCGAATAAGGCACAGTCGGTATTCTTGAGAATCTCTATCGTGCGGTCAGGGAGAGGATTGCCCTCCTTGCACCAGAATTCCCAGCCGATATCTGCGGGCACGTATTCGGCATCGAAATCGATTTTATCGAGAACTATCTTTGCTGCTTCCATGACGTCGACACCGACGCCATCGCCGGGCATCCAGGCAATCTTATATTTGGCCATGCTGAGTCCTTCTAATGCTCTTGGCTGCTAGGTTTCAGATCGTCAATCTACTTGATGGCTACGGTCAGGGCAAAACGATGTACATCGCCCAGGTTTGAGCTGTAAGGCACAAACGCGTAGTCAATTTGCCAGATAGATTGCATAAATCCGACGCCAAAAGCAAGGTGTTCCTCGTCGTAGCCGATCTTGTAGCCGGCTCGCAGGGCGAGGAAGTCGCCCACGATCCGCTCAGCGCCCAGGTTGAAACGCGTATCGGATTCTTTGGGCAGTGAAATGTCAGCGCTGATTATGGTTTGGGGAAAGCTGGCGCTGATACCACCTGAGAAGGTTACCGGTAGGTTGATAGCTTCATCAAAGAATTTGGGCTTGCTGCCCAAATTGCGGACTGCTGCTCCAAGGCTGAAGATCGGTGTCGCCTGATACTGGGCGCCCATATCGAAGAGGACCGCGTCCGCGGTTTCAATATCAATCTTCTCTGCGGCGTACTTTGACGTTACCCCGACTCTGAATTGCTCGGTCAGCGGCAGGGCGAAAGTTGCGAATGTAGCTATGTCCTGAGAATCAAAGATCGTCGAGGGGTGTTCGGTCGGCCCGGTGCGGCCCTCGATGTTGGCGATCTTGAAATAATCAAGACCCACAGCGAGCCCTCCCCCAAGAAGTGGCAGGGAGGCACCAACGAATTCGCGGCGAGTGTCGAAGATGCCTTCCTGATGGACAAAGCCAACAGTCTTCGAGGTAATAGCGCCGATGGAGGCCGGATTCAGCTGGACTCCGTAAAGCCTGCCTGCCATTGCTACTCCGACATCACCCATCGCCGCATGACGCGCGCTTACTGTAGTCTTGAGAAACGTAAATCCCACCGAAGCGGGATCCTTCGCCTGGGAAGAGCCGACCATAGCAAGCAACACGATGGCGCTAGCGACTCTAGTTATGCTTAAATATTTGTTCATCTTAGGAATAAGCTATGACGTCCCGCTAGTTGCTAATGATCAGGCCAACTATCGTTTCCCAATCACCTATGTTCTGGGATTGCTCGACAGCGAGATCGATCTGCATATGCATTTCGCCAACCTTCGAAGAAGCTCCAACGCCGAATGCCGGTTCGCCTCTGGCCAGACCTCCGCGCAAAGCAAACATTGAAGTAATTTTGACTTCAGCGCCCGCGTAAGCACCTACGGATCGCTTTTCATCCCATTCCCCGTCGAGCGCGAGCAGCAGGCGACGGTCTAGCATCAGAACAGATCCACCGAGCTTAACTATCATTGGCACCTTCTCTTTTACATCAGTGCCGAGATAACCCTGATGAGCCCAGTAGTTCCCAGTGTTCCAGGGGTATTTCGTTTCAATGTTACGCACCACAGCCGCCAATCTCACTAAGTCCAGGGGACCGTCGGGATCTATGACCGAGGTGGAATCAAGGTGCAGCATGGCACCGGCGTCAAAACCTGCGGAGTACGCCGAGGCTGTTTCGAGACGCTTATAGTAGTAGCGTGCATCGCCACCAAAGGTGAAGTACCGTGAGAATCGGCGTGAGAAGACAATTCCGAATGCTGCATCATAATTACTCAAATTATCTGTCGGCTCGCCCCTGGTTGTGCGGCCCATGACGTCTTTCACGGTCGCAAGTTGTGCGGTAAGCCCGATAGCGGCTTCGTTGCGCACCGGGAAGAGAACTGCGATCTGCTGTAGCGATCGCCCGAGTGACATGTCACGATAGGCGCCGCCGAAGCTGTTACGCTGGATTTGGGCAGCCGCCCCGGGATTAACGAACAGGCCGTAAATGTCATCGGAGACGGCGGTATAAGCACCGCCCATACCGGTGGCACGCGGGCTCAGGTCGATCTGTAGCATCGCGCCGGCATAACCACCATTCTCGCTTTGCGCCGAAAGTGGCGCTGCTATGGCCAGGAGGATGACCAGTGACAAAGACAGGTATATTTTTGCTTTCAGTCTCATCTAGGGAATCACCATGAATTTTCCCCAGTACTCGTCACCACCGCTGGACTTGATCTGGTAGAAGTATACTCCTGCTGCCACAATGTCGTCATTGCCATTGCGGCCATCCCAGACATCGATGTCGTCATACTGCACGTCGGCATCCCGCTGGACATCCTTCACAACAGTCTTCACCAGGTTGTTGGCAAAGTCATAAATCTTGATAGTCACCATACCAGCGTTCTTAAGCCGATAGTGAAACTTCATCTGCTGATGGATATAGGGAGAGAACGGGCTTGGTGACGCGTAGGTGAGATTGTCGCCCTGGGCGGTCTCCGGAATATGGAAAAACGATCTGAGAATCGTCCAACTGGTCAGGTCGTTTAAGGAGGCATGGGCAATGCCGTCATCCGTGCCAACCCAAACCTGGTCGCCGACTACATCCACGCCATTAACATGAACTGAATCGCTAATGAAGCGACCACTGACCTGATCTACAATCTTGAGCCTCTCCCAGGATTCACCTTCATTCGGACTCATATATAAGCCCGACCAGGTTGCGGCAAAGGCTGTATCGCCATTGAAGGAGAAGTTGAAGGCTTGCACATCAGGTAGAGTTAGGGTCCAGTTCAGTCCGCGGTCTGAGGTCTCGTATACGCCATTGCGTTCTCCGGCGGTAAGTCCTGTCGCCTGACCACCGGCATATACTATAGATTTTCCCCGTGTGCGTTGAAGTTCGAGCGCGATAATGAAGTTTGCTCCTAAACCGGTCACGGTATCCGGCAACGTCTGACCCATGTACGAACGCCCCACAAAATCGGGCTTGGTGGGATCATTTTGCGCCGTAAAGCCGAAGAATGACACACCATAGTCTCCTGTAGCTTCCATGCCTAAGCTGTCCGAACCAAAGAAAGCTTTGCCGCTGTCCACTTCAACACAATGCAACAGTGATTTTGGTCCGACCGCAGGGCCGTATGCACTAAAAACATCAAAGTTCTTTCCGAAGTTGCGCGTTCGCCTCAATCCGGCCCCAGTGGCTACCCAGATTGCGGTGCCGGTATCGGCGAAGGCCGGGCCCATTTCAATGTCGTACGGAGTCACTGCCGGTGGGCCGGTAAGGAATTGATCCCAGAAGAACCCGCGGTTAGTGCTGCGCAAGACTGCCGGCTCGGAACCAACATCCTGTTTGTAGGGTTGTACCGCCAGCCAGAACTCGTCTGCGACCTGTGTCACACCCGTCGCTACAGAAACCACCTTCTGTCCCCAGGTTGCGTTATCAAACAGCGGTAATATCACGGTTGAATCCAGTGTGTTCGGATCGCTATAGTAGAGAACTACCAGACCGGAATCGGTGCCGGCCGAGACGCGGACAAAATTATCACGTTTGGCAATATCTATTGAATGGACGTGGGTCAGTACCTCGGGCGGTGTCTCCCCGGCGGGTGGATAGATCGTTTGCCAGGAAGAGCCCAGATCGGTGGAACGAATCAAACCGCCGGCGTTACAAGCCGCCCAGATATCGTTATCCCACATCTCAACTTCTTCCACTTTGGTTCCGGGACCAGTCGCCTGCGCGGGCTGATAGTAATTCCAATTCAACCCGCCATCGGTGGAGACTATGAAGCCGTCGGCCTGCTGGCTGAGTGTATCATACAGACCGGCTGCTCCCAGATCACCGTTGGCGCCAACTGCGGTGTAGTAGTTGCCGGGCAAACCATCGTCTTCGAAATATGAACTAAAGGTGAATGAAGAATCGACAAAGACCGAGATACCCATGTCGGTGGCGATCCACCAGCGACCGTCGCCGCTGCCCGCAATATCGAAAATGCGATTTGAGGGAAGCTTCTTCGAGCGGTTGATATAGTAAATTCTCTGGACCCCGGCTGCGCTTCCTGCCCACACAATCAGTGTGTCGATGTGATACGGGTCGATCACAGACGAGAAATAGCGACCACGCAGACCTGCAGATCCCGCAGTACTCTCGTCGGTATTAGCCAGGCTGTCATCTGCATAGTCGGCTGCTACTTCAGCATCAATAAAGATATTATCCCAGGTATTTCCATTGTCAGTTGAGCGAACGAGACCACTTAGGAAAGCAGGCATCACAATCAGAGAATCGTGAACCGATATGTCATAGATGATCCTTCCGCGACCTTTGAGCCGATAGTCGTCGAATGAATACCAATGCTCACCACGGTCCGCTGTATAATCGAGTCCAGCGCCAACGCTGTTTGAGTACACCGAATCTGTGGTGGCTACCCAGAGTTCCTCTCCGACCTTGGCGATTGCCGACACACTGTAGTCCAAAAGACCATTAGTCTTGTTGTACGACCTCCAGGTCTGGCCACCATCTGAAGTTCCTGATACACCCAATCCGGTTGCCACCCAGACATAGACGCCGTCATACACAAAATCGATAGCGCTGTTATCAAGTAGTTGATCAACGGGATTGTCGAGGGTATAGGAAATCCAGGCAAAGAGCGGTGCGGCTAAGAATAAGAGTAAAATTAGAATAAGAAATGTACGTCGCATCAGGTAACTCGCTGTGAACAACAACCACGCGGCGGCTGTTTGGATCGGCCTTCAGGGGCCTTAAGTTCTTTGTAGTCAATCATCTTTGCGCTGGTATTTCGCCAATTTAAGGCTTCAGGTCAAGATATTTCTCTCAAGCCCAATCTCTACCAAACGCATTCTTTCGCGATGTCGGCTATAGCGAGTTCTCCCGAATTGCACGTACTGGTGCGGTAAGAATTATTCCGTCAGAATCTAAACGAAGTCGCTGAGCTATTGTTTAATCTCAAGCTGCCGTAACGCTGCGAATTTATCCAGAAGCAGGCCCCAGCGTAATCCGCGATTCGAGACTATCAGCGTGTTTTGAGTACTCCAATTTAACAACCGACGCACTATGAGAGTTCCAGCCAGGATGATCTCCGCACGTTTGGGATCGAATGGAATCAGCTCTCGCCGCTGCTCGACAGCGGATTCGGCAAATCGGGCTGCAATTTCTTCAATCCACAGTGAGGATAACTTCGTGCCATGCACTATCGCCGGGGCGAATTCTGTGAGTTTGTGGAAGGCTGCGCCAAGCGTGGTAATGGTTCCACCGACGACTATAAAGCCACCTTCGGGCTGAGGTAGTGGCACCTCACCCCGCAAGAAAAGCTCCGTTAGGTAGGCGTCCACCTCTGCCAGTCGGGTAGACGAGACTCTTTGATCAAGCTGGAATTTCTCGG
>CAYXUL010000008.1:15839-24807 GCA_964468475.1 uncultured Ignavibacteria bacterium | reverse complement strand
ACGGTGTCCACTTTATGCTTTTGAATGAATTGCTGAAGCTCGCTTAGCGCCTTGAATAGCGATTCGGCTGCCGAATCTCCGATGACTCCCCGCTTTGCGACCTCAGCCGAGACTCGCGTGGAGCGCTTGGTGTCGAGCAGTACTCGAGCTTCTGCTGGAGAGATTTTCTCAACAATCAGTAGCAGGCACGAGTTTGACCCGATGTCGACTGCCGCGAATCGTTCCGGCACGAGTGTCAGGCTCTAGTTGCGCAGCTCGCTGCGAAACTTCTCGGTGAGAGCAGGTACAATTTCGAAGAGGTCACCGACGACACCGTAGGTTGCGACATTGAAGATTGGCGCGTCGGCATCACGATTGACCGCCACGATCGTCCCGGAAGTTTGCATTCCGACCAGATGCTGAATTGCCCCGGAGATTCCGATGGCGAAATAGAGCTTGGGGTTGACAGTGCGACCAGTCTGACCCACCTGATATTTGTACGGTACCCAGCCGGCATCGACTATCGCACGCGAGGCGCCTACTGCGCCGCCGACGGCATCGGCCAGCTCACGGATCAGCTTATAGTTGTCGGCTTCCTTCAGACCGCGACCGCCGGAAACGACGATATCTGCCTCCGCCAGTGAAATTTCGCCGGTCGTTTCGACTTTGCCGACCTCAACGCTGACCTTGCTCTCCTTTGAGGATGGTGAGAATGCCTCAACACTCCCCTGTCGACTATCATCGGCTTGAGCTTCGGGAAATATCTTGGGGCGAATCGTCGCAATTTGAATATCTGATTTGAACCTGATGGTCTGATGAACTTTGCCCCCGTAAGCGGGTCGTGTGGCAAGCAGGTTGCCGTCTGCGATATCAAGGTTGATACAATCGGCGGCAAGGCTATAGCCGATTGCACCGGCAACACGACCAATGAGGGCTTTGCCATAGATGCTCGCTACTCCCAGCACTACTTTGGGTGACTTGCTCTTAATCAATTCAGCGAAGATGCCGGCGTAGGCGTCATCCTTGAACTGATCGAGGTCAGCATCCTCCACTGTATAGCATACATCCGCACCGGCGGCGATGGCCTGTTTAGCGACGGGATCTAGCCCGGCGCCAACGACGAGTACGCCAAGTTGTCCACCGAGCTTATCCGCCAACTGGCGCCCGATGCTGAGAGCCTCCAACGACGCTCCGATCAGCGCACTGTCTCGTTTCTGTCCAAATACAAGTACTTTCAGATCGCTCACTCAACTTACTCCTTAAGCTTATTCACTGCCATGATGGCCGCATTATAGACTTTCACAAATGGGACCTTCGCCGCGACCGCAGCCGTGACTACATCCTCGTACTCGGGTGAAAATTTCTGAATATCGCCGCCCGAATAGAACTTTATTTTAATCTTTCCAAAGTCAGTGTCAACCGTCTTGAACGAATAGTCAAGTTTCCAGCGTGATTCACGCCGCCAACGAACACCGGCCGAGGAAGACTCGCGCAATACCACCCCGGCCAAATCGATGGCCGCCGCTTCGGAAGCGATAACCGACAACTTATGCGCCGGTCGGTTCTTCTTCATCATAATCGATGACACAAACACATCAAGCGCGCCGCTCTCCATGAGCCGCTGCTGCAAGTGCCCGATCTGCTCGGGGGTAGCGTCATCAATGTTGGTTTCGAGAATGATCACATGGTCCGCGGGCAGACCCTCTGCAGTCGTCCCAATTACTAATCGCAGCATGTTAGGGCGATCATCGAATTCTGCAGTGCCCGCACCATAGCCGACTTGCTCAACAACAAAATCGAAGCCTGCCGCCGGTTCTGCGAGTTCTGTGATTATTGCGGCTCCGGTTGGAGTCGTAAGTTCATGCCCTGAATCGATCCGTCTTACCGGAAACTCCTTGGCAATCTCCAGCGTTGCCGGTGCCGGCAGGGGGAGTTTCCCATGTGCGGCGGTGGTAACTCCACTGCCGAGCAAAAGGGGTGAGGAGAAGAGCTTTTCGATGCCAAGCTCCCGAAGCCCTGCTACCGCAGAGACTATGTCACCAATGGCATCAATGGCACCTACTTCGTGGAAATGGACTTTCTCGATCGGGATGTTGTGCATGCGTGCTTCGGCGACGCCAATGCGCCGAAAAATGGAGATGGCACGAGTGACGATCGCTTTATCAAGCTTTGACTCATTCAGTATCTTCTCGATATGGCTCAAATGGCGATGCGATTTTTCCTCCTCGCTTGATTCAAAGTGGACACCGATGCCATGCAGACCATGTTTGGTGCGATTCTCGGCAACGAGTTTGAGCCCGGTTATTCCAAGCAGATCGAGATGAGCCTGCAGGGAGTCAACTCGGCATCCGGCAGAAATGATACTCCCCACTATCATATCCCCGGCGGCGCCCGAAAAACAGTCAAAGTACCCGACTCTCACTGTTTGCCTCGCTGTGAATCGCCCGCAGCATTCGTTTGCAGGATTCTGATCGCAGCGATGGCTGCGCCGAAACCGTTATCGATATTGACTACAGTCACACCAGAGGCACAGCTATTTAGCATTGCCAGCAGCGCCGCTATTCCTCCAAACGAGGCACCGTAGCCCACTGACGTTGGAACCGCAATCACAGGCACAGAGACCAACCCACCCACCACGGAAGGCAGCGCGCCCTCCATACCGGCTACCACGACTATCGCTCTTGCATTTCGCAGCTGCTCTGTTTCCGTGAGCAAGCGGTGAATACCCGCCACCCCTGCATCGAAAAGTCGGGCCGGTTGGAATCCCAGCACTTCGCAAGTGACAGCGGCTTCTTCGGCGACGGGAATATCGGAGGTGCCCGCGCTAACGATTAGAATTCCTTCCTTGAGGGGTAAGTCCTTCTGACGCAGGTAGGCAGCGCGAGCGTTCTTGTTGTAATGGAGAGCTGGCAGACTCCCGCTGAGACTCTCGAATACTTCCGCATCAAGCCGCGTGATGAGAAGATCGTGTCCGTTTTCCACGATTTTGGCGGCAATTTCTCGAACATGTTCAGCCGATTTTCCCTCGGCAAAGACCACTTCCGGTATTCCGCACCGCGACAACCGTCCCAGATCCACTCTGGCAAAACCGAGATTTGCCTGATCATGGGCACTTAGCCGCCGAACGGCCTCCGCTATTTCGATCTGCCCCGCCTTTACACCATTCAGGAGTTTTTCTAAGTCTGCTGCGGAGATCATGCAGCTTCATCCTGCAGATTACTACCCTGCAGCTTGTAAAGCCCTTCGCGGAAATAGTGTTCAATTTCGGCGTAGGTGTTGACCTGGAATACCTCCTGCGGGATTTTCTTCCGGCCCGAAATTCGTCGATAGT
Organism: uncultured Ignavibacteria bacterium; assembly: GCA_964468475.1. GTDB lineage: Bacteria > Zixibacteria > MSB-5A5 > CAIYYT01 > CAIYYT01 > JBECKX01. Next base: position 21,497 of record CAYXUL010000008.1, on the reverse strand, counting down.
ACCAGCCGATTAACTTCCGCGAGCGGGGAATCCCGCGCTGCTCACCAAAAATAGCGACAATGCGCCGAATGTGATCGAGGCAGACTTCGACCTTCTCCTCCACGGTCGGAGGAGCGATAGGCTCTCCCGTTTCCAGAAGTGCCTTGAGCTCCCGAAATATGAACGGATTTCCGAGAGTGCCCGAAGCCAGCATTACCCCGTTGCAGCCGGTTTCGTCAAACATCCGGACAGCATCAGCAGCAGAATGGATATTGCCGTTGCCAATCACGGGAATCGAGAGCGATTCCTTCAAGTCCCTGATATGTTCCCAGTGTGCCTCAGGCGCAAAGAATTCCGACTGCGTACGGGCGTGAATGGCGACATAGCTGGCGCCATTGTCCTCGGCTATCTTGCCAATTTCCACGTAGTTGAGATTCTTTCTGTCCCAGCCGGAACGAATCTTGATCGAAAATGGGATTGAAATCCTCTTGGTTACGGCGGCAACGATCTGCCCCAGGAGCTTCGGGGTCTTCATTAGCGCAGCGCCACCGTTCTTGTCCACAACCTTGTGAACCGGGCAGCCGCAATTGAGATCTACCGAATCAAACCCCTGATCTTCAACGACTTGCGCGCTTTCGGCCAGAGCCTCGGGACGAGTTCCAAAAAGCTGGCAGCCGACGTTGGTCTCGCCCTCATATTTTTTCATCATATCAAAGGTACGGGCGTTATTCCGAATGAGCCCCTCGGAGGAGATCATTTCGGGAAAAGTGTAGTCGGCGCCCATTTCCCTGACGATAGACCTATAGGCTGCATCCGATACTCCGGCCAGCGGAGAAGCGAACACCATACGCTTCTCGCGCAAGTTATGTCTCAAGTTTAGTGGCGTCATGACGAAAATATAACTGAATACGAAGATCGCGGCAAGTTGTTTGCCCCGAACGAGAAAGCGCTGGCAGTCGAAGCGGAGTCTCAATCAGGGTTAGAAAATCGACTCACTTCGCCAATAATATAATCTGGTTTCTTCTCGGTTCAGGCCCGGAAAGGAGCATCAGGAATGCCGGAAGTAGTTGTCAAATGTGGTGACGACATCATCGAGCGCGTGATCACCGAAAAGGGATTCCTGACTATAGGGCGAACGACAGACAATGACATCGTGCTTAATCATCAGGGAGTGTCACGGGAACACGCTCGCATTGATTTCTCGGACAAGGGTCCATGCCTTCGGGATTTGAAAAGTTTGAACGGTACCTTTGTCAATTCGCAACAAGTCGATGAGTGCGTCCTCAGCGATGAGGATGTTATCACGGTAGGCAAATTCAGTCTTGTATTCTATGTCGATTCCAAACTGGCAAAAAGTATGTCGCAAATAGATGGCACCCTGGTGCTACAGTCGCCCGAGCAGAGGCAGTCGCAGGAACAGAACGGTCGAAACAGTGAGCTAGAGTTATCTGAGACCAGGCCGATTCCCATTAGCCGTGAAGGCGCGCCCGTATCGGGAAAGGAGCGGAAATGATATGCCCGAGATAATCGTAAAATTCGCAGACAAGGTGATCGAGCGGGTGGTCAGCGAGAAAGAGCGCATCACGATCGGTCGCACTTCGGAGAACGACATAGTTCTGGACAATCGGGGCGTGTCACGAAAGCATGCCCAGATCGAATTCTCTGAAAACGGCGCATTGTTGATTGACAACGACAGCCTCAATGGCACATTTGTCAATGAGCGCAAAGTTGCTGAGCAGTATCTGAAGGACAAGGACACGATCACCATTGGGAAATTTGACCTTGTTTTCTTTAACGATGCACAGCCGACGAAAAAAATGACTGATATGGACGGCACCATGGTCCTCAACACCAAGAAACAGAAGGACATGGTGAACCAGGACGAGCTGGACAAGCAAATTGCGCGTGAAGTTGGTCATTCATTACTTGTGGCAGTGGATGATGAATCAAAACGATTCGCGCTTGAGCGCGAGAACACGACACTGGGTAAATCGTCATTCGCCAACATTCGGGTCGGCGGTTGGTTCGTGGCGAAGGTTCAGGCCAAGATTACCGATCAAAATGGAACTTTCACACTGACAAACGTTGGCCACGGCAACAAGACCAAGGTCAATGGTGAAGCGATCGACCATGCTATTCTTAAGAACGGCGACGTTCTTGAAGTCGGAAAGACTGCGTTCCGGTTCATTCAAAGATAGCCAGGCGACGACACCAAAGCGAAGTCTACAGAGGAAAATTAATGCGTATTGCTCTGATCTCCGACGTTCATGCTAATCTTGAAGCATTGGCAGCAGTGCTCGCAGATGTCGACGCGAATGATGTTGAGAAGATTCACTTCCTGGGTGACGCCGTCGGCTATGGAGCCAACCCCAACGAGGTAATCGAGGTGATAATGAAACGGTGCAGCGCAAAGCTGATCGGCAATCATGATTTCAGCGCCCTCGGCAAACTGGGCATCGAGGACTTCAATCCATTCGCTCAGATCGCGATCAATTACACTGCGTCGATCCTCTCGGAGAAATCGTTGCGTGCGCTGGCTGAATTCGAGCTGAAGTTTGTCGAAGACGACATCCTGTATGTCCACGCGACTCCACGAGATCCGGAAGAGTGGAACTACTGCATGACGGCTGGAGATGCTTCTCGTCAGTTCAACTTCTTTGACCAGAGCATTTGCTTCATCGGGCATTCACATAAGCCTGCAGTTTACTATCGGAATGGCAGTGGAAATGTGAAAGCAGTCCAGATCGGTGAACCGCTGCAACTTCGGGAAGATTGCCGACACATCGTCAATGTCGGTTCCGTCGGCCAGCCACGAGACGGCGACCCTCGCTCCTGCTATGTAATCTTTGACAGCGATGCCAAGAAGATAGAATTTCGCCGCGTTGAATACGACGTGGCGTCGGCACAAGAGAAAATGACAGCCGCTGAACTTCCATCGTTCCTGGTGGAGCGTTTAGCTTCAGGAAAGTGACTACCATGAAACTGCCGACACTTGATCCAAATCAGATTTCCGCAAAGCTCAAAAGCGGGCTGCTATTCTGGCTGATTACTCTGTTTGTAGTGATCATCTATGTTCAGAAGATCCCGCCACTGCAGAGCCTTGAGTACAAGATCGAGGACTCGATCCGATCCTCCAGGGAGGTCACCGCCGATCGCAGCAAGATTGCGATTGTAGCAATCGATCAGCGAAGCCTTGACAAGGTTGGAAAATGGCCCTGGGACTATGAAAGAATCAGTGACCTGCTGATTACGATCTGCGATTACAAGCCAAAAGCCGTAATGCTCGACTTTCCGCTCGCCGAAAAGGCGGAAGAACTGGAAGCCGGCCACACCAAGCAGCTCGCAGAGTCGATGGCTCTCTGTGGTGACGTTGTTTTGCCGTTCGATATCGTCGTTGCAAACGAAGGCAGATCACTGCGCGAAGTCCCGAATTATGTCTACTTCTCGGCTATTTGGCCTCCGCTTAATGCATCAACCAGCGACCTTCCAAAAGTGGTGGCCGCTTTCATGCCACCGGAAATTCTGGCAAAGCGTGTCAACGCGATCGGATTCCGTTATTTCGAGCCTGATGTTGACGACAAAGTGAGAGACGCGAACCTGCTGGTGAATTTCGAAGGCAAAGTTTTTGTCTCCGCAGCGGTTCAAATGGCCAACACTTATCTGGGATATGCGCCGGACAAGATTCAATACAACAGCGCCGGCAATGTTGTCTTTGGCGGTCGACTGCTTCCCACCAATGAAAGTGGCAAAATGCTGGTGGAGGTACCGAAAGAAGGAAGTGCTTACCCGAGCTACTCGGCGATAGACGTCCTCACCGGCGCCGCAGACCCAGCCGCCATTGCAGGACGCGCGATCATTGTCGCATCCACGACCAAGGGATCATTCCAAAACGTCCCGACGGCGCTGAGCGGCGATATACCCAGCTATCGCTTCGCGGCGGCAACCGCTCAGACTCTTATAGACAACTCAGCGCCCAGACGACTCGCTTTCCCGATACCGGTAGATTTCCTGCTGGTTCTCGCGATTGGCGTATTTGGTGGCTTCGTGCTGCCGCGCATGGGCAAACTGTATCGTATAATCGCGCTTTTCATCGTTGGCTTTATTCTGGCTAACATAAACTATGTGTTGTTTAGCTCCGCAAATGTTCTCCTCAATGTGTTCTATCCGTTGTTGACAGTAGTGCTCTGTTTCGGGGCGTCCCTGGCGATGCGAGGAACGCAGAAACAATCCGGCACCGGTTCACTGTCGGCAGCGCTCGATCTGGAGAAACTGCTCGATGGCGAGCCGATCGCCACCAGTCGCGAGGATGGCACGGAACTCGACTACAGCGAAATTCCGATTCGCGTTCTGGATGATGAGAAACCGTCCCCCGAGGTCTTTGCCGAAACCATCAGACTTGATTTTGAGGCGCTGCAAAACGGCGGAGACCTGATACCTGCCAGCGAGTATGCCAGGCACGACACCAGCAAAAAAATCAAACAGGAAAAGAAGCCAACAGAGTCAGAACAAATGCAGGAGGCTCGCAAGAACGCCGCGGAATCGGAGGCAAATGAGACATCGGCATTCATTCCCGACCTCCTTGATGTTGACATGAGCGGTATTCGCAAGCCTGATGTGCCGGCGGATCGACCGCAGGCTGACAGCCAGAAGCTCCAGCCGCAGCACCATCTGGAGACTACACCGAAGCCGAGAAGCGTCGACGATGAAATTATCCTGACTGATGAAGAAAAACAGATTTATGGAGTCAAGTTCACCAACGAGGGCCAGCCGATTTCGTTTGGTCGCTACCAGATCATCGAACCACTAGGAAAAGGCGCGATGGGTACCGTCTACAAGGGCAACGACCCGGCGATTGATCGTCTGGTCGCGCTCAAGACGATTCGCCTCGATTCAATTGCCGACCCCACCGAGATCCATGAGTTGAAAGAACGTCTTGCCCGCGAAGCCAAGGCGGCCGGCAACCTTTCCCACCCGAATATCGTGACGATCTACGACTACGGCTTGAGCGGCAACCTGCAGTACATCGCGATGGAATTCATCGAGGGCTATACGCTGGACTCCGTACTGCGCCGCAATTTGCAACTCAACTACCGAATTCTGGCATCTATCGTGATGCAGGTATGCTCGGCGCTTGAATATGCGCATTCGATGGGTATCATCCACCGCGACATTAAGCCCGCCAATATCATGGTAATGGATGGCTTCCGGGTAAAGGTGATGGACTTTGGCATTGCACACTTTGAGTCATCCTCGATGACCCAGACCGGCGTGGCGATGGGAACCCCGAACTATATCTCGCCGGAGCAGCTTCAGGGTAAGGAAGTAACACCGAGTTCTGATATATTCTCGTTAGGTGTGGTGCTTTACGAACTGCTAACGCATCAACGGCCGTTCCGTGGCGAGAATATCTCCGCGCTGGTTTACAAGATTCTCAATGAAGAGCCCCCAGCGGCATCGACGATTGATCCCAAGATTCCGCCGCTGTTCGATATGATCCTTAAGAAGGCATTGGCCAAAGATCCGAACGAGCGCTATCGCACCGCCAAAGAGTTTGGCAGTGCCCTGGAGGATTTCACGGTGTCCTTCTCACGCAAGAAATCGATGGTGTAGGCTGAACTCGGCGGCAGGTCTCGAAGAGACCTTCCCTACAAAGAATCCGCAAGACCACCGCAGGGGCGC
>CAYXUL010000008.1:5690-15739 GCA_964468475.1 uncultured Ignavibacteria bacterium | reverse complement strand
CACCGCAGGGGCGCACGCAGACGTACTCAGTGCGTGTCTTGGTAATAGCGATTGATTCAATATCCAGAAGGGGGTGCGTCAGGGTGTGTCGAGATGCCTCCATGCAAGTTCACCCATTCAATCAAATGCCGGAAAAAGATTGCCCGGATGGGAGAAGCTAGTCGTCCTTCGTCAGCTCTTCACCGTCGAATAGCTCCTCGGCCAGCGAAAGAGCCACACCGGAGAGCATAACTTCCACGCCTAGCTTGGAAAAATCAGACGAGATCAGATCCCGGTTGATGCTTGAGTAAAGCGAGCAGGCAGCCTCCCTTTCAACTACAAGTCCGGAAATCTTGTCCTTTTCTTCTGAAACGAAAGTGACTTCTCCAAGTTCTTCGCTGACCACGAAACCGGAACAGTTGTGCAACTGCAGATGAGTTGCACCGGTATAGACAACGATCAAGGCTCCGGAACTCTTGCCGAGTTGAGTCTTGGGGTAGATCTCCAGCACCAACGACCGTTTTTCTTCCGTCTGAGTGATTTTGAAGCGATGATGATCACCCTCCCACGACGAATCCGCCGCAGCAAGAGTACTGCGAATTTGCTCCAGTTCGTCGGGGCCGAAGATCTTATCGGTCGCATTGCTATCAGTCATACTTGACAGGCTGTTTCAGCGGGGATCAGTCTTTCTTTTCGCTTGATTTAGCTTGAGGTTCATCCTCGTCGATTTGCGCCGCTTTCGAGATTTCATCGGTGGTATCCTTCATGGCTCTCTTGAAATCGCGGATACCACGGCCCAGGCCCTGCGCAATATCTGGAATCTTCTTGGCGCCGAATAAAATCAGCACGATGAGGAATATGACCAGCAGCTCTTGAACGCCTAAATTCGGCATATTACTTCTCCTACAAAACTGCCTCTATTAAATATAGAACCAGCGAAAGTAGATTACAACGATAACCAAAAATAATACGCTGACAAAGTTAATCTTAAACACTAATCCCAGCGTAAATGTGATCGCGAAAAAGTTGACCGTAAGGGGGCTGTACTGGCCATTGTGAACAGTGCCGATCTCGATGCTCTTCTGGAAGAGCGTCTTGGCAGCGCCGTCGGGAAGAAACTGCCCGATGATATCTCCCACCAGACCGCCGACAATCGCAGCCAGCAGCAGCGAGAAGATCAAGAAGACAATCTCGTTCCTTCTCAAACGGTCACCCTCTCGGAAACAGCAGCCCTTATAGACTGAAATATCTTCAGACCGTCAGCCGATCCGAGCAACTTCTCCGAAGCTCGTTCCGGATGCGGCATCATTCCCAGCACATTGCGCTCGCGATTACAGATGCCGGCAATATTGGCGGTGCTGCCGTTAGGATTGGCCGACCTGGCAATCTCTCCTTCCCTGGTGCAGTAACGGAAGATGATCTGTCGATTGCGCTCCAGATCGGCAATGTCGCCTTCATACGCGTAGTAATTGCCGTCAGAATGGGCAATCGGAACTTTCAACACATCACCTTCAGCGATTTGATTTGAGAACGGTGTATCGCCGTTTTCGCAACGGATGTAGACATGCTTGCAGGCGAAGCGCAGATGATCATTTCGCAACATTGCTCCCGGAAGCAATCCGGCCTCCAGCAACACCTGAAAGCCATTACAGATTCCGACAACCAATCCTCCAGCGGCGGCGAAGTTCCTGACTGCCTCCATTACGGGAGAAAACCTGGCGATCGCGCCGGTGCGCAGGTAGTCGCCGTACGAGAAGCCGCCCGGCAGAATGATGCAGTCGAAGTCCTGAAGACTGCCATCCTTGTGCCAGACAAAATCAGCACTTTCTCCCAGTTGATCACGCACCACCATCAAGGCATCATAATCGCAATTAGAACCGGGAAATGTCACTATTCCGAAGCGCACTATTTTACCTGCTACGAGCTCGGATTCTTAATCGTTGAGTATTTCGAATTCCTCGATCACCGGGTTTGCCAGCAACTTACGGCATATCTCTTCCGACGTTGAATTGATATCACCATTAACGTCGGAATTGAACGTTAGTTCAAATATCTTGCCTGAACGTACCTCAGCCACATCCTTATACCCCAGTTGCTTGAGCGCGTGCAAAATTGTCACCCCCTGCGGATCAAGCACTCCTGCCTTAAGCCGGACGCGGCAGATCACTCTGTTTCCCTTACTGCTATTGCTTTGGTTCATTTTCGAGTTTGTCCCGTTCGTCATCCGAATTCTTACGTGCGGCGCCGTAAAGCTTAACCCCTTCGCGTACAACGCCAAAAAGCACGTAGCTGATCATGAAAGGAAAAAGCATCAAGCGCGGCTTGATCAGCAACGCAATCAAGAATACAAAAATAAAGAGGAGCCGCCAACGGTTTTCTCTGCGGTCGAGACGCTCCGGCAGTGAATCGTAAGTGACCGTCGACACCATCAGCGCCGAACAGCCGATCACAATAGTCACCAGAAACTCAGGATAGAGTACTTTCTGAAAGTACTTCATGTTCAGGATTACATAGGAGCAGATCGTAATTGCGGCGATCGGAATCGGCAAACCGACAAACTGGTCTTTCCGATGAGGGTCAGCGATGACATTGTAACGCGCCAGCCGGAATGCCCCGGCCATCAGATAAACCGCACCCACCATGAAACCCCAGCGGTCGTAGCTCTGCAGGCTGGCTGTAAGTGCCAGGAATGCCGGCGCGATGCCGAAAGTCACGATATCGGCCAGCGAATCGAGTTCCTTGCCGAACTGGCTGGTTGAGCGCGAGAGGCGGGCCACGCGACCATCCAGGCCGTCGATAAAGGCCCCGAGAATCACCAGCCAGGCTGCGCGGGCGGGTGCACCATTGTGAGCGGAGATGATCGAGAGGAATCCGCAGAGCAGGTTCCCCATCGTAAATGCTCCGGGAAAGACCCCCCTGAACTTATCTCGCCTGCGGGTAGCGGCCAATTACGCTTACTCCTCCGGAGACCTTGTCACCTAGTTTCACCTGGACATCAACCTCGGGTTGAAGAAAGATATCGACGCGCGAGCCAAATCGAATCAGACCGAATCGTTCCCCTCTCTTCACCTGCTCACCCTGCGTCAGCCCGCAGACAATACGGCGTGCCAGGATTCCGGCCACCTGGCTGAAGCTCACCTCGCCATATGCGGAGTTGATCGTAATTTCCGTGCGCTCATTCTCAATGAGGGCATCAGGTTCAAAGGCGCGATGAAACATCCCCGGCACGTGACGGACACGGGTAACTTCGCCGCTGATCGGAATCCGATTGATGTGGACATCGAATACCGACAGGAATATCGAAACCAGTTTGAACTCGTGGCCGGACTCATCCTTGTGAGTTTCACTAACGATAATCTTGCCATCCCCGGGCGAAAGAATCAGCTCATCGCCCTCAGGCGGGGTGCGTTCAGGATCGCGAAAGAAATAGGTCATGAATATTGCAGTCAACATGGCGAGCGCGGCGAGCACAAAGAGAATAGCAGCGCCGGTTCTAAGGCCAACCACCAGGAAAAGCGCGGTGACCAGCCAGGCGGGAATGATAAACCTTAAGCCGTCGGACGCGATCATGAAAGGCACTTCTTGTAGATTTTGTCAACGTTTCGGGTGTAGTGCGCCAGGTTGAAGCACTCTGAGATTTCCTTCTCACTGAGATACTGAAGCACTTCCTCGTCACTTTTCACCAGGTCTTCGAAGCTCTGATTTCCCTGCCAACCCTTCATGGCGTTGCGCTGAACCAGCGCATACGCCTGCTCGCGCGAACCGCACGCCTCCGCCAGCTTGAGCAGCAAGCGACCGCTGAAAATCAGTCCACCGGTTTGGTTGAGATTCCTCAGCAGGTTCTTCTCATACACATTGAGATTCTTGACAATCTCAGTGAACAGCTTGAGCATGTATACAATCAGGATCGTGGAATCGGGCAAAATTACCCGCTCCACAGAAGAATGGGTAATGTCCCGCTCATGCCACAGCGCCACATTCTCGTAGGCGGCTACCATATTCCCGCGGAGCACTCGCGCCAGTCCGGCGACACGCTCACAGGTGATCGGATTGCGTTTGTGCGGCATGGCCGACGAACCCTTCTGCCCGCTGGAAAAGCCCTCCTCCAATTCCAGAACTTCAGTTTTCTGCAAACCTCTAATTTCCGTAGCGAATTTTTCCAGCGAGGCTCCCAGCAAAGCTATGGCTGCAAGCAATTCGGCATGGTGGTCACGTTGCACGACCTGCGTCGAGATGACTGCAGGTTGAATCTTCAATTTGCGGCAGACGCGCTGCTCGACTATAGGGTCAAGGTTGGCGTAGTTGCCGACTGCTCCGGAGATCTTTCCTACCGCCGCCTGAGCAAAAGCACGTTCGACACGTACCTGCTGCCGTTCAAGCTCCTTAAACCAGAGCAGAAATTTGAGGCCTAAGGTGGTAGGCTCGGCATGAACGCCATGGGTTCGCCCAATCGCGGGAGTCATCTTGTACTTCAGGGCTTTCTTTTTGACTTCCTTTGTCAGCAGCTTCAGTTCGTTAAGAACGATCTTGCCGGCGTCTTTGATAAGCACGCCCTGAGCTGTGTCGACCAAGTCAGAAGAGGTCATACCGAAATGGAGGAATTTCGCGGACTCACCGACGTTTTCGGAGACTGAGGTGAGGAACGCGATGACGTCGTGTTTGACCTTTGCTTCGATCTTGTCAATCCGCTTGACGGAAAACTTACCCTTGGCTGCCAGATCCTTCGCAGCTTTTCTGGGAATCATTCCCAGTGCCGCCTGCACCTCAGCGACGGCCACTTCGACTTTTAGCCAGGTTTCAAACTTATGCTGGTCTGTCCAGATCGCGCCAATTTCCGGAGTCGTATAGCGATCAATCATCGAGTCTGCACTTTCTCCCAATCTTTGAGGAACCGCGCCAGGCCGATGTCGGTCAGCGGGTGATGTATCAGCTTTTCGATGACTTTAAAGGGCATCGTACAAATATCTGCGCCGATCAGCCCCGCCTGCACCACATGCATCGGGTGACGCACTGAAGCCACCAGCACTTCGGTGTCGAAGGCGTAATTATCATAGATTTGAACAATCTGTTCGATCAGTTCCATTCCCTCCTGGGAGATATCATCGAGCCTGCCGATGAATGGCGACACAAACCTTGCTCCGGCCTTGGCGGCCATAATTGCCTGCGTCGGCGAAAATACGAGCGTCATGTTGACATCAACGCCCTCATCGGCGAAGGTCTTAGTCGCCTGCAACCCGGACTTGGTGCAGGGGCATTTTATGACGATATTGTCGTGAAGTTTCGCCAGCCTCCGACCCTGCGCCAACATGCCTTCATAGTCGGTGGCCGTGACCTCGGCAGAGATCGGGCCATCAACGATTTCACAGATTTGCTTCAATATATCTTCGAATTTCCCATCTTCCTTAGAAACGAGGGAAGGATTCGTGGTCACGCCATCAAGCACCCCCAGGGATGCAGCCTCCTTGATTTCATCGATATTTGCCGTATCGATAAAGAACTTCATCTACTCCTCCTGTCGATCCATGAATCTTACTTTCATCAAATACAACCCCTCCGGCGGCGCCGAGTGACGGGCCTTGAGGCTTCCCGGTTGCCTGAGCATCTTTCGAAAGTCCGCCAACTGCAATCTGCCTGCTGCAATTTGCACCTGAGTTCCTACGAGGAATCTTACCATTCGATGCAGAAACCGGTCACCGGTAATCTTAAAATATAGCTTTCTTCCGCGGATGCTCCAAGTCGCTTGTTCGATGCGGCAATGATTGTCGCGTTTCAGCGATTTTGTCACGCAGAAGTTACTGAAATCGTATCTTCCCACCATCAAACCGGCAGCTTCTTTAAGCAATTCAGCCTCTAACCTGTCCGGCATCTGCCACCAGCGCGTAGTATTGAACGGCGTGAAGCCTCGGTAGATTTGATAGCGGTAGGTCTTGGAGTGACTGCGCTTGCGGGCGTTGAAATCAGGCTCGACTTCACGCGAGCTGACAATGTGAATATCCTTCGGCAGCTTGCTCTGGATTGCCTTGGCAAAGCGGTCAGAAGGGATATTTGACTGCGTCCGGAAATTCGCGATGAAGTCTTCCGCGTGAACTCCGGCATCGGTGCGACTGCAGCCGGTAAGGCTCACCGTCTCATTTGTTATCGCGGAAATAGCCGCTTCTATTACACCCTGGACCGAGCGCTCCCGGCTCTGCCGCTGCCAGCCGGCGTAATTGGTGCCGACGAACTGAAGTTTGAGCAAGATATTGCGCGTCATGTGACGACCACCGTGGCGAGGATCAGGAAAGCAGCCAGCATCAGTTGCAGCAGGTCAAGCCTGCCGGTTTCAAACTGATGGATCCTGGTCGGGGTGACGTCATTGCGCCAATGACGCACCTGCAGGGCATCGCCAAGGCGGTCACCACGCCGCAGCGTTGAAGCCAGCAGCGGCACCATAATCTGCGACTGCCGTGAAACTCGTTTGAACAACGAACCTCCGAAAATAGCTCCGCGCGCCTGTTGAGCCATCATGATTCTCCGGTGCTCGCTCTGCAAGTAGGGAATCGTCCGCAACGCAATCCGCAAAGACATCGTCAATCCGCCCATCCTGATTCCGACATTAGTCAACGGTTGCAGAATCCAATCCAGCACATCAGCGAGGCGATCCCGTTCAATCACTGCTAATAGCCAGGCTGCGACGCCGAAGAGAATCACTACCCGCCAACTATAGAGCAATCCGTCGCTCAGCTTTCCCGATGTAATCTTGATGAAAGAGAGGGCAAACAGTTGATGCCCATTGCCTGAGCCAAAGAGGAGATGGAGCAGCATGGTAAATGCTGCCACACCCAGCATCACCCAGGCGACTTTCCTGAGTTGCGCCGCAATTGCTCTAACCAATGTCATCTGAATCAGCAGGTAGCCGGTGAGCAGCAGATACACACGCCAATCCCGGTAGAGGATTGCCAGAGTCATGGCAACCATGATCGCGACAAGTTGAATTCGGGGGTCGAATTTCGACTTCAAAGTGCTGGTCCCACTCCCTCGAGTTGCAGGCCAAATTCGGGGTTGACGGGCACAATGTAGAGCCTTACGGCCCACAAGTCAAATAACGTTGACAGGAGATATGAGTCGGAAAGGAAGTTCCGGCAGCTTACTTCAGCAGGACCATTTTCCGGGTCTGCTGGCTGCCGTCGAAAGTGAGGCGGTAGAGATAGACCCCGCTGGCAATGTCGTTGCCAGTCTGGCTACGGCCATCCCAGAAGACGTTGTAGCGGCCCGGCGCCGCGGCGACATCGCTGTAGCTTTTCACGACCTGCCCCAGGGAATTGAATATTGTGAGCCGGTATTCACCACTCTTGGCCAAATCGAAGTCGATACGAGTGGTGGCGTTGAAGGGATTCGGGAAATTCTGTCCGAGGGAGAAGCTTTTGGGCAGCACGACATCGTTATTGTCGTTAGTGTTGGTGGGCTGCGAATAGAGCTCAGCGCCGGCATCAAGTCCTGCAATCACATCATCCATTGTCGAACCTGACGCAATTACGAAGCCCACGCGACGCTTGCCGGAAGCGTCAAAAGTAATAGCGCCGGTCGAGAGCATAACCGCGAAGTCTCCAGATGAACCGGAGGGCGGCTGACCCTGTGCCTGCAGCAATTGCAGCTTGTCGGCGTCACTAAGGCTGCCTGACTTGAACGTGCCGCCGTCCATCGCGTTGAGAATCGCGTTTTGAAATATCGGCCTGATTCCTACTATTTGTGTGAGATCGGCTGAGTTGAAGAAGAAGTCACTGCCGTTCTGGCTGATTTGCTCACCGCCTGTCAGATCGAAGTCAGCGGCCAGGCCAATCGTGACCTGCCCGTCTGTAGCCATCTCGTCTGAGATCTCGTAGTCCAGCAGCAGGAAGTTAGAGTTGGCTGTCTGATCGTCGACTTTGGCGGATTGCGATACTCCAAGCCGACTGTCGGAAGAGAGAAATTCGCCGTCCGTTTCCTGCACCGTACCCCAGTCAATAGTGGTCAGCTGTTTCTGAGCCAGCCAGTCGAAAGTTCCGGGAAATGCGTCATACACGTGGCCATCCTGGGAAGCGACAACAAGATTCAGGTTCGCCAGCAGATTGTTGCCCAAAGTAGTATCGATGTATCGCCGGCTCCTTCCAAAATTGGTGACTTCAAGATTGAGTCGCTGCGTGCTCAGCGCCCCCGACTGAGCCGATACCGTCTGGCCGAGAATCAGGCCGAAGTCAACGCTGTTCAGATAGCCAAAGTGATTGGCGTAGAAGTCAACCGTGAAGTCGACGGTTGAACCTGGTTCGCTGAAGGGGTCGATCTTTATGATGAACGGTTCGGCTGAATTGTCGCTGCTGACATCTGTACCCAGGGTACCGAATGCACTGCTGTCGCGCATCACATAGACCGAGCCGCTGTTTGATCTGAGTATTCCGTAGATGCCTTCTGCGGAGATGATGCCGTTGGTAATCGAGGTGGTGAGATCGAAGGTTGAGCCCGGCTGCAGCACTGTGCTTTGATCGTTATCGACCAGCACTGATTCCTGGGTGATATGCGGTTTCTGTGGCTTGGGCAGGTAATCAAGTGCCTTGGCCAGATTGATAAAGCCCCAGCCGTAATCGTTGTCATTGCCGCTGGGACCCAGATCTGTTGCTGATTGCAGCAGGGCATACTTGATATCTGCCACACTGGCGTCAGGGTTGTACTCTCTCAGCAAGGCAATAGAGCCTGCGATAAACGGAGCCGCCATAGATGTTCCCGACATCAGCCGGTAACCGCCGTCTTTGTAGCTCGAACGAATCTCCACTCCCGGTCCCATGATCTCGGGTTTGATGGCAGTCGAGTCACACGATGACGGTCCCCTGCTGGAGAAGTCTGCAACCGGCAGATTGGCCTGGTTTTGGTCTACAGCGCCGACCGAGAATGCGTTCGTAGGCGAGCTGGCTCGTTCGGCGGGATTGCGAATCGTACCCGGGTCGGGCCCTTCATTGCCGCACGCAAATATCACCACTACACCGAGTGCTTCAAGATTATCGATGGCACCCCAGAAAGTATCATCGCAAGTGGGCATCAGGCCGTGGGGAATGCCCCAAGAGTTGTTCACGACATCGGGTAAATCATCAACCGTATTCGGATCGCCATCGGGATCAGCTGCCCATTGGAACGCCGCCAGAATGTCAGATATCGTTTTGCTCAGGGTTTGCCCGCGATCGATCACGGAGGCTGCCATCCAGTGGGCGTTAAACGCGACCCCAATAGTGTCAGCTCCCTCGCGGCCAACCATTATCCCCATAGTGTGGGTGCCATGTCCGCTCAAGTCTGTCGGCACGGTAGTGCCATAGGGATCGAACCAGCTCTGTGCAGGCGTTCCGCCATTGTTGCCGAGCCAAGTGGAATTCAGGGCAGGATGGTCATAGTCGACTCCGGTATCGAAGCTGCAGACAACGCGACCATGCCCCGTGTAACCCATCTGCCAGAGCTGTCTGACTCCACTAATGTCGATCGCGCTACTGCTGCCGGCCATACCGGACGCGGCGGGCGCAGATGATACGGGAGCCACAAGCTCCAGGGGAGCATCTTCAACGATGTAGTACACATCGCGGCTTGCGGATATTTTCGCAAGTCCTGCGGGAGTGACTTTTAGCGCTGCGGCCTCGGCAATCCAGAAATTGCGTGAACTGAGTACTTCTCCACTTTTCTTGAGTTCGCTGATGAGCTGATCAAATCGTTCACGTGTCGCAGAGGGTGTCTCCAGAGATTCTATCAGTTGCCGGTGAGCCACTGCCCGACGCGGAGATTGGTACAGAGAAGCAGACTTATTGAGTTCCGCAGTCCGGCTGTGATCCAGAAAGACGACAATATTCAGCGGCTGTGGTGAGTCGGTGGCCGCCGATTGCAGCGTGGGTGACATCTTGGCGCTATTGAGGTCCAGCGCGGATCCAGAGGCCAGAGGCCAGGCGGTCAAAAGCACCAGAATTCCTAATATGTGTCGCGCAAGTTTCATCACCTTACTTGACGCAACTGCTGTGCCGTTGAGAAACAGTGCAGAATAGTGCACTTCGGCGTGATGACGAAAGACGGCGGGCATCGCC
>CAYXUL010000008.1:0-5590 GCA_964468475.1 uncultured Ignavibacteria bacterium | reverse complement strand
ATACGTCTGACTTACTTCCTCCAATACGCCACCATGATCGAGTTCAGCCAGCCAACCGTGGATGCGCTGTATCATCACCTGATTGCCAAGTCGATAGCTGCAGGCGCCCTGACCTCGCCGGAGCCGTTCTTTCGGGCTCCCTTCTACAATTACTTCTTGGGATTCATCTACTGGATCACTTCCGATTCAATCGGGGCAGCCCGGTTTATTCAACTGCTGATCGGAACGTCTACCGCGCCGTTGACCTTCGTCATTGCACGAGAGGCAATTGACCGGCGGGCAGCCTTTATCGCCAGCCTGCTGGTGCTCTTGTGCCAGGACATCGTCTATTTCGAGGCGGAGCTGCTGCTGGAGTCTATTCTGATTACCTTGATTCTGCTTTCAATCTATTGCCTGCTCCGCTACTTAAAGCATCGCAAGTGGACGGCGTTAATCCTCTCGGGCTTGTTTGCAGGGCTCTCCATTATTACCCGTCCCAACGCCGCGGTCTTGCTGCTTCCTTTGCTTTGGCTTATCTGGAGGGAGGGTCGCGAGCTTCCGGGAAAGAATTGGGGAAGCGCTGCCCTCGCACTTGTGCTTACAACGTTGGTCCCGGTGGGACTGGTGCTGGCGCACAATCTGACCCGTCCTCAGCCCGCATTTACCATAGCGACCCAGGGCGGAATCAACTTCTATATTGGCAACAGCAAACACGCGGACGGTGTCAGTGCAGTGATGCCCGGCAAGCTGGGTTTTAACTGGCAGTATGACGACATCGCTTACGCAGCCGAACAGGCAGAAGGTAGAAAGCTCAATCCTTCCGCAGTCAGCTCCTACTATTATTCACAGGCCCTGCATGATATTGCCGCCAATCCGGTGCGCTGGATAGGATTACTGGTAAAGAAGACTTACCTGTTCTTTTCCGGCGCGGACATCTCCAATAATCGAGATCTCACTTACTTCAAGAGCCGTTTCTTTGTATTCAAAATCCTGCCTATAGGCATGTGGCTGCTGGCTCCATTCGGTCTTGCCGCGTTCATCTTCTGGAAAGGGATGTCAAGGCGCGCGCGGGCGCTGCTGATGTTTGTAGTTCTGTATGCCGGGACCTTCATACTCTTTTTCGTTAACTCGCGCTTTCGCCTGCCGCTGTTGCCAATCCTGGCCATTATCTCATCAGTGACTTTGGTTCTGGGCTGGGAACGGCTGCGAGCACGGCAAAGGATTCCTGCAGTTGCGGCGGGGATTGCGGCGATCGTTTTGCTGGTGGGGTTGAATTCGAATCTGTATGGCATTCAGTTCGACAACCGCAAACAGGCGCTCTTTAGCGAGGGTAATCTGCAGCTCCGGGCAAATTCGGTCGACAAGGCTTTGTCAACCTACCTGAAGGCCGCAGATCTTCCGGGGACACTCAAAGATCTGAACCTGAATATCGGAGTTGTATATCTCAAAAAGGGCGATTATGACTCAGCCTGGAAATATCTGCTGATGGAGGATTCTCTTGAGGGCGGCAGCGCGGAGGCACTGTCCAATCTCTCTTATCTATATCGCCAGACCAAGCAATACGATGAAGCTGTTGCCTCCGCTGAGTTAGCCCTTGAAGAGAAACCATACTTAACTGCAGCGCGACTGAATCTCTGGTATGCCTGGCGCGATGCGGGAAAGTCAGACAGTGTGTTAGCCGCGGCGGACAGTTTGAGCAAGTCTCAGCAGCTTACGACCAAGGAGAGATTCATCCGAGCAGTATCGGCTACAGATGTTGGCAAGTTCAGGCAGGCCGCGCAAGAGCTTCACGGCTTGCTAAACCAGAATCAGAAGAACACTCAGCCGGCATATGCGGAAGCGTCTTCAGCAAGCGGAACTTCACTCAGCCCGCCAATCTCGAAGGCACATATCCTTTACAATCTGGGCTACTCTATGGCGGGGATGGGGGATGTTGATTCCGCAATTGTACTGTTTCGTGAGGCGCTCAACGTCGATGCCAGTCTGCAGGAAGCATGGATAAACCTGGGAACTGCCTACCTGAGCAAGAAACAGTTCGAAGACGCGGTAACGGCGTACAACCAGGGACTGCGGGTTGGCCCTGCCACGGAACCCCTGCTTTACAATCTGGCACTTGCAACATTATCGCTGGGTAATAGAGTTGAGGGAGAGAATTATCTGAGGCAAGCACTTAAGCTTGATCCTGACTTCGCACCCGCCAAGGCACTGCTCAAGAAACTGAATATGCGGCCGTAGCTGCCGTAATCTCAAAGGGGCGCCTGCAATTATTAATCGCACGTGCCAAATTCAAAAAAAAGCGCTGCAGAGCCCTGCTTTCGCAGGGCCCGCAGCGCGATATTACATTGACTGGTGACTTTCATAGAGAAAGTCAGCAGGCTATTTCAATCTTACCTAATTCTGTAGGAACCACTGTAACATCTGTCTGGTTGCAGCGACTGCCTCATCCTTGTGAATCGTCCACATTGAGAAACCGAACACAGCTGTCTTGAAAACACCTGAGTTGTAACGCAGTCCAGTCACTGTTCCCTGAAGTGGACTGACATACTCCTTCATGGAATCGGGTACGACGTCTCCGAAGACTGAGTTGTAGAGGTAGATTGGCTGCGAGAAGATGTCGCGCACGAAATAGTTGGCATTGGGTGAACCCCGAAATGTGATTCGTGCCCAGTCTCTGGTATCAAAATAGTTGTAGATATAGGTGCCTTGAACCTTCTTCAAGTTTACAGTGAGATCCGGAAAACCTGTGCCGGGAAGTGCCACAGCACCAATGAAGTCCTCATTGGTCTGCGGTTCGGGAGCCCCGCTCTGCGGGTACCATGAGACTCGACTAGTATAGGTCTGAGTCCAGCCCCCGCACCACTGAGCCAAAATGTCGAAATACTTGTACGGAATGACATCAACCGGATCCTTACTTTGCAGGATCATCGACGACAGAGCCGCGGTGCCCTTGCCAGAGGTTTGGTATGGAGAGAACGGGAATACAGCCCACAACCAGACATTCCCCCCAAGGTCCATATAGTGACTAATTCGCTCGAAATGTGATTTGGAAATCTGACCGTTTTCGCCATCATCTATAATCACGTAAAGTTTGTACTTTGCCAGCAACGCCTTCGGCGGGATGTTTTGAGCAGGAGGGTTGTTCACATCTACCTTGCCGCGGATAATCGTGGGAATCTGGTAGCCCGCCTCGTTGAAAACGTCATAGTAGTACTGAAGCATGTCAGCTTCGGTATAGAAACTGTCCGGGAAGGTGGGATCATCTCTGTAAGTGGGACCCCAGATTTCGCCCGGTCTGGCCTTCGTCAGACCATTGATCGGGTAGTATACCAGGATATCGTCTTCAAATTTGGGATCTATCGCCTGAAAGACCTTGTACGCAGGTTTAACGGACGAGACGGCGGCGTCATCTCTCGCAGTGACCTTCAGCACGAAGTATCCGACACGCGTAGTGTCAGAAGCGGGTTGATTTCTCCAGAGGTTCCAGAAGGTATGCGAAGTCGCCTTGATCCAGACAGAACCGGTAAGAGAATCGGAAGATTGAGAAATCAAGCGACTGGCCGCGGCCAGGGTGTCGAAATCAAACCCGTCGGTGAAGTTCCATGAGTCATCAAAAGAAAGTTCACCCTGATCGAACGGACCGAACACCTGATAGAAGTAGGTGAATTTCGGCTTATCAGTTTCAGCCGGAAAATCAATTTTGTCTTCGCCCTGCCATTCCAGCTGGATCCCATGATAAACGGCGTTTGTATCGGGTAGGTCATAGTAACCACTGGAATCAGGAAGAGTCTTGATTGTAGTTGTCGGCGGATTGTTGTTACGGGAATAGACACGAACTTCGATCTCTGAGCGAGCCGAGTCGTCATCAACTGCCCGTACGAAGAAATACTGTTTCACCGTGTCTGCCGGATTGGCGGCAGCCACCAATTCGACCTGCTGTCGCGTAGGTGATTCCGATGTCTTGACATTGACAACAGTCCAGCACGCAGGATCACAGGGACCCTGATCTGCATACTTGATCTGAGTCGCAGCAAAATTTCTGAGCGCGTTAATATCTGTGGTATCAACGCTCGAGGGAATATCAGAGAACGGAACGACAGCGTACTCATACATGATGATAAAGCCATCCGAATCCGTGCCGTACCAGTTTATTATCGGGCTTTGCGTGAAATGAGAATTCGACGGCGGGATATTCACGATCTGTACCACCGGTTTATGGTTTACCGGCTCATTTCCGGTAGGTTTGGTGGTACAAGCCCACATCAGCATGGCAACTGCTACCAGCAGCGCAGCCATTCTCCATGCTATCGCTCTAACTTCATTCATCTAGATATTCCTCCTAAAACACCAAAGGCGCACAATTTTCTAACATCAGAACTTCAAGCCGAGAGTGAACCGATGGGCCTGGGTGAGTCGACCCATATCCTGATAAGCATAATCAAGCTGGAGATCCATCGATTGCAGCGGTACATGGATCCCTCCACCTACGCTGAAGGTTCCTTCATCGTAGTTGAACCGCTGTCCCACTCGCAGGAAATAATGTTCGTCGTAACTGTATTCAAACCCGGCATTGTATTTCTCTAAATTGTCTGAAGGATGCTGGGCCTCCAGCGAAAATGTACCCCGCTGGCGCTCACTCTCCAAAACATCGATCGCTCCGCCAAAACGGAAATTGATCGGCAACGGATAACTCTCACTGATGAACGTCATGTCCGGGCCAAAATTCGTTATCACCATCGAGATCTTGAAATTCCGGAACCCCGTGTTGTAGCTCGTCCCCACATCCGCTGCCCAACCGCTCGACCGCTCATCCTCATAATGCTCGTCGATGAACTTTAACGTCAAACCCACGCTGAACCGATCCGTTAAATTGCGCGCGTAACTCAGTCCCAGAGCATACGAGGCCGCACTGAACGTTCGCCCCGTTCCCTGTGAGTACTCATACGTCGTCTCGTCCATCTGCCCCGCATCCAACGCATAAAAACCTACGCCCAGGACCCCCCCAAAACGGTACAGCGGATACGCTATCCCTGCAAAACCATACTGGATGTCTGCCGGATAATCGATCGCAGCTACCGTCACCTCACGGTCATACAACTGCGTCAAGCCCGCCGGATTGTAATACATCGCCGTCGCATCGTCCGCTACCGCCACAAACGCATCTCCCATCCCCACCGCGCGTGCCGATACTCCTATCTCCAAAAACTGTGCCCCCGCCGTACCTACCTTCGCCTGACCAAAAGCCAGTCCCGGCAACAACAACAGCAACATTAACGCGATTCCAAGGTAATGTAGCTGTAGTCTCATCGACGCTCCTTCTGATTCAGCTCTTCTCCACATCTCTTTCACCACCATTCTTACTCTACATTACCTACTTGATCACCACAAACTTGCCTACCTGAGTCCCCAAATCCGATTCCACCGTGTAAAGGTAGATACCCGAAACCGCAGCCTGCGTGTTACGTGTGATCAAATCCCACGCCATCATGCTCTCGCCTGCCTGCAACTTGCAACCACACGGGTGCTGAAGCTCGCGCACCAGATCCCCATCTAACGTGTAGATCCGGATCGTCGCTTTCGCGGGTAGGTTTGAAAACCAGATGCGGCGGGCGTA
>CAYXUL010000007.1:34509-73487 GCA_964468475.1 uncultured Ignavibacteria bacterium | reverse complement strand
ATCGTCGGCTCAATGTAATAGCCCTTCGAGTCATCATACAACCCGCCGGCGATGATTTTGGCGTCCTTAGCTTTCTTCGCGTAGTCGATATAGGTTGTTATGCTATCGAAGGCGTTCTTGTCGATCACGGCATTCATGAAGTTGCTGAAATTGCTCGGGTCACCCATCTTGATCGCCTTGATGTCGGCCAGCAGTAGCTTTTCCAGTTTAGTCCACATCGACTTGGGAACATATGCCCGCGATGCTGCCGAGCATTTTTGCCCTTGATATTCAAAAGCACCACGAGTGATTGCTGTCGCCACCTGTTCCGGCACGGCAGATTTGTGAACGAAGATGAAATCCTTGCCGCCCGTTTCCCCGACGATACGCGGGTAGGACTTGTATTTATTCTTCGCGATGTTTTCGCCGATGGTTTTCCAGAAACTCTGGAAGACGGCGGTGGAGCCGGTGAAATGCACTCCGGCGAGGCGTTCGTGATTGAAGACAACCTCGGAAATCTCCGATGACTTACCGGTTACCATATTGATCACGCCCGGAGGCAGACCCGCTTCCATGAGGATCTTCATCAGGAAATGCGAAGTATACATCACGCTTGATGCCGGCTTCCACAGCGAGACGTTACCCCACATCGCGGGCGCGGTTGGCAGGTTGCCGTTGATCGACACAAAATTGAATGGAGTTACCGCGAACACAAATCCCTCGAGCGGACGATAATCCATACGATTCCAGACGACAGGATCGGGGTTGGTGGGCTGCATCTCAGCGATCTGCTGCATGTAATATGCGTTGAAGCGCCAGAAATCGATCAATTCGCAGACGGCATCGATTTCCGCCTGGAAAATATTCTTGGAATGCGCCAGCATGGTAGCGGCGTTTATGATATAACGGTATGGTCCCGCCAGCAGATCAGCAGCTTTGAGAAAGATTGCCGCCCGGTGTTGCATCGGCATTTCCTGCCACGTCTTTTGGGCCTTGAGGCAACCCTCGATAGCATTTTCAATATCCTTCTTGCTGCCCTTGTAGGTATTCCCAAGCACCAGGTTATGGTCGTGCGGCGAAGTCATCCTGACTTTGGTCGCAGTGCGAACCGGTTTGCCGTTGATAATCATCGGCACATCGACCTGCTTCGACTTTAGCTGTTTCAACGCCGCCTTGATCTTTTCGCGCTCAGGCGAACCGGGAGCGTAACTGTAGACCGGTTCGTTCTTCGGTTCTGCTATGCGAAACTCACCCATTTGCCTTCTCCTTAGCTATAATGGCGGGAGCCAGAGACTCCTGCCCTGCGAATCTTGTGATTGCTGCTTTTGCCCTACGCCTGTGTGAGGTTGCTCCACTCAGCGTCGTCGAGCCAGCTCTTGGGCTGATTCAGGAAATCGAGCACGTGTTCGATCAGGGTTGCGTGCTTGTGCTCTTCGCCGGCCAGCAGACCGAAAGCCTGCTTAACTTCATCCTGTGTAGCTTCGTCGCTTTTTAAGCGGTAGAAATTCTCTGTGTCGATTTCCAGCTGTTTGGCTTTCTCCCAGGCCGCAAATACATCCTGTCCGAATTTGAAATCCTCTCTGGGGAGTTGTTCAAAGACAGTCCTGGAGGTATTCAGAATCGACGTACCGAGGTTTGCCATTGCAGCGGCCTCCTTGATCTCGCCGTCCCGCAGACGTTTGAATATCTGGTAGTGCTTTGTTTCATCCTGAGCCAATTGCTCCCAGATTTTCTTCAGAGCGGGGTTATCTGACCGCGAGGCTTGGTCTTCGTAAAATTCCTGTCCATCCTTTTCCATCTTCATCGCGAATTCGAATACATTGGTTGTATCTGCCATGACAATTTCTCCTTCGTATCAATCTGTCGGCGACAAATATATGCAAAGGTGGAGGGCTAACCAAACGATTCCGAACGAATCAACGCCTGAGCGGGAGAGAGAAGTCAATGAAGCTGGCTTGCCGCCGACTTTATAGGTTTCCGGGCTAGTCCTCTTCGTCAAAGCTGTACGGAGCGTACGCGCTTGATGCTGCCAGATGCACGTGGATGTTTATCCATTTGGCCTGATCTGGAAACTGGGCATCCGCGATTGAGCCGCCATAGCTATCGGGAAGAAGTTGGAAGTCAGCAAAAACTTCCAGTTCCTGCTCGCCGGTGTTTTCATCGCGGCTGATGAGACGAACCTCGGCGGGCGTGCTGACTTCGAAGGTGGAATCGCGAACGGTAAAATCGCCCTGAATCTGGCAGTGGACGGGATTGCCATACTCGAGAACATCGGGCAACCCGCTGATCGACTCCAACACCAGTCCGACTTGCTGGCACTGTAGATCGGCAGCGGTGACATCACCGGCTGGCTGATCGTTAGGTTCGATAGTGGCGCTGGCTTCAGCTGAATGCACCTGCAGTATACCGGCGTCGTTGTCGTAGGTACTGTCGGGACTGAATGTCAACAAGCCCTCAATATCAAAGTAGCACCCCGGGTCGGACGAGGTATTGGCGTCGGACTCGAAATGAATCGAGTCCGCGTCGTCCGATCCGACGATAATAAGATCAGTTGCATGAACAGATTTGAGAGCTATGCCGGAAAAAAATAAAAGCCCCAGCGCGGGAATTGCAAGTGAGCATCCCCTGAGTAAAAAAAACCCTTTCATTCTGATCAGATCCTCTCAAGTCGACCCGACCTACCTGCTCGGGTCGGCGACAAATCCTGTTTGTTTAGTTGTCCTGCGCTCCCTCGTTGATCCAGGTTTTGATCAATTCCTGCTGCGCACTGGAGAGACTGTCACCTCCTCTAGGCATACGTAATACCAGTCCCAACTCGCTAAAACGATATGATATTGCGATGTAGAGCGGGCTCGAATCCGCATCTCCGGGGATCACGTGGTGTCCATAGGTGGGAGTATCGGCGGTGATTGTCGCATAGGTTGCCACCCGAAATTCGTGCCGGGGATTGATCTCACCGTGGCAACCACTGTAGGAGCAGTTGGCCAGCAGGATGGGGTGTACTTCCTGTGAAAATGACACGCTCGGCTGCGGCATGACCTGATCGCCCGCCTCCTGAGGTGCAGTGCCATGGTCCGCGCACGATGACAAAAATCCAGTAATAAATACTAGAATGAAATAACAACGTGGCAGCTTCAAGAGGCGATCAATCATTGGCGTTAGCTCCTCCGTTTCAATCAATGACGGTGCCTATGAGTTCCGTGTCAGTAGTGAATGTGAAGCTGGATGAACCAATCGACCAGATCCTGTCGGTCACCTTCGGCGTTATAGACCAGTGACGGACGCAACTCGATAAATGGCACCGGGAAAAACTCCAGCGAGGCTTTATAGTTTTGATTCGTGCCGGTCTGGTGACCCCAATCGGGATCGTAGAAATTGTATTCACCGATTAGGTACAGCCCCCAAAGGACGCGAGCGGACAACTGCGAGTAGAAGGTACGCTGCTGATTTGCCTTACCGACTGCGCCTGCTTCCATCAGCAAGGTGAATCGGTCATACGAGAGCCCCCCGAAAATTGATTTTGCAATCGGATAATTGCGGTAGCTACCATCAACCTTCTCCGATTGCCGCCACGAGAGACCGGTTAAGAATCCAAACGGCCCCAAAACCCCTGCTCGGAAGGAATGCAATGTGAGCACTCGTTGTCCACCCGGCTCATAGAATTCCAGGAAGATGTTCGAACCGCCAAAGAAACGTCCCCCAGCCGAGATTCCATCGACCGCCAGTTCAGGAGCGAGTTGCGAAACGGTGCGCACGAATGAGGTGTGGTCGGGGTCGCGCAGACCGAAGGCCGGATAGAATCGACCCACCTTAAACCAGTAATGCTCATTCCTGAGCTTGACCAGCAAGTAGCTGAATTTCACATTCGACTGGGCCATGGTAAGGTCGTAGCTCACTCCCTGCAAAAGAGCCAGGTGAAGGTAAAAGTCGGTCTGCATGCGGAAAAACTCGCCACGCTCAAGGTAGAGCATGCGATAGTCAAGCCCGTAGCCTAGATTTTCGGTAAGCACCGGGCGAAATTTGTATGGTGCGAACAGCTTCTTGGTGCTTTGCAGCGTCAGCTCGTTGAAACCGACCGAGTAGTGACCATACTCGTTGCGCATCCCGCCACCGTCAGGCTGAATGTGGCAACTGACGCATGGCGTGCCATGGTCAACAGCAAGCCGAGGCAGACTGTGAAGTGAGATTGAGGTAAGCAGAACAGTCACCAATCCCGTTGTCAATATGATCCGTAGCTTGACGCTCAGGCTGAATCCCCTCTCGATACTGAATTGCAAAAATCGACCAGTTTAGTACTTCTTGCATCAATAGAGGAGTATTCGTGATGGTTTCGTACAGACGCGACAGAATTGTGATAGTGAGGGTAAATCTGAGATGTGATTGCGGCGACTGATTCAGAACGTGAGTGCAGGCTTTAAGCCTAATTGCGCCACGATTCCAGCACGTAGCGAGCGAGATCGATATTGGTTTCACTCGGATCAATCGTGCGTACTACCTGATACTTGTAGTTGCCGGAAGACGCGTCCCTTTCGTCAAGCTCAAGCTCAGTGGCTACTTCATAAAGCCCGTTCTTGTCGCCGATGATCTTTACACGCGGGCGCATGTGATCCGTCGAATTGGGAGCGATGACGAGCCCCAGCTTATTCCCGGTCAATAGCAGCAACGTGCCCGGAGGATAGAAAGACAAAGTTCGCACGAAAGTATGTATCAGTGTTTTGTCGAACTTCTTGCCGACCTCCTCCAGCATCGATTTCAGCACATACTCGGGAGATCGTGGCTTGCGGCGGTATACCCGCCCGGAGGTAAGAGCGTCAAACACGTCGCAGATAGCGACAATTTTGCTGTAAAGGTTGATTTTCCGCTTGAACTCAAGCGAGGGGTATCCTGATCCATCAAGATTGGCGTGGTGCTCAAACGCCACCAGCATTGCTCGGCAACTGACATCGTCGAAAGGCATACTCTTGGCGATCGAGAGCATTCCGTAGGTGGGATGCTTCCGCATCAGCTCCCACTCATTCTCAGTGAAATCACTCGGTTTGTTCAGCACTTGCAGTGGCAGTTTGGTCTTTCCGACATCGTGGAAGAGTGCCGCAAATCCCAATGTTGCCAGCTCCGCCTTGCTCAACCCAAGGTTTGCGCCCAGACAGATTGAGTAAACACACACGTTGGTGGAATGAACGAAGGTATATTCGTCGAAATCGCGCAGCGCCGTCAATTCAAGGAGGTAGCTTTCGTCAGACAGTACCTGATCGACAATTGAGTGGATAACCCTGGTAGTGCGACTGAGGCTAACCGGTGTACTGGAACTGATGGCGTGCATGACCACCTCAAGATTACCGATGGCATTGAAGAACGTGCGTTGCGCGAACTGGCGTTTGCGAAACCTCTCATCCAGCTCTGTCACATCTTCGACGATCGGTG
Organism: uncultured Ignavibacteria bacterium; assembly: GCA_964468475.1. GTDB lineage: Bacteria > Zixibacteria > MSB-5A5 > CAIYYT01 > CAIYYT01 > JBECKX01. The sequence goes on along the minus strand of CAYXUL010000007.1, from coordinate 68,087 downwards.
GTAGAACCTCAATCCGGGAGATTTGCGCATCATACAACGCGTCGCGCATCCCCTCGTAGTCGACGCCGGTCTGGTCCGAAAGGTCCCAGAGAGTGTCGGTAAAGCGAACGATATCCTGGCGTGAGCATCCCAACTCCATAGCAAACCCGGAGATTCCGAGATGCTCAAATAGATCGAGCAAATACTGGCCGTTGTCGTTACCACGACGCTCGGTCCTGAGGCGTACGTTGCAGAAAAATAAGTAGCCGCTTTGCGCTTGCAGCGAGACCTCCGTGTGCTCGGCCAGGAGATCATTTGTCAGGTCTTGTATTAACTGAAGCTGCCTGAGGTAGTTGTCGTTCGCCGAATCGTAGACTCTGTGAGTCCTGAGAAAGATGGCAAACTTGTTGGTTAGTTGCCAGCCCTGCGTCTGGAACTTCTTATCCTCTTCGGCAGTGAGATTCGGCGAAAGGACGAGTTCGCGTTCCAGGTTCACGACACACCTCCACCTGCTGAAGAGAATCTCAAGGTTTTCTTCTTCGGGGCTTTCATTCTGGCAAGTACCTTTCGTGCACTATTTGCCAGATGGGAATCTGTCGCGGCGGCGATTGCTTCCAGAATCCTGACGGCGACTGGTGAATCGGAACTTCCCAGGGATGAAATCACCGCTTCCTGCATTTTTCGAACTTTGGCACGCTTGAAGAAGCTGCTCTTCTTGAGCAGTTCTACTAAAACTTCAAGCGACTCCTTGCTGCCGCTTTTTACGAGTGCCTCGAGCAGCTGACGCATTGAAGTCGGTTCGCGATCAACAAAGTCATCCGCGGTAACTATCTCCCGTAAGCGGGAGAAGGCATTGGGGTTCTTCAAGTGCGCCACACAATTGACAGCGGTGGCTCTGACGCGCTCCGACTCATCATCCAGGAGTTTCAGCAGTTCCCGCAATACCTCGTCGCTGTCGATTCGGGCAAAGGCTCTGGCCGCTTCGATGCGAACGCGTTCATCCGGGTGCTTTGCCGCGCGCTGCAGGTAGGCGACACCATCGCCGACACCGGCCTCGCCAATAATCATGGCCACATTACGCGCTACGTACCAGCGGCTGTCGAAAATCGCGCCTCCTATTAGCTGAATCTGGTCTCGCCCTTTCTCAACCAGCAGATCGCAGAGAACGCGCCGGGCGGGATAGTGATCCAGCTCACCGAGCATCCAGATCATGTTGTTCAGCGATTCCCAGCCGAGATGGCGGAAATACTCGATCACCGGCTTGAGGTTGGTTTCGGGATAGTCATTGAGGCGTTTGGTGATCATTTTGATTCTCACCATATCCCCGCAGCGCTGGTGGAACTCGGTCAAGCGGCGCTCAAAGCGATCCGACTCAAAGCGGCGCTCACTCAAAAGGCGTTTAATTCCTGAGAGGATTTCCGTGAGGGTACTGAATCTACCGTTGCGAATGAGACGATCATATGCCGACTGCAACGCTTCCAGAAGCAGAGTGAGGTCCTGAATCGATTTTTCATAGGCGCACAATTGCAGCAGGAGATCTATGACGTCCTGCTTGGTATCACACTTGCGGTCCTCACCGACGAGCCTCTCAATTGCATCCAAATCTGCCGGCGAGTGACGGACAATTCCACCAAACGTGAGGCGAGCGGCTTCCTCATGCTGTTGCGTTCTCTTGGTTTCCTCCGCTTCATCAGCTGACCAGACGCGTGGATCGATGCTCCCACTCCCTGAACTACTGTCAGTGCTACTCTCCAGAATCTTGTTTTTTAGCTGTTCGGTATCCTCGATCTCGCTGTATTCGAGGTCATCTACCACTTCACACTGGACATGTTGCAGGTCGGCTTCCCAAAACTCGTTCACAATGTCGACCGCGTGTTCATTTTCGCGCCCTGCATTCGCCAGGATATCGACGAAGCGGCTGATTTCGTCGTTTTCGATACCACAATCAAACCTCAGGCTACGAATGCCATCGCGATGCAGCAGGCTCGCCAGGTTGTCGTTGAGGCTGTCTGAGTGATAGATGATCTCGTCCCCGCAAGAGAGGTAATCAAGATTTACATCTATAGTCACGCCGTCGATGGCTGAAAGGCAGTCGGAGAAATTCTCATGCAAGGCTTCGTGGAACTTTGCGGCAACCTGATGATGCGGGGGATACTGCCGCACTGCTTTGACCGTGCGCGCAAGGCACATAAACAAGTCACGGAGTGCAGACAGCTCCAGAGATCCATATATCGGCTGATTTTCCAGCAACGCGGATTCCTGACTGTTAGTCGGCTTGGAAGATCTTACTATCCAATTCCTTAATCGGCACTGTCTTGAGGGGGCTTTAGGCAGGCAGCCTGCCGCAGTTACCGGTTCCGGCGGTACCGGAGGCAAACTCGATTAGATTTGGCGCCGGCTCGCTGAAATCAGCGCCGCCAGGTGCCCGTCGGCTTCGCGCAACCGCCTCCGAGCGGTCTGGTAACCAAGATCCAGCATCTTCATCGCCAGCGCGGTCTTCACTTCTCCGCGAGCCTCTTTGAGGAGGGATTCGGCGTCACCGTAGGAGATATCGAGTAACTCGACTAATATTCTCTTGGAGCGCTCCGCCAGTTTCTCCGAAGTAGCGTTCAGATCGACCATCAGATTGCCATAGCACTTGCCAATCTGGACCATCGCGGTGGTTGTGAGCATGTTCAGGATCAACTTGCAGGCGGTGCCCGCCTTCATCCGGGTCGAGCCGGTAAGGACTTCCGGCCCTAGCACCGGGTTGATCACGAGGTCGATGTAGTCAGGGAGCTTAGAGAGCTGATTGCAGACCAGGAACACTGTTGTCGCCTCCGCTGCTTTGGCGGTCTGCAACACTTTCAGCGGGTACGGCGTCCTCCCTGATGCGGCGATTCCAATTACAGTATCCATAGAGTCTGGGTGTAGCTTTTCGATATCGCCATGCGCGGCGGCGATATCATCCTCTACACCTTCACGAGAGCGAACCAGAGTACGCCGCCCTCCCGCGATAATACCTTGCACTAAAGTTGGATTAACGCCGAAAGTCGGGGGGCATTCGGAAGCATCAAGAACACCGAGCCGGCCGGAAGTTCCTGCGCCCGCATAGATCAATCGCCCACCTTGCCGAAATGAGGCGACGATTCTTTCGATCACCGGTTCGATCTGCGGAATCACCCGGCGGACTGCATCGGGAATCTTTTGATCCTCCGAGTTGATCAGCTCCAGAGTCTCACGAATGGAGAGTTCATCCAGATTCGCTGAGAGCGGATTGGGAGACTCGGTGGTAAGTTGTTTGAGCTGCTCGTAGACTTTTCGGCTCATGGCTGCGTCGACGCAACCGCAGTAACCTGCAAGGGTGACGGTATGTAGAGCGCACCGATCTTACCCGTCACGCCGATTCGGTCAATATTCTCGGTAAAGACGGAATCAGCAAAGGTAGTCGAGAATCCACCGTAGGAAATCGGCTGCTGAGAAACCGCCACTACCCAGAGACTGTAGGTGCCGGTCTGAAAATCGCCATTTAAGCTACGGAACGCATCCGTAGGGATTGTGCCCTCTGCACCAGTGAGAAGTTGCTGATAACCCAGTGCGGTCATTGAACCGGAGGTTTGTTTAGCCAGCAGCATGTACTCACCTTGAGCGCCAACACCAAACGCGGGCGTCCACTGCAAATTGACCATGGTGTTGGAGAAGACCTGGTTATTCGTCAGACCGTTCGCCTCGAATGTGAACGGGCTGGGGACTTGCACCTGCTGCTGGAACTGGAACTGATCGACCGGTGTGGATATCTTCAATAGCGAGGGCGAACTGAGAGAGTCAGGATCAAAAAAACCAAAGTAGGTGCCATCGCCAACGGAATTGATCTTCTGATCGTCGACAAAAACCAGGGCAGAGATAAACGCTACGTTGTCCTTGTATATCTCCACATAGACATCCACTCGATTCCTGCTGCCATCGTAAGCAATGGTGCCGTTGACCTTCCAGTTTGTACCCACCGTGCCGTTGGGGCTGGTATTCGTGCAACCCGTCAGCAATACCGTTGCAAGCACAAGCAGCGAACCACACATGAGCACGAGTATCGTTCCCGCCAATACTGTCTTGGAAATTCTCATAATCTTACCATAGCTCCTCTTCCAACCTAAATACTCGAAGGGCCCTTTACGGCCGCTGCGGTACCATGACTCCGTCTATGCGAGCCTGATCGAGCACGATATCACCATCGTCAATCAGCCCGATGTTTCGAGCATAATATTCCGAGTACTGATTTGGAAATAGAATTGAGTCCCCATCCGCATAATAAACGTGATCAGTATAGTCATAGTCGAGCTTGATACAGCTGTCAAGGTCGACCTGGTTTATCGTTTTGGTAACATAGCCATCGAAAGACAACTTGCCGATAGTGCGCACCGAATCGACCTGAACCGGATCCTGGGACCCGGGAATTGCGGCGGAGTTAATCCCGAGGCTGTTGAACTCGTGTGGCGTACCTTTTTCCAGATCGAGCGGAATCTCCAGCGGCGGATCGAATATGTAAGTCTCTTCCAGAAGATGCTGCGCGAAACGCTCGCTGGTGATGCTCCAGGCCTGCGCAGTGACGGTGCCCTGCAAGACTTTCTTGCAGACGTAGCCGTTAATTGTCGTGTCGCCATCGACTTCTCTTATAACAGCGGCAGAATTATAGAACCAGGTGTCGCCGTCAGCCATGGGAAAGTACCTCTCTCCACCAACAATCTTGGGGTGGTCTCCCGGTCCGTCAGGACCTTTCCCGCAGCTTGAAACGAACAGAGTCAGCAATACGAGAGCCAGGCCGGTCAGCCAGTACTGCCTCTCATTTCGGCCATCATTCAGTGAAGATCTGGGCATTCGCGTCCTTTAGCAACATCCCGAATTCGCAGAAGCGCACGGGAGTCCCTGTTACAATCAGAATAGATAACTGTCTTACTATTATCGACCACTTGTTTGAACAATCTTACCGGCTATTAGTTTCCGCTTCAACGTGTTAGCAACCTGAACAGCTAATTATATGATTGCCACCATGCTCAAGCCGACGTATCTTCCAAATGTGAAATCTAACTCGTTAGCGGACAAAATAGTAGCTCGCGCAAGAGAGCTTTTTCCAACATCGCTCAGGCTGCGCCGCGAACTGCACCAGATTCCGGAGATCGCCTGGGAAGAAGTAAAAACGTCGGCGCACCTGCGAAAATTCCTTCGTGGGCAGAACATAACGACCCGAAAAATCGCCGGCACCGGGCTTCTGGCTGAAATAAAGGCCGGATCCGGCAAATGTCTGGCGATTCGCAGCGATATCGATGCTCTGCCAATAAACGAACAAACCGGCTATTCGTTTAAATCAAGACATCCCGGTCGCATGCACGCCTGCGGCCACGATATGCACATGGCCACGGTTTCTACCGCCGCCCTGTTACTTCGAGATTTCAAGAGCGAATTTTCGGGTAGGGTTCGCTTTCTGTATCAGCCGTCCGAGGAATCTCCCCCCGGAGGAGCGGTTGAGCTTATCAGGCAGGGCGCACTGGAAAACCCGCCAGTCAACATGATATTTGGACTTCATGTGAACGCTTCAATTCCCACCGGAAAAATAGCAATTCGAGACGGCGCTCTGTTTGCCGGCGTCCTCGATTTCAACGTAACAATCACCGGCAAGGGCGGTCATGGCGCGATACCCCAGCAGACGGCGGATCCGATTGTCTGCGGCGCCGCAATAGTATCCGAGCTGCAGACAATTGTCTCCCGTAATGTGGACCCTTTCGAACCGGCTGTTATCACAATCGGCAGGGTCGATGCCGGCACCGCGAGAAATATAATTCCGGAGAAATGCGAGCTTTACTGCACTGCGAGGGCACAGAGCAAGAAAACGCTCGCGCTTTTGAAGCGGCGTATCGGCGTAATTGTAAAACAAATTGCGGTTGCAAACGGGTGCAAGTCGCAAATCGACTTTCTCGCCAGCTATCCGCCAGTCTTAAATGCAAAATCAGCGAATGATCATCTTCGTACCGCGGGCAGGCAACTTTATGGTAATGGTGCTGTGGTTGAGTTGAAAGTACCCTCGATGGGGGGTGAGGATTTTGCACATTACCTGACACACGTTCCGGGTGCGATGTTCTTTCTTGGCGTGGGCAACAAGAAGCTGGGCGCGGTTCACAGCTGGCATCACCCGCAGTTCAAAGCTGATGAGGATGCTATACCAATTGGAGCTGCTGTATTGGCAAAGGCAGCGATTGATTTTCTCAATGCGTAAAATTGCTCTACTCTACATCGTCCTTCTGGGCCCGCTTCTTTCGACTGCGCCCGCAACAGCCCAGCAGATTTACAATTTCTATGCTCCGGGTGATTGGGTAAGCTTCACTCAGACTCGCTATATCACTTCGATCGCTGCGGGTTTCAATATCGTCTACTTTGCAACCACCGACGGAATACTCCGCTACGACCGCTCCCAGGATGAATGGCTTGACCCGCTCACGGTGTCCGACGGCATGCCGAGAAACGATGTCAGCAAAATCGCAGTTGACGGGCTTACGGATGAGATCTGGATTCAAACACCGTCACAAGCGGCCTACTACAATCCCACGTTTCAAGACTGGAGCTATATCGCTGAATTCCCAATGGATAAAGTGCAGCCGCCCAACATCTCCATCCATGACCTTCCGCAGCTATTCACACCACAGGGGTATTCCTACTTTCCCCAGGGATTCGTGACCGATAGATACGCCTATGAGTACGACATTACCCAGTTGCTCAGAGATGATCGCAACCGAATCTGGGCCGGACTCTGGGGTCTGGGGCCGGCGGAAATCGACATTTCCAGAGACGATCTCAAACTGATGCCACAGGGATTGTACGAAGATGATGTCGCGGGCTTAACCGTAGATGGCGATGAAGTCTGGTTCCTGGGAGGCGGTTCGGGAATTGAAGGAACGATAACCTACTACAACCAGACAACCAGCGAATGGTCATACTACGACCCCCATCGTAATAGCGGCATCATTTCCGATCAATATCTCACCATCGCGCACGATAGCAACAACGTCTGGATTGGCACGGACCTGGGGCTGGTGCGCTGCGATAAAAAGAGCCACACTTTCAAATCTTATTCGCACTTCGACGGCATTTATGGACAGCGCGTGACCGCCTTGCTGCCGATCGAGAACAACCTGATGATTGGTACCGATGAAGGCATTTCCGTTTTCGATATCAAGCGTGACACGATTTACAACGCAAATTCCGAGCTCACGGCCGGACTGCTGGTTTTCGATTTTGCTATCAATGGACGCACCATCTACGCTGCAACGGAACGCGGTATCTACACCCTGCAGTGGGGAGGCAGCAGTTGGAAACCATTGAAATTGAAAGATCCATTGCTTCACGGTTACGTTTACAACATTCAAGTTGCGGACTCATCGCTGTATGCGATTTCCGATGACGGAGTTGTCGTAGTTGACCTGAATGACAACAGCACGAAAGTCTGGGATCTATACACCGAGTTCAAGAACGCCGACTTATTCGTACTCCTGGTGCACGACGGCGTCATCTGGGTAGGTGGTACGAGCGGTCTGTTTCGCTACAATGCTCGCACCAGGACTTGGTATCAGTACTCAGAGAATGATGGGCTAATCAGTTCACACGTCACGTCGCTGTCACCTGACGGTAACTTCATCTGGATCGGCACCGACAGCGGGGCAACTCGATTCTATTGGGCTAATTTCAACCGCAATGACTGGTATAAGTGAGAGTGCCGAGTTGGCGGCTGAATCTGCCACGCACAGATGTGATGCCGAACGCTGCGGCTTTAAGGAACTATGGTAGTACATTTGCGATTATCGCCGCTTCTGTGTATAGATACGTCAGACGAGCAAATCGGGCAAAGTTTGATTCGTTTTCTGGTGCAACAAATTGAGACAAAATCAAGTAGCATAAGATTGACCCTCAGATGATGTTGGAGAGATAGCGGTTGTGGGTTGGCAAAAGATCACTGAAAACTGCCTGAAAATGGTTGGCAAACGCGTTTGCTCGTTCTGCCGGGCATGGCCGGCGCTGAAACTTCTGTTAGCGGTACTATTCCTTGCGCAGGCCTTCGGGCTGGCACGGGCGGCGGATACGGATGCGTTCAGTGAACAGATTATTCAGAGCGATGAACGCATCTTAAGCGCAGATGCCATTCAGTTCGATGGCATCGCCGGGCATGAGTTGATCCTCTTCCTTGCCGGTGACTCGGGACGAAAATTGGAGATCGTCCGCCAGACGATTGCCACCACCTATGATCTCAATGCACTCTCCGTTGTCGACCTGCCCGAAGATGTGTTCGCTTTTCAATTGGTTGATTTTGATTCGGACGGTCGGGAAGAAGCGCTCTTGGTCGGGTTGGAGCATTGTTATTTGCTCGATTACGACAACGGCGGATTTCAACCCCAACTGCAAACTCTGGCTTCCTACGATAGACTTTACTCGATTCCCAACCCAAGTGCAGTCAATGAGCACAAAGTTGCGTTTGACTTAAACGGTGATGGAAAGTATGAACTGGTGCTGCCCTCGTGGGAAGGCGCCCGTATCTACCGCAGCAACCAGGGAAAATTTCAACTCGCGGCAACTCTGAAGTCAATCAGTAAGTCGACTGACAGCCGTTCGGTTAATTTGCTGGTTGGAAGTGGCTCACCCGGAATGCTGATCAATCTGCCGGAAGTGGCAGTACACGACGTGAATACCGATCAAATCGCTGATGTGCTACTGTCCGACCGGGGCAATCTCCAAATCTGGTTTCAGACCGGTGATCTGCAGTTTTCTTCAGCAGCGAGTCAAACCCTCGAACTACGACAGGAATTCACGAGGAACCTTCGCTTCGTGACATCGGAACTCGGAGATATCAACAATGACAAGTTGATTGACTACTGTCGCGCCATCACCCAGGGTGATGGCGATCAATTCCGGACCATTGTCGAGGTCTACCTTGGTAATATCGCTTCCGGCTTCTCACAAAGACCGTCGCGACGACTGGTGCTTAACGATTACGCGGTTGGGCTTGCGCTCTGCGATCTGAACGGTGACGGTGCACAATCGATTGTTGTAGCAACCGTGCCGGTAAGCACGACCAGTATGGTCAAGGCATTCCTGGTGCAGCGCATGTCTGTCGAGTTGAGCGTATATCACAGTGTCAATGGTGTGATCGCGGAGCAGCCGGCCTCGGTCAAGAAGATCTCGTGCGGAATTGACCTTTTCGGGACAAGAATGCCCGCCCGCTTCATAGGCTGTATGAAGGGTGATCTCGACGGTGACAAGCTCTCTGACCTGGCTATTATTAATGATGATGACGAGCTTCAGGTGTTCAAAGGTGAAAAGGACCCGGAGTTCTCCGATAAGGCTATAGCCGTTCGTGAGGCCGCCGGTGTTCGATCGATTGAAGCCCGCGATTTGAACGGGGACGGGAAAGACGATCTGATAATGCTCGGTTACGACGAAAATGGCCGCGATGTCGTTCATCTGCTGTGGAGCAACGAATAGGCACGGTCACCAAATGCGGTTCGGGCATGATCTTCTATCCAACAATCCAGTGACCACAGCAAAGACGTTGACTTTATAGAAACCTCAGATTACTTTTCCGATTGACAGGATTGCAACTCAAACGCTTGGAATAAAGCAGAATCAGGGCATACGGCGCGAGTTATGGAACGAGAATATCCGCAGTGTCTCAAGTGTAAGGATGGCAAACTCCTGCCATTGTCCGATTACGGGCGCGACGGTGCTACGATCCGGTTCAAAGCCTGGGCCTGTTCAAACCCGGAATGTGGCTTCAATGTGCGCATAGACAACGGCGAGATTTCTTACGGAAAGGCAATCTCCTCGTCTAATAAGTAGGGGCGGGTGTACGGGAGTTTTTGGTGAGTTTCAACCCGTTTAGCGATTTGCCGCTGAAGATCGGTGCCGTGGCACTGGCCTTCCTGCTATGGGTGCACGTCGCCACCAACAAATCGTACGAGCACGTTTTCGAAATCCCGCTGAAGCTGGTTGATATCCCCTCGGGTTTGATTCTTACCAGCACCCCGCCACAGTTTCTCTCCGTACAGGTGCGAGCCACCGGTAAGCAACTTTTCGGAATAATGACCAGCGACAAAGTCTACCACCTCGACCTCGCCGATTTCAAGGCGGGAAACCACAAAATCGACCTGACTTCGGCTCAGATGCTCGAGATTCTTTCGGGCGGCTACCAGGATGTTGAACTGCTCTCGCCGCAGGAAATCAAGATAACTCTCGAGCGTGAAGTCACCCGTGAGTTGCCCGTAGTTGCAAATCTCGATGTAGCAACGGCGGAGGGGTATGTGGTCATGGGAAAGCTCGACGTGAATCCGCCAAAAGTCTCCGTGACGGGCCCGGAATCAGTAATGGGGAAACTCCATGAAATCGGCACCGAATCACAGTCGATCGTCGGCGTGGTCGAGAGCTTTGACGCGGAACTGGCGCTGCAGTTGCCAGACTCACTCCATCTCTCTACCCGCGATTCAACAGTAGATGTCTCAATTAAGGTAGAGCCGAGAGATAATCGTACCTTTGACAACGTAGCGGTCAAACTTCCGCGGCGTTTTAACAGCAAACATTATGTCTTCTCGCCGGAAAGCCTCAAGGTGGTCCTGGGGATTCCCCGTTCGCTGGTCGACTCGGTAGGAATCGACAACATATCGGTTTCCTTCGAAGGACCCTTCCCAGCGAAAGACTCCGCCAAGGTTCCCCTTCTGTATGATCTTCCCGACCGGGTAGAGCTGATACAGAGCTCTGCAGATTCAGTATTGATCAAACGCAAATCATGAGAATACTCGGCATCGAGACCTCCTGTGATGAAACTGCTGTGGCTGTCGTCGAGAATAGGACCAGTGTGCTGGCAGATTTCGTCTATTCACAAACCGATCACGAGGAATATGGGGGAATCGTTCCCGAAATCGCGTCCCGGCAGCAACTGCGGAAGATCATGCCCTTGTTCGAAGCATGCAAGAGCCGGTATCAAGTTACTCCTGAAAACATCGATGGCATTGCCGTGACCAGCGGTCCGGGCTTGATTGGATCGCTGATGGTGGGCCTGAATTTCGCCAAAGCATTGGCATACGGCTGGGGCATACCTTTCATCGGCATCAATCATCTGGAAGGACACATTTTTGCGAATTGTCTTGCCGATCCCGACCTCCAGCCTCCCCTTATCTGCCTGATCGTGTCGGGCGGGCATACGCTTCTGGTTGAAGTCGCAGCGTGGGGCGAGTATTACGTGTTAGGCGCTACTCGTGACGATGCCGCCGGTGAAGCCTTTGACAAAGTCGCCAAGCTGCTGGGGCTGGGGTATCCGGGAGGGCATAAGATTGACAAATTAGCGCGGGAAGGTGACCCGGAGTTCGCCAAGTTTCCCACGCCGCAGTTCAAAACCGGTGCGTATGAGTTTTCCTTTTCAGGACTGAAGACTGCTGTTGCGCTTTATCTCAAGGAGCAGCAAGAAGAATTTGTGCAGTCTCACCTCGATGATATTTGTGCAGCTTTTCAGGAAAACGTGGTAAGTGTCCTGGTTGACACAACGTTGCGCGCTGCACAGGATCGTGGCATCACCACAGTCGCGGTTGGAGGAGGTGTTGCCGCCAATTCCCGGTTAAGGGAGGTGTTTCGCAGGCGTTGCGATGGAGCCGGAATCCGTTCCTTGTTCCCTGACCTGAGATATTGCACCGACAACGCCGCCATGATTGCCTCGGCTGGTTGTTTTCGTCTTGAGCGCGGCGATAGATCCGAGTTGAATCTCAAAGCGGTGCCGTACTGGCCGCTGGGGGGGTAGCAACCATCCGCCGCGACGCTACTATTATAGCGTGGTACTTAGCCGCCCTGGCGCTGGTATCGCTCCTGGCTTCCTGGATCCCCCTTAAATTCCTTTGGGGCTTGAGTTGGTCACAATTCGAGCCGCTCTGGCTGCGGCTGGCTCTCGTTGCAGTTGCCGTATGCGCTGCCTTGCCTCCGGTGCGTCTTCGCGTTCTTCAAACGCTCTCATCGTGGCAGGAACGCATGCCGCGACGGGCATCGACTGTCGCTGAGTTTGTCATCATCGTCGGTTTGCTCGCCCTCTTCTATCTTTACTCCACCAACAGTGTCATTCTCGGTGATACGTACTCGATACTCACGCGTTCGAAGACGGTCGGAGATATAACCGGCTTGAGCTGGCTCAATGTGATCATGCACGAAGCGCTCACGAAATTGATCGGTGGCGATAATCTGGGCATAGCGGCAGTGCATGCATATCTCATCACGAGTATTGCCGCCGGTTTGGCGACGCTTCTGGCAGTGCGCTACTTCACCAGGAATGTGTCGCAGTTCCTTGTGGGAGTCGCTTTGATCGCGACTTTCGGTGCTTTTCAGTTGTACTTTGGCTACATCGAAAGATACCCCACGGCCTATACTCTCATGTTTTTGTTCCTGGTGTCGGCGCAGCGGGATCTCGACAGTGAAAGGCTCTCGGTGATCACTCCGATGCTACTGGCACTTTCCCTCAGCTTTCACCTCATGACCGGCGTGCTATTACCTTCATACATTGTCGCAATCTACCTGATAAAGAAATCACGCTGGGTATTGATCTGGGGAGCACTCGTTTGTTTGATAGCTCTGGTCGCAGCTTTTTCGGTGGCTGCTGAGGAGGGACAAATGGCATCAGCGTTTCTGCCGCTGGTTCCAGTGGCGGGCAGGCCGTATGCATTCTTCATTGGTATTCACTTCCTTGATCTCCTGAATGTGATCCTGCTAAGTTATGCGATAGTTCCAGTATTACTCGTATCGACGACGCTGCGCCACTCGCCTCACCGCCTTTTCCTGCTGGCAGCGTTTGTCCCCGCAGCGGTGTTCGTCCTGCTGGTTGATCCCAAACTGGGAGCTGTCCGTGACTGGGACTTGCTGTCGCTCCTTGCGCCGATCGGGATGTTTGCTGTCCTGGTGCTGTTGCGCTTCTGGTTCTCAGGCAACCGAAAGCTTGGCTACTCAATACTCATCCCGGCTCTCTGCTTCGCTTTGCTCCACACCGGCGGGTGGGTGTATGCTAACCACGATTACAAGAAAGCCTATGAGTTCGTGAAGCCTTACATCCGCACCGACCTTCACTACTCCCCTGAGGCCGAAGGCGACTTCCTTAACGTCCGTTATGCCCGCATTGTCCACATGGTCTACGGAGATAACCAAGAAGCCATCCTCGCCCAGTGGCGGCGACTGAAGGGAAAACCGGATGATCTTAGAAACCGCTGCAATCTCGCGGTTAATCTTCTCGACCGCGACCAAGTTTCGACCGCAGATTCCCTTATCCGTGATTACTGGCAGGAGGTCCCCCTCACATCTCAGGTTTTCGATAAGCTTACCGAGTTGTTTCGTACCGCCAACGATCTCGTGCCCCTTGATGGGATCGTGTCAAAGGGTGTCTCTCTTGAACCGAGGAACGCGTCACTTCTCGCCGAGCTTTCCCAAGTGAAGGAGCGGCGCGGACAACTCGACTCGGCATTTGTGTATGGATTGAGAGCTGCCCGGTTGCAGCCACAAACTGATGTCAACGAGATCGAACGTCTGATTGACCTGGCGAGGAGAGCGGGGCTGAGCAGCGAAGCAGATTCGCTTGAAGCTGCGATCAAAAAGAAGGTCAAAGAGTAAAAGTAACTAGCGGGCAAAAAACAACGCCGGCCGTGCGGGGTAGTATCGAACAGCGTAGCGCCAAAATCAAAATACGCCCAGGAGGAGTCGAACCCCCAACCTTCTGATCCGTAGTCAGACGCTCTATCCAATTGAGCTATGGGCGCATTGACTGTTGCCGGATATTCCGGCTATCCGAGAGGTCAAGTAAGCGGAAGCAAAGTTGAAGTCAAGTAAATTCCTCATGGTCGCCTTGCGAGCCAAATCGCATCGGTTTCTCCCATCACCAACCTCAAAAGTCCGTCTGCGGTTCCCGAATTTCAATACGAGGTGTTCATCATAATGACACACCTCGACTAGTGCAGCGCTTGACCACTAGTTGAGTCTGTGATCTCATAAACGCGATTGCCTCTAGTCGCGTTCCACAAACTCCGAGTCAAAGCAACTGAAACTGTCGACCGCTTCATGACCCCCCATACATTTTTCCTTAAATGCGAAAATTTTTTGTTGATTTTAATATTGTGTAAGGACTCATTACGCCACGTGAACACACTAGTGAAGTTCAAGCACGGATTAAGTCAGGCGAGGGCGTTCGAACAAGTGCCTGTTAGTGGCACGACGTTCTGGAAAGCATCACTTGCTGCACAAACAGACTACCGCCTGAGCCAAGTGGGGGGCTGCCACGAGCTGAGTCTTTGTAAGGACACTGATTTTGGAAGAAACCGACTTAGACATAAATTCGAATCAAACGAACCCAGAAACCCTTTCCAAAGGAGTTCATCGTGGCAGTAAGGAGAAAGGCTACGAAAAAGAAAGCCACCAAGAAGAAAGCTACTGCTAAGAAGAAAGCTACAAAGAAGAAAGCTGCAGCAGTGGCAAACGCTTGGAAGGCTGCTGAGGTCGCTTACCTCAAGAAGAACTACAAGTCGAAGACTGCTCGCGAGATTGCCAAGCACGTTGGTCGCACAGTGAACGCTGTCAGGGCTAAGGCTGCAACGCTTAACTTGAAGAAGGGAGCAGTCAAGAAGGCTGCGGCGAAGAAGTCGACTGCCAAGAAGGCTACCAAAAAGAAAGCCACCAAGAAGAAAGCCACTAAGAAGAAAGCGACCAAGAAGCCAACGGCAAAACGGAAGGCCACTAAGAAGAAAGCGACCCGTCGCAAAAAGAAATAAGGGAATTAGTAGCGACAAAGCTATCTTCGACCCAAAGGTCTGATAACGGCGGCTCGCATTCCTGCGTGGGATGCGGGCCGTTGTTGCGTTTGCGGACTCGATTCGTTATAAAATAATCAAGCAGAGTTTGGCGAGTTCGAAGCGAACCCGCGCGCCGTTTCAACATCAATCGGCCACACTTTTGAAGGGCGAGTCAAAGGGATGAACCCGCATCTTGTCAAATCACTCAGCAGTTTTCCTCGTGATACTGAACTTGTTGCAATCCTCAACTCGCATCAGTCCAAGCGCCCCTGCCGAACTGATCCCTGGGTGGACAGCACGCTAAGGGCCATTCAGAGCCTCGAGTCAAATCATCACACCTTGCTAAGCTCAATTGGTCTGAATACCTGGGAATTGCTTGTTCATCTTGCAGGCAAAAATAAAGTCCCGCAACTGATACTCCTGCCGACTTTGGATGAGAACCAGGTAGCAGAGATCGCTGCGAGAGTTATTAGGGATTTTGAATTGAAGGTAGAATTCACAAGCTTCGCTTACCCGTCAGCGAATGATCATGATTGCAACGAATCGTCGGTGAAGCTGAATCGGCTCCGGGATCAGGCGGTGATTTCACTGGCGGATAGGATCATCCCTGTCTCGATTGATCCTAAAGGAAAGCTCTCTGTACTACTCGCTGAAGACGAGCACAAACCGAAACTCGATTCAAGCTACTTAACACCGTATCAGGGCGGCAAAGACAAGCCAGTTTATTCTCTCGAGAAGCAGCTACTGATTCCTGAAACTATCGCCGCCCTGGATGAGTGCATCGTTCACTGGACGCGATCCTGTTACCATCCTTATCCCGGCGAATCGGCGGCAGCCTTCTACCAGAAAATCGTTGAGTCCTGCGCCTATCCACACTCCGCGCTTGATACACTCAAACGCATCGCCGACCAAAACCACCTTCACGCTTCGAACAGGTTCATTCGCGGAGGTTTCAACGTAGTCTCCTTTTCGGCGAGCCGGGTCACTGAGGCCATAGACTTGATGCGCTGGCGCCGGCGGTACGTCTACTTCAATTTTGAGCCCTACGGTGTCGCGATTGAAAAATCGATCGCACGCAGGATTGGAATTAAGCCGGTGGTATACGGTGACAAGTGCGACTACGATATGCTCGACGAACGAGACCGCCCTTACTTTCAGACTGCCTCCAGCGACGTGGCTGACTGGACCCCGGAAGCTGAATGGCGATATTCGGGCAACCTGGATTTGAGTACCTTGCCGGACGGCAGTCTCACCTATGTCGTCTACAAATCGACAGAAATCCGTGAAATGAGGAGTATCACCAACTGCCCGGTGATCCCGCTTTTTCTCTGAGCTTCTGCCTCTTCCGGTAACGGCACCTCAATGCAGGTTTGCGTCGAAGAAGCTGATCGTCTCTCTCAGGACCAATTCAAACTCGCGGCTCGCTCCTCTATAAGGATGACCAACGCCAAAAGTATGGCCCGTGGCGGGCACCTCGAGATAGTCCGTGTGCTCGTGGTTGGCCCATTCGTAGAGTCGGCGACCTTCCTTGACATTTACTGACTCATCGTCGACCGCGTGCACGATCAGCAGTGGCCTGGACAGCAGTCTCACGGCTTTCCTGATATTGAGTGACTCCCCAATATTCGCCTCGACGTCGTCGAGAAGCGCCGTATCGAGATGAAAAGTCTGTCCGGTACGCTTATTCTCCACCTGCAGAAACCCACGCTTGCGCCATTTGAGCTTGGCTTTCTCGTCGTAGCGATCGAAGGTGCTGACCGCTGACCAACTCACGACAGCATCAACGGCTGAATTTCGAGCAGCCGTTAGCAAAGCAATTCCGCCGCCACGACTGTGCCCCAGCAGGCCAAGCTTCTGCGGGCGATACTCGCCAAAAAAGCTTGCCTGGTAAGCCGTGATCAGGTCGTTCAGTTCACCGACCTCGCGTGAGAAAGTGTTCTTTCCGAATTTCTTTTCCTCGGTCATCTCCAGCGGGTTTTCCCCGATTCCGTTGTGGGAGAAATTGAAGGTAATAGCGGCGTAGCCGACGTCGGCGAGTTCCTTCCCGATCGGCGGCACAAATCCCCAGTCCTTGAAACCCTTAAACCCATGAACAAAAATCACGCAGGGTGAATTCGCGAGATGCTCCTCGCCGTGAAGTGTTATCTGGAGCCTCTCGCCATCGCTTAATGGTAGAACATAGTCCTTACTCATGCCTTGCCATATAACAGGAGCGGCGGTCGAATGCAACAGGATTATCGAAGTTCGTTTTGTTCCGGAATTACTATGTTAAAAGATTACGCAGGTTTGCTAGCGTTTGTCATGGATACTGGGGCGGGTAAAGTGTGCTTCGTCTTTAGGCATCAGCGGCGAGTTCTGCACGTAGTCTTCTTTGTCCTTCTGCTGGTTATAAATTCTCATGCGCACGGTGAAGTCCTGGCACGCCTGACAGCGGCTGATATTGTTGGCCTTTTCGCTCTCGACCAGGCGCGTCTTCTTGTGATTCGGCGCGAAGATCTGCTTACCAACAATTTCGTAGCCCTTGTTGTGGTCACGCTCGTCGTTCCATTTCACTCCGCGAATCACGCGAGTGTTGGTGTCGTCGTAGATCGTGACGCCGGGGCATTCGATTGCGATCTTATCCTGAGCTCCGTAGAACTCCCTCGAGGCGGATTTGAAGAAATTGTAGTACTCCCCATACTTATCGTTGCACGGTAAGCAGAGGTAGACACCCTTGAATTCCCGCATCCGCCGACCGCAGATATGGCAACGGTTCGGCTGCGCACTCATAGCGGGTTATTTCTTCGGGAGTTTCCGCAATCTGCCTTTAGCCTGCTGCAGGTTAATGAAGCGACAGGTGTCGCCCTTCACTGCGATATTGCAGGCGGTGCAACAGAGCTGCCCGTTCACCTTCACCAGCTTTGCCTGGCAGAGTGGGCAGCGGTCTCGTTTCTTCGGTTTGGGCGGTTTCATGACTCTCTCCCGCGTTTCAGCATGCCGGGCACATGCGCCTTACCAGTCTGGCGGTCAGCCAACACGGCTTTGCCGCCGTTGATGTCTTATCCCCGAACGAGGAGGATGCCTGCGAAGAGCGCTGTTGCGATTGGGAAGATGTGGAGGAACGGAAAGGGTAGCAGCCATGATCCGACCAGGGCGACGGCAGTTGCCGGAATCGCGACGCAGCGAACTACGTCAAACGAAAACTTCACTAATCGCCAGAGGCCGAGGATCAGAAGAGCTGCCACTGCCAGGTATATCGCCATTGTCACGCTGGTCCCGAACGTCGACAGGAGATAACCGTGCAGTTCCAGAGCTTTCCCGCTGGCCAATGTTACCAGCGAGCTGTACTCCACCTGTGTTGTTGTTGCGCCTACGCCTACCGGCATAAGTCTCCCCAAAGTCCCTTCGTTTAAGTCCCTTCGTTATCCCTAGATTGCCTTAGTCTCATCTACCGGCTCGATTGTCAGGGACGACTCCCCTACGCGCTGTAGCCCGATCATCCGGCGCGTCAGGAAATTCTGCGACGATATCCACTTCTGTGACATATCCATCACTTCTTCCTGCTCCACGTCGGACACCCAGTCGATGATGACCGAGTCGTAATGCTGGTTGTCTACCAGCAGGTCATCCATCGTTAGCGTAAACCTCACCTTCATGAGCCGACACCTCCTTCGAGCACATTCCTTCGCCCTCTTTATTGCAGATTCGCTGCCGAGCCTTTCTAAAGATTCCCCTTGAGATTATTTGCTTGTGTGCGTTACAGTTGTGTATAGAGTATATAGGGTACCCAACAAGCATACCCTCTCCAAACCGCTGCAAATCTATGGGATAGTCCCAATAGCGAGCGGAGAAAGTCCTTCAATCGCAGGCGCCTACAAGGAGAGCAGTCATGCAGACAGAGTGGCGCAACCTGTATAAGCGTTCCGATATCTTCTTCTGTCCACACCGGTTGCATAAGCATCGCGAGACCGGTACTTCGGCGTGGCATATCATCAAGCACAAGCAGTGTTTTCCACAGGGCTGCATGACCTTCCGCTGGCGCTGCCGCAAATTCGAATCGGGACAGAAATGCCCGCGAAAGAAGAAGCACGTCGGCAAGGATTGTTTCTCCTGCCCTTTCTTCTTTGACATTAAGGAGACCTACCAGCCCGAAATGAAACTGCAGGAAGCGGAGTATTCCGATTTCCTGCGCGAGTTTGATGACTTCGAGGAGTGGGTTGAAGGGCTCAAAGGACGCCGGATAGAAGTTCGAGCCATAATCAAGTCCATCAACCCGTTGCTCGTGAATCACGGCAATAACGGCGTGCCGAAGATCGCCGGCAGAGGTGTGCTGCTCTATTTCCGTGAAGGGATTTTCGGGTATGACAGGTTTCTTGATCCCTTTTACGCACGGCTCACATTTAACGTATATGATCGCTACCGGGTTGCTGTCGGAGATGAAATAGATTTTAAGGGTCAACTACAAATCGATCGGGGGCGGTTTGTGATCGACAGAGTTGGAGGGATTGAAACGATTCGTTCCAACGACGGAGAGACTGCCAACCTCAAGGCATTCCGCCAGGCGAAGTTCACCGGCACGGTAATCGATGGCCAGCCCGCCAAGTGTCTTCGCTGCCAGCATGGTCTTTTGATCGACTCGGTAAATGGCGATGGCCGCAGCCAACCGCGCCGGTTAATGTACTGCACCAAGGGGGTAGCTGACTATCGGTTTTGTCCATATAACGTCTAGGGGATTGGCAGGAGTCGGAGGCTCCTGCCGTGCGATTCTAGTATCCCTACACCCAATTGGAAAGTGTATCCTCATGTCGCGGTTGATTCAGTTCCTACTGCGTGCACCGTGCGCAAATTCCCCTCTAACAAGAGGGGTGGATCGCCCCGATTTTTCGGGGCGAGACGGGGTGTGTCCTGCTATAAGGAAATCAAAACAACAGAAGTGGGCACGCGCAGCGTGCCCCTACAAGCTGCCAAAGATGTTCGCAGGAAAAAAGACGCCCGCCGAAGCGGGCGCCCTAACAGGAGGTTAAGTCCAGACTTAACGTAAGCGTTTTAGTTTGAACAGCGCTGGTTGCTTACCTTCCACGGCCTCCGCCGCGAGGTCCCATCATTCCGCAGCCATCACAGTTGCCGCGGTCGCGCATGCGCATCTTGCCGCCGCGTCCGTGACCGTCGCCCCAGCCGCCACCGTTACCCATGCCCATTCCCATGCGGCCCTTGAAGTAGTCGCGCTGCTCTTTGGTGAGCACGTTGCGCACCGCCATCATGTTGGCCACGCGCTTCTTCTGGATATCGGTGCGGAGCTTGCCAATCTGGTCAATCTTGGCATTGACATCGGACTGACTGGCGCCACTGGAAATCAGGTCCCGCAGCTCGATGCGCATGACCTTCAGGTTTGCCTGCATCGGGATCATCTCTTTTTGATTCTGCGAACGCAGGTCGTGCATCTTCTGTTTCTGCTCATCGGTCAGCTTGAGGCTATCCGGGATACCCTTGCGCATCTCAGCAAACCGTCCCATCATCTGTCCATGTCCCTGCCCCATCTGGCCCATCGGGCCCTGTTGGGCGAAGAAGTCACCGGCGTTGTTATACTGGTCGCCGTAATCGTCGGGGTCATCCGAATTGCTTTGCGCCACCAGCGGAATTGCGGCTACGATAAGCAGCAGCGCCGCTGCAATTAGTGCGAATCGTTTCCAGGTCATATTGTTTCTCCTCATTCTAGTGCCATTGAATCAAGTCAATGTCTCGGTTGAAGGTTTCACCTTGAGCGTGTCTCAATGTCCTCGTCTATAACCGTGCCTGTGATCCTGATCGCCGGGTCGGCCCTCACCCCAAAAGCGTCCTCCGCGCGTACGCTGCTCGATCATCTGGAGAAATCGCTCACGGTGTTCGGGCTTCATTATGTCACGGTCTGACAGGAAGCGGTTTATCATTCGTTTCTGTATTCTTGTTTGCAGCGCACCCAATGTCTCGATTTCCTCGTTAACAATAGCCGAGTCGGGCTTTTCAAGCTTCAACTCGTCGAAGAGTGCGCGCCGCACATTTGATAAAGAATCGACGATCGGTTTGACATTCTCCGCGAAGTCAGCACGCGCACGTTCCATGGCTTGACGTTCTTCGTCGGAGAGTTGAAAATCGGGAGGTGAGGTTCGCTCAGACCCACGGTAGTTGTCGAAGCCCCGCGGACGGTCAAAGCGATTGACTCGCTGAATCACGATAGTCGCCAGGGCGGCAACATTAATCAGGATCAAAACGATCACCAGATAGACCAGTGTGCGTACCTTCATCGTCCACTCCCTCCAGATTGCTCCAGCTCGTACACTACGTCACCAACAGGAATGGCGGATTCGCCCTGAAATGCCGAGGCGTAGTAATCAACCAGTTGATCTTCATAGCTCTGCTGCGCCGCTGCTTCGGTCTGAATCGAACCACTGCCAAGATATATCCCCAACAGCAGCGCTGCTGCCGCAGCAAGACCCTGAAGTGAAATCACGACAAAGGGTCGCCGGGTGGAGAGCAGGGTAGGCTGCTTCAGACGACCCTTGTCTGTACGGTTGATCTTATTCTGTATTGAGCGCCAGAGAGATTCGGGGGCATTTTCGGTAGGCATATCAACTTCAGAAGAGAAAATTACTCTCGCTTCCGCGACCAATTCGTCACAAGCAGGGCAGCTCTTGAGATGCAGATTAATTGCGTCGATCGTTTCTGCCGGCAGGTTGCCTTCCGCAAATTCGATCAACAGCTGTTCAATATCTGTGCAACTAACTGAGTGCTTCATTTCTCCTCCGTCCGTTTAGACATTCCGGCGCCCCTCTTTCTTGCGCCGCCGCTGAGACTTTTTAATCAGCTTCTCCTTAAGGCTGAGTTTTGCCCGATGAATTAGTGACTCAACCGCCGGTAAACTCAGACTCATTTCCTCCGCGATCTCTTTGTAGCTCATACCTTCAAGCTTGTGCAGAAGAAACGCTTCCCGCTGACGCTCCGGCAAATCCGCCATCAGCGTTGCAAGTTCGTTCCTGGTTTCCTTCGCTTCCAATTGTGAATCCGGCTCGCTGGACTGCGGCGCCGGCAGCTGGTCAGTAAGGGAGACTTCATCAGTATCAATTGACATGATTTGCTTGATTCTACTGAGCACACCCCCCCGCTTGCGGAAATTTATCGACTTATTAATGGCGACCCGATGTAGCCAGGTGCGCAGGCGGCTTTCGCCGCGAACGGAAGCTGCTTTACGCCAGAGAGTAACGAAAACATCCTGGGATATTTCAAGGGCATCATCGGAGTTGCCCAACATTCTCAGGCAAAGGCTATAAATGTAGTCGGAGTGAAGATCGTAGAGCTGCTTGAAGGCAGACCTGTCCCCCTGGGCGACGCGCGCCACCAGTTCCTGTTCTGGTATGAGTTCGTTGTTTCGCACCGGTGCGTTCAACATTATATACGATTGACAGATGTGGGTAGATAAAACTGGCGGTGAATGTCAAACTAGGTAATCTCAGCGATGCGAGCGTTTCCCTAATTGCAGGCGGGAATGTAGCACTGAAATGGCGGCGGTCCACCGCCAAAAATGTAGTTGATGATATATACCGCATCACCAATCGTAACGCTTCCACTGCAGTCTGCATCACCCGCCAGGTAAAAGGTTGGCTCGGGGCCTCCACCAAAGATGAAATTTACCAGGTAGACGGCATCACCGACACTCACGCCACCGCTGTAGTCCGCGTCCCCCGCAATAAACGGCACTACCTGCAACCAGAAGGCGCAGCTATCGGCTGCTCCGCACTGATCCTCAGCGGTTTGAATGAACTGAATCGGCCCGAAACAGGAGTCGGCAGAGCTGGCGGTGACTCGCAGCTTACTAGTTCCCGATTGTACGACTTCGTAAGTTGAACTGATTGCTGCGGAATCGGGGCTGAAGAACCCGACGGTCAAATTATCACATTGGTCGGGATCGATTGGCGAGAAGTCGAATTCTCTTGGGATTCCCGCCAAAATAAAGATAGTATCCCCTGAACATCCGGATAAAGTTGGCGGCTGGTTCGTCCAGTTAATGGTGAAGTTGTAGTCCACACCACTACACCCGGCACCGTGTGCAGTTACAGTGACATCCGTGCTGCCGCAATCAATCGGAGGCGGAACCGTGAGAAGCCCTGTCTCGCTATCAATTGCCCCGGCATCAGTGAAATAGGTTAATGTCGCGGGCGGGATGTTGAAGTCTGCGGCATCAATATCAAAGACGAAGTCCTGGCAGTGTGAATTCTCCACGCTTGGTTCCGGCACAGAAGTAAAGTCGGGATCAATCACGGGTCGCACAATCACGTCGAAACAGGCCGAAGGCGCTGAGGGATTAGTTGTGGACCCTGTCGAGACTCCCTGAAAATCTGGTGCGTATGGAGAGCTATCGACAAATTCCCACGTTCCGTTCGGGCCATATGAAATCGGAGTTACGCAAAACCCGTTGTACATTTCGACACCGCCAGGCATCTGTACCTTAAGTGAAAAACAGAGCGTCGGGATCGCGCTTGCTGGCAGAGGATTGGTGGAAGCTTCACCGTAGAAGCGGATTGAGTCCGGGAGGCTTTCTTCTACCTGATATCCCGTTAAGTCGAACGCACCGATCGCGGGGCCATGGAGTCTGAGATACTTTGAAGTGGAATCTGCTGGAATGTCGCCCCACGAGGGATCGAAGACTAGATTATCGAACGGATCGGTAAATGAAAATCCCAGCGAGAGGCCATACAAAGGGGCGTCGTTGGTGAGGTAAATTCCAACGAAGTTCCATTCACAAAGGTAGAAAACATCGTCGGTCCCATTTAAGTGGACGGTGACATTCCCATTGCCATCTGCTAGTGCGGGCGCAGGCAGCAATACCACAAGTGCTGCGATTGCCGCCACCAAGCTAATTGTGATCCTTTTCATATCCGCCTCCCCATGCGAAGGATAATTTGAATAGTCTATACTTTTGCGTGTAGCGAGTGTCTATTGCTTACTTTTATATTGGAGTATCTATACTACTTTGTCAAGGCTCAAATCCTATCCTCAAGGAATGTCGGAGAGAATTCGTCCGCAATTCGCAAGGTGGGTGACACCGATGTTCGCGCGGTGCGCTCTAGCGGCCTTTTGAAGTACCTGTTTTCATGTTGGCTTTCTCTGGATAAGCTCGGAGAAATGTTACCCCCCAAAAGCATACCCGAAGGTCAGCAGGGGCAGCAAGCCGGACTCGAACAATGCCTCCGGGGTTGTGGCAAGGGTGATATCGAAAGAGATATGCCTGCCGAAAAAGCGGGCTGCCACTAGTATCAACGTATTATCCAACTGCTCCTTGTCCCTTGTCAGTGGCAGGTGGGACTCGAAAACGAGTGCGGCAGACTTCTCGTATTGCCAGAACCCGCCGAGCATCACCAAGCCGGCGTCGTAGTCCTCATACGGTGAATGGTATTTCTCGAGGTCCCGTCCATAGCCGAGTCCGGCGGTAATGTTTGCTCTGGGGCTTCCGTACGACGCCAGTCCGTATGTCGCCCAGGCGCGATCATCGTCACCTGCAGACACGTAAACCCCCGTAAGCGCAACTGCCCATTTGTGAGAAAGATCAAAGGCCAGCTTTGGAGCAATATAGCGCGCAAGCGTGGCGCCGAAACTTCCGTAACAATCACCACATCCTCCGGGCCTGGTTTCCTGATACGGCATCAGGATCGCTCCGCCCGTGAGGCTTAAGTTGTCGAGAGGCGCGAAGGTTAGCGCTGGCCAGATAACCCAGGTGTCAGTGAAGTACCCTGAATTCCGGGGTAGCGGATGCGCCGTCGGGCTCAGGATTAATCGATAGAAGTTCAAGTTTCGTGGCTGCCGCGAGGATTCTTCGACTTCATTGAGAGCGTGCGAATCAGCGAAGCTTCGCTCAGTCGGAGATAGCAGCAGAAGGAAGAGAAAGAACACGATGAAAGATGCTCTCGAAAATTGCCGACTATCCTTTTTCTGCGCCATACCGACTCCGGATTGTAAAGAATAATCCATCCATTATTCCGTCTACATTGAGACGTCAACATACAGAGTTTGTTTATCGAACTAGAATGTGACGAAAAGCAATCAGAGCATGCGGCGACGGACTCATTGCAGTCTCTGCGGTCATTGCAGAGTGACGGATGGTTGGCAACTGTGGAGATTATAGCAGGGGCGCCAGGATTCGAACCTGGGAATGGCAGAACCAAAATCTGCTGACTTAGTCCACTTGTCTACGCCCCTGTGGCGAGTGATTATACGCATCATGAGGCTTCCAGTCAACGGTCTGAAAAGTATTTTTGCTCCCCTGCTTTTGAACTCTTGTTATCGAGTGGAAGAATGCGCCGGATGTGGTGTTTTCCGAGAGCTAAGCGACGGAAAGGGTTATGGCAGGCTGGTGCTGGATTCGGCGGCCTCAAGTTCTTTCTGATAGGCTGCCAGCACTTGCTCTTCAATGAAACGACGTGCCTCGTTGTTAACCGGATGCGCGATATCCTGATGAGTACCATCGGGGCGCTTCCGCGACGGCATGCTTACAAAATAACCCGATTTGCCGTTAATTACCTTCAGTCCCCTGATTACGAACTGATTGTCAAAGGTGACGTTTACGAAGGCCTTTAGCTTGTCCTCGTTGCGCAACGTGACGCGAATGTCAGTGATCTCCATTTGTCCTACCTCCCGTACTGCTGCAGACTCGAAATCCCGGTCACAAATTCAAAACATCAGCTCGTATTTTGCGTCCTTGCATCTACCCATTCAGCCCAACGGGCACACACTCAAACACTTGCCAGTTTAAGCGGCCGGCAACCTCCTGTCTGATGCCCGGAGCGGGCACGAAGCTGAATAGCGCAAAAATAGCAGAGCCACTGCCCGACAGCGCGACACACGATGCCCCCGCAGTTCGCATTGCTTTAATGGCAGTTTCAAGTTCCGGATGCCACCTGCACACGAGAGCCTGAAAATCATTGCCAAGACTATTTAGCGTGACATAGAAGTCCGCGCCTGAAATCGCTATCGGTAAGCTAGATTTCGTAGAGTAGTTTGTCAAGAAATTTCTCAGTTCAGCAAAGGCCGATTTTGTCCTGATTTGAAAGTCGGGGATTATCAACAAGATGTGGTAATCCAGCGGCAGCTTGACGTCGGTGATCAACTCACCGCGTCCCTCCACCAGAGCGGACCCGGAGGAGAAGAAAAACGGAACATCACTGCCAAGTTCCGAACCCAACTGAGATAGTCGTGACCGATCCAAACCGAGCTCAAACAGCTGATTCACAGCTTTCAATGTCGCAGCGGCATCGCTGCTGCCTCCACCTAACCCGGCTCCGATCGGGATCCTCTTCTCAAGATCTGCTTTGATTCCCCCGGGAAGATCGAATCTCAGTCGCATCAATTCCCAAGCTCTTATTACAAGATTCGACTCATCGGCAGGGAGAGACGGGTCCGAGCAGGTAAATTCCACTCCTTTGTCGATTCGTGAGAGTTTCAGGGTGTCTGCCAGGTCGATGGCTTGAAAGAGGGAATTGATCTCATGATAGCCATCTGGCCGTTCGCCGACGACCTGCAGGAACAGGTTGATTTTTGCAGGTGCTGCAACCGTCAACTCCCTGGAAATCATCAATAGAAGATGCCCTGCAAGTAATAGGTTAACAACAGGTTGAGGTCGAAGCGATCGTTGCTCGCGCCGCAGACGTTACGGTAATTGTCGTAGTGGGTATAAGTGCCTTCTAGCCTGGCATCTATCATATCAGGACCGTAGAGTCGCGCCGCAAGCCGAATTGATGGAGACTTCTCGACAACTCCGGTGGGGAATTTCGGCTGAAAAGGCACACCGGAATGGAGATGCTGCTGTATTCTGCCTTCGCCGCGGCGATTAAACTGGAATTCTGATTCGAGATCGACCATCGGGCTCAGATGATAGCGAAGCAACGCCAGGAAGCGATCCTGATCGTTACCGCCGAAGTAACCAATAGGCTGGCCGAAATGGAGCCAGAGATTTTGCGGCTGATTTTGGCCATAGACCGTTGTATTAACTCGTGTATAGCTGACTTTTGTGAACAGCCTGCTGAGACCAAGAGGTTCAAGGGCATCCACTCCGAGTTTGTAACCCACCTGGTCAGGTTCGGATTTGAAATCGATCTGGAAGTCATCGATCATCAGCTCTCCGAAGATCCGATAGTTGTGAGGCCAGTAAATCGAGAAATCTACGTCAAAGAAAAGATTATCGTCGGTGCGCCGATTCCACTGTTCCCAGTAGTACGGCAAGAATGGATTCAAATAGTGCCACTCAAGTGGCCTATCGACGCCTCCGTAGAGTGAGACTTCCGAAAGGCCAAATTCGAAAGCTCCCGGCTTGCGGAATGAAAGTCGATGGAACGAGACGTAGCGCACCAAAACCGAATCGGGGCGTTGGACGTCATTGAGGCGGGTGATGAAGTAGTCGAAGCGCCAATGGCTGCGCTGATAGCCCAGCCAGATCCGGTCGAATGCGGGGGAATAATCGGAGAAGAGCAGCGCGTCTTGCACTTCCGGTCCCAGCACAATGAACGACCGCCCTATTGACCCAAAGAAACCATTCTTGTTCCAGTAGAGCGCAGCGTTGTCGAACCAGCCGGTCAATTTGCCTTTCCAGCGGCGGCCGTCAAACTGCGACAACAATTCACCACGGTTTTCCAGACGCGCCCGCAAATAGACTTCGACGTTCGGTGAGACATTTACCCACGCTTCAGAGTTGATTCCCACACGGTGAACAGCCGCCGTGTCATTCGAAGCAATCTCCTGAGCGTACGGCGAAAACCGCAACCGGAGCACAGGGTACTTCGATGTGGATTGTCCCTGTCCGATGATGCGATTGAGCGGATGATTCAGCTCCATCGAGTAGCGCTCCAGCCGCTGAGAGAGTATGTCCGCCGTCTTAGAGCTTTCGGATAGATTCGTGCTCGTAGATGATCCCGATCCAGCTGTTCCAATGAAGTAGGGTCGAATCAGCCAGTAGCCGGCTCCCGGGGCAAACAGGATTGCTTCTTCGGTGAGTTGATATGTTGGAAAATCGACAGTCTCGATCTGGTCGAGCAGCTGGCTGTTGGCGGGGCTATTTGCATCGGCATAAGCAGCGGCTCCCGCCAGCAAAAGCAGAAGCACTGTCAATAGGTACACTAACCTGCTTAGAACAATCATGCTTGTGAAGTTGCACTTGCGGATCGCATCTGTCAACCAAAACCAGTTCTCTACTCCGATTGAGGGTTTATCTCAAACTTGCATTGGCGAAATCACGGAGCCATCACTCAGATATTATGTTGCTAACGATCGCAATCTGGTTAAATTGGATACATAAAGTCGAAGACAACGGGAAATCCATTCTCCAGTGGCAGTAAGCTGGAAACATTGAAAGTCTCTGAATAACTCGGCAGTTCAGGCTGTGTGCGGAACGATGACTTGCAGCTGAGTATGACAGGACAGGCTAAAGGAGAGCAGAATTAATGAAGCAGATGCTCGTGATATACCTCTGCGCCTTATTGACCGCCGGTACGTCCCTCTCCGGCGCCAGCAGCAGGGCTGCGGGCGCGACTGATAGTCAACTGCACCCTCCGCACACCCAGATGGTGGACAACAAGGCGGTGGCATTTCAGTACGATCCTATCAGTGGGCGATTCCGGCGGCTTGACCTTCCGGATGCGCAACCGCCTTTCTCTCAGCAGCTGCCGGCAGTGATAACTCAAGATACCAAAGGCACGACGTCGCGCTCCGGCAACTCCTCATTGGGAGTTGAGGATGGACCACCCTATGATTCGTTGTACAGGTACTCGAATTGGAACGGCCGCTCTACCTACGGTGACTGCTGGGGTTATGTCGACCCCAACACCAGCACGGAATACGCACTTATCTGCGCGCGCGGCGAAGGCGTTTCCATTGTCGATATCGACCAGTTTCCTCCTGTCGAAGTTGGGTTTATGCCGGGACCGTTTCTCGACAGCGATTCCAAGGATGTGAAGATTAAGGGGCACTTTGCCTTCGTGGTCAACGAGTACTCGAATATTCAGATTTTCGATATCAGTGACCCGTACAATCCGGTTCAGGTCAATACTCTCTTTCCGGATGGCGGTGGTGCGCATAACTGCTTTGTTGAGGGGAACTACCTATATGTCGTAGGCAACCATGGTGTGGGTGGTCTGGAGATCTGGAATATTACCAATCCAGCGAGCACCGGAGCACGCATCGGCCAGTTTCAACCTTACTACTACCATGATATAGACATTCGCAACGACACCCTCTACGCCTGCGCCATCTACGGGCAAGGTATCGATGTCCTTGATATCAGCGACAAGACCAATCCTCAGTTCATTACAAACTTCAATTATCCCGGCTCCGGCGCCCACAACTGTGAGATCAGTCCCGACGGTCACTACCTGTTCGTCGGCGACGAAATCGGCAGCAGCGGTCAATGGACCCGGGTATTTGACATTTCCGACATCTTCAATGTACAGCTGGTCGCACAGATTATTCCAAATCCGGTGGCATCCGCGCACAACTGCTACGAGAAGGACGGCTATCTTTACATAGCACACTACACCGAAGGCGTCAGAATCTGGGACGTGAACAATCCTGCTGCGCCGTTCGAGGTCGGATACTATGACACTTATCCCGGTGCCAGCGGCGGATATTCTGGTGCCTGGAACGTCTACCCCTATCTACCCTCAGGGCGAATAATAGCATCCGACATGCAGACCGGTCTTTACGTGCTGCAGTGGTCAGACACGACTGTTTGTGCCGATCCAGTTGATGATGATGGCGACGGATTGGGCAACTACTGCGATAATTGCCCCAGCGTGATGAACATTGACCAGTATGATGAGAATTACGACGGTATCGGCGACGCCTGTGACGGGCAGATGCATATTCAGGCATACTATCCCCCGGATGGCTATAATGGCGAACCTTATTTCTATCAGCTTCCGGTAATCGGCGGTACCGGCCCCTACTCCTGGTCGTTTGTGGGTGGCGACTTGCCGATTGGTTGTACCTTTGCCGGTGACACTCTCGGGACAATTTCCGGCACGCCCGCTTTCGATGCGCAATACTTTTTCACCGTCGCGGTCATGGATGCTGCTTCGAATGTTGATACCCTGAGCACTTCCATAACGATCACTGAGTCGCCGCCACCGCCGTACACATGCGGTGATGTTGATGCGAGCGGTGGTTTATCGATTGGCGACGCGGTATTCGTGATCAACTATATTTTCGGTGGTGGTCCGGCGCCGAATCCTCTCGCTGCCGGCGACGTCAACTGTGATGGCAGCGTTTCGATCGCAGATGCGGTATACCTGATTGCTTATATTTTCGGCGGGGGGCCGGTGCCTTGCGCCAGTTGCGGCCCGTGATCGACGACTAAAAGAGAAAATCCCACGCGTTTGGCGGTAGCAGACCCTCCGTTGCTGCCGCCATTTACTTTGGCGTCATCCGGGCGCTTACCCACGAAGTCAGACGAGCCAGATTCGGGTTGATTCGCTCCTGACGGACCGCAGGCAAAATGAAACGCTTATTCGACCAAACGATAGTCCTCCGATCTCTCGAAAATAATTTTGCATTTGGAGCCCGAGTTCGTCACAATATCAGAGCAAACAAGAGCGGCCATCACTGTTGGGAGAGATTTTATTGAAATTGATAAGGGCTGATCGACGCCGGTCGATCACGTTAGGATTGCTGTCACTTCTGTTCGTCTGCGGGATGCTCTCGCCGAAGTCCGCCCGAGGTGACGTACTTAATCTGCGATATCCGGCTCCTTCGCCGGACGGAACTAATATCTGTTTCTCTTACCAGGGTGATCTCTGGCTGGTACCCTCTCAAGGCGGCAAAGCCACCCGACTAACGGTGCATGTCGGCTACGATGGATTCCCGGTGTGGTCGCCTGACGGACGTTTCATCGCGTTTAGCTCAGATCGCAACGGTAACTTCGACGTCTTCCTGATTCCCGCAGCCGGCGGAAATGAGATTCAGCTTACTTACAATACCGACGACGACATCGTTACCGGCTGGGATCCGGACAGCAGGAAAGTTCTGTTTACTTCACGGCGTGAACTGGGAAACAGATCGGTTTGGCAGATTCCAATTGATGGCGGAAACGCTCAACCATTGACCAAAATCGAGTCTGACTGGGGACGATACTCGCATGATGGCGAAAAACTTGTCTTTACTCGAGGTGCGGTGCCGTGGTGGCGCAAAGGGTATCGGGGTTCGGCAGCCTGTGATATCTTCATCAAAAATCTGAAGTCCGGTAAGGTTGAGCGGACGACGAACTGGGGCGGAAATGAACTCAATGCCTGGTTGATTCCAAGCGGTTCTGAGGTGATCTACCTTTCTGACTCCACCGGAAGCTACAATTTGTTCCGTAAGAACTTGATCAGCGGCAAAGTTACGCAGATCACCAATCATCGATTGAGCGCAGCCTTTCCATCGCTTTCCGCCGATGGCAGTTTACTCGCTTACGAACTCAATGGCGAGATCTACCTTTACGACACGCGCTTGAGCCAGGGGCGGAAGTTAATGGTTGATGTGACGGTCGCGGGCAAAGATAACGACCTGACTTTCAAGACTGTAGATTCGGGGATCACCGAGATGTGTCTCTCACCGGACGGATCACAGATAGCCTACGTTGTCGGCGGAGAGGTTTTCTGCCGTGACCTGGCGGGTGCCAGCCAAAGCCGGGTTACCCAGTCGGAGGCAGAGGATTGCGACATATCCTGGTCAGCTGACTCTCACAGCCTGATCTGCGCGGAGAATCCTGAAGGCAGTTTCAATATTTACATAATTTCGCCTGAAGCCGCTGATCGCACTCAGCCGGCAATGGCCCGAGTGTTCCTTAGAGATGAGTTAGCCAGTTCCGATCGCTTTTGCCTGAGTCCGACGCTCTCCCCAATTGGCGGGAGACTGGCGTACTTGCGCAGTGGTTCGGAGCTGATCGTAGAGAATCTGGACAAAGGCACCGAACGGACATTTTCCAATGGCGAGCCGATTGGTGACTACTCCTGGTCGGGAGATGGACGCTACATCGTCTACACCCAGCTCACCAAAGACTGGATGAACGAACTGTTGATTGCTGATACCGAGAGCGGGTCAGTCGAGGTCATCAGCGGCGTACCCGCCAAATATTCCTCCCCTCGCTTCTCTGACGATGGGAAGCTGATTTACTATCTGAACCAGGGTGATGTCTACTATCTGTATCTCGATCGGCGCCTTGCCGAAATGACACCCCCGGAGCGCAATGCCTATCTGTCGACCGGCGGGACAAGTAACTCGGTAGTGCAGGCGCCGGTAATGGTTGACTTTGATGATATTCAGGATCGCCACGTGAGACTGACCTCCACAGGTGATGTCACCGAGGCGATCCTCGCGCCCGGCACCAATTTCATCGTTTTTGCAGAAAGAAACGGCAAGATCGTGGCGCGTTCGCTAGATGGCGATCGTCAGCAGGTTCTGATGAGAGATGCCGACTCTCCCCGGCAACTTCAATTTGCCGGCAACGGTGATCTGCTTTTCTACCTCGACAGAGACGGCAAGATTCACTCGCTCGATATTCAAAGCGGCGAAACGAGAGATTATCCGTTTCGGGCGGAATGGCAGGTAAGTCGTTCGGAACAATACAAGCAAATCTTTGCAGAAACCTGGGCGACTATGAGGGAAGAGTTTTACGATGAGACTCTGAATGGGACAAATTGGGGCAGCATCAAGGATCGCTACCGTGATCGCGCCGCGACGGTGGCGGACGATCATGACTTTTATGACATTATTCGCGAAATGCTGGGAGAGATCAACGCCTCCCACTGTAACATCTGGCCCCCGGCAGCTAGTGTGCCCGAGGATGGTTGGATCGGTATAATTCCCGACTATACGGACAATTCCGCGGCGGTTCGAGTGGATGAAGTGGTACCGCACTCGCCGTCAGCGCGCCTGGTTTCCAAGCTCGATCAATACGATAAAATTACCGCCATCAACGGTCAGAAGGTTGAATCACCCGAGAAATTCTATTCGCTTATCCTGGGGCAATTCCAGCAGGAGATAAAGCTCGATCTGCTCAGCCGCAATGGCATCAATCGCTCAGTCTACCTGACACCTGTCTCTACGGAAGAATTTCGCGATTTGACTTACAATTATCGTGTCGAGATGGCACGCGCTCAGGTAGATAAATTGTCGGATGGTAAGATCGCCTACTTTCACCTCAGCCAGATTACGCCGAAAAGCCTCGACCATTTTGAAGCGGAATTGCTTAAGTACAGCAAAGGGCGCGACGGGATGATCCTTGATCTGCGCGGAAATATCGGGGGCACTGAACATGACAGGTTGATTCAGATCCTCTCCCGCCGCAAATATATCAGCCATCGACCGCGTCACGGCAAACCGGGCTTCGATGCCGACGTCGTAGTGCCGCCGAATCTGACTGTCCTGATTGACGAACGCACCAGCTCCGACGCGGAGATCGTGGCGCAAGGGATTCGAGAGTTGGGGCTGGGAGAGATCGTGGGAGTGCGTAGCTATGGCGCTGTCATTGGGACCGAACAAAAAACTCTCCTGAACGGTGCAACCCTGAGCATACCTAGCGTCGGCTGGTTCAGTATGTCGGGAGATAATCTGGAAAACAACGGCGTGCAACCCGATTTTGTGATTCCGCTTGACCTCACCGCTGCCGACAAGGGGGAAGACAACCAACTGAAAGAAGCAACAGAGAGACTTCTGCAGAGAATGTAGGGGCGAGGCTTGACCTCGCCCGAAGTAGAGCTCGCTATTCCGATCGACCAAGGGCGACCTCAAGGGTCCCCCTGCGAACTAACA
>CAYXUL010000007.1:2153-34409 GCA_964468475.1 uncultured Ignavibacteria bacterium | reverse complement strand
CAACGGCAGTTGGTCCCACTCGTTGGGCAGAGCGCCGCATCCGGCTGTGTCAGGTCTTAGGTTAGTGCCGCGTCAGCGGCAGGAAGCGTGACCTGACACCCACGTTCACGCATCCCGTATCTACCGTCTTACCAACTGTAGCTTTGCGAATTTTGCCAGCAGCGTCTTGGTCCCGGCATAGGTGAATCGCACCTCGAATTCGGTGTGCTCGCCGCTGCCGCTGCGTTTGAGGACCGCTCCTTCGCCCCAACGCGGATGGTTGACAATGCTGCCCACGCGGATTGCGGAATAGGGATCAGAGTTCCCATTAGCCGGCGCCGCCATATAGTCACTGCTGACTCTGCCGCCCGGTTGCATCAGGGTGAAGCGCTGCGCTTCCACTACCTCATCAGGAATTTCGTCAACAAAGCGCGAGCGCATCGACAACCTCTCCCCAAAACGCGAGCGCGAGAGCGCATAGCTTACTGCCAGCTGCCGCTTCGCGCGCGTCATGCCGACATAGAACAGCCTGCGTTCTTCTTCGAGTTGTTCGGGATCATCTATCGTCCGCGACAGGGGAAACAAACCCTCCTCCAGGCCCGCAATGAACACGGACTGGAACTCAAGTCCTTTGGCGGCATGAAGCGTCATCAGGGTGACGGCATCCGAATCCGGGTCCCAGTTGTCGAGATCGGTGTAGAGAGAGAGCTCTCCGAGAAAATCGGTAATGGTCGCTTCCGGATTCTCGCCAACATACTCTCCCGCT
Source organism: uncultured Ignavibacteria bacterium (assembly GCA_964468475.1). GTDB lineage: Bacteria > Zixibacteria > MSB-5A5 > CAIYYT01 > CAIYYT01 > JBECKX01. Next base: position 33,664 of record CAYXUL010000007.1, on the reverse strand, counting down.
GAGGCAGCCAACTCCTCGATATTCTCAAGGCGACCTTCGGTTCCTGAAGGGTCCTGCTCTTTCAAGTCCGCCACAATGCCGCTTTTCTCCGCCACGAGATTCATGAACGGTTCAATCGGCATCGACTGACTTTGCACCGTGAAGTACTGAATCATCTCCGCGAAACGCTGCAACTTCTTTGTGACCGCTGCCGAGAGCTGCTGCAGGCGATGGGCGTTTGTGATAAGTTCGAAGAGTGAGCATTCCTCTTCCTGCGCGACTGCCTCCAACTTCTGGACGGACTTATCACCGATGCCGCGACGCGGATAGTTGATGATCCTGCGAAAACTGACATCATCCGTCGGGTTGGTAATCAGCCTGATGTAGGCGAGCAAATCTTTGATTTCTTTGCGCTGGTAGAATCGCACGCCACCGACAATGCGGTAAGGAATAAACCTCCGCTTCAGTGACTCCTCCAGCACACGCGATTGTGCGTTGGTGCGGTAGAGGATTGCAACCTCACTGCGCGGGCAACCCTCGGAAACCTGTTTCTCGATCTGGTCGGTGATTCGTTCCGCTTCATCGCGATCATTCTCGGTGATCAGCAACTTCACCGGCTCGCCATGATCACCTACGCTGAAGAGCGTCTTCCCCTTGCGTCGAGTGTTATTGGCAACGACGGCCGAGGCTGCCTTGAGTATTGCCTGCGTCGAGCGGTAGTTTTGCTCAAGCCGAATCACTTTGCAATTGGGGAAGTCCTTCTCAAAGTTCAGGATGTTATTGATATTGGCGCCCCTCCAGCCGTAGATCGACTGGTCCTCGTCCCCCACTGCCAGGATATTGTGGCGCGCCTCAGAGAGCAATTTCGCCATCATGTACTGGGCACGGTTGGTATCCTGATACTCATCGATCAGGAGAAATTTATAGCGATTCTGCAGGCGGGAGCGCACTTCGGCATCATCACGCAGCAACTTAACCGAGAGAAACAGGAGATCATCAAAATCGACAGCACCGGCAGCCTCCAGCCGATTCTGGTAGCGCTCATAAATGCGGGCGGCACGCTCGGCAATAAAGTTAGAGGCAAGCTTATGATACTCCGTCACGCCCACCAATTCCGCTTTGGCATCCGAGATCAATGCCCTCATCACGCGAGGGACCACTGTTTTAGTATCGAATCCGACCTCGGTGATGCAGTTCTTGATCAAGCTGAGCGCATCTTCTTCATCGTAGATAGTGAAATTGGGTTTAAGTCCGATTTGTTCGCCATAGAAGCGCAGCAGCCGCGCCGCGAATGAATGGAAGGTCGAGATTTGCATTCGGCGTTCGTCGACCTCTGTCAAACGGGCGATGCGTTCTTTCATCTCCCCCGCTGCTTTGTTGGTAAAAGTGACGGCGAGAATTTCCTCGGGAGTGGCGTTACCGGTAGCCAGCAAATACGCCACCCGAGAAGTCAACACCCGCGTTTTGCCACTGCCCGCTCCCGCCAGTACCAGCAGCGGGCCGGAAACGTGGGTGACTGCTTCCAGCTGCGGCGGATTCAGCCCGGCTGTGATTTTGTCTTGACCGTTCATCGGGACGCCAATATACTTCGGGTTATCTTGAATTCAAGAGTGAAATCTGGAGAAGAGCAACAATGCCTGAGCTACCTGAAGTCGAGACCGTTGTGAAGGGGCTGAACAGCGAAGTAGCTGGATTGACGATTAAATCGGTTCCTTACGTCTCGGCACACCTATTGAAAAGAGATCGTGCACTGCGCAAGCTCGAGGGCGAAGGTTTCGATCACTTTAGCCGGCGGGGTAAGTTTATTATTGGACATCTGATGTCCGGGAAACGCGTGCTGCTGCACTTGCGGATGAGCGGACGGATTCTCGTAGAAGAAAACCACCGACGCCGCACCAAGCACGATCATCTGGTGCTAGCTTTCGAAGATTCAACCAGGCGGTTGATATTCAGGGACGTACGCAAGTTCGGCATATTCGAGTGGGTTGGGGATGAGCAACAAAAGGCTCTCGATCAATTGGGACCGGAGGCCACTGAAATCACTTCCAGTTCGCTTCGAGAGTTGTTAAGATCGAGTTCGCGCCCGGTGAAGGCGTTGCTTCTGGATCAGCATAAGATCGCCGGCCTGGGAAACATCTATGTAGACGAGGCCCTTTATCGGAGCCGCATTCACCCGCTAACTTCATGCCAGCAGATCACTAACGCGGAAACTGGTCGACTGGCGCGTGCTATTCGCTATATTCTGCGAACGGCCATCAGCAAGATGGGTACAACATTCGACAGCTATTCGGGCGTTAATGGAAATCCGGGCGAATATGCCAGCTACCTGCGTGTGTACGGGCAGGAGGGTGGCATCTGTCCGCGCTGCAAGACAGAAATCGTGAAAATCACTGTGGTTGGGCGCGGGACTCATTTCTGCCCCGAATGCCAAAAACTGAAATCAAGTACAGTGTGAGGTATTGTTAGTGGAGCATATCAAAACGAAAGCTCTCAGCAGCTTGCTTGCTTTAGCCATCGGCCTTACGGTCTTTCTTAGCCCGTCGGGAGCTAATGCCCAGGATGATTTCGCCGCTGCTCTCAAGCAGACCGTAAATCTTGCCCCGAAAGTCAAGCGTGGCGATGTCCGGAAATATCTTGCCACTGTCGAGACGCTATTCCTTGACAACGAAGGTAAGCCGAAACAGTGGAAGCGGGACTGGCTGGGTTTCTCACAACTGTGTCTCGGAAATACGACTGACTCGGGGGTGGTCTATCAGATCACCATCGATTCCTTCAGCGTCGGACAAAAGCTGTTCATGGACATGAGGGACCAGGGTCGCGCACTTGCGAAACAGTTTACCGGGAAAAGTTTTACGTATCGAATCAACCACGACATACCCGTCAATCATGGTTGCTACGGTTTCCTGATTGATTTTCCGCAAGGGCAGCGTTACGCGCAGTCATACGATATGATGGAATGTTTCACGGCATTCAACATTCTCGAGCAGCTGCGGTATACCGCAGGAACGAAACTGAGCCACATAGGAGACGAAGTGAGAATTCAGCTTCCCGCTCCGGTGTGCTACAGTGTCCCGAACGTGATAAAATCGACAAAGGTCGAGTTTTCACCGTTCCGCCTGACCCTTGACGGTTTCACTTTGTACAAGGGGTCTCCCTGCGCTCTAACTTCGATAACGCCGTTATTCGCCAGGACCAGTATGGAACTTTTTACGGCAGACACTACATCCTTTGGCTACGAGGGCTTTATTTCCCGGATGGGTGAGCTCCGGGTTCGCCTATCAGATGGCGATATAGTGTACGCTCGAATCAGAGACAGGGTCGACGCTTCAACTACAGCCGCGACACCTACGGCAGAGTCGCAGGACTCACGCTCGTATCGAACATTTACCTTTACTCAGATTTTCTAATTAGCATTATGTCGACTTACAATTTTCCCAGCGTCGAATCATTCCATGTTGGCGAAAAAATCGAACAATTACCTGACCGATTTCGTATTATGGGCTTGTAATTACGGACGTGGAACAGTGTTGAGAGTTTGCTGCCGAGATTTGGTATGACCGCAGATCTGATCAATTCACTTTAGAGAGCACCAACAGTAGTAGGTCTGATTTCTTCCTTGAGCAGAGCTAAAGTATTACATTTCCGGGCAGTTTTTGAGACTCTTCTAACAAACCCAACAAACGCATTTACCAGAGGAGTATCTATGCGACGACTATTCGTGCTTTTCACGGTACTGGCATTTTCGGCGACTCTGTTCTTAGGGGTCGGCCAGGCGCAGGCGCGCTACTGGCAGGAGAAAGCCGAGAAAACGAATCAATCAGCCAAGAACAAGCCGGCAAGGAAGAAGCCAAAACTCAAACCGTTTGCCGAGGTCAAAAAGGACTACGACAAGAAAGTCGATGGCTTGTTCACGTTTTATATCGACGAAGACGAGAACAAAGTCCTCATGGCAATCGGTAAGGACCAGCTTGACAAGCTCTTCCTGTGCAATATGACCCGCAGCAGAGGTGATGGCGCCTACTTTGACGCCGGCGCCCAGACCGGAGATTTCCCGTTTCATTTTCATCGTGTGGGCGACAACATGCAGATGATGGTTTCCAATCTGCTCATCCGCGCTGACACCATGAGCGCGATGAGTCGTGCGGTTGACAACTCGATCTCGAATTCGATCTTTGCCAATACCAAGGTGCTCTCGTTGCCGGATACTTCGGGGAAAGTCTTAATCGATCCTTCCGAGCTCTTTGTTTCCGATGTCCCCAACGTCGGGTACTTCCTGGGCCAGCAGGGAAAAACCGGGTTCCACTTCGATCCGAAGAACAGTAATTTCGGCACTATTAAGTCATTTCCCAAGAACAGCGAAATCGATGTTACGCTGAGTTACAATACGAACAAGCCCTCGGATGCGGTACTTCCCTCACCTTACAACATCATGCTCAAGTACCACTTTTCGCTGTCGACGATTCCCGAGAGCTCCGACTTTCGCCCCCGCGTAGCCGACGATCGCGTAGGTTATTTCCTGACGATGTATGAGGATTATAGCGAACTCGACACGGAGCAGCCGTATATCCGCTATATCAATCGCTGGAACTTGAAAAAGAAAGATCCGAATGCCGATGTCAGTGAACCGGTCAAGCCGATCGTTTACTGGATCGACAACGCTACGCCGAAAGAGTATATCCCTGCGGTGAAAGCCGGACTCGAATACTGGAACAAGGTATTTGAGAAGTCCGCAGGCATCAAGGACGCCATAGATATTCGCGTGATGCCGGATACCGCCACCTGGGATCCTGCAGACGTGCGCTATAATACAATTCGCTGGTTTGTACTGCCGGGCGCGGGCTATGCCGTAGGACCATCCCGTGCCAATCCGTTCACCGGCGAAATCTATGATGCCGACGTGCGCATCAGTGCAGACTTCATCCGCTTCATGTTCAATTACGCCAACCGGCTGATTGAGCCTATTAATACTGATCCTTCCGCTTCCGGCGAGGTAGAGCGGAATCCGGGCGATGGTGTCTGGGGAAGATTCCCGAATTACGAGATGTGCGACTATGCTCAGAAAGCCGCGATGGAAGGCGCTGAGGCTCTGGCTGTTCTGAACGCTCGCAACACGCTGACCGACAAACCGAAGCTGACACAGAAGTTTGTCAACGAGTACATCTCAGACCTGGTGGCGCACGAAGTGGGACACACGCTTGGTTTGAGACACAATTTCAAGGCGTCCTCGATTTATCCGCGCAGCGAGCAGACAGATCCCAATTTTGTAGCAACACACGCGATCACCGGTACCGTTATGGAATATTCTCCTGCGAACCTGGTTCCTGAAGGCCAGCCGCAGACAGATTTTTATTCCAAGGTCCCGGGTCCGTACGATCTCTGGGCAATTGAATATGGTTACAAAGAATTCAATAACGCCAAGGATCAATGGGAAGAGTACAACAAAGACCTCAAGCCGATCGCTGCCCGTTGCGGGGAGACTGATTTAGCCTACGGCACAGATGAGGACTGCTTCGGCAACTCTCCGCGCTCAGTAGATCCCTACGCCACACAGTTTGATCTCGGTTCTGACCCGATCGACTACTGGGGTATGCGTTGTGATTTGAGTAATGAACTGTGGTCGAAGGTGAAGAAAGATTTCGAGAAGCCGGGCAACGACTACACGAAGCTCCGCAATGTATTCAACTACGGCTGGGGAGCGTTCAGCTCAGGTGGTTGGAACGTCGCTCGTTTCATAGGAGGGTATACTCACGACCGCAACCATGTGGGTGACCCCGGTACGAGCGCACCATTTACACCGGTACCGGCAAGCAAGCAGCGGCAAGCGATGAGTTTTCTCATCGACCGCATCTGGTCGGAGGATGCCTTTGATTTTGACTCTGATCTTCTGAACAAGTTGCAGCCGGAACGCCTTCCTGATTTCCAGTTCTCGGTCTATCAGATGCGCCGCTTAGACTATCCGGTACATGCTCAAGTTGCCTCGGTTCAGGCGCGGCCTCTGGGCTACATCTACGACCCAACAACGCTGGCGCGCATTAATGACATCGGCCTGCACTATGCCAAGGGCGATGACGTCTATACCATGACCGACATCTTCCAGGATGTCCGCAGAGCGATCTGGAAAGAGGCGATTGAGAATCGCAACGTCAACAGTTTCCGGCGTAACCTGCAGCGGGAGCACCTCAATATTCTGGTGGATATGGTTACGAAGAAACAGGCTCCGATGATGCCCGCCGATGCAATAACACTAGCTCGCCACGACTTGCGCACGATTAAGGGCGCTCTGCAATCGGCGATTAACAGTGGACATCTCAACACGATAAGTGCCAGCCACTACCGTGATTCGATCGCCAAGATCGACGCAGCTCTGGCGGCCAGTCTCAAGCTGGAGATCTAGTTTGGAGATCTAGTTTGGAGATCCAAGTATTGAGATATCGTAGATTTTTGTAATCAACGAATTCGGATTAAGCCCGTCTGTTTTTATACAGACGGGCTTTTTTGTGGGCTGCTTTGTCAAACCTGCAAGGTGCGACCGAAGATAGTAGACTACAAAAACGACCCGGCTGCCATTCCTTTGGCAGCCGGGAAGTTTGAAGTGAACCCGATCTGAAAGAAGCAAGAACGGATTGGAATGTAATTTTGCGAATCCGCCCGACCGAGCACCACGGGCGGATTCATTTCCCCACAACCCTACTCTCCTCGTTCAATGGTACCACGCACCAAACGAGATTGGAGCAGCCGCTACTTCATTGCGACACTTGATGTAATAGCAAAGGTGCTGCCAAACTCTGATCCGGGTTCCATTAACTAAGCACAGCCTAGGTCGTAAGTTTTTGATGAATAACAAGTTAGACTTATTGAAATTTATTGAAATTCAATTGGCCCGAGTTGAAAATGCCAAAAAAGAACCGGGTAGTGCGCGAATATTCGCGAACTACCCGGCAGAGAGACGTCACTATTTACGTAAGTTACTATAGGCTAATAACTTAAAACGAGCGAATTCTCACGCGCCATCGGAAGAGGGGACGTGCTGAGTCAGCGACAGCGTCACTACGCCGCTCTGATACGATACTTCTTGATCTTAGAGCGCAGGCTCGATTCCGGTAAACCGAGATAATCGGCGGCGCGCCGTTTGACACCATCACAGATTTCCAGCGCACGACGGATCAAATTCTCCTCGAATTCCGCCAATTCTCTATTGAGATCAACTTTCTCGGCGGCAAAATTCCGGGCCAGCGCTGCCGACCTCGCTTCGGATAGCTTCTGTTGAAGCCTGCGACAGATATTCATGACATTCCGCTTCTCCGTGACGATGAAGAGATCAACATAGTTCTTCAGCTCACGGACATTACCCGGCCAGTTGTAGCTGCGTAAGTCAGCACGCAGCTGTTCACGGTATGAGCCCGAGATAGTCGCCGTGCTCAGCCCGCTCTGTGACAGGAAATGCTCCAACAGCAACAGGACGTCGTCACCGCGATCAGCCAGCCGAGGAACATCGATTGTCATTACATTCAGGCGATAGAACAGATCCGCCCGGAACTTGCCCGCAGCGACGGCTTCGTACAAGTTGACATTGGTTGCCGCGATCAGGCGGAAATCAACACTGCGCGGAGTTGTCCCGCCGAGTCGGTAAAATTGTTTCTCGTCCAGAGCTGAGAGCAGTTTAACCTGCAAGCCAAGCGGCAACTCCCCGACTTCATTGAGGAACAGTGTTCCTCCCCGCGCCACCTCAAGCAGACCTTTCTTGGTTCCGGAGGCGTTGGTGAAAGCACCCTTCTCATAGCCGAAGAATTCCGACTCGGCCAGCTCCGGCGGAATCGCGCCGCAGTTCACCGCGACGAAGGGACCGGAGCTGCGAGGAGATGATTCGTGAATAAACTTGGAGATCTGATCCTTGCCGGCGCCAGTCTGTCCCAGCAGCAACACGGAAATGTCACTCTCGGAGCAGATATCGGCGTCACGAACCACTTTACGAAATTCGGGATCCTCACCAATGACGGCGACAGCTTCACCTCCGTTGCCGTTGTGAACAGCCGACGCCAGGTGTTCGGTCAGACCCAGCATAGCCAGGATACCGTACCAGCGACGGCCGTATTCCCGCGAAGCTTTATGATCGGGAGCAAGCTGAGCTCGCACCGACCAGGTTTGGGCCAGTTCGTACTGTGCGCCACTGGCTTGCAGCAGGCCAACGGAACGGCCCAGCAACTCATCGACTACCTGCTCAGCGGCGTTATTCCGGTGAGCCAGTTCAGCCTTAAGACGCAGGCAGGCAGCTTCCTCAATTGTCTCACCCACTTCACGCGCAAGGTTTAGCGCGTAGCGGCACTGTCGGCCGGCTTCTTCCAGATTGCCAAGGCGCAACTCTGCAGTGGCCAGGAGCCGGCTGATCTGACAGTCTTCGGCACTGCCCACGGTCGCCAGCGACTTGGCCTGCTGAGCGAAACGGTGAGCCTGAACGGGATTGTCCTGCAACAACGACAGCTGGGAGCGATACTGATTCAACATCGCCAGCTCAGGCCGATATTCGTTCTCAGCAGCAAGTCTTTCAGCTGTAGCTAAAGCCTCCCCGGCAGCCTCAAACTTCTTCAAGTGCATGAAAGCGAAGGCAAGTGAAAGTTGCCCGCGGCAGACGTTCAAGTCCGCCTTGAGACGTCGATTATAGGCTATTGAATCGCGCAGATAATCGACAGCCTTGCTGAATTCGCCGGTCAAATTGAAAATGGTTCCAAGATTGCCCCGAATCATCGCTCTCCACTTGTCATCTTCGATACGCCGAGCGTGATCTTCCGCTTCGATCAGCACCGTGACCGCGCGATCGAAATGACCGCGAATAAAGTGGATACGAGATATGCGATTCAGGATACGGATTACGTTAACGGCATCACCCAGTCGTCGATAGGTTGATACCAGATCACGATAGAAATGTTCGGCGTCTCGGGTTTGACCCAGTTCAGTCAGGCAGCGCGCGCAAGTCGATTGCAGCTCCGCAATCAACACATTTTCAGATGTGCCGATTACAGCCTGCAACGCCGTGCGTGCAATTTCGAGAGCCGAATCATATTCCGCGACTCTAAATAGCGCAATGCTCTTGAGAGAGAGCAGACGGCTGTGGTCAGTGTTATCCTCAGAAAGGTTACCGGCAGCTTCAACCCCGGAGATCAGCTCCAGAGCTTCCCTCTGCTGACCAGCGTCGCTAAGTCGACGAATCTCAGTGAGCATCGCAGGTATGTTACTTGCGAATTCTTTGCTCATTATCAATAACCTTTCGGAGTTACGATACTTCTGATCCCACGGCTGTCAGTGGTCGTCTTTGCACGATGGATCGTCGGATTACTTTGCAGAGTAGTGTTGGAACTCGACTTGAGACTGGTTGGGACCAGGAAGCCGGGCAGGTCAAAAGTGATTACAAATCCACCAAAGTTAACTACCAGATCCAACTGCGGCACACTGGGATCGGTATTACTGTCATCCTGCCAGGGATGCGAATTTGGGTCGCTTTGCGGCGGCCGGAAAGGCGTATTGCGTGCCGCAAGTGGTGTCAGAGACACGAGCAGCATCAGCACGACCGCTGCGATACATAGTGTTTTCTTACCGTTCATGGCGTCTCTCCTGTCCATTAGATTTGGATTAGTGGGGCCTCATGCCCGCATATCTATATAGTTATTCATTTGTTTATTTGTCTTCATTTGCCAACAAGCTTGGTATGAATTGTATTGGCGGTGAGGCGGAGAGAATGCTATTTCTGCCCTGATTGTGCCGATGTCCCGACTTCTCCCCACAACTTTAATATACGGGCGTCCTGATTAGGTGTCAAGCTAAAAGCCTGCCTGCTAATGCCGATAACTCGTTGTAAGGAAAACAAATATGACCAGAAGCAGGGTGAAGAAAGCCAAAGTCCAAATCGAAGGGCATATCGTCGATTCTGATATACTCTCCGAAGTGTTCGACCTCATTATCAAAGGCGGCGGCAGATTCGAGATTAAGGATTTCAGCATTGGCAAGACCAATGTCGAGACCTCGACCGCCCAGCTGAATATCTCGGCGCCCTCAGCCGAGAAGCTTGACCTTATTCTGAATCTTCTCTCAGCCAAGGGCTGCTACATTGTCTCGGAAGAAACTGTTACTCTCAAGAAAGCGCCAAAAAACTCCTCCGTACCGGACGACTTCTACTCAACAACCAACCATGCCACAGAAATAAGGCTTAACGGCCGCTGGATCAGGGTCAAAAATCAACGAATGGATGGCGTCATTGTGGTACGCGGTTCCGGCGCAGAGGTCAAGAAGCTGCGCAATGTCGTAAAAGGAGATCAGATTGTCACCGGTCTAAGCGGAATCCGGGTGAGACCTGAGTTCAAGGAGCGCAGCCGCAGCAACTTCGGTTTCATGTCTAATGAGGTATCTTCCGAAAGAAAGGTGTCGCTGGCGGTGGATCAAGTCGCTGAACTGATCAGGGACCGTAGCGGCAAACTCGTAGTGGTGGCGGGACCCGTTGTAGTACACACGGGCGCGGTGGGGCCACTGAGCACTTTGATCCGTAAGGGTTTCGTAGATGCTTTGCTTTCGGGAAATGCCCTGGCCGTTCACGATATCGAAAATGCACTATATGGCACTTCGCTCGGCATCGACACCAGCGCCGGCACACCCGTTGACCAGGGTCACCGCAACCATATGAGAGCGATCAATCAGATCAATCTCGCCGGAGGCATCAAGGCTGCCGTCAGCAAAGGAGTTCTCAAGTCGGGCGTGATGTACGAATGTGTGAAGAAAAAGATCCCCTATGTGCTGGCGGGTTCGCTGAGAGATGACGGTCCCCTGCCGGAGACGATTACCGACATGAACCAGGCGCAGGAAGCATACGCGCGAGAGATTAAAGGCGCCGAAATCGTGCTGATGCTCTCAACGATGCTCCACTCGATCGCGACCGGAAATATGCTGCCCTCCTCGGTAAAGACAATCTGTGTCGACATAAATCCTTCAGTTGTAACGAAATTGGCAGATCGCGGCTCGGCGCAGGCGCTGGGAATCGTGACTGATGTCGGCCTTTTCTGCCACCTGCTTTCCGAATGCCTGAAATAGCCTTTGCGACGATGTGGTACCACTGGAGGCTGCTAAAATAGCGCCTATTGAGCCCTTTGTAGTTGTAAATTCTGCGCTTTATCGTATACTGCTCTTGTCGATATTTTTCAAGACAGCTTAAAAAAACAGCCATTTTCTTCACGTACGTTGGAGGCATTTCATGTTTTCATCTCCAAAAGGACGCAGGGCACTCATACTCTGCTTTTTCACAGTAATCTCAGGCGCAGCGATTGCCAGCGCTACGGCACCTTCCCTCATCAATTATCAAGGGCGATTGCTGGATTCGGGCAGCAATCCCGTTACGGACGGTACCTATTCGGTCACTTTTGCCATCTACAAGTCACCAACAAATGGGAGTCCGCTCTGGTCTGAACAACTGGATGTGACCACTACCGATGGGTTGTTCTCGGTACTTCTGGGTTCGGTGAATCCGATCACGGCGGACATATTCAAGAGCAGCGAGAGGTATCTCTCGATCCAGATCGGAGCTAATCCTGAACAGTTGCCGCGTCAGCAGATAACTACAACGGCGTTTGCATTTCGAGCCGTGGAGTCTGATTCGACCAGGTGGACAGGCATCAAGAATATCCCTCCCGGCTTTGCCGATGGTGTCGATGATGCCGGGGTCGGAGATGCGGTACTGGCAGCCGATCAGGATTTCACCGGTACCAACAGATTCGACGGGCCGGTCAAGTTTGGCGACAACACGATGAGAGTTGACAGCACTGGCATAGAAATAGGAATCGATCAGGCGCCAGACCCGCATCGAGTGGTGGACATCACCCGGAGTTATAATACTACATCGACGAGAGCCGGACTTCACTCCTATATTGCAAATTCGGGAAAGGGTATGATTCGCTGTCTCGACTTACTGGCCGTTGGACTATCAACCGGCAGCTTTAATGGCGCGCCTGCCGAAGGCTTGAGGGCCGAAGCATTCACGGATGGCGACTCTCGCATCGGAGTGCACGGACTATGCTACTCGGCAACCCCGGGCCTGACGGCTGGCGTCGGTGAAGGTGTTTACGGGGAGGTTTGGTACGGACAAAACGGAATCGGCGTATATGGCGTTTCAAACTTTGCCTCTGACGCCGAAGGGCTCAGAGGTATTGCCAGGCAAAGTATCTCCAGTGGCGTCGGGGTCTATTGCCGAGCGGACAGCAGCGCTGAGTATGGAGACGGCGCTATTTGCCTGTCACAGGGCAACGGTGCAATTGGCTACGGAGCTGAATGCACAGCAATTAACAACGCCGGTGGCGGATTTGGTGTCTTTGCCCAGGCTGCGTCTAACGGCGGCGACGGAGTCGGGGTTTATGGCAGCGCATCAAGCAATTCTGGCGAGAACTGGGCCGGCTATTTCTCGGGGGATGTATACGTCTCGGGCACCGTTTCTTCACCAGCGAACAAGATAGTTATCGATCACCCGCTTGATCCGGAGAACAAGTTCCTGGTTCAGAATGCGGTTGAATCCCCGGAAATGCTGGAAGCTTACAGCGGAAATGTTGTTCTCGACGAATCCGGCGAGGCGACCATCGAGCTGCCCGACTGGTTTCAGGCAGCCAACAAGGACTTTCGCTATCAACTAACCTGCGTCGGCGGCTACGCGCCAGTATATGTGGCTCAGGAAATTTCCGACGGCAGTTTTGAAATCGCTGGAGGCAAAGCGGGTCTCAAAGTCTCGTGGCAGATACAGGCATTGCGAGATGATCCTTATGCCCGCGCTCATCCTCTGACAGTCGAGAAGGCTAAACGCCCGAATCAGCAGGGCAAGTACATGCACCCGGAAGCGTACGGGCTGTCAGAGGAAATGGGGATTGACTACGAGAACAACCATCGCGCGGAGATTCAACGAAAGAAATAAAGCTCCGGGCCTAAGGGAGATTTGAACTTGTGTAGCGATTTGCTCTTCTCTATCATCTAGCGTGTAAGAGGCTGTGCAAAGCATCCGATAGAGGGAGTATGGGACGCTACAATTTCCTCGGCATAACCGGCCCGGAGTCGGAGCGCGATAACGCCCGCTACTACATTTTGCCGGTACCGTACGAGGTCACCGTAACTTATGGTCACGGCGCCGAATTTGGGCCGATCGCGATCCTGGCGGCTTCGCAGGAGGTCGAGTTATTTGACGAAGAACTCGGCTTCGAACCGTACAAGCTCGGCATCTATACCGCTGCCCCGGCGGAGATAACTCACAGTGGGCCGGAAGCCCAGGGGGAAATTCTGCGCGAGGAAGTGGTGCGTGTGCTCGGGCATGGGCACATTCCCTGCGTTATCGGCGGGGAACATTCGGTGTCTTACGGTCCGGTGGTTGCCTGCCTTGAGAAATTTCCTGATTTGACAGTTTTACAAATCGATGCGCATGCTGACATGCGTGATGGCTATCTCGGGGAGAAATATTCTCATGCGGCCGTGATGCGCCGAATCCGCGACAAGACGAAAAAGACGGTCAGCGTTGGCATCCGCAATTACTCTGTCGAGGAACATGAATATATCGAAGCCAATCAGGTGTCGATATTCCCAGCCACATTTGTAGAGCAGAATAGTGACTGGGTCGAGCGGGTGCTGGCGGAGCTTTCCGGCAATCTCTACATAACTTTCGATGTCGACGGCCTCGATCCCTCGATTATGCCTGCCACCGGCACTCCGGAACCGGGGGGATTGCTCTGGTACCCTACTCTTGAACTACTGCACAAGTCTATTGAAAAGTGCAATTTGGTAGGTTTTGACGTCGTGGAATTGGCACCCATCGCGGATATGCACGCGCCCGACTTTGTGGCGGCGCGGTTAGTGCATAAAATCATCGCTTACGATGCGGCAAAGCACCGAGAATCATCTATAATCTGATTGGATATCAGCTGATTAAGGTGGAAGGATCAGGGCAGATCGGTCTGCCCGGAGTGCTCGTAGCCATCCACTCGCCAACCGTCCTGCTCCCAGACCAAATAGATAGTGGCATCTTGTGAGACGGCCTGACCGAGGTCATTGAGCAGCTTCAGTTGCACCCAGTAGCGGCCGGCACCGCCACGTATGTCGGAAGTAACTATCTGATAACTACTTAGCTGGCTACGTTTGTCAACGAAGTAAGAATAGTAATCAGAGTAGTTGTTGACGTCCTGGCGTTTCAGTTCATTCTTGGCTCTCAGCGAAAGGAGAGGATACATGCCGGTAGTATTGTTTGCCTGCCAATTGGCGAGATATCGCTCAATAACCTTGTTGGGGTCCGACGTGTCGGTGTGAAAGGTGCGGTAGAGCCCGAACACGATAAACCCTATGAAAGCTACCCAGAGTAAAGTGCGAAACGACATCAGTAATACCTCAATACAGCCGGCGAATACACCCCTGACGATATTATCGACCGTTCTGCACAACTTTCTTAGCACCGGGACTTGCAAGTAATGAACCGTGAAAACGGCAAGAATGGTCGCCATTCCCCGAAATTTCTTGACGAAACTACGTTTTGACGCGATTTTAAGGCGCTGTAATGGCGCCGATACCATTAATGAAACCCACCCCCCAATCGCGCGGGGCGTGGGATAATTGCGTTTGCTGAGAAATGTATCTGGCGCGCAACTTCCGGGAGAAGACGCGGACAATAGAAGACGCCATGGTAACAACACCTGCAACGATCCACTCTAATACCCTCTCAAGGCTGCTGTTTCAATCTGAAAAGTATCTCTCGTTGCGCTCTGCAATCGTAGCGGGTGAAAACAAGACAGTAGCCGGGTTGGCGGGATCCGCTAACGCTCTGCTAATCTCATCTCTGTTTCGCGAACTGAACCGCACAATTGTTGTGGTAGCGCCGCTGGAGAAGTTAGCCTCTGCACTGGCGGCAGACCTCTCAGACCTCTGCGGCGACGACACCGTTGCTCCTTTCCCCGCGTGGGGTACCTACCCCTACGACTGGCTTATCCCCCCGCTTGAAAACGTTTCTCAGCGCATTGAGACAGTCTGGCAGCTGGCACAGCAGAAACCTCTGATTGTTGTGACCACCCCTGCTGCAATGGCTGAGCCTACACTTACACGCGAAGCTCTGATCAGCTCATGCTTCAATCTGTCGGTAGGCAACGACTATGACCTGATGGAAATCGCCGAGCGGTTGGTACGTCTCGGTTATGAGCGTGAGCCGATCACGGAGGAGGTCGGCACGTTTTCGATTCGAGGCGGAATTCTGGATATATTCCCCTTCACATCCGCTGACCCGATCCGTTGCGAGTTCTTCGGCGACACAATCGACTCTATGCGGCAGTTCAGCGTTCTCTCACAACGATCAGTCAGTGACATCAAGGAAATTGCGATCATTCCACGGCGAGAGATTATGATCTCTCTCAGCAAACTGGAAGAACGCATCGAGAAACTGCGCGGCGGATCCGCTGAGATTTTGACCGAACGTTGCTTCGGCGGCTTTGACAACCCCGGCCTTGAATGGGTGGCGCCCTTATTGGGTCTGCAGCAGGCCTATTTGACTGAACATCTTCCGGAGGCGCCGCTGGTTTATCACGTTGACCGCAAAGTTGCTGAAGAGCGACTGGAGCGCGCCGCCACGGACGCCAGAGAAGCCTATGAGCAAATACAGTCGGAATTTCCAGATGCCCCCACTCCGGAGATGATCTACCTCAGCGAAGAGAAACTGTTCAAGGAACTGGATGCTAAACAGACACTCACCGAGATGCCGCTCGGGCGTACTGCGGATGCCATCAATTTCGAAATGAAAGATCATCCGGCTTTCAACGGGCAGGTCAAGCTATTGCGCGATAGGCTGGAGCAATGGCACAACGACGACCAGCAGGTTCTTTTGGTGTGCGATACGGAGATTCAGGCCAGGCGACTGCGTGAACTGCTTGGCGAACAGGCGGATGAAGTCAGCTTTGTCATTAGCAGCCTGCAGCGCGGTTTCGTGCTGCCCGAAACCGGTACGGTAGTACTAACCGACCACCAGATCTTCGAGCGTCAGGTAATCCGCCAGCGGAAACGAGTATTCAAGGAAGGGCAGGCAATCAGCTCCTACGCCGCGCTCGAAGTAGGGGATTATGTAGTACATGTCGACTACGGCATCGGGCGCTATCGTGGTCTCAAGGAAATCAGTATCAACCGCCGCAAACGGGAATGCCTGCTGATTCACTACCTCGACGATGACAAGCTTTATGTCCCGATCGAAGAATTCGGCAGGGTGCAGAAATACATCGGCAAAGAGGGCACGCCCCGCCTGACCAAGCTGGGAGGCAAGAACTGGGAGAAGGTCAAGGCGCGGACCAAGAAGGCAATTGCCGACATGGCCGATGAACTGATTAAGCTTTACGCCGCCCGCAAGGCACGTCCGGGGCACGCATTTGGTGACGATGAAGAGATGATGCGACAGCTGGAGGCATCATTTCCCTATCAGGAGACGCCCGATCAACTCAATTCAATCAAATCTGTCAAAGAGGATATGCTGGCGAGTTCACCGATGGATCGCCTGATCTGCGGTGATGTGGGATTCGGTAAAACGGAGGTTGCAGTTCGGGCCGCGCTTCGCGCCGTCACGGACGGCTTGCAAGTGGCGGTGCTGGTGCCGACCACGATTCTGGCGCAGCAGCACCTCGGCACTTTCCGGAAGCGGCTGGAATCGTTTCCGGTTCGGGTTGAGTCGTTGTCGAGGTTCCTCAGCCGCGCCGAGCAGAAGCAGATCGTCGCTGACGTTGAAGAGCGCAAAGTAGATATCATCATCGGTACCCATCGCCTGCTGCAGAAAGACCTGAAGATTCCCAACCTGGGACTGATCATCGTCGATGAAGAACAAAGATTTGGCGTAGCGCACAAAGAGCGGCTCAAGAGCATGAAGCAGCTGGCCGACTGTCTAACCCTCACCGCCACTCCGATTCCACGCACGCTGCAGATGTCCCTGCTGGGGGCGCGCGATATGTCGGTGATTAACACCTCCCCCAAAAACCGGCAACCGATCATTACTGAGATTGCCGAGTTTGATCAGAAGATAATCTACGACGCTATCACAGCCGAAATTGAGCGCGGCGGGCAGGTTTATTTTGTTCACAATCGGGTCGAGACCATCGAATCAGTCCATCACTACCTGACTAAGCTACTCAAAAACATTCGTGTAACGGTCGCTCACGGGCAGATGCCGGAGCGAGAACTCGAGAGTGTAATGCTCAGCTTTTTGGAGAAAGAGCATGATGTTCTCCTCTGCAGTGCTATCATTGAGTCGGGAATTGATATTCCTTCAGTGAACACTATCATCATCAACCGCGCCGACCGATTCGGATTGGCGCAGCTCTACCAGCTCCGCGGGCGAGTTGGTCGCAGTCAGCAGCGTGCTTACGCCTACTTGCTGATCCCTCCGGTAAGGAAGCTTACTGATAACGCCCGCAAGCGCCTGAAAGCGATTGAGCAGCATACCGAATTGGGCAGCGGATTTCACCTGGCAATGCGTGATCTCGAAATTCGCGGTGCGGGAAACCTGCTGGGACCGCAGCAGCACGGGTTCATTGAGGAGGTCGGATTTGACCTGTATTGCAGACTATTGGAGGAGGCCGTCGCTGAGATTAAGGGCGAAGTTTTTGAGAGCGACTTCGAAGTCAAGCTTGACATCGACAGAGATTGCTATCTACCTGACGACTATATTGAGGACAGCAAACAGCGAGTAGATATCTACCGCAAGCTTGCGGATGCAAAATCCACCGAAGATTTGGGTGCAATCGCTGCAGAGTTGAAAGACCGCTTTGGGAGGTTCGGCGACGAGACCCAAAACTTACTGGATATGATGGAGATAAACTTGATGGCGAAGGCCCGCCGGATTGCGCGGGTAAAATTGGCAGGTGAAAAGGCAACTTTGGTCTATGACGCCACTGAACTTCCCGGCAAGGAGCAGATCGAGGCGTTGCGCCGGGCATGGCCGGAGCAGCTAGGTTTCAATGCAGCTGATGGTTTCGTCATCAATATCGGGTTCTCGGATGCTACCGAACATCCACTCGGCGAACTGAAAAAGCTTTTGCAATTACTGTGACTAACCCTAGAATGTAGGCTGCATTGTCGTCTGATATATGCCCCAAGAATAGGGTATTTTGTAAGGATCAATAAGGAAATAGGTTTGTATTATGATAACGATGAGGAGATCAATGAGATATTTTTTACTATCGGTACTGGCAGGAATAGTCGCGCTGGGCGTCGTGATTGGATGCGGGAGCGGCTCCAACAAAGACATAGTCGCCGTGGTGAACGGTGATAAGATCCCGATGTCCCTTATTGATACGTACTTCAAGAAGATGGGGTATCAATTCGAGTCGCCTGAGCAAGAGTACAAGAAAAAAAAGGAAGCGCTGGACAGCTTAATTGACTATAAGCTGCTGGTCAAGGGTGGCTACGCTGCAGGATTGGCATCCGATCCGGATATTCAGAAACTAATGACCGCTGAACGGCCGAAGTTCCTCTTTGACGCGATGTACAAGGCTGAAGTCGGCGGTGCGGAAGATGTCGGCGACCAGGAAGTCGACCAATTCTACAACAATATGAAAACGGAGCGTGAAGTCGCCCACATCCTGGTGCCGACGGAGGAGGAAGCTGATAGCCTTTACGACTTGATTGCTAACGGGGCGGATTTTGGAGAAGTCGCCAGGATAAATTCAATTGACTACGCTACGGCGGTGAATGGTGGGCAGATAGGCTACATCAGCTGGGGCGCCAATATCCTACCTGAACTTCGCGATACTGCATTTGCTCTGGAGATTGGCTCGGTGTCAAAACCTTTCCAAACCGCTAATGGTTGGCACATTGTCAAAGTGACGGGAGAGAGAGATCATCAGCTAATGCCGAAAAAGGAGATGTATCCTTACATTGTCAAGACGCTGGAGACGCGAAAAGCCACGGAAGCTGAGCACAAGTTCATTGAAGCGATGAAGGAAAAAGCCTCAGTGGAAATCAACCATGAGGCAACCAAGATGTTGCTTGAGAAGCTCGACATGTATTATCCCGACACTCTCAGTGGTGTACCGCGGCCGGATAACTACTTTCCGCAACTTGACTTGCTTGAACCCTACGAACAGCAGATGGTTTTTGCGAGTTATGCCGGCGGTGAGCTGACAGTCAAGGATTATATCGATCAGATTGAGAACGTCCCCGATGCCTATCGCCCCCGCTTTGACAACTACGAAGGGTTGAAGGACCTGGTATTTCAACTGGAGATGAACAACATCATGGAATACCAGGCGGATCAGAGCGGTATTGACAAGACCGCCGACTATCAAAAACGAGTGGACAATTTCAGAGATGGGCTGGTAGCGGAGAAGTTTCGGCAAGATATATTGGGCAATAACGTCGATGTCACCGACGATGAAGTAGTTGAGTACTACAACCAGAATCTCGGAGACTATACAATTCCCGCACAGTATCACCTTCTCGAGATTGAGCAAAGTTCCCTGAAGGACGCGCAGGCAATCATAGCCAAACTGCAAAACGGTGCGGATTTCAGCAAACTCGCCGCCCAGAATACGACTCGCATCGGGATGAAGAGCGTGAAGGGCGACCTTGGGTATGTCACGGAAAACAGGTACCCCGCCCTATATAAGGCGGCTCAGGGGCTGGATATCAATCAAATCTCAGATGTGATCGTAAATGCAGCCAAGCATTACTCTATTATAAAGCTGCTGGAAGTCAAGCCGCAGAAGGTCTTGCCCCTCAAACAGGTGCAAAATGCAATCCAGCAGAAGATAATAGAACTGAGACGCGTAAGTGCGGCGAAGGACTGGCTGGCACAGGCTCGGGAGAAGGCCTCAATCGAAATCAGGGATGATGTATTACAAAACTCTATTAAGACTACCAAGAATGAGAAACAAAGCTAAATACGCCGTAATTCTTCTCGCGCTGATACTGATCCCTACGATTTCGGCTTTTGGCTGGGAAACGCTGGATCGTGTAGTTGCTGTCGTAGGCAACCGCGTGATTCTCTCTTCCGAACTCGATTTCCAGGTGCAGCTCTATATCACTCAGAGCGGCCAGCAAATCCAGGATTCGGCGGTAATTGACACCCTGCGCAAGAACTTGCTCGATCAGATGATCAACGACCGCCTGATTCTCATTAAGGCGACCGATGACACGAGCATTGTTGTTAAGGACGAGGATGTCGAGCAGGCTCTGAACAAGCGGCTTGATGACTTACGGTCTCAGTTTCCAACTGAACAGGCATTCACCCAACAGTTGATTGCTGAGGGCTTCACGCTGCCCGACCTGAAGAACAAGTTGCGCAGCGATATACGTGATCAGCAATTGAAGGATCAGTTGATCAACAAATTGCTGGCAAAGGTTACCGTCACTCGGCCGGAAGTGGAGAGCTTTTATCAGCGCTACCGCGACAGCCTGCCGGATGTACCCCAAACGATCAAGGTAGCGCATATACTCCTGAAACCGGAGACTTCGGAAGCGACTGCAGACTCGCTAAAGACACTGGCCAACTCGATACTTGAGCAAATCAAGAATGGCGCCAATTTCGAGGATATGGCACGGAAGTATTCGCAGGATCCCTCTGCGTCTCAGGGGGGCGATATCGGTACTTTTTCCAAGGGCGATTTGGTGCCGGAGTATGAACGTGCGGCGCTGGCGCTGCAGCCGGGTGAAGTATCCGGAATTGTGAAAACACAATTTGGCTATCATATCATCAAACTCCTGAGCAAATCAGGAGATAAATTCCACAGCGAGCACATATTGCTGCTGGAAGGTGCCGCTCCCAGCGACAGCTTGCGAGTGGAAAATCTGGCCAAGGCGCTGATCGACAGCCTTCATGCCGGTGCCGATTGGGGAGAGATCGTCAGGAATCACTCGGATGACTCCGACACCAGGGCGAATTTCGGAGAGCTTGGTGATCTGTCACTGGACGAGTTGCAGCCGTCTTTTCGCGAACCGTTGCAGAATCTTGGCGTCGGAGATATTTCGAAGCCGTTCTGGTCGCCTTCTGGTCTGCAGATCGTGAAAGTGCTCGAAAAGCATGAAGCGCGCAAGATGTCGATAGATAAGGACTACGACCTGCTTAAGCGCTATGCCCGACAGGAGAAAACCGCTGATGTCATGACCGACGTTGTCAACGAGATGAAGGACAAAGTCTATATCGAACGGCGGGATATTTAGGGGCAACTTTCTTGCGACTGGATCAATACCTTCAAAAGACAGGCATAGTAAAACGACGCAGCATCGCCAAAGAAATGTGTGACGCTGGTCGTGTTCTTGTCGATGGCAGACCGGCTAAGGCTGCACATTTAGTGAAAGCAGGTGAGGAGTTGTCCGTTCACCTGCGAGATCGTCGCTGCTCCTACCGCGTCATAGAAGTTCCCGCAGGAAATATCCGTCGGGATGAGCGTGAAAACTTCGTAGAACTTACAACCGAACAACTATTCCACGAAAGATAAGTACACTTCGTACATGCCAACTAAGCCGCAGGAAATTAAGCAGGAAGTCGAGACGGCTGTTATCGTCGGCGTTCAGCTTCGCGGTGTGACCAACGAACTTTTTCAGGAATCGATGGCCGAACTCCACGAGTTGGTTCGTTCTGCCGAGGCGGAGGTCGTCGGCGCCGTGCTGCAGCGCCGTCCCGCGCCCGACAGCAGGCACTTTATCGGCTCCGGCAAGGTCACCGAGGTTGGGGATATCGTCAACAAAACCGGTGCAACCATGGTGATATTCGACGATCAACTCAGTCCGGCGCAGGTACGCAACCTTGAAAACGAGCTCAAGGTCAAGGTGATCGACCGCGGCAACCTGATCCTCGATATTTTCGCCAAGCGCGCCCGCACCACTGCCGCCATGCTCCAGGTGGAACTCGCGCAATTGCAGTACCTGTTGCCGCGCCTCACACGCATGTGGTCGCATATGACCCGCCACGTCGGCGGAATCGGTACGCGCGGACCGGGTGAAACACAGCTTGAAAGCGACCGCCGCGAAATACAGAACAAGATCAGCAAACTTAAACTACGGCTCAAGAAGCTGGACAAACAGCGCATCACGCAGCGCAAGCGCCGACAGGGTGTTTTCAAGATTGCCCTTGTGGGTTATACCAATGCCGGAAAATCGACGATATTCAATCATCTGGCCAGCGCTGGAGTCTGGGCGGACGATCTATTGTTCTGCACTCTGGACGCGGTGACACGCTCGCTTCCGATAAGCAACGGCAATGAGATCGTCATCTCCGACACTGTTGGTTTCATTCAGAAAATCCCCCACGAACTGATCGCATCCTTTGCTTCAACTCTCGATGAGGTCCGCTATGCAGATTTGCTTCTGCAAGTGATCGACATTTCGCATCCAAATGCGATTGATCACAATCAGGAGACAGAAAGAGTACTGGAAGAAATCGGCGCCGGCGATATTCCGCGAATCCTGATCATGAACAAGGCCGACAAGCTTCCCGACCCCGAAATACAGGCGCTGAGCCTCAATCATGCCGCTGAGAAGCGGTTTCTCGTTTCGGCCCGCACTCAATTCGGTATGGACAAAATGGTGAATTTCTTGAGAGAATATGTCGAAAAGAATATACAGACGGGACTTGGACATAATCTCAAGAGTAGCAATGGCGAAGCGCGAAATTTTAATCGTTGACGACAATCCGAACATGGCCTCTCTCCTCTCGGAGATGCTCGATGTTTTCGATTTGGCCAGCCAGGTTACCACGAACGGCGAGGCAGCCCTGGGGTTACTGGAAAATGAGGATTTTGCCCTGGTGATTACTGACCTCAAAATGCCGGGTATGTCGGGCACCGAACTACTCTCGGCTATTCGCAGCAAGAATCCCGATTTGCCGGTTATAGTTATCTCCGGCTACAACGTGGCAACCGCCGACGAGCAGCTGGTCGACGGGCTCGCCAGCGGTTTCATCCAGAAACCGTTCCGGATGACCGATATCAAGAGCGTGATCGAAAAGCACCTGTAGAGAAGACGCGCTCGATTCACCAACTTCCTTTCCCCCCATTAGACTTACATGTTGGCAGGCGATTGACGGCCAATTCAGTTGCGTCAAGGTGGTCGTACTGCTATAATAGGTGACTATATGGGACGCGATTTCGCCGTACGTGATAGTTATCTTCGGTTCATGGAGCGTTTCCGGTCAGCTGCAGAGCGGGCGGGACGCGATTCGGAGGATATCACGGTAGTGGCGGTCTCAAAAACCAGAACCCTTGACGAAATTCGAGCGGTGGTCGATTGTGGCGCCCATGTTGTCGGTGAGAACCGCGTACAGGAAGCACGAGACAAGTTCGCGGGCGCGACTCGCGATTTCGAGTTGCATATGATCGGGCACCTGCAAACTAACAAGGCTAAATTAGCGATCGAGTTGTTTGATATGGTGCAATCAGTAGACTCGCTGCGTATTGCCGAGGAGTTGAGCAAGGAAGCAGGCAAGGCTGGTCGCAAGCTGGAGGTATTGCTTGAGGTCAACTCAAGCGGCGAGGAGCAGAAATATGGATTTCAGCCGGCGCAGGTAGCTGATGCAGGAGCGGAGATCAGTCAGCTCGCGAATCTGCGGGTGAGTGGTTTGATGACAGTCGGACCATTGACTGAAGACAAAAATGAGATAAGACGTGCGTTTGCAGAAACGTATAAGCTGTTTGAACAGATGAAGGCGCGGGCCAGCAGCTTTAGCGTACTCTCGATGGGGATGTCTGATGATTTTGAACTGGCGATCGCCGAGGGATCGACGATGGTTCGTGTCGGACGCGTCATATTCGGGCCGCGCACAACGTAGCGGCGGCGTAATGAGGAACAGGAAAGGATAAAGTTATGGCTGTCACACCGGTGGAGTTGAGGAATTTCGAATTCCCAAAAACATTTCGCGGCTTCGATCCTGAGGAAGTCGAGACGATCATTGCTGAAGCTGCCGGTGAGATGGAACGACTGCTGAAGGAGAATGAAGAACTAAAGCAGAAATCGGCTTCGCTGCAGGAACAACTGAAGAAATATAGCGATCTTGAGGAGTCGATTAAGAAGACACTGCTAACCGCCGAGAATGCCGTAGCTGAAAAGCAGAAGGCAGCAGACAAGTCAATGGAAGTGCAGATTCGCGAGACGGAGGCCGCCTGCAATGAGATGAGGCAGAAGGCGCTCAAGGAAGTGGAGACGATCAAGTATGAGCTGGCATCACTGAAGATGCAGAAGGTGCGCTTCATGGCGGAAATTCGCTCACTGATCGACTCGCACACCAGGTTGCTGGAGGAACGCGGCTCACAGGTCGAAACGAGTGAGAATCAATCACACCGCGAGTTTATAGAACGCGGCACGGAGAACCCGTAAACAGATGACGGTGACAAAGAAAGATCACGAGCCTAAGCAAATGGAACTATACGAGCAGATAGCGGAAGCAGCCGGATTCGTGCAGTCGCGCACAGATCATACGCCCGATGTCGGTATCATTCTCGGCACCGGATTGGGTCGGCTGGGCGAACGCATAAATGTAAAAGAGTCTGTCTCCTACGCCGAAATTCCCCACTTCCCGGTCTCGACTGTCGAGAGTCATGCCGGTAAGCTGTTGCTGGGTGAACTCAACGGCAAGAGGGTCGTCGCCATGCAGGGTAGATTTCACTTCTATGAAGGCTACACTATGAAGCAAGTGGCGTTTCCGGTGTGGGTGATGAAGCAGCTGGGCATCAAGACCCTGGTGGTTTGCAACGCCTCCGGCGGTATCAACCCGCAGTTTCGTGTCGGCGATATGGTCATCATCACGGATCACATCAACCTGCAGGGCACAAACCCTCTGCTGGGCCAGAACGATGACCGCCTCGGGCCACGCTTTCCCGATATGTTTGAAATCTACAACCGGGAATTGATCGAGCTGGCGGAACAGACTGCAACCGACCTTGGCTTCAGAACGCAGCGCGGTGTCTATGCTTCCGTCACCGGGCCTTGCCTGGAAACCGCGGCCGAATATCGTATGTTACGTATACTTGGCGCCGATGTGGTCGGTATGTCGACTGTGCCGGAAGTTATCGTGGCGCGGCACCAGAGCATCAGAGTGCTTGGTGTTTCGATTGTCACCGACATGGGGCTGCCTGACAACATGAAACCGGTCAAAATCGAAGATATTCTTCACGCAGCAAATGGCACCGAGCCGAAAATGACGGAGATGATTGCCAAAGTGATCGAAAGGATGAACGTTTGAGTTTCGACGAGCTAAAATCAGGCGCTTCTTTTCCCAGAATCGAGGAAGAGATACAGCATTATTGGGAAAGCGCAGATACGTTCCACGAGGGTGTACGTCGCCACAAAGACTCCCCCCGCTTTTCTTTCTATGAGGGTCCTCCTACCGCCAACGGCCGTCCCGGAATTCATCACGTCATTACCCGTACGCTCAAGGACCTGGTCTGCCGTTACAAGCAGATGCGCGGCTTTCTGGTAGAGCGCAAGGCGGGCTGGGATACTCATGGGTTGCCGGTGGAGATCGAGGTGGAAACCAAGCTCGGCCTGAAATCGAAAAATGAGATCGAAAGCTACGGTATCGCCGAATTCAACAAACAGTGTCGCGAGTCGGTGTTTCAATACAAAGAGGATTGGGACAATCTCACCCGCCGCATCGGTTACTGGCTCGATCTGAATCAGCCCTACATCACCTGCGATACTGACTACATCGAATCGGTGTGGTGGATTCTGGCGCAGTTTTTCAATCGTGACCTGATGTACAAAGGCCACAAGATTCTTCCCTACTGCCCGCGCTGTGGCACCGGGCTGTCGTCGCACGAGGTGGCACAGGGATACGAGGATGTAAAAGATCCGTCGATCTTCGTGCGTGCGGAGTTGGCTGACGAACCGGGAACCAGGTTTCTCGTGTGGACGACCACGCCGTGGACCCTGATTTCCAACGTCGCTCTGGCAGTAGCGCCAGACGCCGACTATGTCAAAGTTCAACATGGTGAAGAAAAGCTGATCCTTGCGGAGGCGTTGGCCGAGAAGGTGCTTGATGAGGAGTTCGAGGTACTCGAACGCTTCAAAGGCGCGACGCTGGAGAAACAGAAGTACAAACCGTTTTTCGACTACTATGAAGGCAAGTACGATAACATCTGGTATGTCACGCTGGCAGATTTCGTGACCCTCGAGGATGGCACCGGTATCGTGCATATGGCGCCCGCCTTCGGCGCGGATGATTACAGCGTCGGGCAGAAATATGGGTTGCCGGTGATTCAGGCTGTCAAGCCGGACGGCACTTTCGTGGAAGAAGTCACGGACTACGCCGGCAAGTTCATCAAGGATGCCGATCCGATCATCACTAAGAACCTGAAGGAACGGGGCATCCTCTATAAGAAGGAGATCTACGAGCACTCCTATCCGTTCTGCTGGCGCTGTAAATCACCGTTGATCTACTACGCCCGCCAGTCATGGTATATCAAGACTGCTGAGAACAAGGAGCGGTTGCTGGCGCGCAACGCTGAGATCAACTGGGTACCCACGGAAATTGGAACCGGCCGCATGGGCGAGTGGCTCTCGAACAACGTCGACTGGGCGTTGTCGCGGGAGCGCTACTGGGGCACCCCGCTGCCGTTATGGGTCTGCCAGGAATGTGACAAGATCACGGCAATAGAGTCGGTTGAGATGCTGAAGAAATATGCAGTCAATCCTCCCGATGAGATCGACCTTCACAAGCCATATGTAGATGAGCTCGAATTGAAGTGCGACTGTGGTGGCAGGATGGTGCGTGAACCGGAAGTAATCGATGTCTGGTTTGATTCCGGCTCGATGCCCTACGCGCAGTACCATTATCCTTTCGAGAATAAGCAGTTGTTTGAGGACACCTACCCGGCTGATTTCATCAGCGAAGCAACCGACCAGACTCGCGGCTGGTTCTATTCACTGCTGGCGATAAGTACCCTGCTATTCGACAAGCCCGCTTACAAAAACGTCGTCGTTATCGGTTTCTTGCTCGACAAAAAGGGCAAGAAGATGTCGAAATCACTCAAGAACACAGTTGATCCTTTCGAAGTCGTGGAAAACTACGGCGCCGATTCACTGCGCTGGTACCTGCTCACGGTGAGTCAACCGCACCAGGTGACGCGCTTCGATCAGGACGGCATTCTTGAGGTACAGCGGCGCTTTCTTGACACCCTGAAGAACACCTACAGTTTCTTCGCGATATATGCCAATATCGATGGGCTGCAGGAGCAGGCGGCTAAGGAAGCCGGCGGAGACTTGCGCCGGTTCATGGAAGAAAAAGCCGGTGAACCGCTCGAAATCGATCTCTGGCTGCAATCGCGCCTGGAGAGCCTGAAACGCGATTACATCGCGGGTTTCGATGCGTACGAATTCACTCGCCCGTTACGGCAATTGAGTGATTTCGTGATCGATGAGTTGTCGAACTGGTACGTTCGCCGTTGCCGCCGTCGCTATTGGGCCTCCGGCGATCAACCCGACAAGTTCCGCGCCTACCTTGAGCTCTACAATGCGCTGGTGCAGGTGTGCCTGCTGGCGGCGCCGGTGATTCCGTTCCTGACAGAAAAATTGTATCGCGAATTGACCGGCGAGGATTCGGTTCATCTCGCTGACTTTCCCACATACGACGAATCGAGGGTCAATCTCGAGCTTGAGCAGCGGATGGATGCCGTGATCAAGCTGGTCAGCCTCGGGCGCGCAGCGCGCAACACGGTGCAGATAAAGGTGCGCCAACCGCTGGCGGAGATGCGCGTGAAGTTGCCGACAGAGACAAAACGGGAAAATGTCGAGCCACTGATCCCGGTGATCATGGAAGAGATAAATGTGAAAGGCATCGATTTCCTGGAAGATACAACCTCCGTTGCGGAGTACGAGGTACTGCCTAATTTCAAATTGCTTGGCCCCAAAGTTGGCAAGGATGTTAAGGCGGTCAAGCAGGCGCTGGAGAAGCTGACGGAGGACGAAATTAGAAAGTTCCTGGCTCTGAAACAGCTGAGCGTGCGCGTCAACGGCAAGACTTTTGACCTCAGTGGCGAGGAAGTCCAGGTGCGGCTGACCGGTAAAGGCGGATTTGCCGTCGCAGCAGACGGGGGTTACACGGTCGCGTTGACGACTGAAATTGATGATGAGCTTCGCGCCGAGGGTTTTGCGCGCGAACTGGTTAATAAAATCCAGAGTATGCGCAAAGAAGCCGATTTCGACGTCACCGACAAAATCAGCGTAGCAATAAGTTCGAATGATGCAGTCACTTCGGCGGCACGTAAGCATCTGGAATATATCAAGCAGGAAACACTTGCCAACGAAGTGAAATTTGGCGAAGCTAATGGTGATCTTTTGCGTGAATGGAGCATTAACGGTGAACCGGCCAAGCTGGGAATCCGTAGATAAACTCGAAGGTAAAGCAGGCGGATGAAGTTAACTGAAGAGAGAAGTTCATCCGCAGGAATGATAATATGCGTAAGCGGGAATTAGAAAGATTTGAGAAGCTGCTGCTGGAACGGCGCGATGAGATCCTGAGGGAAATGGGCCTCACGAAGGCGCGTACCATGGACAATACGACCAAGGACGCCACCGGAGATCATTCCAGCTACTCGTTTCACATGGCTGACCTGGCAACCGATGCCATGGAGCGCGAAAAGGCCTTCATGCTCAATTCCAAGGCCGGGCGTTTCCTGTATCACCTCGATGAGGCGCTCCGTCGGATCAAGGACGGAACCTTTGGCAAGTGTGTCAGCTGCAACAGGAATATCAGCGTACAGCGCCTGCGTGCTTTGCCGCACGCGCGCTACTGCATCGCCTGCAAGGAACGTGAAGAGCAGGAGAAGAACCAAAAGGTTCAGCGAAAATAACTCCGATGAGTTGGCGTGAAGCTCTGGGTTGGTCTCCCGCAAATAAACATCTGCTGGCTCTCTCCCTGACGGCAATTGCTGTCCTCATACTGGATCAACTCACAAAGACGATAGCTCTGGCCGGCCTGCTACCCTCACAGCCGGTCGAAGTACTCGGCAGCTTCCTGAAGTGGAACCTTGTTTTCAATGAAGGCGGTGCGTTTTCCAGCAGCCTCGGCTCCGGAACATTCTATACCTTCGCTTCCATTCTTGTGACAATCCTGATTCTGATCATCCTCGCCAGGGATGCCGGGAAAAATATGCTCCTGGATTACTCGCTGGCGCTGGTAGTCGGGGGGGCACTCGGCAATCTCGCTGACAGGCTTCACTATGGGCAGGTGATCGATTTTATCGACGTGGACTTCTTCGATATCTCTCTCAAGCCCGCCAAGTTGCTCTTCTTCCACTTTCCCGGATACCATCTTACACGCTGGCCGGTATTCAACATTGCCGACTCAGCCGTGAGTGTCGGGATGGTGCTGATCATCATCGCGCTGATTTTCGATTCTCGAAAGAAAGAATGTGTCGTTGATCCAACTGACAGCAGCTCCTGAAGCCTCGGGTGAACGAATCGATACCTATCTGGCGCAAGCCAACCTTGGCCTGTCGCGCAGTTTTGTGAAGCGGCTGCTGGGCGAAAAACGGGTAAACGTCGACGGCCACTGGGTTAAAGCTTCGCACCGTCTTTCCGGCGGAGAACAAATCAGTATCGACAAGCCCGATGAGAAACGTATCGAGTTTGCTGCGGAGAATATCCCGCTGGATATTCGCTATGAAGACGACTTTCTGGCGGTTGTCAACAAACCTGCCGGATTGGTTACTCATCCTGCCCCCGGCCATGAAACCGGCACGCTGGCCAATGCCCTGCTGTATCATTTCACCGATCTCTCCTCCGGCTACGCCAAGGGCTATCCCGGCCTGGTGCATCGCCTCGACAAGAACACTTCCGGGCTGTTGGTGATTGCCAAGAGTGACCTTATCCACCGGAAACTGGGTAAGCAACTGGAAGCTCGTACCCTGAAGCGCGAGTACAGCGCTTTGGTCTGGGGGAAGCTGCAACCGCGCAAGGGCACCATTGAGGTCGCCATCGGGCGTTCGCGCGCGGATCGCAGAGTTATGTCATCGGGTAGCCCGATTGCTCGCGAGGCGATCACACATTACGAGACTGTCGAAGAATTTGTATTCTTGAGCTTGCTCAAGGTACATCTCGAGACCGGGCGTACCCATCAGATCAGGGCACATTTGAAAGAAGCCGGCCACCCTGTGTTGGGCGATCCCGAGTACAGCGGCAGGTCGGCACGGTTGACCGGCATCGAGGCTCGCCATCGTGCTTTCGCCAAACAACTGCTCGATGCGATCGACAGGCAAATGCTGCACGCGGCACGGCTCTCATTTATCCACCCTGAAACTGAAGAATCGCTTGATTTTATGGCCGAATTACCTGAAGATTTTAGACAGACCCTGGAGTCTGTACGTCAGTATCAATAAAGAAGATCAACTTCGGAATTTTCGTCGGAATAATTGCATATGAAGAGAAACTTGCTAAAGTACCTGATAATCGCTCTTGTATCATCGCAGATTCTCCTCCTGGCTCTGCCGCAATCTGCTTACGCTCAGCGGCGGCAACGCAAGCCCAAGCCGTGGCCGAAAGTTAACCTCTCGACGCTTCCTACTGTCGTCGGCATGACAAATTCGTGGCAGTTTGAAATCAATAAGCGCAGCCCGGCATATCTTTCGGATCTCGACAAGCTCTACGTGGCGTTAGCTTTCGGATACGGCAAGAACCAGAATTCCCTGAATGCGTTGACAGGTGCACAAAGCCACAGATGGGGCTACTCGGTTTACAATAACATTGACTACCGCATGACTGATTTCTCGCTCAATATCTATTCTCAGCTTGGCAGTAAAACCTTCGGTTCGCTGTTCGCGACGTACGGCACCGACAGGAATCAAACGACGAAGGATGATTTCCTGCGTTCGATCCCCAATCGGCTTGACGTCAAGACCGCCTTTGCGTGGCGACTGCGGCACAAACTCACACTCGGGGTTTCTGGCAGGTTTTCGAACTATCCGAAGTCATACGTCTTCGCGCTCCAGCCGACAAATACGTCTCCGTACGAGAATCAGGTTAACTTGCCTGTGAATGTCGGGCAGACTTACATAGGCGAGAGCGATCTGATGTATCGCACCGATGAGGGGATCGATTTCATCCTGGGTGGGAAATTTCAGTATCGCTATTCCAAGTTCTTCAAGCCTGACGACGTAGTCGGTGACGGCTTGCTCGACACGGCTGAGGTTAAGGAACACATATACAGCGGCGCGCCAAAAGTGATGGTGAAGAAGACATTCCCGTCAGGGAGCTTCATCCGCGGCGGCGCTTCCTACTATTTCAACCTGTTCGATTATCAATACCTTGGGGGCGGAAATTATCCCACTGTGAACACCTCGGTACCTTCATATCGGTCTCAGCAGCTATCCACGATGATTCCCAATTGGGAGCTGTTTGTGGATGGGAGTAAAGTAATCGGCCCCGAGGCAGTGGTTTACTCCTCCCTGCGCTACAGCAACTATCCCAATCGTCTGACGCGTTCCGAGACCGATTGGATTCCGATAGATCTCTCGCTGGTTAACGCCGACAATCTCAATTCCGTCGAATGGCTGACTGATGTATCCGGCAAGCTAACGCGAATT
>CAYXUL010000007.1:0-2053 GCA_964468475.1 uncultured Ignavibacteria bacterium | reverse complement strand
GGTGCCGGGAAAATTCGCAGAGTATCAAGTATATTGAATCCATCGACAGAAGGTGTATCCGGCGGAATCACCAATTCAGTCAGTTTTCCGGGGCGCAATACCACAGCCTTGCTGTATCTCGATAGAAGATCGCTACTACTCGACGACATCAACCCGCGTTTACGGACATTATACCGGCGCTCAATATTGACTGTGCTGTTGAAAGGCCTGTCGATTTTGGTGGGCAGGTCGCTGAATTCTATGACGCATTGATACTTCAGTTCCTTATTCGCGGATTCGTTCGGCGGCGAGCTGAAGGTAACGTTAAATCGAGTTGTTCCCTCAAGCGCATTCCTGGAGTTCTTCGTGACGCTCCAGCTATGACCATCAACCATTTGCCTCGATAGCAAGACGATTTTTGATCCGTTCCACGTTTCATCCGTTGTCGCCGGGATTGGCGTCTCGGATACAGTTATTGAGAATAGATAAGGATTGCCGTCACGATCCTCTCCAGTCTCAACAAGCATCTGTTTGTCCAGCATTATCGTTTTTTCAATGTAGTGCTGCTTTCCACCCTCGACATCACCGTTTGCCTTAATGAACAGGTTAAAGACCGTCCCCGCAATTTGATAATGCTTCTCCAGTCGCCTGACTCCAAACTGGTAGATGAACTCTGCGGCAGGCTTGCCGATATCGGCCGTGAGTCCACCACTCGTCACGCCTGACTCATTTTCAGAGATCCAGAACAACCCGTCACACGTTCCCCCCGGCGTAATACGGCAGCCGGCCGACGCATTGGCGCGCTCAAAGTTCGAAGTACTTCCCTTCATCAGATCAATCTTCATATAGAGATTCTGGGCATAAGCAAATTTGCCCGCCCACAGTGAAAAGCTAAAAGTGAGTACAAGCATGAAGCGCCACATGACAGCTTCCTTTCTCAGTTCAGTTTCGAGTCTTTATCCACGACGGGATGACTAGTCGAAGGTTCAAGCCTGTCAGACTCATACAACACGACATTTGTCCGGCCGGAGAATTCCGCTGTGGATTGATGATTAGTCGAGGGCGAATGCGCAATCAGCAAACCCGCGACGAAAAGCAAAATTGCAGCTGCCGAAGCGACCGGCGCCGGTAAGCTGATTCTCATCCGCCAGATTCGCGCGAGTATGCCCTTTCCGGCATTTTCTGGAATCGGCTGTCTCCTCAGACGTTCGTCTACGAGTTTCGGCAGGGATCGCAGCATCTCACTCTGTCTGAGCAGATCATGGCGGAAGGCGCGCAAATCGCTATCTCTCTTAAGTTGCTCATCAAGCTCAGCCTTTTCTTGCGGAGTGATGGCGCCATCCAGCTCGGCAGAGACAAGTTGTTCGAAGTATTCTCTCTCGTTCATATATCACCCTGTGTTAGTGTTCGTAGTTTCTTCCTGATGCGGTAGAGCCTGACGCGAAGCGCTTCCGGTGAGATCTCCAGTGATTCTGCCAGTTCTGCGACCGTGAACCCGGCGAATTCTCGGAGGAGAATCAGCTCACGTTCTTCGACGCTCAGTTTACTAAGCATTTGCTCCACTATCAGTCGCTGCTCAGCAGACATCTCATGCTGGCGATGCGAGAGGCCGTCTCCAGCGTTTTTGCCGGCTCTCCGCGATCGTTTCAGCTGCGTATAAAGGCAGTTTCGTGCCGCGATAAACAGCCAGTTTCTAACGTTGTCCGGGCATACACTGTGCTGCACCAGCCGCAGGAAAGCTTCCTGTACAACATCCTTGCTGACATCGACGTCACCGGAGGTGTAGAGGCAGAAGCTGAAAATGTGATCTCGATGACGCGCATAAATGCGTGCGAAGGCTTCCTGATCGCCGGAGCGAAATAACGTCCAATCGCTTTTGTCAGGATCGTTCATCGTTCTATCTAAAGACTTCTGAAATGAGGAATCGTTACAGGTAAGGATGGTGTTTTATGAGAGGAAGGTCAACTGAATGGTGGCGAGGTGGTCGACCCGTTTGTATGACCTATGCGTTGGGGCACTCGGCGAATGCCCTACGTCTATTCAGAGGTTCGTTCTAAAAAGGGCACACGCGGTG
>CAYXUL010000006.1:61832-82878 GCA_964468475.1 uncultured Ignavibacteria bacterium | reverse complement strand
ACGTCAGGCGCCGGGTTTATGCAACACCGTCGCCGATGCCTGCGCCGTAGGCAGAACCGTCATTTGGGCTATTGTCACATGCTGCGGACGGGATGCTGCCCAGGCGACTGCTTCGGCGATATCTTCACCCTGCAGCGGCTTATAGCCCTGGTAGACCGTCCTGGCGCGCTCGGTGTCGCCGTAGAATCGTACATCCGAGAACTCTGTTTCTACCAGACCAGGGTCAATTGTCGTAACGCGCACGGGGGATTCTACCAGGTCAAGCCTCATGCCCTTGGTTATGGCGTCGACAGCATGTTTGGTAGCACAATAGACATTACCACGCGGGTAAACTTCGTGCCCGGCGATCGAACCGATGTTGATGATATGCCCGCTGCCGCGCTCGATCATGCCGGGGATAATCACCCGGCTGACATAGAGCAGGCCTTTAACGTTGGTATCGATCATCTCATCCCAGCCATCGGGATTCCCATCCTGAAGCTGATCGAGGCCACGGCTGAGACCGGCATTGTTCACGAGAAGATCAATTCCCCGCCATTCCTCGGGCAGGTTTCCCAGCTTTTCTTCCACAGCCTGGCGGTCACGAACATCCAGCTGTATGAGATGGGTCTTCGATTTGAGCTGAGCAGCAAGCTTCTCCAGCCGCTCTTTGCGGCGTGCGCAGAGTATCAGGTCGTAGCCAAGCCCGGACAATTTGCGGGCGATGGCCTCCCCGATTCCCGCCGATGCGCCTGTCACCAGTGCTATTTGGGTCATTTTATAAAACCTTTCTTGTCTTTTTTTGAGCATCTTATAGCAATATAGCAAGTTACCGCCGATTACTCAATTGAAGGCTGAAGTGGAAAAGATTATACCATTCCACTTATGCTTGGTATGGTAAACAGGAGCTTCATGTAGAGATATTTGCTGGGAATGTCACAGGATTGTCAAACTGCTTCCTTCTCGTAACTGGCTGTTATGTAATAATATAGCATAAGGGCTTGCCGGCGTAGGGGTTGCAGAGACAGGAGTGGATAATTGGGTAGTTAAATCCCGGTTATTGTGCTTTTTTTCACAATATTTGACAATGGTGTGACAATTGTGGAGATGTTTCGTGTACTATTCGGCAGTCGACAATATGCTGAGAAGGAAGTAAGCGAACAAGATGAACTACGGAATAATCGGCACTTCGATTTGGCAACAGAACACCAGGCTGCTGGAAGCCCTCACCATTGACCGCGATTCGCGGCGAGAAATCCTGCATGATCTTAGACGAGCGCTCGGGGTTGACGAGTTGATTTATCTCGCCACCTGCAATCGGGTGGAGTTCTTCTACTATAAGGCCGGGAAGCATGATTCCTCGGGATTACTGCACCGCCTGATCGATTATTTCTTCAGCGCAAAACGTGATATCAGCTTCTTTCCGAATGATTTCTATCATGTGACAGGCCGAGAGGCGGTAGCGCACCTGTTTCGATTGACTTCGTCGCTGGAGTCGCTGGTAATTGGGGAATCCCAGATAGCCGGCCAGATGAGCGACGCAGTCAATGACGCAACCGAAATGGGGATTGCCGGTCCGATGTTGCACGACGCTGCTGAAGAGGCGCTGCTGGTTGCCAAGCGAGTCAAGCGCGAGACGGCGCTTGGCTGTGGCTCGATCTCGATGGCATCGCTGGCTCACGATGAACTACAGAAGCACTTGACTGCAAAAAATAACAATTTGATCGCCTTAGTTGGAGCAGGCCCGATGACCCGGAAGTCTGCCAGGTATATCACCGATTCGGGCCTCGGTCAGATTGTTTTCGTTAATAGAACAGTCGACAAGGTGACAGAACTAGCCGAGCAATTCCACGGTAGAGCTGTCTCGCTCGAGGAATTTCTCGAAAATCCCGGCGAAGTGGATGCGATCATATCAGCCACGGCGGCACGCGAGCCGGTATTTACCAGCGCATTTCTCGAAAGACTCGAAAAAACAGGTCGCTTAGTGTTGTGCGTCGACCTGGCTATCCCACGCGACTTTGCAGAGTGTTTCTCCGCGAGCGCCAGAGTGAAAGTTATTGATATTCCCTTCCTGCGGACGAAGAGCGATGGCAATCTACGGCAGAAATTCGTTGAAACCAGCAAAGCCAGTGACATCGTCCGTGATGCCGTCAATGAGTATCTGTCGCGTCAGATCGAGGTTTCCCTTAAACCGATTTTCCGCAACAGCTTTGAGGAATCTCTTGAACTCTCCGAGCGTGCGTTTGACGATCTCTTCCGCAAGAAACTGACATCTCTCGGCGACGAAGAGCGCCAGGCGATTATGCATCTGATGACGAAGCTGGTTGGGCATGCTACCTACCAACCGGCGCGCTGGCTTTCCGAGGAGTTGGCACAATCTCAGGCGGAAGCATCTGTAGCAAACATCCCCGCTCAGCCGAAACGGAAAGCAGTATAGTGCATGGCAGATTTGGTAATCGGATCTAGAGGGTCGGATCTCGCGCTATACCAGGCAAATTATATCAGAGAAATCCTCGTTAGCGAACATGATTGCAGTGTGGCAATCAAGATCATCAAGACTTCAGGTGATAAGATCGATACCCTTTCCTTCGACAAGATGGAAGGAAAGGGCTTCTTCACCAAAGAACTGGAGGATGCTCTCCTGGCAGGACAAATTGATCTTGCCGTTCACTCCTTAAAGGACCTGATGACAACCCAGCCGGAGGGGCTAAAGCTGGGCGCCGCCGGCTATCGCGCGGATCGGCGCGAAATGCTTCTGATCAGACCCGACGCCAGGGATGGGGATGGGGTCATACCTGTCAAGGCAGGCGGAGTGCTCGGCACCAGTTCCAATCGGCGCAAGTGCCAGGTGGCGTATTTCAATCCGACATTGAAAATAAAGGATCTCCGAGGTAATGTACCGACGCGCGTGAAAAAGCTGCGGGATGGCCAATATGATGCCATCCTCGCAGCCGCGGCGGGAGTTGAGCGGCTTAAGCTTGACTTGACAGACCTTGAAGTAGTGTTGCTTGATCCTGAGCAATTCTTGCCGGCGCCGGCGCAGGGTATCCTGGGAATTCAGATTCGCGAAGATGATGAGCGGGTGGAAGAGGTTATTTCCCAACTGGGGTCGAAGGAGGCAATGACGGAAGCAAGCCTCGAACGGGGGTTATTGAAGAAGTTTGACTCAGGTTGTTCGCTCCCTCTCGGAGTCTGGTCCAGTCTCGAAAATGGAAATCTACAACTAAAGGCGGTCCTGGGGGCGCGTGATGGCGAGATCTGGGGTAAGCCAAGACGTGTCGAGGTTGCCGGTACGGCTGTCGATGCGATGATCGAGCAAGCGTATCAGGAATTGACGGCTAAGTAATGGAAGGCAGTGCGATGCGATTAGGGATAACAAGAACGGCAGAGCAACTCAGCGAATTGATGGCGGTTGCGCAGAGGCGTGGAGTGGAGATAGTCCCGCTGCCGCTAACGGAGATTGAGTATCTCAATCCTCGGCTTCCGGAAGGATTCAAGTTAGACTCACAGGATTGGGTGATTTTCACGAGCGGCAACTGCGTCGACGCCTTTCAGCGAGTTGTGGAGCAACGCGCAATCAAGCTTCCCGCCAAATTTCAAATCGCCGCGGTTGGTAAAAAGACGCAGGAGGCTGTCGAGGAAGCGGGCTGGACGGTTGATTATCTCCCGAGCGAGCCCTACGGCAAGTTACTGTTTGAGCAGTTTATCGCGCGGCACCAATCGACCAAATGCCGCGTAATCTATGCCCGCGCCGAGCATGTGAATCTTGATCCTGATGTCCTTTTTGAGAGTGCGGGAATAGAGTATCTCCCGCTGGTGTGCTATAGGACCTTGAGCCGCAAAATAGATAGTAAGACGATCGATGGGCTCACGTCCGCTGATGCGATTCTCTTCACAGCGCCTTCGGCGGTGCGAGCCTTTGCTGAGCAGTTTGGCAAACCTAGAGCACGCGTAATCGCAATTGGTGGCACTACGGCTGCACAGATAGAAAAGCTTGACTGGGGAAAACCCAGCATCATGCCTGAACCTGATATCGAGAAAGTCCTGGAGCTTGTGTAATGGAAGAAATGTACAGACCGCGTCGATTGAGACGTAATCAGATAATCCGCGACCTGGTCGCTGAGACATCATTCACCACCGCGGGCCTGATTCAGGCGTACTTCGTGACTGACGGTGAAGGCGTCAAAGACGAAATCGGTGGACTGCCGGGAATCTATCGCGAGTCTGTTGACAGCCTGGTCAAGTCGATTCGCAGCGACGTCGCACTGGGTATCAACAAAGTGATGTTGTTCGGCGTCACCGAGCACAAGGACGCAATGGCTGAGACCGCCTACTCTCCCGACAACCCGGTGATCAGAGCAACCCACGAGTTGAAGGATGCTTTCGGTGAAGACCTGTTCGTGAGTGCCGACGTCTGTCTCTGTGCGTACACCGATACCGGGCATTGCGGAGTGACGATTGATGTCCGTATCGATAATGATGCTTCCGTAGAAGTGCTGGCAAAGATGGCGGTGGAGCTGGCCAAAGCCGGCTGCGATTGTGTCGGGCCTTCTGATATGATGGACGGCCGCGTCGGCTACATGCGTGGCGCTCTGGAGAGCGAAGGTTTTCAGGATACGCTAATTCTGGCGTATACGGCTAAATACGCTTCAGCCTACTACGGCCCGTTCCGTGAAGCTGCAAAGTCGGCTCCCGGCAAGGGAGACCGCAAGGGGTACCAGATGGATTATCGCAATCGCCGCGAGGCACTGCGGGAACTGGTGCTCGACGAGGAAGAGGGCGCGGACATCGTGATGGTCAAACCGGCGCTGGCGTATCTGGATGTCATCGCTGATTTTGCCAAAGCCAGTTCACTGCCGGTGGCGGCGTACAACGTTTCCGGCGAGTATGCCGCGGTGAAACTGCTGGCACAAGCGGGGCAAGGGGACGAAAAGCTGCTTACGCTGGAGAACCTTACTGCCATTCGCAGGGCAGGCGCGTCGATAATTCTAACCTATCACCTCAGGGATATTTTGAAGAATGATTGGCAATAAGGTTAAGACAAGCAAATCAGAGAGGCTGCTCAAGCTGTCGGAGCAGGTGATCCCGGGTGGAGTCAACTCACCGGTACGCGCCTTTAAATCGGTTGGTGGCACGCCACGCTTTATCGACTGGGGTGATGGCGCCTACCTTTATGATGTCGACGGCAACGAATATATCGACTTTTGCTGCTCGTGGGGACCGTTGATCTTAGGACATGCTGATCCTGATGTCGCCGAGGCGGTGAAAACTCAGGTTGATCGCGGCATGACCTATGGCGCCTCTACCGAACTAGAATATCAACTGGCGGAGTTTATCGTTCGCAATGTTGAGCATATCGAGCAGATTCGCTTTGTATCATCCGGCACTGAGGCGGTCATGTCAGCGATCCGCCTCGCGCGAGGCTATACCAACCGTGATTTGATTGTGAAGTTCGACGGTTGCTATCACGGCCATGCCGATCATCTGCTGGTTTCTGCGGGTTCCGGACTGGCGACATTCGGGACACCATCTTCCGCGGGAGTTCCTGAGGCAATTACGAGCAAGACAGCGGTGCTTCCCCTTGACGACGAGGAAAAGTTAGAGGACTTCTTTGCCAGGCATGGCGATGAAGTCGCAGCAGTTATTATTGAAGGCATACCTGCCAACAATGGGCTGTTGATTCAGCGGCATGAGTATATCAGGTTGCTGCGGGCTTTGACGGAGAAACATGGCGCGTTGTTAATTTTCGATGAAGTCATCACCGGCTTTCGCGTTGGGCTCGAAGGCGCGGCGGCGTATTACGGAATCAAACCCGACCTGGCGACTTACGGCAAGATCATCGGCGGGGGCATGCCGGTGGGGGCGT
This sequence comes from uncultured Ignavibacteria bacterium, assembly GCA_964468475.1. Taxonomy (GTDB): domain Bacteria; phylum Zixibacteria; class MSB-5A5; order CAIYYT01; family CAIYYT01; genus JBECKX01. The sequence goes on along the minus strand of CAYXUL010000006.1, from coordinate 77,033 downwards.
TTGGAGGACGTGCGGAAATCATGCAAAAGCTCTCGCCGCTCGGGCCGGTCTATCAGGCGGGAACGTTATCAGGCAATCCGGTGGCGATGGTCGCAGGGCTGAAAACTCTGGAAAAGCTGGCTGACGGAAAAATCCATCAGCGTCTGGAAGAGATGAACCGAGCCTTCGTGGGGAAGATGACCTCACGCCTGCGTGACTTGCAGGTGAACATCGCCGGAGTGGCATCGATCTACTGGGTGATTTTCCAGAAGGAAATACCTCGCGCTGCGCATGGAATCGACAAGGATGGCATCAGCCACTACAATCGCGTGCATGAGCGAATACTCAACAGCGGTGTTTATATTCCACCGTCAGGCTACGAAGTCTGTTTTATCAGCGCCGCTCACACACCGGAGATGCTCGATGAGGCGGCCGATGTCATGATTGAGTCAATTCAGTCGGAGGCGCACGCATGGGCGTAAGTGACTCCCCTTTCATCAGAGCCTGCTATGGCAAGAATCAGGAAGGGCCAATTCCGGTGTGGATCATGCGGCAGGCAGGACGTTATCTGCCCGAGTATCAGGAAGTTCGGCAGCAGGTGTCGTTTCAGGAGTTATGCCGTTCACCTGAGTTGATTGCTAAGGTTGTACGTCAGCCGGTGGAGCGCTTTGGTCTCGATGCCGCGATTCTCTTTTCCGACATCCTGACGATGCTCGAGCCAATGGGCGCGGAGGTGAGCTTCCCTGAAGGGGGACCGCGCATTGCTCACCCGATTGAGACACCAGAAGATGTAGAACGGCTGAGCACGATTGACCCGGAGAGGGATCTTCCTTTTGTGCTTGCTGGTATCAGGAGGATCAAGGACCAGCTGCCATCCACGCCGCTGATCGGATTTGCGGGATCACCGTTCACGCTTTCTTGCTATCTAATTGAAGGCAAGGGCTCCAAGACATTTGATAAAGTGAAGATCTTCATGCACCGCTATCCTGAAGCTGCAGTGAAGCTGCTTAATCTGCTGGCGGATAATGTGGCGGAATATCTTTTGGCACAAATTGAAGCCGGTGCTGAAGCGATTCAGATTTTCGATAGCTGGGGTGGGATTCTCGCGCATGATGACTACGAACGCTTCTCGGCCGCACCGATCAACCGCATTCTGACGAGGGTGGCTGATGCCGGCGTGCCACGCATCGTTTTTATCAACAATGTCGCACCATTCTTCGATTTGGTGGCGGAGTATGATTGTGAAGTTATCGGCGTCGACTATCGCGTGAATCTCGAGACGGCAGCGCTGGCATTGCCCAAGAAAGCGATTCAAGGGAATCTCGATCCGACTATTCTCTTTGATACTCCCGAGATGGTTGCCAAGGAAACGCGACGTCTGCTCGAGCGTTTACACCGCCACGACAATTTGATTTTCAACCTGGGGCATGGCATCCTGCCACGCACACCAATTGAAGCCGTGGAGACGATGATCAAGACGGTGCGAGCATTCCGGGTGCAGCGGGCTAAGGTGAGATCATGACCGAGAGCAACTCCACCAGAGTCCCGCTTGAACTTCTGAGAAAGTACGACCGCCCCGGACCGCGCTATACCAGCTATCCGACAGTGCCGATCTGGACTCAGAAGATTAGTGCCGCCAATTATGAAGAAGCGCTGAGCAATGCCGCCAGTGAATCTGATACCCCGCTGGCGATCTACTGTCACATTCCGTTCTGCAAGCGCCGCTGCTACTACTGCGGCTGCAATACGGTGGTAACCAAACAGCGCTCGCGCATTGATGCTTATGTCGAGACATTGACAAGTGAAGTAGAGCAAGTGTCGACTCGCTTGAATGGCCGCAGACAGGTGAGTCAGCTTCACCTCGGGGGCGGCACGCCGACGATAGTTGATTGTAAGGGTCTGGAAGTACTGCTGTCCGACCTCAGCGATCACTTTGAGTTTCTGCCGAATTGTGAGAAATCGATCGAGGTTGACCCGCGAGTGACCGGTATCGAACAACTGGAGTTTCTGGCTGAGAACGGCTTCAATCGAATTTCGATCGGCACCCAGGACTTCAACCCGGAAGTACAGAAAGCGGTAGGGCGGGTACAGCCGGAAGAAATGGTGCGATCGATCCTGGAAAATTCGCGGCGGCTCGGGTTCAAGGGCGTCAACATCGACCTCATCTTCGGCCTGCCGCTGCAAACGGTGGATAGCTTCCGCGAAACGATTCAACGCACAATTGCGCTACGGCCTGATCGCGTGGCTGTGTATTCATTCGCATACTTGCCGCAAGCGATGCCGCACCAGACGAAAATCAACAAGGAAGATCTTCCGGAAACCGAGACCAAGTACCGGCTCTTCGCCACGGCAATCGAGGAATTCACCGGCGCCGGTTATCGGCAGATCGGCATGGATCATTTTGCACTGCCGGATGATGAGCTCTCGCTGGCTCAGGAGGATGGCCGCCTGCATCGCAATTTCATGGGGTATACGGTGCAGTCTGCACCCGATATGATCGGGCTGGGGATGTCATCGATCGGGTACGTTGACAACGCCTTCTTCCAGAACTACTCCAAGCTTGACAGCTATGAGACCAATGTGAGGGAGCGCGGGCTGGCTACCTATCGTGGCATCAAGCTGACTCAGGACGATTTGATCAGACAGTTTGTAATCAGTTCGTTGATGTGTAATTTCATTCTCAAGTTTGATGACTTAAAGGCGAAGTTTGGTGTCGATTATGGTAAGTATCTGGAGGATGAACACCTGCGGTTAGACGACTTCGTAGCTGACGGGTTGCTCTCGGTTGACAGCGACGCATTGCGAATCACCCCGATCGGACGCACCTTCGTGCGCAACATTGCGATGACATTCGACTCCTACCTTGATGCGAACGGTGAGGCCAAAGGTGTGCGCTTCTCACGAACCATATAAGGGTCGTGACAGGCAGCGGAATCGAGGCTGGCGTTGAGCAGTAAGGTTGCAGTGATTCTCCTGGCGATGGGCGGGCCGCAATCGCTGGACGATATCCCCGAATTTCTCTACAACATTTTTTCCGACAGATCGATAATCAGGCTACCGGGTGGTGTGCTGTTTCAGAAACCGTTCGCAAGGTTGATTTCAAACCTGCGCAGTAAGAAGGTAAAAGACAATTACCGGCGCATCGGTGGGGGATCACCATTGCTGAAATGGACGGAAGCGCAGGCACGTCAGTTGGAGTCACAACTTGGACGTGACTACCCGGAATTGCGCTGTTTTATCGCGATGCGCTACTTCAGACCCTTCACCAGAGAGGCAATTAATTCTGCGTACGAGCAGGGATTCCGGGAGTTTGTCTTTTTGCCACTCTACCCCCAGTTCAGCAAAGCAACCGCGGGCTCGTCGTTTCGCGAAGCTGAGCTACAATTGAAGAAGTATTCAGATGTCACCGTCGAGGTAGTGCGCGACTTTCATGACAACGCGGCTTACATAGAACTGCTTCGGTCCTACATCGACGAGAACATTGAAGCGAATGACATCCTGTTGTTCTCAGCTCATTCGCTGCCGCAGAAATTCGTGGATGAGGGTGATCCTTATCTTGATCAGATAAAGCAAACTGCGAAACTGGCTGCCGGGGAACGTGAGTATCACCTCTCGTTTCAAAGTCGCACCGGACCGGTTAAGTGGGTGGGCCCGGATACTATTGAGGTAGTCGAGCACCTGTTGGATTCTACTGAGAAGAATATCTTCATCGTACCGATAAGTTTTATTTGTGACCATATCGAGACGCTTTTCGAAATTGATATTGATCTACCCGAGAGAGTGGGGCACAAGGACCGACTGCGGCGGATGCCGATGTTCAACGATGACTCGCGATTTACCTCGGTGCTAGCCGGGATCGTCAGCGATACTTTGGAGGAGTCATGACTGCAGGTCCTGCATACGATGTAGCAATCATCGGTGGCGGAATATCAGGGCTGGCTACGCTGCATTATCTCCGCACCCGCAAGCCAAAGCTATCAGTGCATCTCTTTGAAGCTGACACGCGGCTGGGCGGCACTATTGGCACCGACCATGTCGACGGCTACAGCTTCGATTGGGGACCGAACGGTTTTCTCGATCGAGAACCCAAAACCCTCGAGTTGTGCGAAGAACTGGGATTGAACGATACTCTGGAACGCGCCAACAAAGCCGTCACTAACAGGTTTATTCTGCGCAAAGGGAAGCTACGCCCGGTGCCGATGTCACCGCCGAAATTTATGCTCTCCGGTATCATCAGCCCGCTTGGCAAGCTGCGGATCATGATGGAGCCATTCTCGGCTTCACGTAACGGTAATATCGATGAATCGGTGTATGACTTCGCGAAGAGACGCATCGGCAAGGAAGCCGCCGACTACCTGGTGCAGCCGATGGTGTCGGGAGTATATGGCGGTGTTGCGAAAAAGCTCTCCCTGCAATCTTGTTTTCCGATAATGCGCGAGATGGAGGATGAATACGGCTCGCTCTTGAAAGCAATGTTTGCCAAAGCAAAGAAGGCACGAGCGGAGGGGAAGAAAAGCGGTGGCCCGGCGGGGCCGGGAGGATGGCTGACTTCGTTTTACGGTGGACTCTACGGCATCATCGAACGTTTCCAGGAAGAGTATGCGAATGGCATCACCGCAGCTAAGGCTGCGATTTCCATCGAGCGAGATGATGGGAATTATCGAGTAGAGTTTGTTGATGGCAGCAGTGTCACCGCGCGTCACGTGGTGATGGCCACGCCTTCCTATGCAGCGGCAAAGCTGGTCAGATCACTTTCGGGCGAACTGGCTGAAGCACTCGCGGAGATTCCCTATGCGCCGATTTCAGTCGTCTGCTTCGGATTCAAGGCGGACAAAGTGAAGCATGATGTTAATGGCTTCGGTTTTCTGGTACCTGAGGTAGAAAAGCGCCGTATCCTCGGCTCAATCTGGACGTCTTCGATATTCGCCAATCGTGCGCCGGCAGGCACAGTGCAATTTCGTTCAATGATTGGCGGTGATGGTGATCACGAGTCGCTGGAGTTGTCGGATGATGAATTAATCGAAATCACCCGCAAAGAACTTGACGATATTTTGGGGATAGAGGGAAATCCGGAAGTAGTTAAGCTCTATCGCTGGGAGAAGGGGATTCCGCAGTTCCGCATCGGTCACTCGGAAGTACTGAAACGAATTGAGTCAGAACTTCAACGACTTGGTAATCTCCACGTCGCGAGCAATGCCTACCATGGCATCGGCCTTAATGACTGCGTGAAGGAGGCGCACCGCGTGGCGATGGCGATAAACGGCATTGACTAGCGTCTCACGCCAACCCAATCTTACGATCTTCAAGAAACTTGCGCAGATGAGTCCGCAGCACCAGCGGATTAGTCGAAGCGGCTCGCCGAGCGGTATGTTCAGTCCAGCTATAGTCTTCCTCGGAGATTTCTCTGTCGTCTGGTGCAGGCACCTTTCTTCTGACACCCTCATACAAACCTGACGACTGGATAACCCGGTCATACTCCTCAAGTAGTTCGACAAGATCATCATCGCTGTATTCCTCGTGGTGGATGACCACCTCCGGCTGCAAACGCGGCTTGATTATCGGCTCGTGATCGGGGTAGCCGAGACACATGCCCATCAAGGGGAAAACCCGATCTGGTAGTTTGAGCAACTCCGCGACTTTGTCGGGGTGATTGCGAATGCCGCCAATCATGCAGATTCCCAGACCGTTTGCCTCGGCGCCTACGGCAATATTCTGCGCCACCAGGGCCGTATCGACAATCGCTACGATAGCGATTTCGAGATAGCGATCGGAAAACTTATAGCCACGCAGTTCGCAGACTCGATTCAGCCGGTGCAGGTCAGGACACATCGCCAGAAACACCGGGCACTGTTCGATCCAGGGTTGATTGCCGCAATATTGTGCCAGCAGGGTCTTCTTCTCCGGGTCCCGCACAACTATGATAGAGTAAGTCTGCAGGTTGGAGGATGTCGGTGCCTGGCGTGCTGAATTGAGAACATCAGAGATCAGCTCGTCAGGCACGGGGTCAGATTTATATTTGCGGATCGAGCGGTGCGAGCTTAGCAATCGCAGCAGATCATGCATTGCGCTATTCCCTTGGTCAAAATGGACAATATCACGCCAATCTGGCGAGTTGCGCACAACTTTCTTGCTCTGGGCGGCAACGCTGACGTATCATCGCCGAGTAGTATGAATACGAATGTTGTTACAGTTAGTCAAGATCAAGAGAGTCTCACGCGGTACGGTGGTCAGCCGCTTGCCTATTCGACCGGGCAGCAGGGAGTGTCGAGGTTTAGAATGGACAGCGGTGGGTACCTGGCCTACACCACGACTGCCGGTGTCATCACCGGCAAGGACTACCGCCTGGTGCTAGGTGATCCGATAGCAGACCGCACTGAATGGGGGAAGCTTCTGAATGACTTCCTCAACGACGGTACCGACACGACTTTCTTTCAGATTGGGAATGAGCTTGCCTCGTCTCTGCAGGAAAGGGGCTTTACGATAGCTCGCTTCGGCTATGAGAGTTCATTGCGACTGCCGTTCAGCCTGAAGGGAAAATATCGGAGGGATGTCAGACGCATGGTGAACCGCGCGCAGGCTGAAGGTGTCGTGGTGCTTGAGTTAACCGCCAGCGACCGGCGTCGGCAGGGCATATCTGATCGCGACGTCAAGTCTATGGTGAGGCGGTGGCTGGCAACGCGCATAGTGCATGACGGTGAATTCCGATTTCTGGCAAGGCCGTTGCAGCTGGAGGATGAGTTCGCGGTACGGAAATTCTATGCATTGCACCGCGGCGAATTATGCGGGATTGCGGTGTACGATCCATTGTTCCGTGAAGGCAGAGTTGTCGGATATACAGAGTCAATCGCACGAGTCTCTCCACGAGCCCCCAAAGGCACGCGTGATCTACTACTTTGTACCGCGCTAAGCAGGTTTAGCGAAGAAGGTTACGAACTGTGCTCGCTTGGTTTGTCTCCGCTGGCTCCCGTGCCGCCAAATGCTGTTGTTGCAGCGAACGCTCCGCGAATCAGCAGGCTCGCTGACGCGTTACTCAGGGTAATTTACCATGCTCTTAACGAGGTAGCCTTCAATTTCAAGGGGACGCAATTCAAGAAGAGACGCTATGTTAGACCGGAGCTTGGGGATGCCGTTGAGATCAGGCCCGTCTACCTGGCGTCTCCGCGGCGCCTTTCATTGGTTGATGCCTACAATCTGGCTCTGGCGATGGGAGTTTCCCCCTGGAGACAAATATTGAGACTTCCTGCGTGCGCAGCCAGGTCCGGCATGCGTGCAGTTCCGGCGCTACTCGGAACGTTATTGCATTGAGCGATAAATTGCTTGTCTAGATAACCGCCTCGGCACACTCGACCGTAGCCAATGCCGCCATTTCCACGATTTGATCAACATCCAGGGAACGATGCAGCACATGCACGGGACGTTTCATGCCCATCAAAATCGGCCCGAGCGCTTCGGCGCCACCAAGTTTCATCATCAGCTTATAGGCGATATTACCTGACTGCAGATCCGGGAAGATCAGCACATTGGCACGCTCCTGCAGCTTGCTGAAGGGGAATGTCGGTTTAAGGATCGTTTCATCCATTGCCGTATCAGCCTGCATTTCACCATCAACAACCAGATCGGGGTGATCGCGGTGCATGATCGCCACGGCTTTCTGGACATTCTTGACCAGAGGATGCTTCACCGAGCCAAAGTTGGAGAACGACAACATCGCTACGCGCGGGTCGATTCCAAAGCGTCGCGCGGTTTCGGCACAACAGAGTGTGATCTCGACCAGTTGCTCCGCGGTCGGCAGAATGTTCACCGTAGTATCCCCGAAGAAAAAGAGCCGATTCTTGATGATCAGCACCATGAGGCCGCTCACCACCGAAAGGTCGGAGCGTTTGCCGATTACTTCCAATGCCGGCCGGATGGTATCGGGATAGTGTTGGGTAACACCCGCAAGAAACGCATCGGCGTCCCCGGTATGCACCATCATTGCGCCGTAGTAGTTTGGATTGCGCATCAGCGTATGGGCGTCCTCGAGAGTGACGCCTTTCTTGTGCCGCAAGCGGAACATCTCGTTGGCGTACTTGTCGAAGTTTGCCGATGTCCGCGGATGAATAACCTCCAGGCCTGACACATCAATGTCATTCTCCGCCGCCAGCGCTTTGACCGAAGCTTCATCGCCGATGATTATCGGTTCAGCAAAGCCCTCATCCCGAACGATGACAGCCGCGCGCAAAATTCGCGGTGATTGTGCCTCGGTGAAGACGATTCGACGAGGCGTGCGCTTGGCTCGATCGATCAACATGGTGCGGATTTCGCGACCGAGACCAAGACGGTGCTCCAATTCGGCTTTGTACTTTTCGATGTCGATTTCTTTGCGCGCAACACCCGATTGCATGGCAGCTTCGGCGACAGCGGATGCTTCCCACAGCAGCACACGAGGGTCAAACGGTTTGGGAATGATGTATTCGCGATTGAATCTGAAGCTTGATACGCCGTACGCACGCGCAACCGAGTCGGGCACGTTCTCCTTGGCCAGGTTTGCCAGGGCGTGAACTGCAGCGATCTTCATGTCGTCGTTGATCGCGCTGGCGTAAACATCCAATGCACCCCGAAAGATGAAGGGGAATCCGAGGACGTTGTTTACCTGGTTGGGAAAATCAGAGCGGCCGGTAGCAATGATGACATCCTTGCGCGCCTCGACAGCATCGGGATAGGTGATTTCCGGATCGGGATTGGCCATAGCAAAAATGATCGGATCATTTGCCATTGAGCGTACCATATCCTGCGTTACCAGGTCCTTGACTGAGACGCCTACGAATACATCCGCTCCCTTGATCGCTTCTGCAAGAGTGTGTGCATCCGTCTTGCGGACGAACTGCTGTTTATACTTATTCTTGGACCAATCGTCACCGCGGCCTTCATACATCACCCCCTTGGAATCTACCATCAGAATATTGTCGGGGTTGACTCCCAGCGTCACGTACAGCTTAGCGCAGGCAATACCTGCAGCGCCGGCACCGGAGAACACAACTCTGACCTCGCCAATGTCCTTACCGGCTAATTCAAGCGCATTGAGCAGGGCAGCGGCGGAGATTATTGCAGTGCCGTGCTGATCATCGTGAAATACCGGGATCGAAAGCGCTTTCTTCAGGGTCTCTTCGATGTAAAAACATTCCGGCCCCTTGATGTCCTCAAGATTGATGCCGCCAAAAGTCGGTTCCAGAAGCTTACAGGCCAGGATCACCTCTTCGGGGTCTTCCGTTGCCAATTCGATATCGAAAACATCGATATCAGCGAACCGTTTGAAGAGTACACCCTTGCCCTCCATCACCGGTTTGCCTGCCAGCGCGCCGATATTACCCAGTCCCAGCACTGCCGTGCCGTTGCTAACCACGGCAACAAGATTGCCCTTGGCGGTGTATTGGTAGGCGTCTTCCGGGTTCTTGGCGATTTCAAGGCAGGGCACGGCCACTCCCGGTGTATAAGCCAGGGAAAGGTCGCGCTGCGTCACGCAAGGTTTGGTGGGTATAACTTCGATTTTACCTTTACGGCCTGTCGAATGATATGCTAAGGCTTCTTCGCGTTTAATCACGGCTTATTCACTCCCGTTATCGAGTCCCATTCGGGTCTTAGTCACAAGAACCGAAGAATATAGTGATTGGCCGCAATGTTGTATAGTAAATTCGTAGTTTGACGCAAATTTATTGTGATTTATTTCACAAGAGTATTCTGGGAGTCTGTTCTCCGGCTTTTCCAACAGCCGAGTATGGAGCTACAAACTCCTTATTCCTTGACAAATCGCGAATTTACGCTAAAATCAGGGTGAAATGACGTTCAGAGAGACCCATAAGGCTATCTCAGCGTGGAACTCTCTCGTACATCTAGTGTTAGATGGAAGGAAGACAACGGCGGCAAATGACCGCGGATTCAGCAATAGTTTAGATGAGTCGATAGGGAAGATATGGATCAGAATACTGATAGAACCGGAGAGAATTCAAAGCGCAGAAATTTAAGCGCTATAATAAACGTCACGCCTGCGGCGGTGGCAGAATTTCGCCGTCGTCTGGAGCAAGAGCAGGCAAAAGGTGAGAGGTTGCTGCGGATCAGTGTCGAAGCGGGCGGATGTTCCGGGCTTTCCTATGAAATGGATTTCGTCGCCGAACCGGGGGAGAACGATCATGTCTTTGATTTTGAAGGTCTAAAGGTCCTGGTTGACCGCAAGACTCTGCCCTATATTAACGGTTTGACCCTTGATTATTCGACCAAACTGGTAAACGGCGGCTTTCAATTTTCCAACCCGGTTGCCAAGCGCTCCTGCGGCTGTGGCACTTCATTTTCCGTATAGTCTCATTTGCTGATTGATGGAATTACTGGAGATCAAAGACTTTTCCCGAGATGGAATCTTCTTTGAAGACCATTTTGCGGAAGTGTTCTCAACTTACGACTGGGCGCGATTTGACAACCAGGCAGTGAGAGTGTCGAACTGCGGCATGCACAACGTGCCGGGCTGGGTATACATGCAAATTGGGATAGAGCTTGCCAAACGGGCGCGAAAAGTTTTCTTTGGGGACTCAAACAAGCCGAAACGCGTTTTCAAGCGTTCGGAGATTACGGAAGCTGATTAGTTAGATAAACTTGAGATAAGGCGATGAGTTATAAAGTTACTTTCTTACCCCTGAATGTTACCGTGGAAGCTGAAGAGGACGAAAGTATCCTCGAAGTTGCCCTTGCCAATGACATCGAACTGGAGCATAACTGTGGTGGCAACTGTTGTTGTACGACATGCCACGTGATTGTCAAGGACGGCTATGATAATCTCTCCGATATGGAGGAAGAAGAGGAAGACCGCCTGGAGGAATGCGCGGAACTAACCTCTACCAGCCGGTTGGGCTGCCAGTGCCGCATCACCGGGAATGTTACCGTTGAGATACCTGAGCGAGATCCGTTCAGGCTCGATGGTCTTGAAGAGCTTGAGGGGTTCGGCGAAGAACTCCTGAATTCCGATACCTAAGTGTGACTCGTGTGGCTGGTACAAAGGCCGACCGGGAAAAATGCAGAAGGCCTTGAGTGATGAAGAAAATCTATGATCTCGTAATCGTCGGCGCCGGCCCGGTCGGACTGTACGCGACCTTTCTTGCCGCAGCAAAGAACCTCAATCCTGCAGTCGTAGACGCGCTCTCCTACGTGGGGGGGCAGTTGACCGCCCTTTACCCGCAGAAACACATTTTCGATGTGGCCGGATATCCCAAAGTTACCGCTGCCGCGTTGGTAGAAGAGTTGTATGGGCAGGTAAAGCAGTACGAATCGCCGGTACTGACGAACTTCAAGGTGGTAAATCTCGAACGCGAACCGGAAGGGGAGTACAAGCTCACGGCGGAAGATGGCCGTTATCTTTACGGCCACCGTGTTATGCTCGCGGCGGGCGCGGGCATGATAGTGCCACGCACGCTGGGAATTGAGGCGGCCGAAGCTTATCTTGGCAAGGGATTCGAGTATGTGGTCAAGGATGTCGAGGAGTATCGTGACAAGCGTGTCCTCATAATTGGTGGCGGCGATACCGCGTTGGATTGGGCGAATTTCTTCACCGTGACAGCCGGCGAAGTCACCCTAATTCACAGGCGCAGCAAGTTTATCGGCTTTGAAGGATCGTTGCGCAGGCTGCAGAACTCTACCTGCAATATCATCACCGATGCGAAACTGATCGATATAGCCGGCGACGGCAAAGTTGAATCCGCCCATTATCAGGTTAAGGGGGAGGATCAGCCGCGAGAAATCAAAGTTGACCGCATCCTGGGATGTATCGGCTTTACCCCGAAGCTGGGGTTCTTGAAAGAACACAACTTCGAAATCGCAGAAGGCTCAATTAAAGCGGATCAATTCATGAGAACCAGCGTAGAGAAGATCTACGCAGTGGGTGATATCTCCAACCATCCGGGCCGGATTAAGTTGATCTCCACCGGATTCGGCAATGTCCAGATCGCACTGAACCACATTGTATCGCAGCAAGCGGAGATGGAAGAAGACCAGGAAGAAGCTTCGCTGGAAGAACGGGTAGATCATTAGCCGCAGCGGGCCTCACTTGCTGAGTCCCCCGCACCAAAATCCTCGCAAATCATAACAGACTAACCGCGAAAAAGGGGTTGGCTTGAATTCTGTGAATCCCTATACTGACGGCGAGCACAAAAATTCCGAAATCTGACAATAACCATATTCGTCGTTCGATGCGGCTCTAATGGAGGAAAAATGCTGCGCACCCGTATGTCATTCATTTTGTTTTCCGTGTTTGTTGCCATCGTTCTAGCCCTCGTCGGGTGCAGTAGCAATGACTGCCCTGTCTGCGAGAATAATCAGGCTCTAGTTCAGCTGAGCGCTCATAAGGTAGACTTCGGCGCAAATGCAACTTCGGCCTCTTTTGTTATATCCAATTCCGGCCAGGGGAGTCTTGCCTGGGATCTGGAGGTTGCCTATCGGCCCGCTGTGGCAAAGGCCGCGGAGGCTCAACAGGGAGAGTGGCTGACCCTCTCGAACAGTTCGGGCGATGGAGATGCTACGATATTCATGACTGCCGATCGTGAAATGCTGGATAATATCGGAGTTCATCGTGCGGTGGTGTATGTGAATACTCCGGGTGCCGCCAATCAGGCTCGTGATAGCGTGGAGGTGTTCATCCTGAGCGGTAGCCAGTGGGTGATTGCAGATGACAGCAGCTATGAAGCTTGCTGGGCTGTCGACAACTACGACTATTACTGGATGAAGGAATTCGGACTGCCGCAGGGCGTGAGCGGCATATTCGTCGATTCCGTTTCGTTCAACTTTTGTGAAGCAGACACGGTAATCCAACTCATCAGCTTCGATTCGCAATACGATCAAACCAATCAGGTTTATGTACCTTATTCCGTGCTGTGGTCGGACAACCAGTACGTGCCGGTAACGCAGGGATGGAATACTTTCCCGGTAGACTGGTACTTCAATTTCGAGCCATTCTATATCGGCTACTTCCAACCCGGCTCGACGGTGCCGCAACCGCAGATCGATCGCGAGTCTGACAACCCGGCACGATTGAGCTGGAGAGTTCGGCAGACGAACGAGGACTTCAACAACCCCGTGCTGACGGCGCAGGCAATGGTGGGCTTTCAGACGCTGGCGTTCAGGATCTACATCACACCGCGGCTGACCTACAACCCCAAAATGGCTGCTGAGTATCGTAACGCCGATGATGCGGCAAGGGCAAGGACTCTGCGCACCGGGTATGCCTACCAGGGCAATTTCCCGGCGTCACTTAAACCGGGGATAGCGGAGTAGTTACTTCCTTGAAAGCTCGTAGTGGGTGAGGAAGCGGCCAACTTCCTTGCGAACCTTTGCCGGTTCGAAAATCGCCGCTGACAGAGTGTCATAGCCACAAGCGAACATTTCCGGCCGTGAAGTCGCGGGAATTGTGAGCTGGCCAAACTTCTGCTGTTTGTCGCCGTTTCCAAGGTGCACGACAATCTCCCGGGGGTAGTAATCCTTCCACAATTGGGCAAGCAACTGCTTATAGTCGTCATTCTGCTCGCCGACCATCGCAATCAAGCTTGGGTAGCGAGTTAGATTAAGGTAGGCCATCGCGAGGTACGGCAGCCTGATATCCTTCTTATTCGTTGGCTTGGTTATTACATAGCGAAGAGTGGTCTCAGCGGGGCGTTGATATTTGGATTCGGCTGTCAGATAGTAAAGGCGCGTGAACACCCAGACCGCCTGAGCATTATGTATGTATGGTTTGATTCTCACCTTCTCGCGTCCCAGGGGATCTTTGAACGGTGGCTCAAGCGCAAAGCCACCGAGCCTCTTGTCCTCAAGATGATCTACCATAAACGCCGCAACCAGCTCAGCCTTATCGAGGTAATCTTTTTTCCCGCTGGTCTCGTAAGCGTCGATCAACGCACTTGCGACTGCGTTCTGGTCGGGCAGCAGACCGGCAGGGTATTTTGACGCAGGGAGCAGCTGATGTTGCACAACACCCGAACCGCCGATATCATTCTCTATCATCTTATCGAGAGTGTTTAACGCGTAGCTGATCCAGTCCTCGCGACCAACAACTCGCCCAACTCGCAACAAAGCAGAGACTGCTTTGGCAGTTGAGGCGGCGTAGGCGGTGCTATCGATTTCGGGTGTACCCTGTTCAAGTCGTTGGCTTTGCGAAAGTGAGAAGTACGCCTTCTCGCCATTGTACCCGGCGTCAAGTTTTCCGGGAAGCATCCCGCGCTGGCTGTTGTAGAACCCCCAACTCTCTTTTGTGCTCAGGAAGCGCGTTATATATTCGAGTGTCCCCACGGCGATACTGCTGTAGCTGGTGTCCTCCATTAGCTGGCCGGCTTCCTGATAGAGCATCGCCATTTCGGCGTTGAGATCGAGCAGTTTCTCGTGATTAACTTCACTCCAATCCGCAAAGCGGGCGGATCGGCCAAAGCCTCCCCAAACGGAATCGTAAAGAGCCAGTTGGGCATTAAGGGTGTTTCTTAGCTCAGATTCGTACACCAATCCTTTTGGGCTCACACCAGATAGCATGAACTTCAGAGCTTCCGGAATCAGGTACTTTGGCTGGTTTCCGAAGCCATAGTAGGTTGAATCATAAAGAGAGAGCAGCGCATCCTCCGTGTTGTTGACTATCTCTTCCGACGGGCGGCCGGGTTCAGTCTTTTCGGCGCGTTCCCGGAATTGCTGTTCCAAACGATCAGCTTGCTGATCGATCAAATCCGGTTGAGATTTCTTGACATCAAGCACCCGTGTCAGGAGAACACTAAGGGAATCGGGCGGAAGAGCATTGCTGCCGCCAATCATGCCGCCTGAGGATGTCAGGATAACGCAAGACGGATAAGTTCCCAGTTGATAGCGCTCGTAAAGGCTGGGGTCTTTCTCGCCATCCACATAGATGCTGACAAAGTTGTCGGAGAGCAGCTTGGCGATTGCGGGATCGGTGAAGGTGTGTTGCTTCATCTTCATACAAGGTTCACACCAGAATGGCTCAATGTATAGAAAGACCAGTTTGTCGGCTGATTTTGCCTGGTCAAAAGCTTTCTTGTTCCACTGATGCCACTCGACGGGCGAGTCAGCGATGGAGTTGGGTAGTGACGATTTGTTGGAACTGCAGCCGGCAAGTGCGAGAATGCAGACTGAGCATACGACGAGAAGAAGTGCGGTGAGTGTTTTCATGCCGCTAAAATAAGAGCTTTGTAAGAATTTGCTAAGGATTTCTGG
>CAYXUL010000006.1:53366-61732 GCA_964468475.1 uncultured Ignavibacteria bacterium | reverse complement strand
TGCAGGAGCGGTTTTGACCGCGATTCGAGGCGGCTGTAGTTTCTTGACTGACTCTGTAGGGCCGAATTCATTCGGCCTTCGCGCAGGGTGCACCACCCTTTAGTGTGAGGCCATAAATCGCGCGGGTCTTCCGCACTTTGAAGGGTTAGGTACCCGGTTAGATATTTCTCGCGCCTGCGGCGCGACGACAGACAGGAATGTCTGTCCTCCTGTGGTCGATTTTTTCAGCTTGACTAAATCGATGCATGAGTCATCTTTATTGATGTGGCTCACAGGATGGAGGAGCTATGTTGACCTCTGAATTTCTTTCATCATACCGTACTCTTCGCTTGCTGGCGCTAGTAGTGTTCTGCCTGCTGGTTGCCGGGATTGTGGAGACATGCCATAAGAAGCCAACTGATAGCGGGGACGAACAACCTCCAGGCGAACGCACTTGGCTCCAGACACAGGTCGATGTGGCCGCCGCATGGTCGCCGGATGGCTCGAAGATAGTCTACCACCGGGAACCTGCTGACGCAGGCAAAGATACTTCCTGGCAATTCGGTGCCTTTATACACAATATGGCAACAGGCCATGAGACTTGCTTATGGCCGAATGTCATCTTCGACGGATTTACCTGGTCTCCCGATAGCCGTAAACTCGCTGTAGTTCAACGTGGTCAAGTTTACATCTACGACTTTGATTCAGATACGCTTCACCGTATTACTTATCGCAATCAAAGCTATTCCCCGTCATGGTCACCTTGTGGCGACAGAATAGTGTTTTTTGATCGTTTCAACTATGTCGGCATGCAGATCTACGATCTATCTATGGATTCGGTCCTGAATATTGTAGGCGAAGATAGAACATTTGCTGGCGACTGGATGCCCGACTGCTCAACTCTCGTGGTAATAGATTCTGCTCGATACTCCGAAGGTAAGCTCTATGCCTATAACTTATACTCCGATGCCCTCTGGCTCATTTCTGACAAACCGGGCTACAAAACCAGTTTAGCAGTATCACCTGATGGAAAGACGGTGGTTTTCACAGTTCATTATAATCTTTGGACGGTGCCCACGAGCGGGGGAGAACCCCATCAACTAACTACGGAAGGAGGTGAATTCCCGGACTGGTCGCCGGATGGTCAATGGATCGTTTATACTAAGGACAATCATTGGAACGGCTATCTGTGGTTAATGCGACCGGATGGGTCGGAGAAACATCAGCTGACGTTTTGAGGATGGAAGCACCTGGGGAAGGCTTTACACACCCCGTCTTCCGATTCCTCCGCATCTGCGGAAAGAATCGGAATCCACCCCTCTTGATAGAGGGGAATTAGTGCGCTCCGCACTCTGCAGGAGCGGTTTTGACCGCGATTCGATCGTTCTTACTTGAAACTGGAACGCGGTGCACGAGGACGTACACCTCGCACGGTAATTTGACCAGCGATTCAGCAGTAAACAATGGAAAGAAAAAAATCGAAACCACAATGGTTTCGACTCGTCAGAAATTATTCAGCAATCAAGAAGCCTGTCCAGTTCCGAGGGAACTTGACCTACGGCTCAGTTAGTACTTACAGCTCAGAACGTTGTCACAAACCCCATAAGCTTGGCTTCAGGCATGGTGCTAATAGCGACACAATCCTGATCGCCCACTTCCCAGACAACATACTGATACTTGGGGCAGGATCCGAAATAGAAGGTCTTGCCGTCCTTTTCGTAGCGCTCAAGGCCACTCTTGTCAAAGTGATCCTTCGGAATGACGATGATTGAGACGTTGCCGTGTGTCAGTTCATAGTCGAGGTGAAGGCCGTTGCCATACCTGGTATTCGCCACGCCGCCCTTGATCAGGCTAACTTCGCCGTCATGATTGCTGAAGAGCTGTTCGGGCAGGACCCCCATCTGCGACATTACGGCGTAAACCTGCTGCGGGTTCGCAGACTCAACTGCAAAGTCCTTCAGGTCACCGAGGCATTTGCTATGTTCGGTTGCGAAGGGGCCGAACCTCTCGAGGTTTCGCGCGCGGGAGTTCGTGGCCCAAGGGTTAACAATGAAAAGAGTGACTATGATTGCCGCCGCCAGGGGCGCTAGCAGAAAAAACACATTGCGTGAGCTACTGCCTCCCACCTTGTCGATCTTGTCAATTTCAGTGAGGACACGCGCCTTAAGGCTGGTCACATCAGCCGCAGTTGCTGATTTTTCCTTTACTACTTTGTTGAATTCTTCTTCAAGCTGGTACTTCTTCAGGCAATCGGTACAGAATTCGAGATGAGTGTCTACGCTTTTGCGATCAGACTCATCCAGTTCCGTGTCGAGGTATTCATACAAGCGGGCAAGTACTTCACGGCAATTCACTGTTCTGTTCTTTCCTTAGAGGTTCCGTCATTCGCATATTCCCACAGGAGTTTCTGCAACATTTTCCGTCCACGATGCAGTCTTGATTTTACAGTACCGACCTGGATTCCGAGTATGTTGGCAATTTCCTGATAGGCAAAGCCTTCGTTAAATGCTAAGACCACTACCATCCTGAACTCCGGAGGCAGCTTCTCGATAGCTTCCACGACATCTTTGTCGAGAATCTTGTTATAGAAATCTCGCTCCGGGTTGCCCGTTTCAGATGGTTTGTCTCGAAGTTGACTGTGGAGATAGCTGTCGTCGACATCGTCAAAGGAAATCGAAGTGGATTCCTTCTGCTTGGCGCGGTAGTTGTTGATAAAGGTGTTGGTCATTATCTTGAACAACCACGCCTTGGCATTGGTGCCTTTCTCGAATCGATCGAAGCTTCGGTAAGCCTTTAACAACGTCTCCTGAACCAAATCCTCCGCATCAACTTCGTTCTTCGTCATCCTCAGCGCGGTTCGATACAATGCTTCAGTATGAACCATCGCCTCGGACTCGAAGTCCTTCTTCTTCTGGCTTCTGGCGTCGTTCCCAACCATCTTGGTAGCTATCTAATCAACCAGAAACCGTTTGTCAATCAATAGGAACAGCACTCTGATTAGATGGTTCCCGGGTAAGGCCCAGAAAAATGGGTCGAAAATTGGATTGATTGTAGGAGACAAAAAGAGTCGCCTTAGCGTTCTGTATTTCACACGGTGCGCGATGTCTGAGTGCGGGCGGTCGTCAGGCAGAGATTCCTCAGCAACCGCACCGCACGAAATGCTATTTCTCTTTGGCGATATTGAACTTCTTGACCTTGCGCCACAGGGTGGTGCGCCCAATTCCGAGCTTATTCGCGGTCAGGGAATAGTTCCAGTTATTGTCGCGAAGACTGCGGACAATATGTTCGCGCTGCACATCTTCCATCGACCTGGTACTGCGAATTCCACGAATACCGGAACGCTTGGGATCAGGTTCAATCTCATGCGCGAGCGGCTTCATCAGGAAGAGATTCTCCACGTCGATTGTGTTGCTGATCGAGAGAGCCACTGCCCGCTTGAGTGTGTTTTCAAGTTCACGGACGTTTCCGGGCCATTCATGCTGGATTAACTTATCGCAAGCAGCCTCAGTGAGCCGGCGCGGTGTCTTGTTGAAATGCTCGCAGTACTTCGTGAGGAAGTATTGCGTCAGCGGGATGATATCCTCGCGCCGCTCCGTGAGCGGAGGAATCGATATCGGCACCACATTGAGGCGGTAGTAGAGATCTTCGCGGAACTTGCCCGCCGCCACCAGCTGTTCAAGCCTGCGGTTGGTCGCTGCGATGATGCGGACATTCGCCCGCAAAATGTCATTGGAACCCACCGGCCGAATTTCACCCTCCTGCAAAACTCGGAGCAACTTGGCCTGCAGGGCAGGGGAGGTGTCACCGACTTCATCCAGGAAGACCGTGCCGCCTTCGGCATCTTCGAACAGGCCTTTCTTATTCGTGGTTGCGGAGGTGAAAGCGCCCTTTACATGGCCGAATAGTTCTGATTCGAGCAGAAGATCAGGCATCGCCGAGCAATTGATCGCCACGAACTTATTGTTGCGGCGATTCGAGTTGTTGTGAATTGCCTTGGCAAAGAGCTCTTTGCCGGTTCCTGATTCACCGCTGATAAGTACGTTGATCTCCTGCGGAGCAACCTGCTTGACCACATCGATCAGCGATCTGATCGATGCCGACTGGCCGATAATATTCTCAAAATTGAACTGTTCTTTGAAAGCACGCCGCAGGTGGCGCAGCTCGTTTTTCATCTGGGTTTGCTCGAGGGCCTTGCGCACCTGAACCCGCAGCTCTTCCTCATTGAAGGGCTTGGTCATGTAGTCGAAAGCGCCTTTCTTGATAGCCGCAACCGCCGAATCGACAGTTCCGTATCCGGTTAATACAATTACCTCGACATCGGGAGTGAATTTCTTTGCCATCTCGATCACATCTAGTCCCGATTCTTCCGCAATGCGCAAATCAGTGATAATCAGATCGTAAAAACGACCCTCCAGACGTGCCTGCGCTTCCTCCATCGTCATCGCGCAATCGGTATCGTAGCCGCTGCGGGTCAACAATACTTTGAGAGCGTTGCAGAGATTACGATCGTCGTCTACTACAAGTATTGCGGCCATTGTGTATCCTTTCACCTGGCTCATCAGAATTTATTGAGGTTCCGTGGAATTGTTACTTCAAAACAAATAGCATCTGTTGTTGTCGAGGAGCGTAAGTCTCCCTCCATTTCGCGGGCCAGGCGTCGAGCCAGCGACAGCCCCAGGCCGTTGTGGCCCGGTTTGTGGCTGTAGAATGGTTTGAAGAACTGCTTCTCAACTTCGTCGACTGTGGCGGTCCCTGAATTTACGATCTGAAGTGAAGTTGAATTCTTATCATAGGAGAAGCTGATCGCGATCGGATCGTCGCCGCCCGCTTCAAGTGCGTTGTCTATGACTTCGCCGTAGATTGTCCGCAGAAAGTTGTCGTCCTGGTAGCAAAGCACTTCATTGGGGAGCTCGCCAATATTGATGGAGCGATGACCGCGTGAACGATAACCGCTAACAATTGACTGAATAAGATCGGTCAGGTTGATCTGGGCGCGCTGGATATCAAGGGGACCGTAGGTCAGCATAAACCTCTCCAGCAACTTCTCCTGGTCTCTGCCGCCGGATACGACCAGTTCCGCCATGGCAGCATGATCCGTCGTTCCCTCAAGACGCGCAGTTTCCTTGATCTGACCGGCACCGGAGATGATAGGCGTAAGGTAGTTGCGCAGTTTGTGAACCAGGCGAGCCGGCAGGAATTCGGGAAGATGCGGGCTTGTCGCATTGAGCTGAACAGCAAACTGATCAGCTTTGATCGGTTCGCCGTGCTGCGAACTCTGACTCCCGACAACATCGGCCTCGATTGCAGCACACCAGTCAGAACTCAGAACCAACATTGCATCCATGACGGGATGAGTGACGCTATCGGGTAGCCCGGACAGCGCCCGGGAGAGAATCAAGTAGCGCTCAGCCTTGGGGAATTGCAGAGAAAGCGTCAGTTCGCTCTGCGGATCTGGTTTAGCTTCTTCCAGCTTCTTCTTGCTGGCAAGCCTCCAATCGAGTCCTGTGGCGCCGAGAAGCGCATTAAAGCGCAACCCGAACTCGGCGCGAAACTCCTTGGGGGTGAGAAGCTCGGAAATACGGCTCAGTTGCTCTGACAACTGTCCGGCTGTTGTTTCCCTCGATTGTTCCATGACCGCTGAACCGGTCTCTTTTGAATCCTGCATTTTCTGCCTTACGTTCCGTTAGTGACGGCAAACCGTGCCGCCTGTTTTCATATCGGAACGTGGCAGGATTTCTTAAGTGATTCAGTGCTTTGAATTAAGACTTTTGGCGGCAGGGTTGGAACAAGCGATGAAATTCTTGCATGCTTGCGAATATTGCTGCTTCACACAATTTCAGATTGAAACAGCAGCGGGACGGTCTGAAGGTTTGTCGGACTCTAAGGCGCGTTCAGCCAGGAGTCGGGAGATTGCTTGTCTTCTCTGACAGCTCGTCCTTTCCAGACTTTGGTATTGTCGGATCCATGCTGGTGGATCATGTAATCACACTCAGGCTGGGTGCAAACCCAGTTAGTTGAACTTGATGATAATAGCGGTACCAACGTACCCTTGCCACACACCGGACAGGTGACAGGTTCCTGCGTCATAAGAATCTCCCATAATTGTTTTCGATGCCATCTCTTTGCGGCCTTTGCGGCCGACGCTGCCGCAGCTCCTCCTGCGCCCGCGCCAGCGGCCATTACTTCTTACCCTTCAGGTAGCGATCAAACCACTTCTGCAGCCAATCAAGGCGTGCCAGGCGCCGGTCGGGTCTGCCGCAGCGTGACAAACCGTGTGGCTCCTGCGGGAAGCGCACGAATTCAGTGGTTCGGCCCATCATCTTGAGCGAAATAAACAACTGCTCAGCCTGCTCCATCGGGCAGCGCAGATCTTGTTCAGAATGAATGATAAGCAGCGGGGTCTTGATCTTCTTCACGTACGTTAAAGGCGACATCTTGCGATATGCCTCAAGGTTGTCAAATGGATTTCCGCCGACTTCACGAGGAATCGCAAAGCCGATATCGGAGGAGCCATACATTGATTCAAGATTTACCACTGACCGTTGCGTTACGGCTGCGCGAAAGCGGTTGGTATGTCCCACGATCCAGTTGGTCATATAGCCGCCGTAACTTCCGCCGGTGACCCCCATCTTTTTGGTGTCGATGTAGGGCAACGCCGCCATGTGGTCGGCAACGGCCATGCAGTCGTCATAGTCTGCTGTCCCCCAGCCTTTGACGATTGGCTCAGCGTGTTTCTCGCCATAACCCTGGCCGCCGCGTGGATTGGAGAAATAGACGACGTATCCCTGCGCGGCGAGAAATTGCATTTCGTGGAAGAAACTGAATCCGTACTGGCCGCGCGGACCGCCATGAATTTCCAGGATTGAAGGATACCTGCGGCGTGCATTGAATCCCGGAGGTTTCATAATCCAGCCATGTACCGGGTAATTCTTGGTACTCTTGAAGATTAATTCTTCCGGCTTGCTGAGGTTGACCTCTTTCTTCAGCCAGTCATTGAATTTGGTAACCTGCTTGAGTCTCCCGCCGGCGCCGGAGGCGGAATACACTTCCGCCGGGGTTGTCATGTCCGTCACGATCATGGCCAGGGTGTTGGTTTTCCCGTTGAGCGAAACTCCCATCACCTGGCGCTTACCGCCAACAACAACCTCACGATTGCGACCGCTGGCTGTCATGCGGTAGACGTGCACTGTACCCGCATCCGATACCATGAAGTAAAGATGCTTCCCATCTGCTGACCATTTGAGCAAACCGGCGTCGTGCACCTCAACCATGTCTGCGATGGTCAGGTCGATGCACATACGGTCGAGGGTAGGTGTCAGGTCAACAGCTTTGCCACCGCGCACCGGAACTTTCCAGACATGAATATTGGTCACTCCCCAGGCATCGTCGGGATCATCGTGACCCAGATAGGCGATATGCTTGCCGTCCGGAGAGAAACTGGGCATCATCATCGGACCCTTGGGGGTCTTGATCAGTCTTGCTTTACCGCCTTTCGCGGGAATAACAAAGAGGTCAATGAGGTCGGAGTGCAGGTCGGGATTGCGCTGGATGTTAGTCAGGTAGGCTACATACCTGCCATCGGGAGACCACACGGGGTTTGTCTTTCCGCGCGTGCCGAAAGTTAGCTGACGACCCTCCCCTGTCTCGACGTCATAGATGTAAACCTGTCCCTCATCTTTGGGCATGAAGCCGGCGTTGTCGAGCTTGTAAAAGAGCCGCGTGATGTGCCGGAAGACGGGAGCTTCCTTTTTGCCGTTTTCATCTTTGGGTACTTCATCATTCTTGCGAAAGACGCAAAGCAGACTTTTGCCATCGGGCGAGAAAGTCAGGTTGGAGAAGCCGCCGTCCTCTTCAACCAGCAGTTTAGACTCACCGCCATTGCGGGGCATGAGATAGATGCCTTTCTTTTCGCCGCGTTTGGAGGTAAATGCCATGAGCTTGCCATCGGGCGAGAAGGTGGGTACCGAGTCGTTGACCTCACCGTGCGTAAACTGCCGCAGGTTGGTGCCGTCGACATTTACCATCCAGAGATGAGAGTAATATTTCTTCTTATTTTCGGCGACGACTCGGACCGATATGGCGATCTCGGTTTCGTCTGGCGATAGGGCGATACCGTCGACGAATCTCAGTTTGAGCAGGTCCTCAGCGGTAATATTCCGTTTCGATTTCTTCTTCTGTTTGGCCGGCATGATTTATCTCCACCGAATTGGGACTTTATAGATTGTATACGACTTTGCTACTCGTTGAGTTATAAGCATTTGTCGCGCCGGAGGCAATGCAAAATCGTGTACGGAAATTGGGTGGAGGTGAGGATGCAGTGAAACCCGGCGATCTGGTGAGTCTTACTTTGGTTCTCTGATAAGAGAAAGCACGAATTCCTGAAATCT
>CAYXUL010000006.1:0-53266 GCA_964468475.1 uncultured Ignavibacteria bacterium | reverse complement strand
TCGATGTTAATCAATTTCAACGGCGCAAGGCGATCATCATTGGTTACCTTGCCGGCAAGCAGGATCATCCCGGCACAGCTTCCCCATACCGGTTTTGAACGACTGAACTCGACAATTGCATCACCCATCTCTTGTTCTTTGATGAAGCGATCGATAACAGAGGACTCACCGCCGGGAATGACGAGGCAGTCAAGCTCGGCAAATTGGGAGGCAGCTTTGATCAGGCGTACTTGACAGCCAATTCGCTGGAACGCCTCGCGGTGTTTGGCGAAATCGCCCTGAAACGCCAATATGCCGATAACCGGCTTGCGCTTCCCCTTTACTTTCTCTGCAATCTCGCGAGATTCAGCGCCTTTGCTCATCGATATTGCAGCAGCTCTTCTTTCGGCATCTTGGCGACATCAAGCCCATCCATCGGCTCGCCAAGATGGCGAGAGGCTTCCAGCACCTTGTCGGGCTCTTCCCAGTGGGTGGTGGCGATGACAATCGCCTTGGCGACCCGCTGCGGCTGTGTGGCTTTGAAAATTCCTGAACCGACAAAGACAGCTTGCGCGCCGAGCTTCATGCAAAGCACGGCATCGGCGGGAGTGGAAATCCCTCCGGCGGCAAAGTTCGGCACCGGCAGGTCCTGCAACTCTTTGGTTTGCTTGACCAACTCAACCGGAACGCGATATTCTTTTGCCTGCTTTTTCAGTTTGTCCTTATCCATCTTCTGCAGGGCATGAATTTCACTGTAAACCATGCGCAGATGGCGAACCGCCTCGACGATATTGCCTGAGCCCGCTTCGCCTTTGGTGCGAATCATGGCAGCGCCTTCATTAATGCGGCGTAGTGCTTCCCCGAGGTTGCGGCAACCGCAGACAAAGGGAATCTTGAAGGGATGCTTGTCGATGTGGAACTCTTCATCCGCAGGAGTCAGGACCTCTGACTCATCGATGTAGTCGACCTTGAGTTCCTGCAGCAGTTCAGCCTCGGCAAAATGGCCGATTCGGCACTTGGCCATTACCGGAATCTGAACAACCTGCTTGATTTCCTCAATCTTTTCGATAGGAGCCATCCTGGCAACGCCGCCGGCCTTGCGGATATCCGCGGGCACGCGCTCCAGGGCCATAACTGCTACCGCGCCGGCATCCTCGGCGATTTTGGCCTGGTCGGCTGTGGTGACATCCATGATGACACCACCTTTGAGCATCTCGGCCAACCCGACCTTAAGGATGAAGTCGTTCTCTGCGGTTTTGTCTGTCGCCATATCTTTCTCTTTATCAGCCATTTTATCTACCTCTGATTTATCGTCTTTCGTCAGGGTGCGCCCGTCACCCACTCCCTATACTAGTACGCTTGCCCGCTTGCTCAAGATGGAGAGCAAATTTGGCGATTAGAATTACTCAATTTACGGGGAATCGAGTGTTGTCGCAAGCTCTGAATGATGATGTAACAAGAGCCAATTCAGCGCTCGACTGGGGTTCGGCGGGTTTAGATCTTTGTGGCAAACTGAATGGCTATTGCCTGATCGTCGAGGAAGTGTTCAGTGGTAGAAACGACAATTTGTCCCACCAGCTTGATAGTGACGGAGCGGTTGAGATTATGCCCGACTCCAAACTCATAGCGGTTCAACGGAAAATCCCAGTAGGTAGTGCCATATTCGGGTCCAAAGTCAATCTGATCGAACCTGATCAGACCGGCGCGCCCGGCCACGTACCACTGCGGCGCCAGTTTGTACTTAGCGTCAATGTAACCGCTGAAAGCATCGAGATTGCCGAAGACGGGGTGCTGCCAGCGGGCGGCAAACGCCTCAGCGAAGACCTGCAGATAGCCGAGAGCGTAGCTCGCGCTCGCGCCGGCGCCCATATTCAAGTAGTCATTAATATCCTTGCTGCTATTCCCCGAGTATGATTCTGGAATCTCCAACAGGTATGGCCCGGCATAGCCTGAGAATGTCAGTGAGAAAATGGGTGAGAAATAGAACGCCATCTTTGCGGTCATCTGAGGTACAGCCTTGGCTCGATCTACTGTAGGGTTGGATACTGACCCGGACAACGCCGCAACCGACCAGTCGATCATTCCGACAGACCCGAAGACATCTACGCCGGTGTTCCAGCAAGCATCGTAAATCATCGGCAGTCCTGCGGTAGTCGGGCCTTTACCGCGACTTTCGTAAAGTGCTTTTCGCGTGGACTGGAAGTTGGCGGCACTCACGGCTGTGTGATAATTGTAGAGCATCGGCGTCCCAATCAACGGGTTGCGATTGGAATAGGTTCGCGGGCCCCAGATGCCAACGGTGTTCGGAATGAGTCCGACATGCAGATTAAGAGCCGGACCTGCAAGGTTAGAGAGACGCAGGTAGGCGCCGTAGAGCTGGAATTCGGTGTTATCAACGAGTATCTGCGTGAAAACGGTAGCATTGTCGGCAACCTTGGCATCGAAGAAAATCCGCGTGCGCAGGAAGTCGAAATTCGAAAATTCGTGGAAAGTCTTGTTGGTGGCGTCTTCACTGGAGGTGTTTCGTAGCACCGAATTCAGCAGCCCGGAGACCTGGTACTGAGCCTGCGCCGAAGATACGTGAATCGCTGCTACCGCCAGAAAGCTAATGACTAACGTGCTGAGCAGGCTGGTTCGAATTCTCATGCATTCTCCTCCGGTGCGTTTTCAGGATCGGCACTTGTTCTGACCAGGTTCCGTGAGAGCTGGATGGTGAAGGCTGCGCCTTCTCCCTCGCGAGAAGTGACAGTCAGCGAGCCGCCGTGATCTTCGACCACCTTGCGACTGATCGCGAGTCCCAAACCGGTTCCCGCTTTCTTCCCCTTGGTCACGAAGGGCTTAAAGATGTCATCGATGATATCCGCTGGAATTCCAGGTCCGTTGTCGGCAACACTGATCTCGAGAGAATCCGGCGTGCTTCTGACAGTTACTTCCACGCGGTCGCCGGGCGAGAGCGCTTCGTAGGCGTTGCCGATGAGATTATCAATGACGCGTTGGAATTTGTCGGGGTCGACCGCCAGTGAGATTCGCCCCGGCAGCGACAATGACAGTTCAATTCTCTTCTTGTTGAACCGGCCTTGCTGTTCCTCAACGATGGTCTTGAGCAACTGGCACAGGTCAATCTCCTCGAGGTTCAACGACTTGTTGCCGTGAGCATAGTCGAGCAAGTCCTGTGTCATATTGACCATGCGTTTTACCTGGCTCTTGACTATCTGACAGTAGCTGTTGCGCCGCTCCTCGCCGCCAAGATTGTATTCGATGCCGTCTACTGCCATCATGATCGCCGTCATCGGACTCTTAAAATCGTGGATAATGCCGGCAGAGAGCTGACCGATGGTAGCCAGCCGTTCCGAATTCAATCGTTGCTGGTGTGCTTCGGCGATGGCATCGCGGTTAGCGATCAGCGTGGTGCGCATCTCCTCCATGCGCTCGGCAAGGTAACCCAGTTCATCATTTTTGCGGGGCGTAATGGGATCTGAAAGTTTGCCTTCCGAAATCTTCCGCGCAGCCCGCACCAGGCGGTTGACAGCCGCCGTGAGGTTGTTGGAGGTAAATCGATAAATAATGTAGAGGAGGAAAATGAAACCCACGGCGGCGGCTAGCGCAATGTATAGCGAGATCTGAGCGATCGCCGGATTGAGCTTGGCGTCCAGCGACCGCGCCAGCAGAATCTCCGAATCGGTTGCCGCGGAGAGAACATGGTCGAGTACCAGGAAGTCCTCACCTTTCAATTTCGCCGTCGCGATCGCCCCGGGAGGGCGGGAATTGAGAACCGATTTAAGCTGACCGTTACGGTATTCGGCCGCCAACCCGTCATCGGTGGCGGCGATCAACTTGCCCTGAGAAACCAGTATCAATTCGCTTTCCGTGAGCCGCTTCAGCCGCTGCAGTAACTTGTCGTCAACCTGGTAGCCAACTACAACTTTTCCGAGCGGGTAGTTTGGTCCATAACTAATCGGACTAGCGAGCACCTGATAGAGTACACCATCGAGGTAGATAAATCTCAAGGCAAGACTTGACTCGCTGAAAATGCCTTCAATCTGCCGGTTCTCCTTTTCAGGTGACTTCACTCCGCTGTCATAAGCCAGAACGGCTCCAGCGGTGTCGAGAACCAGAAACACGTCAGCGTTGACTACCTTTCTAAAGGAAGCAACCTCCCGTTGTGCGGTTGCCGGATCACCCTCTGCGATTGCGGCCAGGAAACGCGGGTCCGACCTGAGTATGTCGATTCCCGAGCGCAGAAGTGCCTGCCGGCCCTCCAGGTGATTGTCGAGCACGAGACCGGCGGTAATAAGCTCGTTGCTGTAGTTGTTGGTGTACTCACTGCGAATTACGGTGCGAACAATCATGAAAATTATCACGGCGCCGATGATGATTACGCCGCTGACATAGAGCTGGAATTTCTGTCCGATAGAGAGCTTCATTTTGAATGGATTTAGCCTGGCGAGATTCATCATTGCACCTCAACCACGAAAACATCCTGATCGGGTATGAGAACGTGCTTCACCTGTTCCGGCGCATTTTCCTGCCAGATATGCAGATCATACTCGCCGGCAGGCACGTTGAGAATGCGGAAGCTTCCATCCTGTTCAGTGAGAGTGAAGTATGGTTGCTTCAACACAATAATGTTGGCCAGCATATTCGAATGGATTTCGCAAAAGACCTTGACGATTCCCGGCTTGTCGAATGTCACTGACTTGGAGTGTCCCTTGGGGTATCTCCCCAAATCGAACTTCCTGGTCTTGGAGTACGAGAAAACGTTGTGAAAAAAAGGATCCATGTTGGGAAAATCGACGGTAGTTCCCACCAGAATCGGCAGGACTCGCGGTTCGAACTGCTGGTTCACCTGCTTCATGACTTTGTGTTCCGACGGCGGCTCCGTTTTCACCGGTTCGCCCCCGGTGAGATAAACCACCGCAGGAGTGATCTCCCCTGAAGTCTTCTTGGTATTCTCTGTGTAATGAAAAGTCTGACGCCCGGGGTAGCGGTTGATGTCAAGCTCCTGGTATTTGTTCATCTGCAGCCGCACTTTACCAGTAACGTCGGTAGCACCGACCGAGTTTCCCATTGTTAACAGGATAACTAACGAAACAAGGGATATACTTAGTATACGTTGGAACATAATTCTATGAGCATGTCGGACTGGCTCTCGATTTGTCAAGAGGCACTCACGCCTTGGTGGCTTGCCTGCGATTTGTTCGCATACCGCTTGTGTTTTGAGATTAAAGCCTGCATCGAATAGTCCGATCAGTTCAATTGATGGACGATGTTTCGTATTGAAATGTCAAGCAAGAAAGAGCATAAGAGTCGACTAATCTTGTTGACCATGGAGGGTCACTGCAAACATGTGCGGACTAGCAGGCATTTTTCATCACGGACGCTCCACCATAGTAGATCAAGCGGATATCGACCGCATGACGTCACGGATTTCCCATCGCGGTCCGGATGGAGAAGGCTGTTATCTGTCTCCGCAGGGAAGACTTGCGCTTGGTCATCGACGCCTGTCCATTCTTGATCTGTCGGATGCAGGTCAACAGCCGATGTCCACTCCCGACGGCCGTTTTCATCTCGTTTACAACGGCGAGATCTACAATCACAGCGATCTGCGGCGCGAGCTGATTCAGCGCGGTTACAGCTACCGCTCCGATACGGACACTGAGTCCGTGCTGTACGCCTACGCTGAGTGGGGCCCGAAGTGCCTTCACAAACTGCGCGGAATGTTTGCGCTTGCGATCTGGGATGAATCCGCTGACGAGCTGTTTCTGGCGCGGGACCGCATCGGGATCAAGCCGCTTTACTACGCGGAGAACAACGGCGCGCTGATATTCGCATCGGAAATCAAAGCTATCCTTGAACATCCTGATGTCACCGCTGAAGTAAACCCGGAGGCTCTCTATCATTATCTCACCCTTGCGGCTGCCCCGGCTCCGAATACAATGTTCAAGGGAATCTTCAAATTGCCCGCCGGGTTTTCCATGAGGGTCGGCCAATCAGGGATAAAAACTATCAGTCGCTGGTGGGACGCTGACCTTACTCGAACTGTTCAGTCAAATGATGAGACGGAAATAACTTATCACATCAGAGAGCTGCTGCGAGAGTCGATCAGGCTGCGGATGATATCAGATGTCCCGTTTGGAGTATTCCTGTCAGGGGGGCTCGACTCGACCACGAATGTCGCGCTAATGGCGGAACTGATGGATCGGCCGGTGCAGACGTTTTCGGTAGGTATCAAGGATGACAAAAGTCACAACGAATTTCTTTACGCCCGTCAAGTCGCGCAACGTTTTGGTTGCAATCACCATGAAGTCGAAATTGATGATGCAGACTTCACGGATTTCCTTGAGGAGCTACCATTTCACCAGGATGAGCCACTCGCCGACCCTGTATGCGTGCCGCTCTATTATGTCAGCAGGCTGGCGCGTGAGTCAGGTGTTCCGGTTATCCAGGTGGGGGAGGGTTCCGATGAACTTTTTTGCGGTTACCCCAAATTCAAATTGGCACTGAGGCTCAACCCGGCGTGGAATGCCTTGCAAATGCTGCCTGATGCCTTCTGGCGTGGCGGATATCGAGTATCCGCGGGCATTCTTGAGAAGCAGGGAAGGTTGCTGGCGCGTGAGCACCTCCGCCGGCTCGGTAGCGGAGAACGGCTTTTCTGGGGCGGAGCAATGGCGTTCATGGAATACCAGAAGCGGTTATTGCTTTCCGACGAAATGCTCACTCAGTGCGCGAAGCTCTCGACATCGAAGTTCATTGACTCAGTTTATGCACACGCCAACGGTGACACTGATTCGCCGTTGCGGGCGATGACCTACCTCGAGCTCAAACAGCGGCTGCCGGAGTTGCTGCTGATGCGCGTCGATAAGATGGCAATGGCGAATTCGATCGAGACGCGCGTGCCGTTTTTGGATCACAAGCTGGTTGAGTACGCCTTGTCGCTACCCGCGGAATTGCAGCTGAAGAATGGCACCCTTAAGTATTTGCTCAAAGAGGCGGTGCGCGGACTGGTGCCCGGCGAGATCATCGATCGCAAGAAACTCGGTTTCTGTGGTTCGGCGCGAAATATGCTGAGTCGGAAAGTCTCAGAGTACTCCTACAACGTGATTCAGGAGGCACTTCCCGAGCTCGAAACTACCTTCAACGGCGAATATGTGCAGAAGGTAATAGCCCGCCATCAGCGGGGTGATAACCAAGGGATGCGGCTCTGGAATTTGCTCAACTTCGCATTGTGGTACCGCTGCTGGATCAGCAAACGCGTCACGGTCTAGGATTTGAGAATTTGCTACGCTATTGACAAATCAACTTTCGCACGCGACCTTCCCTTAAGAAACATTACTGGCGCCAGGCGGTTACAATAGAAAGAATCTTTCGGAGCCCCATACGTGGAATATATCTATCTCGATTACAACGCGACCACTCCCATACATCCTGAAGTTGCGGCTGCAATGCAGCCCTACCTGACGCAACATTTCGGAAATCCGTCGAGCAGTCATTGGTTTGGCCTGCAAACACGTCAGGCTATCGAGAATGCGAGACGGCAGGTTGCCGCGATGCTCAAGTGCGAAGTCGACGAAGTGATATTCACTTCCGGCGGCAGCGAATCAGACAACCT
Source organism: uncultured Ignavibacteria bacterium (assembly GCA_964468475.1). Taxonomy (GTDB): domain Bacteria; phylum Zixibacteria; class MSB-5A5; order CAIYYT01; family CAIYYT01; genus JBECKX01. The sequence goes on along the minus strand of CAYXUL010000006.1, from coordinate 45,678 downwards.
GGCAATTGCGGGCTTCGCGCTTAAACATCGCGATCGCGGGAATCATATAATTACTTCGCAGGTGGAGCATCCGGCGGTGCTGGAGGTCTGTCGCTACCTGGAGCAGCAGGGGTTTGAGGTGACCTATCTACCAGTCAATGAATATTGCCTGGTTGACCCCGAAAACTTCAGGAAGGCGATTAAACCAACCACGCTCATAGCCAGCATCATGCAGGCAAACAACGAAGTCGGCACCATTGAGCCGATCAGGGAACTGACGGCTATCGCACATGAGCATGATGTGGTTTTTCACACCGATGCCGCTCAGGCGGTGGGAAAGATTCCGGTTGATCAGGAAGCGCTGGGCGCGGATATGATTACAATTGCAGGACACAAGCTCTATGCCCCCAAAGGTGTGGGTGCGCTGTATATACGCCGCGGTGTCGATCTGCAGAAAATGATATATGGCGCAGATCACGAGCGGAATCTTCGGGCGGGGACGGAAAATGTGCTCGAAATTGTTGGTTTGGGCAAAGCGTGCGAAGTGGTAAGTCGTAATCTCGACGGCAAAGCCTCTCATTTGAAGGAACTACGCGACAAGCTGGAGGAGATACTGCTGCGCCGGCTACCGCAGTCACGCGTCAATGGCCATCCAGAGAGACGTTTACCGAACACGTTATCGATCTCGTTCCCCGGTGTTGAAGCCAACGCTATCATTTCAGAATTGGAGACCGTCGCCTGTTCGCCCGGCGCCGCTTGTCACTCTGACAAAGTGATGATGTCGCACGTGCTCGAAGCTATGGGAGTGCCGGTGGAGTATGCCATGGGAACGATAAGGTTTTCGGTAGGTACGATGACTACGGAGGCGGAAATCGAGAAGGCCGGTGAAGTCATTGTCGACACGATCAGCGGACTCTCACCAGCCGGCGACCAGGTGGAAGTGCATCTTGACGAGGGTGAGGAAATTCGACTCACCAAGTATACGCATGGCCTCGGTTGCGCCTGTAAGCTGCGCCCGCAGGCGCTGGAAAGAATCCTGCAATCACTGCCCAAGCCTGACAATGCCGACATTCTTGTCGGCGCCGACTCCGCTGATGATGCCGCTGTTTATCGGTTGCGCGACGATTTAGCCATCGTGCAGACGGTGGACTTCTTTACACCCATCGTGGATGATCCTTATCACTTCGGCGCCATCGCCGCCACCAATTCGCTTAGCGACATTTATGCAATGGGGGGCAAGCCGTTATTTGCGCTAAATATTGTAGGCTTTCCATCCAACCGCCTGCCGATGACGGTGCTGCAGCGGATTCTGGAGGGCGCACAGGACAAGGCGAAGGAGGCAGGAATTGTGATCATCGGCGGACACACAGTTGACGATACTGAGCCGAAATTTGGGCTCGCAGTTTCCGGAGTCGTGCACCCTGACAAAGTGCTTCGCAATGATACCGCGCGAGTTGGTGACAAACTGATACTGACCAAACCGATCGGTTTGGGGATAGTCTCAACGGCGCTGAAACGACGCGTGGCGAGTGAGGACGTGACCCGCCGCGCTATCGAAATCATGAGCGCCCTGAACGCCGCGGCGGCCGACACGCTATCTGATTTTGATATCTCGGCCTGCACCGATGTTACCGGTTTTGGGCTTCTGGGGCATTTGCGGGAAATGACAATTGGGTCAGGAGCGGACGCCACTGTGCATTCTCCGATGGTTCCGATCATCGAGGAAGCTATAGAGTTTATCCAGGCGGGGATTATTCCGGGTGGGACTGAAAACAATCTTGCGTATGTGAATCCCATTGTGAGATGGGATGCAGGCATCTCGCGAAATCAGAAGTACCTGTTAGCCGATGCCCAGACTTCAGGAGGATTGTTGATTGCAGTTAAATCAGAACAGGCGGATGCGTTGCTGACGAAACTCCACCAGGCGGGAGTCACCGCTTCGGCGATCATCGGTGAGTTCACCGGTAAGGGCGAAGGGTTGATCACGGTTGACTAGCTGATTTGAGTGAAGCGAATTTAACTCGCCTTGCGTCTATTCTTCAGGAAATCCCAGAAAACATAATCACCGAGATTGGTTGCGTTGGAGAAATAAGCGCGGCCATGATTCAACTCAGTCAATTTCTCCACGAATTTCTGCAGGTAAGGATCATCGGTAATCATAAAGGTGGTGATCGGAATTCGCTTCTTGCGGCAAATGATGGCCTCGTCGAGTGTGCGATTTACCACAATCGGATCGAGTCCGAACGGATTTTTGTAAAGCGAGCCATCCTTGCGGGTCACCATCGAAGGTTTGCCGTCGGTGATCATGAAAATCTGCTTGTTCGCACTTTTGCGCCTGAGCAATATCTTGCGCGCCAGCTGCAGACCAGCCTTGGTGTTCGTATGATAGGGGCCCACACCGATGTAGGGAAGATCCTTGACCTGCACTTCCTTGGCAAAGTCTCCAAATAATACGATGTTGAGCGTGTCCTTCGGGAACTTCGTCAGAATCATCTCGGTAAAGGCCAGCGCAACCTGCTTGGCGGGAGTGATACGGTCTTCGCCATAGAGGATCATCGAGTGCGAAATATCTATCAGCAGTACCGTCGAGCAGTTGGTGACTTGCTGGGTATCATACACCTCAAGGTCCTCTTCAGACATGTCCATTCGCAACGATGCAGTGCGCGTGATATTGTTCAGCAGGGAGCTGCGGAAATCGATATTGCGCAGGTTATCGCCGAATAGATATTTGCGCCGCTCGGGCATTTGCTCATCGGAGTTGCCGCCATCCTTGGGAGTGGCGTGATTCCCGCCGCGCGATGACTTCAGCTGTTCGAAGATTTTGTCGAAGGCATCGCGACGCAACCCGCGTTCACCTTTACGCGTAAGCTTGGAATTTCCCTTCTGATCCATCGTAATGATGTTCTGCTTCTGAATCTCACGTTTGAATTCTTCGAGATTGGCGCCCTTGGGCAAATAGCCCATCTTTTTGAGCTGCTCCATGATTTGCAGCGCCATCTCGACGTCACCGTTTACCTGCAGCAGGATACGGTTGAAGATCGTCATCAGATCGCGCATCTGTTTCAACTGCTCAAGCAGTGAATTGTCCCATTGCGAGTATAAGAACTTCATTGGCTGTCTCTTAAAGTTGAGTTTGGATCACGTCTCTGTGCGCTCAATCCCTGAGCATTTTTTCAAGCATATCGACGTAAATGAATTTGTTGTCGGGAGACTCTTTGGCGATCACGTTGTGCTGGTGCAATCCCTCGATGACAAGTTCCATTATGAGATATTCCTCGCGCTGATCGGCGGGCTTGTGGAATTTCCTGACGATTTCCTTCAAACCCACGACCTGGTCAAGTGCAGCGCGGTATTCCTTGGTGGATTGTTCATCCGACAATTCAAGCTGCTTTCCTGTTGAAAAGAAATCGGTAACCGCCTCATAGATGTCGTCCTGCGGTCGCTGATCAGCGTTGGGTTTGATCTTGCGCGGCTGCGGGAATATCTCATCGAAGACCTTGCGGGTGGCTTCACCGATGAGATTCACTGCGATTTTGTTAGGGCCTTCCAGCTCACCTTCGTAAACGAGTTCGACTTTTCCGACAATTGACGCGATTGCCGCATAGAGGTCGCTGACGCGGGGGTAGCGATCACTTTCTCCATTCAGGGCGGCTCGTCGCTCAATGTTGGAAAGCAGATTCTCATAGGCTGAAATTGCCAGCCGGGCCGACACCCCGGAGGTCTGGTCGATATGCTCGCTTTGCCGTGCTACGAATGCCACGTTCTCGATGATATCGCTTACCAGGTCAGGAACGTCAACTTTGTCGTCACGCTCAGTCCAGGCTTCCTGCTCGGTGATTCTCTTGGCGGCAGCGATATTCGGAGGATAGTGAGTATTGATTTGAGACGCGATGCGATCCTTGAGTGGCGTAATGATATTACCGCGATTGGTGTAGTCCTCGGGATTTGCCGTAAAGGCCAGCATCATGTCCAGCGGCACTCTGATCGGGAAGCCGCGAATCTGGAAATCATTTTCCTCCAGGATATTCAATAGCGACACTTGAATTCTAGGTTGAAGATCGGGAAGTTCATTGATCGCGAAGATGCCGCGGTTGGTGCGCGGAATGATTCCCCAACTGATGACTTCCTCGTCAGAGAGATCGAGCTTCTCACGAACTGCTTTAATCGGATCAAGATCTCCGATCAAGTCGGCTACGGAGACGTCCGGAGTTGCCAACTTTTCGTGATAGCGCTCATCGCGATGGAGCCACACGATTTCGACGTCATCACCATGTTCCTTGATAAGCTTGCGTGACCCGTCGGTAATCGGCTTCAGGGGGTCCTCATTGAGCGCACTCCCCTTGATAATCGGGAGATACTCATCAAACAAATTTACCAATTGCCTGAGAATCCTCGTCTTTCCCTGACCTCGCAGACCCAGCAGCAGCAGATCGTGGCGCGACAAAATCGCGTTCTCCAGCTGCGGAATAACCGTTCGTTCATAACCTACGATACCGGGCCAGCGATTCTCACCCTTCTTAATCATCCTGATGAGGTTTTCGCGAAGCTCGTTCTTGGTTGAACGGCTGCGGTAACCTGATTCCCGTAGTGCTCCGAGCGTTTTGGCTAGTTTCATCTATATCCTCTCATCCGGTGTACATATTATACGCCACTCTGTTCAACAAATATAGTGTCTGTGGGTTCCTGTTTCCACTATTAGTGAAGATAAGCGATGGTGTTTCTCCCGAATCCAATTAGCTTAGAAATCTGACTTGTTATCTATGAATTGCTGCTTAGATTGGCGGGTGAACTGTGAACGGCATGGGACGGGGATAGTAACGAAAGTCTCAATCTCGCCGATAACGGTTGTATGACAAGGATGTCGAATGGTTAAAGCGCTTAGATACGTTCAGGTTGAACCGGTTTTGCCCGAGGGCCTGGAGAAGCTCAGAGATATAGCGAATAATCTGCACTGGACCTGGAACCTCGAAGCGATCGATCTTTTCCGTCAAATCGATACCAAGCTCTGGGAAGATTCGGGGCATAATCCCACACGAGTGCTGGCCCTGATTTCTCAGGAGCGCCTGCAGAAGTTGGAGCGCGATTCGTCGTTTATAGCTCAGCTCGAACGGGTTCATCGCGATCTGGAAGTATACCTGAAAAGCGAAACCTGGTTCTCAACGAAACACTTCAAAACGGACACGCCGCAGATCGCCTACTTCTCGGCGGAGTTCGGCCTAACTGAGTGCCTGCCAATCTACTCCGGTGGTCTTGGAGTGCTCGCCGGAGATCATCTCAAATCAGCCAGTGACCTGGGACTTCCGCTTGTTGGTGTAGGCCTGCTTTACCAGCGCGGCTACTTCCAGCAGTATCTTAATCCGGACGGCTGGCAGCAGGAATATTATCCCGAGCTTGATTTCTCTCAGCTGCCGCTCCTTGACGTACTGGGGGAGGATGGAAACCCGCTTACGGTAAGAGTTGAATTCCCCAGCAGAAATGTTGCGGCCCGCATCTGGAGACTACAGGTTGGCCGCGTTCCGCTCTATCTCCTCGACACCAACTTGCTGCAAAATGAAGCCGAAGACCGGGCGATCACGAGTGAACTTTACGGCGGTGATCAGGAGATGCGAATCAAGCAGGAACTGATGCTGGGCATCGGCGGTGTTCGAGCCCTGGAGGCTCTGCAGCTGTCGCCCTCGGTGTATCATATGAACGAAGGTCATTCGGCCTTCCTCGGTCTGGCGCGCGTACGCCGCCGCATGGAAGAAAACGGTCTTTCCTTTAGCGAAGCGTCGCTGCTGGTGAAACAGAGTTCTGTTTTTACTACCCATACTCCCGTACCGGCCGGGATCGACAGGTTTCCGCGCGAGTTAGTGGATAAGTACCTGAGAACTCACTACCAGGCACTGGGTCTTTCGGCTGCCGAGTTCTTCGCGCTGGGGCACCAAAATTCGCACTCGGGCTCCGGCGAATTCAATATGGCGTATCTGGCGATGAATTTCTCATCGTTCATCAACGGTGTCAGCCAGCTTCACTCACAAGTGTCGCGGCGAATGTGGCAACTGTCATGGCCGGACGTACCCGACGATGAAATTCCGATCGACTATGTAACAAATGGTGTGCACGCAGCCTCATGGATAGCGACAGATCTGGCACAGCTCTATAACCGCTACCTCGGCTTGGAATGGATGAAGGAACCTGCCAATCACAAAGTCTGGGAAAGCGTCGAGGATATCCTTGATAACGAACTTTGGAAAGCACACGAGACTCGTCGAGAGAAGCTGATCGCCTATGTGCGCCGGCAGTTGAAAGCTCAGTACCAAAGACGTGGGGCGACGCCGGGCGAGATAAAGAGGATCTCGGAAGTACTGAATCCGGAGTATCTGACCATCGGTTTTGCGCGTCGTTTTGCCGCCTATAAACGCGGCAGCCTGCTTTTCCACGACATTCGCAGATTGAAAGCGATCATCAACCGCTCCGAACGGCCCATTCAGATCATCTACGCAGGCAAGGCCCACCCTCGTGACAACCTGGGCAAGGAGTTGATCAAGTCGATCGTTCATGCAGCACGTGATCCGGAATTGCGCGATAAGATCGTTTTCATCGAGAACTATGACACTTCGACTGCACGTTATCTTGTCCAGGGGGTAGACGTGTGGCTCAACACGCCGCGCCGGCCACTGGAAGCGTCGGGAACCTCAGGCATGAAGGCAGTTTTCAACGGAGCCCTCAATCTAAGTATTCTTGATGGCTGGTGGTGCGAAGGGTATAGCCCTGACGTTGGCTGGGCGATCGGCTCGGGCGAGGAGTACGATAATCTTGATTATCAGGATGAAGTTGAAGCGAACGCGCTGTACGACCTGCTGGAAAAAGAAGTAGCTCCCACTTTTTACGATCGCCGCGAGGACGGCATTCCCCGACAGTGGGTAGAGAAGATGAAAGCTTCTATCCGCAAGCTAAGCCCGCAATTCAACTCAAATCGGATGGTACAGCAGTACGCCGACAAATTCTACATTGAGGGATTGCGGCACTACGATGAGCTTCAACAAGATGACTTCACCAAGCTGAAACAGCTTACCGCCTGGCACAAAAGATTGGTAGATAAATGGTCGGACATCAGGATCATCGACGTTAAAAGCGAAACCCGTGGAAAAATCAAGGTTGATGAGACGGTATCAGTCGAAGCGAAGGTATTTGTCGGCGAATTTGAGCCGAGCGACATCCGGGTAGAGCTATATGTCGGACGCTTGTCGCAGCGCGGTGAAATTGCCGATGCTCGATCGTACGAAATGACGGCGGGCGAAAGTGGCCAGAAAGGTGTGTTGCTCTATCGCTGTGAAGCCCCGATGAGCGTGAGCGGCCGCCTGGGCTATTCGGTGCGCGTAATCCCCAGCAAACGCGACCTGGTGCTACCCCATGAATTTCGTCTGATAACCTGGGCCGACGACAATATCTAGGACAATATCTAGATAGTATCCAGAAAATATCGAAGCTTCAGACCTTTCCCCAATTCCATCCTCCCACAGGCTAACGATACCGCCGTGAAAGCGACATTGATGTCTTTGACTTCAAATAGAGGACCCCTGCGCAAATAAATGAATTCGCGCAGGGGTCTCACTCTATCGATTTGCCTTGAACGGCAAAGCGAAAGTACTAGTCTCTTGAAACTGCAGAGCAGCTACTTACAACTCGCGCACGGCACTGGTCCACCACCAAAGATGTAGTTGATCACATAAACACCGTCGGCGACGGAAATCGATCCATCGCAATTGGCGTCTGCGGATTCCAGTGGATCAGGAGCCGGTCCGCCTCCAAAGATGTAAGTAATTATGTAGACGACATCGGATATTGCCACCGCATCATCGCCATTGGCATCTCCGCACACGTATGGAGGAGGCCCTGACAGTACCGTCATCTTGGCAGGCAGGGTCAACTCCGTGTAGCCCGGGCGCGGATCATTAGAACTGACAATGATGTTCGCCTTATGAACTCCGGTGTCTACTTCGGCACTGGTGAAAAGCATTCCCACGGTGTCAGCCTCACCCGACGCAACAGCGCCGACAAGCCATGAGAATTCGATCCATTGTGTCGGCTTGACGAAGACCACTGCCAGATTCGGGTGAATGTAGCTGGTATTCTGTGATACCTGCAGACCAATCGAGCCGTCAACGTTTTCAATGCCGATGGTGTTGCCGGTCAGGTCGAAGCCTGCTCCCATCGCCTGATACTGAAGTCGGATATTACCGTTGGGGCTGAGAATTATCTGGGCAGTAATCACATCACCCGGATTCGTGCTGTTATCGTATTCAGGGTAATTAAGGAATGAGATTACCAGATCACCGCCGACAACCTGGTACAGCACTTGCCCACCGGGATTGTCAGCGTCCAGTATATTCAGGTCGTCCCAACACCAGGCGACGATATTGTTCGGGTCACTCGGATCCGGCATCGACGTATTGTTGTACTCGCTGTAATTCGTCGACGGGCCAAAACCGATGAAACCGTTCGAAGAAACATAGAATTCCGTATAGACCTGATCGTAGTACGGGAATCCGAACCCGATAGGATATGGCCCAATGGAATTATCATCGGTCAACCCTGAGGTGATATCGGTCCCGGTCGTACTTATATCAATCCAACCATAGGTGGGACCTCCGGACTCATCAGAGTCCAGCCAGTAGTAGCCATAGCTGTCCGGCCCGCCGGCGTTATAGACTACCTCCGGTCCACGGAACGTATCGTTGGCGCCTTTCGGCAGATTAAAGTCAGGTGGTGCCTGTCCATCCTCGACCAGATCATATGTCGCCGGATTGACGCGGCCGGATGCCTGCAACTGCTGGAACAGGGTAGCGGTGGCATCCTTGCTCAGGTCGGGTATGAACGACAGAGTATAGTTCAAGCCGCCCGGACCATTATTGGCGATGACCATCGCGCCGGTCGTTGAGTCATTTGGTGACAGCGTGACGTTAAAGCTGCCCGGGTCAACCGCTATCTCAGGCCCGTAATCAAGCCGAATGTCATCGACAAACCAGTCGTCATTGACACCCGTGGTGGCCGTGTTGCGGAATCTCAGCCGGAAAGCTGAATGGTAAGCGTCAGCGGGAAGTCCGATAGTTACCAGCTGATACTGGGTCATATCGGCATCCGCTCCCAGGTGGCGATTCAATTCCACCCATTGACCCTGATCATTGAAGTATTCAATAATCAGATCATCACCGGCATCCGGCGACTCTCCACCACCGGTCTGTTCATAGTAGTATGAGAGATTGACTCCTGATGTGACTTCAAGGTTGACAGCCTGGGAAACAAGCGTATCACCTCCGTCGGGCGAGCCATTGAACCTGGCGGAATAGGGTGCACTCGGCTCATTCAATCCGACATCATCAATAGTTGTACCCGAAGTGATAACCCAATTCGCAGCATTGAAACTGGTCAGAGGGAATGTCTCCTCAAAGGGCAAGTTGAGAGGTTGGCCGGCAGAAATCGATTGAATCGAGCTACTGGCAGAAGTCGAACCGTCCGCACTTGATTGTGCGGTAAGCGTCGACATATCGGTTTGACCATAGACACTGTTGGGAACAATTACACGCACTTTGAAGTCGAAGGTCGCATCAGGTGTAAGAGTGCCTGTCGATGAAATCACCGAGGTTCCAGCCGCATCGTAGATCACGGTCGGCCATATATCCCCGGTCAATGAAAGCGAATAATCGTCATTGTACACGCCGTCATTGGTGACGGTGAAGTCATACCAAATGGTATCCCCCACCGCTCCGGAATTAGATGCCGATGCGGGGTCGAGTTTCACGGCGTAGTCGATTACGCGGAAACTGAAGACATCAGTCGTATCCGCATCGCCACCCATCGCATGGGCTTCCAGGTAGTACTCGACGGTAGTACCGGGCGACTGTGCCGGGATAAAGCCGTTGTACTCGTCCTGATTTCCGGTGGGCTGAAGGATGACCTGGGTATAGGTGATGGACGTTCTCCAATAGAGGAAAAGCGAGTCAGCCCAGAGTGTGGTGTCGGATTCGATCGTCGCCAATACTTCATAAGGATTGAGCGAGTCTTTGGTATCCCCCAGCGGCGTAGTCGTAATTACCGCGCCGGCAAACGGATCGTAGCCGTCTAAGACCATTGTGCCGGTGTTGTCTGGATCGAGCCAGTCTTTTATCCGGGTAGAGGGAGTGCTCCCCGCATTCCAGGACATGGCGAACTTGCCGTAGTAGTCAGAGGTAATACTCGAGCAGGAAGCATAGCCGCCGTGTAGCTGACCGATCACATGATGATACTTGTCAAACAGCGGAGAACCCGAAGAGCCCGGCTCAGTGGTTCCGTCCTCCCATTGAGTGATGCGCCAATGCGTGGCGTTCGGGTCAACTGTCGTACCAAGGTAATCCGTCGAAGTGTAAGCATCATAGTCGAAGGTTATCTTCTTTACGTCTGCAGAGGGGTGATGGATTGCCACAGCAGAGTCTGACGCCGTGTTCACCGCATTCCAGCCATTGTAATAGATATTGAAGGAATCAGGCGGAGTCTCGTTGAGCAGCAACAACCCGAAATCTGAATTTGACGAACTAGCCAGCAGGGTCGAACCCTGAACAGTCATATAGGTTGGGCCGTCCTGACTTGGGGTACAGGTCGGGCTTTCATACTTGAACATGAATATCCAGGTGTCAGAACCACCCAGACAGTGATTGGCCGTAAGGAAATACGGTGTCTGGTCCTGGCGTACGTTGTTAACCATGGAACCGGTACAGAGGCGGAAACCGCCGCCGGTGAGGATCATGGCAACCGAACGGATTTCCTGGCGCCACGGATCGCCCTCGGGGCAGATCACGTTGTTGTTACATGCGCCTGATTCGCCGAAATCGAGAACATCCTTGGCGACATCAGGATTGAACAAGTTGCGGTACGCATGTACGACTCGCGAAATAGTCAACCGGCCTTCATACGCAACTTTGGCAGGTTCGTAGTATTCGACCGTTACAAAGTCGCCTTTAACCAGGCCGGTAGCCATCTTGTGATGGGATTTGTTGTTTCGAGATGTAAACGCGCCAATAACCATGTCGTGATTACGATTATACACGAACAGCTCTGCTCCCTGAGGAAGTTCATAGTCAGAATAGAGCAGATTGATCGAGTAGGCACCTGGCGAGTAGATGCTCAGGCGCCAGAGGCGACCGCCGTCAGGGAGGTTATCCCAGGTTCCCGAATTGGTAAGTGAATAATCTACGTCGAATGGAGCGCCAAAGCGGAAGGGAACATCCTTGCTTTGCCGGGCGTCCTCAGCCTTGAGCGCTTCCACATCGACTCCAGGCATTTGCACAACCTGCACCTGACTCCTGACAGATGCGCTGAAGCTTTTCGGTTGCCCGCCGTTGCTCAGCTGAGCAACAGATTGGTCAGGCAAAACAAGCAACAGCACCGCCAGGAATGCCAGCGTGAGAGCGGTCCACGTGCCCCGGATGCGGCTTCGCCGAGCCCCCCTGTGGGGATGAGCGAATCGATAGAGTTTTGTCATTTCTTTAATACTCCCGCGGAAAATTGGCCAAGCAGCGTGAGCAGGTAGCCACAGTAGTTGATGGACTACCTTTGAATTGCGATGCCTAACCAGCACACCGGGGGCCGCAACCATTAACCTGATTCTTGATATCCAGGTTCACTCGCTTGGCGGGAATGGATTCGGTAAGTGATCTCACGACTCCAGTCTTGTCTAAGCAGGGCAGATACCACAGAAGCAACAGTCGAGTTGCAGGTCAAATCCGGTGTTAAATCGTGTTGTTAGTCTTAGTCCACATAGTCACGGGAGTCTGCCCTTCGAAGAGCAAACTCCCGCATCTATCTCTATTCACTGATCTTGACAGCTCTTCCTGAATTGGAAGGCCGTCTTACATCTCAGTTACTGCGCGGCGCAAGGTGCTGCGCCACCACCGAAGATGTAGTTGATCAAACGAACAGCGTCTCCGATGGAAACACCGCCGGAGCAGTCAACATCTCCAATCATGACGTTCTCAGGTGAGGTACCGCCACCGAAGATGTAGTTGATGAGCGCGACAGCATCGCCGATCGAAATCGTACCTGTCAGGTCAAAGTCACCCGGAAGGATGACCTCGCCCGGAATGTAGGGCTCGATGTAGCGTTCAATCGGTCCGGGCATTTTACCGGCCAACTTGAAGTGGCCCGTCATGCTGAACGGTGTCGCATCCGTCATCGAACCTTCAAGATCGAAGGTTTCGTCAGTAGTTCCGATGAAGGCAGAACCGTAATCTGTAATGAACGTATTCGCAGTCATCGTGCCATAGACGATGTCTCCGATAAATCCGGGAACACCAGACATGACTGTCATACTGGCTAACGGGTGACCATTTATGGTCACGCTCGACATATCCACATCTGCTGCAGTATAGCCATCATCAAACATACCGAACTGGAATTCATTCGTGATCGGTACGACGGCGAACAGGAAGTACAGATACTGTGGATTCGGGTTGATCGTACACGTAGGCTCGTCGTTGCGAACCTCGACGCTATAATCCTCAACTTCGCCATAGCTCGTCGAGCCACACGGCGTGTTGGGATCAAAGGAGCCATCGCAGATACGGATACGCATTCTCGTCTTGCCGGAGGCAGCGTCCATCGGCGGCGACACGGCGAAGCTATAGGGACCGTATCCGGAACTCGAGCCGACTTGCTCATCGGCACTAAAGCACTGATCCTGGTTCCAGTCAACCCAAACGTTGCAGACATCGGTCGAATAGGCGCTGCCGTTTGTGACTGTAAGCGGAATGCTCTGACCCTTGACGATCGGAGTTGAAAGGTTGGTATAATCCGCATAGCCGTCTTCATCAGAAGCGTTGCTGATGGTCTGGAAATCGACCTGCGAAATATATTCGTAGCCGCCACCGTCCGCTGCGCAGTAGTCGGTGACCGGTGTGGACACGACGTGAATCGTGTACGGGCCAACGGCGCCGTAGGCCGGATCCTTCAGGACAGGATAGTAGTACACGCCCGCGGGAAGGCTCGCGAAATTGATAGTGACATTGCCATCACCACAATCTGTCGTGTTGAAATCAGTGTAGTACACCAGATTGTCACACGGACAGCCGGTAATCACAACAATCCAGGCGTTGCCGAATGCCGGCGAGGTTCCGCAGTAGTCGATGGTGACATCGGAACACTCGGTCAATTCGAAGGCATGCCAGGTTTCGCCATCGGAGGCAAGCAGCGATGAGCACTCGTTGGTGGCGTTGGTGTTGTCACCGGTGAATGTAACCGGAACCCCGGCAGTCAGGGTCACAGGCGTCACATCCTCGCAATTGTCGTTCGGCGGAGGAACAAATGAAGTGATTGTGAGTACTCCGTCGCCGACAGTGCTGCTGTATCCACCAACTTCAACCCAATAATGGCTGCCCATGGTGATCGGAACGGTAGCCTGCGACTGCAAACTGCAGAAGTCGTCATTGCAGGCCAGCAGCGTGCCACCGCAACCGTCGTAGACGGCAATCTTGGTGTCGTAGCTGGAGCCGCACAGGCTGAAGCTAGCCGCGCCGTCGATTGGAGCAGTGTAGTCATACCAGACATTTGGTGCGGTCTGACAGTCACCGCTGCCGTCGAATGAGGCGGCCGCCGTCGAGAACGGAAGCGAGATAACGTCGCCTGTCGGCGTGGCGTTAGCGCAGTCGTCGTTGTCCGGCGGAGGAGCCGCAATTGCGAACGTCAAGTCGAAGTCAGGAATACACGTCGGGGTCGGATACGTATCTACCATGATGTAGTAAGTACCGGCTGTGAGAGAGACTCCATACATCGTCTTCGGATCGCCGGAAGAACTCGTTACCACGCCAATGCAGTCGCCTGAGCCGGCGTCAAGCGGGCAGACATCGTCAAGAGCAAAGCCACTCCATGTAGTACCCTTCGGATCGAGGGTGATGTCAAGCATCACGTCGTCGGTGAGGGTCAACTCCATCACGAAGTCTTCGCCGCCGTCGTACGATCCCAGGCAGGTGGCATTGTAGTTGTCGCCACGGCCACAGTTATAGAGGCCCGACTCGGTATACGGCAGGTCCCCAGAACCGAGAGTCAGCGCAAAGGGAGCCGCGCAGTTGTCACCCGGAGTCGGAGGAGCCGCTTCGTTGATCGTCAGATCGAACGCCGGGATACAATCCGGAGACGGCCAGGTATCGACCATCAGGAAATAATCACCAGGACTGAGAGTCAGGCTGGTGATACTGTAAGGTGTGGAACCTGAATTGGTCGCCTGCGCGACACAAGTGGCGGCATCAAGCGGGCACGTCGCATCATCAATCGCGAAGCCCGTGTAGGTTGTGCCCTGTGGGTCAAGAGTGATGTCGACGGTAACTTCAGAGGCCACACTGATTTTGTAAACAATGTCCTCACCACCGTCATAGAGACCCAGGCAGGTAGCATCGTAGTCGTTAGTACGGCCACAGGTATATTGATCCTTATCAAGATAAGGAAGTTCGGAAGGGAGGCTGATCAGCAACGGATCCGAGCAGTTGTCGCCCTGCTGGGCAACGGGACACGGATCGCCGGCGCAAGTGAGGCCCTCATCCCAGCTTTCACCACCGGAGCCAAAACAGTCTGCTTCGCTCAGGTCGCTGCATGAGGTTCCACTGGCAAAGCAGCAACGGCCAACCGGCGGCGGATCGTCGGTGACGGTAACCAGGTCAATAGCAGCTTCGGCGCCGTCGGAACCGTTATAGCGGAATCCGATGGCAACGCTGCTCTGCCCGGCGTAAGTGCTCAAATCGAGGACTTTATTGTAATAAGTATAATTGCTGAAGACCCCTTCGCTGTTTTCATCCCAGATCTTGTCGGTAAAGGTCGCACCGCCGTCAGTAGAGACCCAGACTTCAAGATTGTAGTTATCGTACGGGCTTACGGCCCAGTAATAACTTGCAAACCAATAGAAGTCGAGGCGCAGGTCAGTGGTGGCTGCGCTGAAGTCCATCGACGGTGTAACCAGCCATTCATCCTGAGTGGCCAAAGTAGAATCATAGAGGATGTCCGCATACTGAAGGCCGGAATAAGGGTCTAAGGTCCCTATTTGCCAAGTGAAGCCCGCATCGTTGACTACAGACCCCCAGCCGCCTGGAGGTACAGTACCCTCGAAATCTTCAGACAGATAAACTGAAGAATACGAACGCCCACGTTGCGGCTGTCCGTCAAGTCGGTGTGGAGCAATCTTGGAGGCTTCACCTTCATAGAAGGTTCCACCAGTCGCTCCCTGATCTTGATTCATTTGCTGTTTCAGATCCCAGTTCGGCCCATTTTGGAACTGAACTTTGTGGACTGAAATCTCAGTTTTCTTGCCCTCTTTAGCGAGAGCAAGAGAAGTACAAAGTGCGAGCACTGCAATGAGGGTGATGAGAACCCTCAGTGTCATTCTACATCGGTACATGGTCTCACCTTTCCATTTCGTTAAAGTGCAGTACAAAAAACTCCTCCCAAGTTTTTCCGTCTGGAGGACATCAGACGGCGTTAACTCATAGGCACAACCTCCTGCGGGTTAAAGTCTTCGAAAAACTTTTTCTGTTTGTCTCTGATCGCTGGTCAGTACGCACGGCAACTAAAGCCGTGGCAGATTTTCAGCTCTCAAAATTCGGTTTTCGTTTCTTATTCGTTACTTGGTTGTAGAGAAGACCTCTGACCTACCAACTATAAGGTACCCAGCTAAATGGCGCTGTCAAGCGCTTTTTATAGGGTTAGCGCAGATGTTTGCCGGTGGGTGAGGATGGCGTTGACAAGGGGGGGTGGGAATGTTATAATCGATGTCTCTCGATGATCGAGTTTGCAGGTTTTGAACCGCCGGGAGGGTCACCGGCAGCAACTTCGATAGTAACAGTTAACGATAGAGGATACTTGCTGTATGGCTGATACAAGTGCTGATTCCAAGGTTGAGTCCAACGTCGAGATCAAACCGGAGGACATAGAGGTTATCCTCGCAACCGATTGCGGTTCAACGACCACCAAGGCGATTCTCATTGAGAAAACGAATGGCCAGTATCGCCTGATGGTGCGCGGTGAAGCTCCCACAACAGTCGAAGCTCCCTTTGAGGATGTCACCATGGGCGTGCTCAATGCTGTCCAGGAAGTTGAAGAACTCTCCGGCCGAAAACTGCTCGATGAGAACCATCGGATCATCTCACCCCGGTCCAAAAGCGGCGACAAAGTAGGAACGGACGTTTATATTTCGACATCCTCAGCCGGTGGCGGGCTTCAGATGATGGTTGCGGGAGTAGTGCGATCGATGACGGCGGAATCCGCGGAGCGTGCGGCTCTGGGCGCAGGTGCTATCGTCATGGATGTAATAGCTTCAAACGACAAGAGACAGCCATATCAGCAGATCGAACGAATTCGTCATCTCCGCCCCGATATGATTCTGCTTTCGGGCGGAATCGACGGCGGCACCACGACTCACGTAGTTGAGATAGCCGAGTTGATCTCGGCCGCAGATCCCAGGCCGCGACTGGGCTCATCTTACCAGCTGCCAGTGATTTACGCGGGAAATAAGGATGCCCGCGAGGCGGTTGGCGAGACTTTGGCCCATAAGGTCGACCTGAAAACGGTTGAAAACCTGCGGCCCGTGCTTGAACGCGAGAATCTACTGCCGGCGCGTGAGGCAATCCACGATTTGTTCCTTGAACATGTGATGGCGCAGGCGCCGGGATATAAAAAGCTAATGACCTGGACCGATGCGCCGATTATGCCGACCCCGGGCGCCGTAGGGCTGATTATCAAGACAATTTCCGAAATCGAAGATATTGAGGTGGTGGGCGTCGATATCGGCGGCGCGACCACTGACGTTTTCTCGGTGTTCCAGGGTGTTTTCAATCGTACAGTCTCGGCGAATCTCGGTATGAGTTATTCGGTTTCCAACGTTTTTGCGGAAGCCGGACTCGATAACGTCATGCGCTGGGTGCCGTTCCATATGGATGAGCGTGACCTGCGCAACCGCGTGAAGAATAAAATGATACGCCCGACGACCATCCCGCAGTCGATGCAGGAACTGGTATTCGAGCAGGCAATCGCCAAGGAAGCGCTCCGCCTTGCTTTCGAGCAGCACAAGAGCTTCGCCACCGTGCTCAAAGGCGTGCAGCAGCAGCGCACGATCGCGGATGCCTTCGAGCAGAAATCCTCTGGTGAGACGCTGGTGAACCTGATGACCCTCAACATGTTGATCGGTTCAGGCGGGGTGTTGTCGCATGCACCGCGCCGGCAGCAGTCAGCGCTGATGATGATTGATGCATTCCTGCCGGAGGGTATTACCCGCCTTGCGGTCGATTCGATCTTTATGATGCCGCAGCTGGGTGTTCTTTCAACGGTTCATCAGCAGGCCGCAACTGAAGTTTTCAACAAGGATTGCCTGATTCATCTCGGCACCTGTGTGGCGCCCGCCGGGGATGCCAAAGAGGGCAAGGAGATGCTCTCCTACAGCATTGAATTCCCGGATGGCCGCAAAGAGGAAGGCAAGTTGATGTATGGAGAGATGAAATCGTTCGAGCTGGGATTCGACGAATCCACCAATCTGCCGCTCAAAGCCAGAGCCAAGCTTGATCCCGCCGGCAAGCTCGATCTGGGTGAGGGTTCCGGAAAGAGCATTGAGCGTAATCTTTCCGGTGGAGTGGTTGGAATTATCCTTGATGGTCGCGGCCGGCCTTTCCATCTTCCTACCGATGATGCCAAACGAGTGAGCAAGTTAATCGAGTGGATGACAGAATTGGATATATACCCAAAGGAAGCGTTGGAGCGTGAGTAGAAATCGAAGTCGCGCCATTTGGGACATTGATCGAATATTGGGTGAGGAGTAAATGGCACACACATATACACCGGGACTAAAAGTCTCAAGCAAAGAACTGATTAGCAAACGGCGCATCCTGCCGCTTAAGGGTGATGTCCTGGTCAAACAAGGCGACAAGGTTAAGCCTGACGACGTGGTGGCGCGCACGCTGCTGCCGGGGCCGGTTGAGACAATGAACGTGGCCAACGTGCTGGGTATCCTGCCGGATGAGATCAACACCTATATGCTGAAGAAGGAGGGGGAGGAGATCACCCAGGGTGAGGTGATCGGGCGAAGCAAATCGTTTTTTGGGTTGTTCAAGTCGGAGGTCAAGGCCAAGTTGACCGGAACGGTGGAAACGATTTCCAGTGTCACCGGGCAGGTACTGCTTCGCGGCGAGCCGCTTCCGGTAGAAGTCAAAGCCTATCTCGACGGTGAGGTAGTTGAGGTTATCGAGGCTGAAGGTGTGGTGGTGAGAAGCTGGGGCGCGTTTGTGCAGGGCATTTTCGGAATCGGTGGCGAAACGCACGGCGAGCTGAAGATCGTCGTTGCTGATCGCGACACCAGGCTAACGCCGGAACTGATCGATGAGGCAAGCAAAGATAAAGTAATCGTCGGTGGTTCATTTGTCACTGCCGATGCCGTCAAGAAGGCAATCTCGGTCGGGGCTGCCGGCATCGTTTGCGGCGGTTTCTCTGACAAAGACCTCCGTGACTTCCTTGGCTATGATATCGGTGTTGCGATCACGGGTTCGGAGGATCTGGGCGTGACGCTGGTAGTGACCGAAGGATTCGGCGAGATCATGATGGCGAAGAAGACTTTCGATCTGCTAAGATCCAATGAAGGCAAAATGGCTTGCATCAACGGCGCCACCCAGATTCGTGCGGGGGTCATTCGCCCCGAGGTTATCATTCCGATACCCGATGACATTCGCAGTGGTACTGCTGCCAAACAGTCCACTGATATCGGCCTGGAAATAGGTTCATACATCCGGGTTATCCGTGCGCCATACTTCGGCAAGATCGGCAAAGTCACAGAATTGCCCTCGCCGCTACAAAAACTCGACTCTGAGTCGATGGCGCGTGTACTAAAGGTTAAGTTTGAAGATGGCGAGGAGGAAGTTGTCATTCCACGCGCCAATGTCGAAATGATCGAGGGCTAGCCGCGTTTCGGAGCCAAGTAGCGACAATTGAAGTCCTGTCAGAGCGGCGAGCGTTATCTGTGCTTGCCGCTTGATTTGTAAGAATGTTATTTTTCTTCGTTCATACTTTCAAGGAAACGAGGTCGTAATGCCAGAAACTAATCCGATGAGCGAAAAAGACGTCAGAACCTGGTCGATGCTATGTCATCTGGCCGCCCTGATTGGTTTTGTCTTCCCGTTCGGCAATGTGCTGGGTCCGTTGATTGTGTGGTTGATCAAGAAAGATGATTCGCCGCAGGTCGACCGGCAGGGGCGTATGTCCCTGAATTTCCAAATCAGTTGGACTATTTACATGGTGGTAGCGGCGTTTCTGATAATTCTTGTGATCGGACTTATTCTGCTGCCGCTATTAGCTTTGACAATGCTGATACTGGTCATCATTGCCGGAGTGAAAGTCAACAATGGCGAAGATTTCAAGTATCCCCTGACGATCAAATTCCTGAAAGTGGATTAGCTCTTTCGCTCAAGCAGGATCATTGTCATATCGTCTGAACGCGGCGCGTCACCTACGAAGCGGTTGACGTCGGCCAACAGCTTCTCGGCCAGCTCGTCCACCGCCAGGGTGCAGTTGCTTTTGACGAAAGCTTCCATGCGGGGATCGTCATAGAGTTCTCCCGCTGAATCAGTGGCTTCAGTGATGCCGTCGGTGAAGATGACGATTTTGTCATCGGGAGCCAACTCGACAGATTCTTCCTGCCAATCGAAGTCTTCGAAAATACCGATTGGTATTCCGGTGGGATCAAGATGCTTCAAGGTGCCGTCTGTGCGCACCAGCAGCGGGGGGTTGTGCCCGGCATTTACGAAATTCACCTTATTGTTCGATGGATCAAGCACACCTGCAAAAACGGTGGCGAAATCGCCCGATCGACTTGAATGATGCAGCTGCGATGAAATTCTCTTAACTGCATCCAAAATTGCGAAATTCTGGTTGCCTCGCAGAATTCTTAGCGCGGAGAGAATGTTTGATGCCAGCAGCGCCGCGCCCATTCCCTTGCCCGATACGTCTGCCAGCAGAAACAGGATCCGACCGTCATCCAGTTTGGCGACGTCGTACAAATCCCCACCCACCATTTTGCACTGCATCTGATAAGCATGAAAACTATAACCGTCAACCTGTGGCAGCGCCTTGGGCATCAGCCCGGTTTGAATTTGTGACGCGATCGACAACTCGGCTTCAAGTTGTTCTTTTTCCTGCCGCTCCTTGAGAAGGTTGTGATTCGTGATCTTGGCGGCCAGAATATTTCCGAACGTCGCCGCTACCTTAAGGGTTTCCTCGTTGTAACGATGATCGGGATCTGTGGTGTCGATGTAGAGAACCCCAATTACTCGGTCCTCATCGGTCATCGGCACGACCATCGCCGAACGAATCCCCTGAACGACGATAGATTCCTGTTGGGCGAACCGTTCGTCCGAAATCAGATCGCTGAAGAAAACGGCATTCTTCTTTCGCAACACTTCGCTCAGGATGGTAGATGACATGCTGAAGTTTTGATCTGAAGTGCCATTACCTTCGCAGACGCGATAGCTCATCAGCTCGACATCTTCGCGACCCTCCTTGGTAAGCAGAATTGCGCAGCGTTCCAGGCTTACAATCTGCTGCAGCAGTTTGAGTGCTTCATCAAACATCTCGTTCAGGGATTGCGGCAGGATCAGCATTTTAGCCATGTCAGAAATGGCCCGAAACACTTTCTGACTTGATTGATCCTGCTGTACCGGTGGCGCAAGGGCCTCCTCAAGCGGAATCGCGGAGATAGATGTGTGCTCACTGGGAGTCTGGATAATGGACACCGGCGGTGACGAGCTCGGTCGGGTTGGCGCCAAATCCTCATGCAACAGAACGAAGCCTACGTTACCGAGAGAAATAGTGTCGCCCGCTTTGACCTCAATTGTGTCGGCGACCTTGTTGTCGTTGACCTGCGTTCCGTTCAGGCTGCCCAGATCGGTAAGACGCACAGTATTCGCGTCGATGACGACAAAACGCGCATGACGACGTGAAACCGTTGAGTCGTTGACGACCAGATCAACCTGGGGGTCACGGCCGGCCACGTAACTTCCGGGAGTGAGTCTCCAATTATATCTTCCACCGCTATGCGGGCTAGTCAAGCGAAACATAGTACAGGTATCCGTGAATTATGTCTTACCAGACGGTCGAGAGTATTAAACGCCTGGTGCGAGACGTTTAGCCTAAAAATAAAGCAGAAAATTGTGCTATGGTCAATACAAAAACTCCATCATTGGCAAAGTGCCTAATATTGAGCGACTCCGGTTTCACAGAATGGAACTTCTTCTCGTCTTTTATACTAGATGGATTATCTTGTTCAGGGAGGATAATCATGTCGGTTTCACCGGTGCAAAACGTAAGGGAATCAGTCCGAGCAAGTAGCATACTGTTGGCTATGTTCGTGATCGTGGCCGCCGTCTGTTCTAGCGGCTGCTTCGTCTCACGGGAAGTTGACAGTAGTTCCACGACTGTCGCGGCTGATACCACTACCAACCCGGTTTTGACGTCTCCGGTGCGGGCCGCGTCGCCGGAATTGCCCGATGTCACCGGCACCCCGCAGCAGTTTTATCGGCAATCAGGCGCGCCGCCGTACACACAACTTGACGCAGTTTCAGCCGATTCGACCTACGGTTACTCTTTCGAGAACCCGATCAAAATAGGCGGTGGTTTCCCCAATGGCGGTCTTGCTATCTATCGCTACCTGAATGCCCTTCTTGATCCGGGAGACAACCCGATTTCATACTCGCGGCAGGGCACTTGTTGTCCCTTTGAAAGCAATCCGGGCTTATTAGGATCAGGGCAGGGGGTGCTTGACGTCTACCTGATCCAATACGATGATCTCGAACAACCGGTTCGGCTCTACTTCAACACCTTCGCTTCCGAGAAGCTGCTCGCGCCGAAAGGCCTGCGCTACCTGGGTGAGACCTAGGATCCTCAGCGGCTACTCTTCATCTTCGCGCAATTTCTCCAGAATTGAAAAGTCCTCCAGCGTTGTTGTATCGCCGGTGATTTGCTCGCCTTGCGCTATTTCGCGCAGCAGGCGGCGCATGATTTTGCCGGATCGGGTTTTGGGGAGAGCGTCAGCAAAACGAATCTCGTCGATTTTGGCGATGTGCCCGATTTCTTTCATGACATGTT
This sequence comes from uncultured Ignavibacteria bacterium, assembly GCA_964468475.1. GTDB lineage: Bacteria > Zixibacteria > MSB-5A5 > CAIYYT01 > CAIYYT01 > JBECKX01. Next base: position 23,583 of record CAYXUL010000006.1, on the reverse strand, counting down.
CGCGGAGGGTGCGCTTGAGTTCTTCGAGGAATGACTGCTCTTTTCCGACTTTGCTCTTAAGTGTCACAAATGCGACCAGGGCAGCGCCTTTCAGCTCATCCGGGCGGGCGACAACAGCCGCTTCCGCAACCGTCTTGTGAGAGACGAGTGCGCTTTCGACCTCTGCGGTGCCCAATCTGTGGCCGCTGATGTTGACCACGTCATCGATGCGGCCCATCACCCAGAAGTAGCCGTCTTTATCTTTGCGAGCGCCATCACCAGCGAGATAGTAGCCGGGTCTGTCAGAGGTCGGCGGGAAATCTTTCCAGTAGGTCTCTTTGTAGCGCTTGTCATCACCATAAATCGTGCGCAACATCGCCGGCCAGGGGTGTTTGATAACCAGCAATCCACCCTCATTGGCGTTGCAGCTGGTGCCGTCCTTGCGCACTACATCTGCCATAATGCCGGGCAAGGGCATCGTGCAGGAGCCGGGTTTGAGCTTGGTGGCGCCCGGCACCGGCGAGATCATGATCGATCCCGTTTCAGTTTGCCACCAGGTATCAACAATGGGACAGCTTCTGCCGCCAATTAGCGTGTGGTACCACATCCACGCCTCGGGATTGATAGGTTCGCCCACCGAGCCCAGCAAGCGCAGTGAGGAAAGATCGTGCTGCGCCGGGTGCTGCTCGCCTGACCGCATAAAACCGCGTATGGCGGTAGGGGCCGTGTAGAAGACATTTATGCGGTGCTTTTCGATCATCGCCCACGGACGGTCGGGAGCAGGGTAGTTGGGGGCACCTTCATACATGAAGACCGAAACACCATTGGCCAGGGGTCCATAGACAACGTAGCTGTGTCCGGTGACCCAGCCGATATCGGCCATACAGAAATAGAGATCTTTGTCGCGAAGGTCGAATACCAGCTTCGTGGTATAAGCGACCTGAGTCATGTACCCGCCGGTCGTATGAAGGATACCTTTCGGCTTTGCGGTCGAGCCGGAGGTATAGAGGATGTAGAGTGGATGTTCACTATCAAGCGGCACAGCCTCGCAGGGAGTCGAGGGAATTTCCATGCGCTCATGCCACCAGTGGTCACGCCCCACCTCCATATTGACTTCCATATTTGCCCGCTTGTAGACGATAACGTTTTCGACAGTAGGAGCATTCTTGAGTGCTTCATCGACTGCATCTTTGAGTCGAATTACCTGCCCGCGCCGATAGGCGCCGTCCTGAGTTATGACCGCTTTGGCGGCGGAGTCGTTGATACGTTCCTGTAGCGCCTCGGAGGAAAAACCGCCGAAAACAACGTTGTGGGTTGCGCCGATACGGGCACAGGAGAGCATCGCGATGACGGCCTCGGGGATCATCCCCATGTAGATAGCGACAACATCACCTTTCTTGATGCCCAGCGACTTGAGCACATTAGCAAACTTGCATACTTGTGACAGCAACGCCTGATAGGTGAGTGTCTTGACCTCGCCCTGCTCGCTTTCCCAGATCAGGGCGGCTTTGTTGCGACGCCAGGTATCCATATGGCGGTCGAGGCAATTGTAGGAGGCATTGATCTTGCCGCCAACGAACCATTTGGCATGAGGATGTTTCCACTTCAGTGCTTCCCGCCACGGTTTGAACCAGACCAGTTCTCTGGCTTGTTCCTCCCAGAATTTTACCGGATCCCTGGCAGCTTTACGCTGCAGTGCCTGCAGCTTGCTGGCCGATCCGATAAGGGCGGTTTTGCTGAATTCTTTCGGTGGCGGGAACAGTCGATTTTCATGGAGGAGAGAGGAGATCGATCCGGCGGCGACTTTGGCAGGATTGGTTTTACTTGACTTAACTTTCACCTTCGCAGCGCGTTTCTTTGTCGAGCCTCGTTTCGCAGTTGATCGTTTGCGTGATTTAGTGGCTGCCTGCTTTGGTTTGCTTGACCGGGGCATACGCTTCCTCCATGGCTGCTGGGTCGCTTAGAGCCGAATTATGAGACTCAATTGGCGATTATAAATGTCTATCTTAGATCAAAGCGAAAAAGCGACAAAGTCGCCGGGACAGCAAGGGTTTTTTCGGCACCTTTCCTGGGCGGCAATCTTTGAGCGATCCTGTCTCTAATCTTGATCTTGAAATAATTACGTAATTGAGCGGGAAGATCATGAATCTTCTCGCTCTTCACCTGGTGTGCCCCTGATTGCGTGTTCAGCCTAACGAGTGGTTGCAGCGGGTAATTGCGTGCTCGGAGTGTACCTACTTGGTTACCTTGCGCACTAATTCGTTGGCGCGGGACAGTCTCATCCACAAGCGCTCCGAGTGTGCAATCTTCAGCGCGATGAGGGGGATGACAATATAGGCTGCTGCGAAGCAAATCGCGACAATTGCCCTGGTTTGATCGGTCCAGGGCATGAAGAAGCAGAGCGCCAGCGGCAGCAGAATCAAGCCTCCAGCGAGGATAACGATCAAAAACAGCCTGACTGCCAGAACGATGATGATCCGCCGGATGTGGTCGACCGATTTTACGTACTGAGTTGCCGCTTCTATCTTGATCAGGTCAAGTTGAGTATCCACGTACCTGCCGATCAGAATCCGCAGCAACTGCTTTACAAATTTCTGCACTAATGCCTCGAAATCGGTTTGAATTGCCGATATTTAGCCTTCGTCCGACCAGGCTCTGTATCCATTCTAGAGTGTCGGCTGTAATCCGGTTTACTTCTGCGAACGACCGAGCAAATATCCGATGATGAGGCTTCCGAGTGCAGCGCCGCCAATAAACGCCCAGGGACTTTCATGGACGCTCTTGTCCAGATCGCTGGCCATAGCGGTAGTCGTGTCGCGGCCTTTCTGGTAGAACTGATTAGCGTCGTGCTGGATCTTGTCACCCCAGCTGCCGATTGCCGACTTGAGATCCCCGTACTTGTTCTGCACCATGTTCTGTAATTCGCTCTTCTTATCTTTGGCGACGCTATTGAGCAATTCTAAAGCGTCACGTACCCTGGTATCTTCACTTGAGTCAGCCATTTATTCCCTCCGTTTGTGAGTGGAAGATCGAATTGAACCTGGGTCAATCCGATCAAAGTTGACATTCCCACATATTATACTCAAATTTCTTCATCCTTGTAACAGATTTTCACAATCTATCCACTCACGCCGCGCATGGTAACGGCAAGTCTTATAATAACTTTTCCGCGCTATCGATATCTGCACTGCCGCATTGCGCCGCGCTCTACAGTGATTCATCGGTCAGAACTGAGCCGCGCTTGAATTATCTCCGAAATCAAACTCGTTCACTCTAAGTTTTTGCCATCGCTTTACTTACGTTTGCGGCAGGTGTCTGATTTGCCTAAGCTTAAATTCAGTTCACGAAATAAATTTTATGATTGACGAATTTGACAGAACTTTATACTTATATATATCGTATTAGCAGAATATAGTATTAGTCAATTGGGAGATATTTCGAATGATCGACGAAATTGACCGGAAAATAATTGAAATCCTGCAAGAAGATGCCCGCACGCCAAATTCCGAGATCGCCAAAGAAATCGGCATTGTTCCCTCAGCGACGGCGGAACGGATCAAGAAACTGGTGCAGCGTGGGCTGATCACCGGTTACAGCGTACGGCTAGATCCGCAAGCGCTGGGGCTGGGACAGGTAGCGTTCATATTCGTCAAGGCCGATGAGGAAGTTCGTGCCTGCAGGACGGCAAAAGAATTAGCTGCGATCCCCGAGATTCTTGAAGTTCACAACATCGCCGGCGAAGACTGTTATCTGGTCAAAGTAAGAGTGAAGAACACAGAGGCATTGGGGCGGTTCCTGCGCGAGAAGCTCGGTAAGGTCTCATCTGTGACCTCCACGCGTACTGTCGTGGTGCTGGAATCATTCAAGGAGACGCTCAAATTTCCGGTGCCGCCAACAGCCGGGGACGTGATAGATGACTGAGGCTCAGGTCTCCAGACTGCGGCTCGTTATGGGATTCGCGGCCATCTACCTTATCTGGGGTTCGACTTACCTGGCGATTCGGTTCGCGATCGAGACGATTCCACCGCTGTTCAGTAGCGGCGTACGCTTCATTCTCGGTGGGTCACTTCTTTATGCGTTTTGTGCGTGGCGCGGCAAAGCCAAATCCACTCGTAGCGAAGTTCGTGGCTCCGCAATTCCCGGCATCCTGATGATTGTTGGCGGCACCGGGGTGGTGACCTGGGCGGAGCAGTTTGTGCCCTCCGGGTTGACGGCTCTGATGATTGCGGCGGTGCCGTTCTGGCTGGTACTGTTTGACTGGCTGCGACCTTCCGGCATGCGTCCGAACGCACTCACTTTTGTCGGTCTGGCTGTGGGCTTCCTCGGTATCGTGATATTGATTGGCCCAATGGAGTTCGGCAACTATGAAGGGCTGAATATGATTGGCGCCGTCGCCCTGCTGTTTGCAACCATGTTCTGGGCCACCGGTTCGATATTGTCGCGGCATTTGCCGTCGCCGAACTACAAACTGCTGGGGGTGGCCCTGCAAATGCTCTTCGGTGGAGTGACCCTGGTGCTGGTTGCGGGTTTGATAGGGGAGTGGAGTATGGTAAACCTGGCAGCGTTTTCTCTCAAATCGGTGCTGGCAGTGCTGTACCTGATCACAGTAGGGAGTACCGCATACGTTTGCTATGTCTGGCTGTTGAGGGTTTCCACCCCGGCACTGGCGGGGACGTATGCATTCGTCAATCCGGTGATTGCCGTTTTCTTAGGTTGGCTGCTGGCTGGTGAGCAGCTCTCAGCACAGGCCTTGGTGGCGGCGCTGGTAATTATCTCGGCTGTTATCCTGATCACCAAAGCCAAAGCGAGACAAAGGCTTGAGACAAAACCGCGACCGACTGGGAGACGTCTCAGTGAGCTGGACGGCGAGCCTGCCTGCGAGACTGAATAGTCAACATCCAGCTTTAATCTTCCACAACTTCGATTGAACCTGACAAAGGGTCTGAGGCAGATTGTCGTATAACTGCTGCATAATTGCGCTTCCCCGTTAAATAGAAACTTGAGGGAGGAAATATGAATGCAGGCAACAAAGCGGAAAAAAAGAAAGCACTGGTCATCCTGGCAGACGGTTTCGAAGACATTGAAGCTGTCACGCCGATCGATGTGCTTACCCGTGCCGGAGTTGATGTTACAATTGCCGGCCTGGGCGATGGCACCGTCAAAGGTGCCTATGGAACAACGCTGGTGACACACACAAATTTAGAGCAAGCCAAGGGAGAGTTCGATGTTATCGTCCTACCCGGCGGTAGAAGGAACGCCGAGGCGTTGGCCGCAAGTGTTACTGTGAAGGAGATGCTTCACAAGCAGGATCGTAAAGGCAGGTTGATTGCTGCCATCTGTGCATCTCCGAGCCATGTCCTCGCCGAAGCTGCCGGTATTCTTGACGGTCGCCGCGCCACCGGGGATCCCAGCTTCAATGACAAACTAAGGGCGGGCGGAGCAACCGTTACCGCAGAGAGGGTCACGGTAGACGATAATATTATCACTGCGACCGGTCCCGGATCCGCGTTAACCTTCGCTTTGCAGATCACCGAGGAGTTGGTTGGCGCCGCTAAAGCGGATGAGCTGGCCGGCCGCTGGAAAATCGATCGCAGAGTCTTGCAGAATACACCTTAGATAAAGCACCTTCGGCGTACAAATCAGGCCCCGGAACCTGAACTGAAACCACAAATCGGAGGGAATATGGTTTGGAAGAAACTGAGTGCATTGCTGATCGTTTCAGCATTTGTGTTGACCGCATGCGGTGGGGGTGGGTCTGCTAAAGAAGGCAGTTCGTCAGAGCAGGGGGCGAAAACAGAACAGAAATCAGGACAGCAAGGAGAGCAGAAGATGCAGTACAGCTCGGTGACTCTACCTGAGAGCACAGTCATCGAGATCGCGCTGCTTGATTCAGTCGATACAGATAAGGATGTCTCGGGGGCGACATTCAATGCTGAGATCTCCAGTCCAACCATGTCAAATGGTAAGGTCATCTTCGCAACGGGAGCCAAAGTGATTGGTAAGCTTGACCAGGTTGTGGAATCGGGACGATTGAAAACGCCGGCGGAGTTGACGATCAGCCTGGTGTCAATCGAAGGACCGGATGGCGAAATGATGGATGTCGATGCCTATCCCATTCACGAGAAGAAGGACTCGCATACCAAGAGGGAAGTCGGGATGATTGGCGGTGGCACGATAATCGGAGGTGCGATCGGTAAGATCACCGGCAAGAAAGGAGGCACGGAAATCGGCATGGCTGCTGGAGCGGCTGCCGGTGCTGCCGCGGCGGCGGCCACGGGCAAGCAGGATATCGAGCATCCTCCGGGCACCAAGGCTGCTTTCTATCTGCGCACGCCGATCACGATCCGCGTACCCGCGTAGGGGGAGATATATCGTCGAATCTGCTCTCGAATTGGAGAATTGGAGGGAGCCCCGAAATAACCGGGGCTTTCTTCGTATCTGTGTATTGCTGCAACTGAAAGTAACAGGTGGAAACTCAAGGACTTAGCCCGAGATAAATCCTGCTTGCGCAGCGTATAACAAGCGAATAAAGATTTACTGTTGACTGACCGATTCAGTAAGGAAGTACCTGGACTCGTGATTTTTCACTTATAACATCGAAATAACATTATTGCGGATAGGAGAATCGAGGAGACTGCAGATGAAGAACTTAAGACTGTTGGTAACGCTGATTTTCGTCGTGGCGCTGCTGGCCGCTTGCTCCAAGCAATCGTCAGACGAGTCAGCCGTACCGAAGAATGACCTGAATACCGAGACACAGAATACTGAGACACAGAATACTGAGACAATGGCCGACGAGGGCACCACTACGCAGAACGATGCCGGAGCAACAGCGAACGATACCAAATCCAAACCAGCTGATGAGGGCAAGACGGCTGAAAAGAAGGTTGCCGACACCAAGCAGAAGCCAAAGCAGGAGAAACCGGAAGTCTACACTCCTCCGCCAACCAAGACCGTCAGCTTGCCCGAGAGCACGCTGGTTGCGATCACCCTGGTTGACTCAATTGACACCGATATTAACGTCACCGGACAGAATTTCACGGCCGAGCTAAAAGATCCGATCGTCGCCGACGGTGAGACCGTGTTCCAGCGCGGCGATAAGGTCAAGGGAGTGCTCAACAAAGTTGTGGAGTCGGGACATCTGAAGACTCCCGCCGAGCTGTCGTTTAGTATTGTTAGCATAACCAACAGCAAGGGTGAAGAGTACACCATTGATACCTACCCGATTTCTGAAAAGAAGGACTCGCACACCAAGAAAGAGGTAGGTCTTATCGGTGGCGGTGCTGTGGTCGGCGGAGTTATCGGCAAACTGACGGGCAAGAAAGGCGGCACCGAGATCGGTGCAGCCGCGGGTGCGGCTGCAGGCACAGCTGCTGCGGCGGCTTCGGGAAAGAAAGATATCGTGCATAGTGCCGGAACCGACGTGGTCTTTGCCCTGCGAACGCCGCTGAAGATCACCGTGACGACCGGCGGCCCATACACCAAAAAGTAGATTTCAGCTCGACACTGACTGTATTTCGGCGGCGGTCAATACTGATCGCCGCTGTTTTTTTCGCGACCGGGGCGAACCTGGAAAACACTCGCGAGTAGATTATGGGAACAGGTAAACGTAGCTCTATGTTGTAGGATCAAGTGGCAATGGAGTCGATCTGCAGTCGCTGCCTCAGCTGGCGGGGTTGTTAATCAGGATTTGGAGGAAATCGCATGTCGTCATTATTCAGATCAATAGTCAATACATCTCACATCAAAGGAACTCCAGCCAACATTGGTCTGCTCATTGTGAGGGTGATGATCGGCGCGATGATGCTGTTATCACATGGTTACGGCAAGCTCTCGAATTTTGGCGACTTTGCCGCCAAATTCTCCGATCCAATTGGAATTGGGGCTACCGCCAGCCTGACGCTCGCCGTATTTGCTGAGTTCTTTTGTTCGCTCGGAGTATTCTTTGGATTCCTGACGCGCCTGGCGGCGATACCACTGCTAACGACGATGCTGGTGGCTTCGATGATAGTCCATATACACGATCCCTGGGCCAGACAGGAATTCGCGCTGCTCTATGCGATCGTCTATGTGTCGCTGATCTTTCTCGGCCCGGGGAAGTACTCGCTTGATCACCTGATCTCGGAACGTCTTGCAAACAAGCCGACAAAGTCGCAGGCCGAGATAGAGATGTAGGTGAGCAACTAGCTTTGGGCAGCAAATTTCTTCCGGAAGAAGTTGATCAAACCACCATCAAGTATAATTGTCACTTGACGCTCTGAGAGAGCGTGCTGCACCTCGAACTCGCTTTTCCTGGTGCGGTTGGTGACGGTCAGTTTTTTACCCTCCCTTATCGACTTACGGATGTTCTCGATCGCCAAAACATCATCCTTGTCGACCTTGTCCCAGTCCGCCGGATCGACAAATGTTAACGGGAGAATGCCGAAATTGACCAGATTCTGCCAGTGAATGCGGGCAAAACTCCTGGTGATGACCGCACGAATACCGAGGTAGCGAGGCGCAAGTGCGGCGTGCTCGCGGCTGGAGCCCTGACCATAATTACTGCCGCCGACTATGATCGATCCGGATGACTCCTTCAGCTTCATCGCTCGTTCGTAGAAGGTTCCATCAATCTGGTAGAAAGTGAACTTGGAAATCTCAGGAATGTTGCTGCGAAACGGCAGCACGCGAGCACCGGCGGGCATGATGGTATCGGTGGAAATATCATCGCCTGTCTTGATGATTACCGGCGCTTCAATGGTATCAGCAATTTCCTCGAAAATTGGCAGGCTGTGAATATTGGGGCCTTTTTCCAGTTTGACATTTTGACCATTCTTCGACGGCGGGGTGAGAGTTTCAGTTATGATCGTGATCTTCTCGGGTTCCTCGAACTTCGGGTAGTCCATCTTGAGGTCGCGCGGGTCGGTTATCACCCCGGTCAAGGCGGAAGCCGCCGCCGTCTCCGGGCTGCAGAGGTAAACCGAATCCTCGTTGGTTCCGGAACGCCCCGGGAAGTTGCGCGGCACTGTGCGCAGGCTGATCTTGCCGGTAGCGGGCGCCTGACCCATCCCGATACAGCCGTTACAACCGGCCTGATGGATACGTGCGCCGGCACGGAGGAGGTTTTGCAGCAGGCCGGATTCCATCAAGTTCTCCTCGATTTGTCGGGAAGTCGGATTGATATCAAATGAGACGCGGTCGTGTGACTTCTTCCCCTCGACCATCATTGCTGGCACTGCGAAATCGCGCAAGCCGGGATTGGCCGACGAACCGATGTAGGTCTGGTAGACCTCGCGACCGGCCACCTCGCGCACCTTCACGACATTTCCGGGACTTGACGGCAGGGCGATCAATGGTTCCAGCTTAGTTAGATCGATTTCATCGTGCTCGTCGTATTCGCAATCGGAGTCGGCCAAAAGCTCCACATAATCTTGTTCGCGGCCCTGCTGCTTGAGGAATTTTCTGACGGCGTTGTCAGCGGGGAAAATCGAACTGGTTGCGCCCAGTTCAGCGCCCATATTGGCAATCACGTGGCGATCCATCGCGGTCAAATGCTCGAGCCCCGGCCCAAAATACTCGACAACTTTGCCGACACCACCGCTGACGCCGTGACGACGCAGCATTTCGAGAATGACATCCTTGGCGCTGACCCAGTCCGGGAGTTGTCCGGTAAGTTTGATTCCGAAAATCTTCGGCATTTTGACATAGAACGGTTCTCCTGCCATTGCCATGGCGACTTCCATGCCGCCGGCGCCCATCGCCAGCATCCCCAGTGATCCAGCAGCGCAGGTGTGGCTGTCGGAACCAAGTAGCGTCTTGCCGGGAATGCCGAATCGCTCCATGTGAACCGGATGGCTGACGCCATTGCCGGGTCTGCTGTACCAGATGCCAAAGCGCTCGCAGGCGGAACGCAGGAAGAGGTGGTCATCGGCATTGCGGAAATCTGCCTGAATCAGGTTGTGATCGACATATTGCGCCGATAGCTCCGTCTTCACCCGAGGGAGATTCATCGCCTCCAGCTCAAGCATCACCATCGTGCCGGTAGCATCCTGGGTGAGAGTCTGATCGATCCTTAAGGCGATCTCCTCCCCCGGCTGCATCTGCCCGCTAACGAGATGATTCCTGATTACCTTCTGTGCCAGATTCAAACCCATCCGAAATCCTTCCTCTTGATTGTATCCGCGCCACAGCGACAAGACGGCGAAGCGGAAATGCCAATAGATCGACCCCTGCAAACGAAATGATACGTGGCTCCAGGCGGGGAGTGATGGAGATTCTTCCCGCAGTGGCTGAAAGCAGTTCAAGCATGATGAGTTGACAGATCAGAGTAATCCACATATAATTGGCGCGTACTTGGCGGAAACTTTGATGTTCCGGCGACGTACTCTGCAAGGAAACCAATTCATTCTAAGGAGATAGAAACGCATGTTGACTCAGTTCAGAAAGAGTGTCAGTGTCTTGCTGCCGCTCGCCCTGCTGGTGTTCGTTGTGGGCTCGGTAATGGCAAAGATGCCGGAATCGAAGAACCGCGCCGACATTCCGGCGAAATACAAATGGAATTTCAATGATATCTATCCCAACTGGGATGCCTGGTCGGCTGATAAGGACAGTATCCAACACATGATGGATCGAATCAGTGCAATGAAAGGGACTCTAGCCGATGGCCCGGAGAATTTGATCAAAGCTATGAAGCTTCAGGACCAATTGGGGCAACTGTCTTACAAGGTTTATCGCTACCCTCAGCTTCAGCATGATGTCGACACCCGCAACAACGACATTGGCGCTAAGCTACAGCAAGTCGGTATCATGTTCGCACGGTTCGGGCAGGCGACCGCATGGTTGAATCCTGAAATTCTCTCGATTCCCTGGGAGACGATGAAGGGCTGGCTGGATAACAATATGCAACTGGAGCCATACCGCCACTCAATTGAAGATCTCTACCGGCAGCAGAAGCACGTACTGGATGAGAAGGGCGAACAGTTGCTTTCCTATTTCAGTTCGTTCGATGAAACGCCCGGAGACATTTTTACAGAGCTATCGACCTCAGATGTCAAATTCGGTCACACGGTATTTGCCGACGGCGATACAATGGAAATCACGCCCGCGAACTATAGCATGATCCTTGAGACTAATCGCAACCAGGATGATCGCCGCAAGGCATATGAAACGATGTACCAGGTGTATGCGAACGACAAGAACACATACGCGGCCATTTACAACGGTATCTGCCAGCGAGATTGGGCTCAGGCACAAGCGCGGAATTATAAGTCAACTCTTGACGCCGCGTTATTTGAAGACAACGTGCCGGCAGACGTGTATCAGAACCTGGTTACAACTGTTAAGCACGGTACCGCGCCGCTGCAGAAGTACTTCAAACTGCGTAAGCAGGCCTTGGGGTTGAAGGAATTTCATCTCTATGACAGCGCCCTGCCGGTTGTTGAATTCGATAAGAAGTATGATTACGATGAAATGCTGCCCTTGATTGTCAACTCTGTGGCACCGCTCGGAAAGGCGTACCAGGATAAGATGCGGCATGCAACTTCATCGGGCTGGATAGACGTTTATGAGAACGAGGGCAAGTATTCCGGTGCCTATTCGGCCGGAGTCTACGGCGTCCATCCTTTCATGTTGCTGAACTACAATGGCACGTTGAATTCGGTGTTCACTCTGGCGCACGAGTTGGGGCACACTCTGCACTCAGAGCTGTCATTCGAGAATCAGCCTTTTTCCACCTCGCAATACACCATCTTCACGGCGGAAGTCGCCTCGACCCTGAATGAGGCACTCTTCTTAAAATATATGTTGAAGCAGAGCAAGGATCCCAAGGAACGTATCAGGTTGCTGGAGCAGGAAATTGATAACATCGCCGGTACCTTCTATACTCAGGTGATGTTCGCTGATTTCGAGCAGCAGGCACATCAGCTTGTCGAGGAAGGCAAGCCGATCACTGCCGACGTTCTGAGCAACCTCTATAGCGGGCTGATGAAATCATACTACGGTGATGCTATTGTCTATGACTCGCTCTACGATTACTTGTGGGCGCGTATCCCGCACTTCTACAACACCCCTTACTATGTCTACCAGTATGCGACCTGTTTTGCCTCGTCGGCGGAGATCGTCAAGAAGATCACTACCGGCTCGGAGGCTGAGCGCAAGGAAGCGACCAAGAATTACCTCGACAATCTGCTCAAGGCGGGCGGCAGTGACTATCCGATGAAGGAGCTGCAAAACGCCGGTGCGGATCTGACCAAGCCGGAGACCTTCCAGGCGGTTATCGACGAGATGACCAACCTGGTCAATCAGTACGAAGAGGAGTTACAGAAGCTGAAGGGCTGATGCTGCAACTACAGACAAAAAGAAAGAGCGGATCAATTGATCCGCTCTTTGTGTTTATACAGTTCAAGCTAGTCTGAAAATAGATCTCTTGTGGATCGGAGACTGGATGGTCGGGGGACTAGTCCCTCAGTATGGTCCGCAGTTTCTTCCACTCTTCACTTCGGTCTGCCGGAACCACAGTACGCTGCAATTCAAGTTCGACATCACGCACATACTTGACGTCACGCATCCCAACCAGCACCGAGGAAATTCCGAGAGTCGATCTGATCGCCCTGATCGCCATCTGGCTAAGCGTCTCGGCCTTGCCCCATTCCGGTGAGACTTTTGCGACCACATTTCTGATATCTTCCGCGTCGGGATTTTCCTCCGACAAGCGAATCAGCTTGTTCTTGTAAATGGTGTTCAGCGGACGGTTGGCGAGGATGCAGAATTTGTGGCGCCGAGCCAGCTCGAGGACTGTCATTTTGCCGGCTTGAGTCTCGTTGACTGCCGCCCCCGATTCGATCAGGTTAAAGGGGAATTGTACGACTTTGAAATTGTTTAGGGGGCTGATATCGTTAGCGATCTGAATCAGCTTCTCCAAGGAAGTGAAATCGTACTCATCTCCACTAACCGGAAAAGTATTTGAACTGACGCCGTAGCTTCTGATGCGACCGCGTGCCACTTCCGTTTCCAGGTACTCAAAAGCGAGGCGAATACGGCGGTAGTACTCCTCGCGGGCTTCCTCCAACTCCCATTTTTCCCTTCTGGCCCACATCAGGAAATACTCGGGATTGTGCAGAAGATAGGAATCTATGGCGCCGCAATTCAGGCGACTCAGAGAACGGGTCAGCTGGTCCTTGATGAAATCCGGATGGATGCAATGTTCCAGATTCGGCGCATACTCAACCAGCTCAGGGTAGCCGCGTCCGTCGCGCTTGAGATTCTGGCTCAACCGGTATTCCCTCCCCTGGATGTAGCCAGCCTTCGAAATGATAACTACCTGGTTTCTTCCCAGAATGGCCTCGGCCTCAAAGTCATCCAGCACGCTGCCGATCAGCAGTTCCGAGCCGCCACTCATGTAGTTGGTGGAAGTGTCGATCAGATTGATGCCACAGAGCAGTGCCTTCTGCAATGCGGCACGATGCTCCGGGTAGGAGACATCAATGCGATAACCACCGAAACCAACGGCACTGATTCTTATGTCGGTGTCAGCGAACTGGTTGTAGGGGATGTCAGCAAAACGCGCGGCAAAATCGACTGTCGCCGGGGCGCTGGCGTGGGTGAATTTCACAAGCTGTCAACTTCTGCTTTAAGTGATTTCGGGGCCGGGATTATCGGGAGTGCCTGTTCCTATCTCCTCGTTTCGCTTTGCTTCCTCTTCCTCGGCTGATTTTTCGATGGCTTCCATCCTGGCTTTCCAGTCCGCCTCAAGATGTTTCGGTGTTTTGAAGCCAAGGATCTTCGACTTTATGCGAAACCCGAGCGGCTGCTGTTTCAGGTATTCCCGCTTCAATTTCTTGAAGAGCTTCTCCTTGCGGTAGGCAATCGAGTCGAAGTATTCGACCCGCAGCAGCAACGCCTCAATGGTTTCACGCCGTTCCAGCATTGTACGCAGCGTGTTGTAGTCTTCCATGTTGAAACTCTTCATCACGATCTGCAGCGCCGGCTCCATCGCATAGACCATCGGTTCGGCAAAGACCATCGCCTGCGAACCGATAAAATTGAGTGGTTTAACGGATTCAAGCGTCATAATCACCGGCACTGACATGTGCCACTTGACGGCGATTTTCGCGAGGCGGTCGAGCAATTCGCGTTCGTGCTCGGAGTAGCCCTGTGGCCTTTCGTCACTTTCTGATGAGCTTAGCGGAAAAATGTTCATGAGTCAAATTTGCAGATAAACAGGTTCAAACTACTCCAGATCGTCTTCGGGAACTATGATTTTGTCCTTAACAATAGCAACTACTTCATCACGGTTGTTGGCGAAGCGCACGTAGAGCCCGCGAAAGTTCTCCAGTCGAGAGGGGCGCACGAACGGCGACAGCAACACGCCGTTCTTGTCTATATAAAATGAACGATACTGCGACCATTCTTTTTCAATCTTATTTACGATATAGCGCACCTTAACCTTGCGCTCCGTGAAAGTGAATTTCGTCGGCACAAAGAATTGCGACAGCGATCCCCACAGCACCAAGGCGGCAACCGCCACAAAGAACCATGATCCGGTGGAGTAATAGACCAACCAGGTGAGTACAACAAGAAAACCCCCCACCACAGTTGCCACCTGTGGGCGCGCTTTGGCAGGATGCGTAGCCCAACTGAGAAGCTCACGATCCGACTGTTGATCAGTCGTGGTCGGCTGTTCGGATACGGCGTTCAGTTTGGTATTGTCTTCGTTACTCATCATAAACTGCTCAGGCAGAGGTGCTCTATTCGCCAATGTCTGGCCGTATCAGACTACCCGTTGGCTTCCGGCGGTTCGCTGCGATAACGTTCTTGCCTTATTCGCGTGATTTCGTCGAGCAGTTCCTGCCCATCAATCAGCTTCTTCTTAATGAGAACGCTCACCAAGGCTTCCTGGGCAAGATTGTTCGAGAGCGTCAGTTCTTCGTAGGTGATAACACGCTCCTTACCCTCAACTACCATCCGCATCGCAACCCGCTGCTGATCCTTTTGTTTCCCGTGTCTGTCTTCAGTATTACCCATCATTTTCGCCTTTCAGGGCCCGATTCATCTTCCCTGATCGAAATCCAGTGATATCCAGAGCTGTATATGTAAAACCGATTCCTCGGAAATGTTCTTCGATTTTTGCTCCCAGCCCACTGACTACGATCCTGTGCATATCGTTGCTTTCCAATTCGATACGTGCCAGATCGCCGTGGTGCCTTACCCGCAGCTGGCGAAAACCGAGCGAACGCAAGTACTCCTCCGCCTTCTCGATCTGGCTGAGCTTCTCGCGAGTCACTTTTGAGCCATAGGGAATTCTCGATGCCAGGCAGGCGGATGCCGGTTTGTCCCAGATATCGAGTCCAAACTCACGAGCAAGGGCGCGAATTTCATCTTTGTCAAGTTCCGCCTCCAGTAGTGGCGAGCGAACCGCTTGCTCTGAGGCAGCCTGCATACCCGGGCGGTGATCTCCGACATCCGAGGCATTGGCGCCGTCGCAAACGACGGCATCGCTCCGTTGGACGGCGAGTCGGCTCAGTTTGTCGTATAACTCAGCTTTGCAGAAGTAGCAACGATTCGGCGGGTTGTTTGAGTAGTCCGGATTATCAATCTCGTCAGTCTCGAGCTCGATGATTTGGGAATGACTCAATCCATGGTGTTTGGCAAAGGCAACCGCTGCTTCGTATTCGCTCTTTGCCAGCGCCGGCGAGATACCAATCGCGGCGATTACGTTATCGTGCCCCAAGGCCTGGATCGCAGCGTAAAGCAAGAAGGAAGAATCAAGCCCACCGGATAAGGCAATGACGACCGAATTGCAGTCGGCCAGAATCTGTTGCAGGCGTGAGTACTTATCAATTTTCTGCGTAATTTCCGAATTCATGGGTCACACTATTGAAGAGATACTTGGCGACCGATGCTGCAACGGTAGCCATCCGGGCTCGTTGGGGTCAAGCGGCAAATTCTCCCGCGCCCCAGTGGTCTGCCCCTGTGATCTACAGAGAATACTTCCCGAAATCTTCAGGGTTGATATTGCGAAGCCGCTCCTTCAGAGAATCCGGGTCGTTGATCTTCTCAGGAAAGCCCTGATCCTTCTTGATATCAAACAACTCCGAATTCACAAAGATGGGCGCGTCGGTTTTCAACGCCAGGGCGATTGAATCGGACGGCCGTGCATCAATGTGACGGGTCTCGCCATTCACCGTGATGTGGATTTGCGCGTAGAAGGTTTGGTCTTTGAGCTCGGTCACTTCGATCTTCTCAACTTTGCCGGATAGTTCGGTCACAATCAGCGACATCAGATCGTGACTGAGAGGCCGCTTCGACTTGATTTGCGAAAGCTCCATCGCAATCGCCCAAGCCTCAAAGTGTCCGATCCAGATTGGCAACACGCGTTCCGAGTCTTCGGTCGACAGGATTACCACCGGTGACTTGGAGGCGACGTCAAGCGCCAAACCATGAATTTTGGCTTTCACCATTTCGGGAGCGTCAGAACTCATTCAGATTTCTTCACCACCCAGACTTTACAGTTGGCGACAACATCAGCAGCGACTTTGATCGGCACGGTATAGACACCAAGCGCCTTTATCGGTTCTTCCAACTGGATTTTCTTGCGGTCCACTTCAATCCCCTGCTGCAGGAGCAAATCGGCAATATGCTGTGAAGTTACCGACCCGAAGACCTTGTCCTCCTCACCGACATTTACTTCAGCAGTGCACGAGGCTTTTTCAATCTGATTCTTGATATGATCAGCAGCACGGCGTACCTTGTTGAGGCGAATTTCCTGCTGTTTGCGCAGGTGATCAATCGAACGCAAATTGCCTTTGGTCGCCGGAACAGCAAGATTGCGCGGAATCAGGTAGTTACGCCCGTAACCGTCTTTGACGTCGACAACCTCGCCGACCTTGCCCAAAGCATCGACATCATCTTTGAGAATCACTTTCATCTCAATTATCTCCTATACTAACAAGTTGTACGAATTATCCAAATCGTTTCGCCCGGATTTTCCGGAAATCAAACCTCGCATCAAACAATGCAGCCAACGGGAGCAGCACTCCCGAGATAACCTGCAAAATGAACAGCGTGATATATACCAGCGCTCGCACACCTGAATGCAGGCGCGCCTGGCGCATATAGTATTCAAGCAGCGATATCCCGAATATTGAGAATACCACTATGAGAAAGATCAATGAATTCCAGCCGACGATCTCAAGAAGATGTACACCGCTCAAGATCAGGATCGCTGCAATTCCGAGCACCACAATCAACCATTCCTCGGCTTTCCAGTGAGTGAACGGAGGTACTCGCTTTATAAACGTGCCGGAGCGAGTGACTGTGTATTCTCCCAAAAGCGCTCCGAAGAAATAGTAGCTGACCAGACCGGCGAGCGCTGCCGCCGGAAGATAGTACAGCGCGTGTTCCGCCCACCAGATCAGATAGTGCACGACCATTGGGGAAGACTGCGCTGAATAGAACGAGCTGAAAGTCGGACTCGCTGCAAGGTCCTCCAGGGTCAGCACGTACAAGTCAAAGAGCGTTATAAACAACTCGCGAAATATGATAACAGCCACAATGGGCGCTATTGCCGCGAGCAGTAATGCCAAGGGAAGCCCGTGTCCTCGGCGCCTTGTCTCAGCGATGATCAGGCCCGGTAAAGCAATTGCAGCGAACGCGTATACCGCATTGCCCCAGTCTGCTGCCAACCAGCTCGCTCCAATTCCAAGCACTATTGCCAGTAGCGGCAGAGCGAGATGCCGTTGCAGTCGCAGTAACAGCAGACTGCCCACCACCGGAATTGTCAAGAAGCCGGCTCCGATGAAGACGCCTGCCAAAGCGATACCGAAGGCTGCGGCTGCGGCGCCGACCCAGGTGAGCCTGTTAACCGGCATCCCTTACCCGACTCCAGCGCTCACTGGAAAACTAGCGATAAGTCTCAGCGACAAACGGCAGGATCGCGATGATCCGGGCTCGTTTTACCGCACGTGTCAGCATCCGCTGGTGCTTAGCACAGTTGCCGGAAACGCGTCGCGGAATAATTTTGCCACGCTCGACAATAAAGCGCCGAAGCAATTTCTCGTCCTTGTAGTCTACCGCCTTGACATTATTCTCGCACAGTCGGCATACTTTTCGTCTTCTACCATGAAAGGCCATAGCCTAATCCTCCTCGTCTTCATCGTCGTTACGCGCTCGGCGGCGACGGCGGTCGTTTCCCTCGTCTTCGCTATCATCCGAGCGTCGACGGGAAGTAAAACCGGAAGTCTCTTCCTCGGTTTCTCCAGCTTCGAGTTTCTTCCGACGCACCTCAAGGTCAACTTCGGAGACAACAGTGAGAAAGCGAATGATCTTCTCATTCACACGGAATCCCGTCTCGAGGTGTGAGGGTATTTCCGGTTCAGCCTTGTACAGAAAGTGAGCATAGTAGCCCTGTTTCTGCTTCTCGATTTCGTAGGCAAGGCGCCTGACGCCCCAGCGTTGCGTTTCGACGATCTCACCGCCACCGGTGGTGATGGTATCCTCGACACGCTTGATTTCAGCCTCGATCTCGCTTTCGGGCAGTCGAGAATCGGTGATAAAGGTAGTCTCGTAGAGTCTCAAATGAAATACTCCCTCCGGACTAAGGTTTACATTCAAGGCAGACCCGGTTCGGGTTGCCAACCAAAGGTCCCCGGCATATGATCCGCAGCTGGATCCTCCGGGAACAGGGACCGACCGGCGTTATAATTGCAGTCTAACCGGCCTGACTATTAAACTGATTCATGGCTAGAGACAGCCCCTTGTAAAAGGCTGCGTCCAAACATTGAATGCCTAATTTAATATATTCCTCGAGTGCGTCAAGCTCTTCGTCAGTGAATCTCTGCAACACGAACTCCTCCCAGGCAACCCCCTCAGGAACAGGTCCGATACCCATCCGCAGGCGCGGAAAACTCTCAGTGCCGAGCTCCTGGACGATAGACTCAAGGCCGTTGTGCCCGCCCGATGATCCGGACAGCCGCAATCGCAGCTTGCCGAAGGGAAGCGCGAAGTCGTCAGAGACTGCAAGAATCTCGGACGGGAGCACCTTATGCAGCTTCATCGCCGCCGACACCGCTTCACCCGATAAGTTCATAAAGGTCATTGGCTTGCAGAAGTAAGTCGCGAGGCTGCGGATTTTCAAGGTTGCCAGATGATAGTCCTGCTTTTGCTCTGTGAATTTGCCGCGCCGTTTTTCGACGTAACGTTCCACCAGAATGAACCCGATATTGTGCCGGGTCATCTGATAGACATCCCCCGGGTTGCCCAAACCCACGACTAATTTGATCATTTGGAGGGTTCCTGCCTTATATCAGCTCTGTAAATCGCAGCATTTCCCAATTGCTCAGATCCATGATTAACCAGCGGGTCACACCTTTGTAATCAAGCAGCAGCTCAGCGTAATTGGCGTGAGGAGGTATGTTCATCTTCAGTATCTTATCGCCATACTTGCTAAGACTGACTCTGCCTGTCTCCGCGAAAGTATCGGGATTGTACATTGCAACTTCGTTATTGTTTTCAACGACGCACACCGTCCTGCTGTTGACATCAAAGCAGACATCGCGCGGCTTTACCAGTTTGTATTTCTCGGCAAGGTACTTTCCCGATCCGAATTGTATTCGAAATATCGCACCCTGCTGGGTGTCAGTAGCGAAAGCGGAATTACCGTCAAATGAGAAAGCCGCAGAGGTGATCTCATAAGCCTTGTTCATCACCACAGTCTGGTACATATAGCGGTTTTCTGTAAGGATTTGCGTAACGCTGGCGTTCTTGCCGTTCGCTGTAACCAGCTTATTAAGCGGGCCAATCTCCAGGGTCGTCGGTCCGATCGCGCGGTTATTTTGAATCCGCATACGTATGTCAAAATCGAACTTCATTGAATCGGCATCAAAGACACTGAAGTAGGAGGAATCTGCGGAGACCATGTAGAGGCGCCGCTGTGTCGGGTGAAAGAACATAGCCGACGGCTGCTGCGGGAAGTGAAGCTGCTTGATGAATTTACGAGCTGAAACATCAAAGATACTCAGACCCGGATTCTTGCCGCCAATAGCTTCATAGAGCAGGTTCTTCTCGGTATCGAACGCGATTGCCACGACGGGAGCTTTCTGCGCATACTTGTGAAGAATTGTGCCATCGGTGCGCTTCAGTTCAAACACCGTATTTGTCTGCGGGTCAAGAACGAAATATGAAGTGGACAGTGGCGGTAGTGGCGGCGATTTCGCAGTGTTGCTGTTTTCGGCGGCACCTGTTTGCGCCTCCCCTGCCGTACCGGCCTTATTAGTTGAGTC
This sequence comes from uncultured Ignavibacteria bacterium, assembly GCA_964468475.1. Taxonomy (GTDB): domain Bacteria; phylum Zixibacteria; class MSB-5A5; order CAIYYT01; family CAIYYT01; genus JBECKX01. The sequence continues at coordinate 3,349 of CAYXUL010000006.1, read as the reverse complement.
TGTCTGTGAGGCCGAAGAAGATCCCGCAGCTTGCGTCGAATCCTCGGCCTGCGACTTATTCTGTGGTGTATTCTTGTTCCCACCACAGGAGAACAGTAACCAGGATGCCGCTGCGAATAGCGACAGCACCATGATAATGTTGATAATTTTGCGAAAGACTTTAATAACCGACATGCACTCTAACTCCACCAAAGATCGTTGCTGCCTTCAAATCTGTGTTGACGTACATCATCCAGCCAATATTCCCCGCACCCGGAAGCATGAAGCCATGCAACACTACTGAGAGCCTGATGGCTATCATTTCCAACTGTCCTTAAATTGGTACACCAAATCGCAAAGATAGTATGCCAAGCAGTAAAGACAACGTAAAATTCAACTCTCTGCAACTGAGGACTCGCCTGTACAGCGGGGCATCGACTTCTTTGCTTCTACAACTTTTGCAGTATCATGGTTCAAATCGAGTCTATTTCTCTTGATCTCGGGAACTATTTGACCTACTTTCACGCTTCAACTATTTGACTATAGCGTGCAAATCTGGACAAAAGTTGTTTATTAACTCGAACTTAATCATCGGTGTTTGATGTCTGAAGTAGTTAAGTCGGGTGGCGCCCATCAGCTCGCCGCCGGCACCAGGGCCGGCAGGGCGGTCGGCGTTAACGCATACATCTCCGCATTAGTCCAGCTCACCAAGCCTTCCATTATGCTGCTGGTACTGGTAACAGGCGCTACGGCATTGGTGCTTGAAGGCAGCTTCCTCATGCAGCCGCTGAAGTTCATGCTGGTTATGATCGGTCTATATCTGACGGGCGGTTCCGCCAACGCACTCAATCAGTATCTAGAACGTGATGTCGACGCCCGCATGAAAAGAACCAAACGCAGACGACCGCTGCCGTTGGGTATCATTCGGCCACAGCACGCCCTGGCCTTCGCCGTTACCATCGGTGTTGTCGGCGTGGCATTGTTCTATTTCTTTTTCAATCTGCTGACTGCAGCGCTGAGTTTGTCGACGATTCTGTTTTACAGTCTCATATACACTTTGATTCTCAAGCCCAATACTTACCAGAATATTGTGATCGGCGGTGCGGCCGGAGCGATGGCGCCGGTTGGCGCCTGGACAGCGGCGACGGGACATATGGCGCTGTTGCCGTGGACAATCTTTCTAATTGTCTTTCTCTGGACACCTCCACATTTTTGGGCGCTTGCGTTATTTTGTAAAGATGATTATCGAGAAGTCGGTTATCCCATGTTGCCGGTCATGAAAGGCGACAGGGCGACGTACCGTCAAATTATGTTCTACAGCATTGCATTGGTTGGAGCCACGCTGTTGCCTGTCATGGCTGGCGTGAGTTGGGTATACGGTAGTGTTGCGCTGCTGATGGGAGGATACTTTCTTTACAAGGCAGGAATTGCGCAGAAAGTGAAATCGGATGCGGCCGCCAGATCGCTCTTCGGATATTCGATCGTTTACCTGTTCGCGATTTGTGCCGCGCTGATGGCATCTACCGTCTTCTAACAATTAACAGTGGTGAGTCGGCTGACTGCTATTTGGGTGTTGCATTGAGATGACAAAGTGCACAACCTCAATCTCTGATTGTCCAGTTTTAGTCGGTACGACTTCAGGTGGTGGAGGTGACAACCTGAGATTTAGAAATTCGCTTGACAGCTATCCGGAGTTATTGTATCATCGGCGCCAACGCGTCAGCTATAATCGAGAATGTCGCGTGATCTAATCGACAATAGTCGCGATGATTACGCTTAGGGATTGTGAAAAAAATAACAAGTTAGGATTTGTCTTCTTTGGCCAGGCAAGTATTTCCAGAGTGGACTAATAAACTGCCACCGTTATTGCTTGCAGCTGTAGCGCTTGTTGCGCTGGCTGTGGTCGGCTTCTTCTGGTACTACGGTTCACCGAAGTATACCGACGTCGGCTATCGCCCGGTGCAGCCGGTTCCATACAGCCACAAGCTACACGCGGGTGACCTGGGCATGGATTGCCGTTATTGCCATAACTTCATCGAAAAATCAGCGGTGGCTAATTTGCCTCCCACTCAGACTTGTATGAATTGTCACACCATCGTTCTTCCCAAATCCGAAAAGCTATTACCGGTCCGCGAAAGCTGGGCCACCGGTAAGCCGATTCCGTGGGTGCGGGTACACATGCTGCCGCAGTATGCCTATTTCAATCACGCCATTCACCTGCATGCGGGCATCGGCTGCATCACTTGCCACGGGAATGTCAGGCAGATGGAAAGAGTGGAGCAGGTCAAGCCGCTGAGTATGTCATGGTGCCTCGATTGTCATCGCAATCCTGATCCATATCTGCGGCCTGAATCTGAGCTTACTAACATGCAATACAAGTATCCGAAAAACCAGAAACAGTTCGCGGAAGAACTGCGGAAAGAAAAGAACATCAACCCCAGCGATAAGTGTTCAACATGTCATCGTTAGAAAACGGACGTAATGATCATATAGATGGAGATCTCACTCCGGTGAACGGCTCGGGTGAGGAAGTGTCGAAGTACACCGGCAAGACTTACTGGCGCAGCCTTAATCAACTGGCCAATTCGCCGGAGTATCGCGACTTCCTCGAACGCGAATTCCCGGAGGGCGCGTCGGAAATGAAGGATGGCGTCACCAGGCGCACATTCCTCAGCCTGATGGGCGCGTCTCTGGCACTGGCGGGGCTGGCAGGATGCCGCAAGCCGGTCGAGAAGATCCTCCCGTACATCACCGCGCCGGAAAATATAATTCCTGGGATTCCGAAATACTACGCCACCACGATGCCGTTCGGCACCAGCGCTTATGGCCTGTTGGTGGAAAGCCACGAGGGTCGCCCCACGAAGATTGAGGGCAATGAGGGACATCCCTCCACCCGAGGTGCTTCCAATACCTGGATTCAGGCTTCCATCCTGGGGCTTTATGATCCCGATCGTTCGCGAAACGTCATGAATAAGCAAGCGCTTTCCACCTGGGATTCATTTGTCTCGGCGTGGCGCACCGAGCTTGCTGAGTTGAAGAAGAGCGGCGGTGAGGGGCTGGCAGTAATTAGCGAATCTTACAGCTCGCCCACACTTTCGCGGCTGGCGACGCAATTCCGGAAAGAGTTCCCCAAGGCTACGTGGCTTGCCTTTGAACCAATCAGTGATGAGAATATTCATAGTGGAATCGAGCAGGCAACCGGCCAGAAGCTGATACCTGAATACGACTTCAGTAGTGCTGAAGTAATCTTGTCCTTAGACAATGACTTCCTGCGCACGGAGACCGAGCAGGTATCTGCCGTGGGCGGCTATGCCGCGGGACGTCGTATCGAATCTGAGAAAGACTCGATGAACCGCCTCTACGTTGCGGA
>CAYXUL010000005.1:77871-85238 GCA_964468475.1 uncultured Ignavibacteria bacterium | reverse complement strand
TTCAGTTCCGGCAGCAGCTTGACATTGATCTTGAAATAGTAACCGGCGCGTGAGCCTTGCGGAATCCAGGTGAAGTGCGCCTCCCAGCAATGGAGGTCGCGGTAGATCTCGATCAGTTGTTCGGTGCTTTCTTTGAAACGGATGTTGTAGTTCTGACTGTAGCTGATCTTCCAGTTTTCGGTGATATTGAACTGGCAGGCAAAGTCGATCCAGTGCGAGATGCTGGTAAAGCTCCCCGATTTGGTTTCGCTGTAACGATGCGAGATGCTGTAGCGAAAGAGATTCTTTTCATAGCTCCCCCCAGATGGCAATGGCGGCTCCCCCGTGCCCGGAGCCTGCAAAGTTGATTCTGCCTGTTGCTCGCGCCCTACCGTGATTGGAATGGCGCCGGTGTAACCGGTATTGATGCTGAGTGACTTCAGGTACGGGCTCCACCAGCGTAGCTGACCCGTCTCCGGTTGATAGAGACTGTGGGTGGCGTTGACCTGCAATGTCACCTTGGGGATGCTCGGTATGCGCAACGAAGTATTCAGGTTCGACCAGCGCTGCACGGTGCGTACGAAGTCGTAGCTAGCGCTGAAATCGAGGTTGAAGAGGTTGAGCTTGTGGTCGGTTTCGCCATGATGGTATTTCACCTGGAACTGATTGCGGAAGCTGAAGGCGACATTTTTACTTTCAAAGGAACTGCCGCCCAGCCCGGTGAAGCTGGCGTACTCCTGATTCGTACCGATCTTAGGGCTGTAGTTGAAAGTGGCCGAGGGCGTGAATACATGCCTGATAGCGGTAAGCCCGGCAATGTTCGGTTGCACCATTCCATAGAGGTTCGTTGAAAACGCCGCGGCAGTCGACCAGGTGCGGCGGCTCTTGATCGTTTCGGTTTCGAGACCGGTGGTATCGGCCTGCTCGGATTTAGGCAGATAGTACCAGTTATCACTAAAGTTAAGGGACGGTGTAACATTCAGCGCGCCGGCAAGCTTGAACGGCAGGCGCGTGCTCATATTCTGGGCGAAGGTCGTGTATTTCCTGTGCTGCGGTACCCCATTGAGCACATACTTATTCTGGTAATTCAGAAACTGGTTTGAGTAGGAATAGTACAGACTTTGATACCAGCGCTTCTCTCCACCTGTTTCCGGTTGACTGAAAAGCGGGCGCGACGGCATGCTGAACCTGACCGTGGGCAGGCGTTCAGAGTGTGATTCGGTATCGAGATTGCGCGTTTGATCGACTGCCGCCGTGAGCGATGCCGACTGCCAGCGCTTGGAGATGCTCAGATTGGAACTGAGCTGCCGGTCGAGTCGCTTGCTCAAGTCTGTAGAAGTTTCCGTAAAGTAAGTCTTGTCCGAAACAAAAGTGCCGCTGCCCGCGATCGTTACCGTCGGAGTCAACTGTTGATTGTGCGAGAAGGTGAGTTGACCGCGATTGCGGCGACCCCTTTCGACACCGCTGAAAGTTGTCTCACGCGAGTACGAGCCATTGATGCTGCCGTTGAGTTTGTAGCGCACCGCGTAGCGCGAGCCGGCGTTGAAAGTAATCCCCACTGCTTCACTGATGTCGAGCCAGGTGGTCAAATCCCAGTAGTCACTCATCGCCCAGAAGTAGCCGAGATTGTTTACGAAACGTGAGCCACGTTCGAAATTGCCGATCTGAATCGGCAGAAAACCGGAATGGCGGTCCTTCTTGATCGAGAAGACGAAGTATGGCAAAGCAAAGACCGGTACGGTTTCGATATAGAGCACTACCGGACGTGCAAAAACTTTGTCGCCGGTGATTACTTTCATGTTAGAGGAACTGAAATGAAAGTGCGGCTCCTTCAGGTCACAGGTGGTATAGATGCCATCCTTGACCAGTAGTTGACCCTCCGTTTCCTTGCGCAGAATCTGACTCGAGTAGTAGGCCTTTTCCAGTTCCGTCTTGCTGTCTTTGAGTTTGCCGCGCTTGGTGTCGACATCGTACACCAGCTCTTCGCCGGTGATGACTTCGGAGCCGTCCTTGAGAGTAAGCGGCTTATAACCACCTTCAAGCGAATCAGGGCGCGCGTGGGCATAGACGGTCTTTTTGCCGAGGTCGTAATCGATCTTGTGGGCATCAAGGCGAATCTGTTGTTGATCTACCTGCGCTGCCTGTTCAAGGTAGATCCAGTCATTTTGCAGATCGAAGTGAATTCGATTCGCCTGGTAGTCAACGGTATCGGCGCTAACGAGCGCACCGAGGGAGTCATAGCCGGTGGGATTGGTGTAGGTACCCTCTGCTGACGTGATGATGTAGACATCAGTCAATTGAGAATTCTGAAATTGCAGGATTGTCGAGTCGCCGGAGGCGATGTTGCTGCCGTGAGCGGTGGTGTCTTCCGGCGCCGGGGTGTAGTAGGTATAGCTGTTGCCCTGCGCTTTGATGAGATCCAGCAAATCGTTAAGGAAATAGAAGCTGATGCGATCTGCGGTAAGTCTGCTCTCGCTATAGATCGCGGAATCTCCCTCAATCGCTGCCAGGCGGCGAAAGATCGCCGATCCGTTCCCGGCGACGGCGATGTCCTGCAGTTGTTTCTGCCGCGAGTGCACGACCATGGTGTCGCCGGAGAGTTGGTTCTCGCGCTGCTCGGCATGAACCTCGCCGAGCAGGGTCATGGTCTCGGAGTCGACTTCGATGCTGGCGCTGTCAGACTCAGCCTGCAGGGTTCCCTGGTTGAGAATGACGTGGCCATCCGCCTGTACCAGGTCGCGCTGCGAGTCATACTCGATGGTATCGGCGAAAATCGCGGTCGAGGTAGCCGGCAAATCGAAGTCAAGAATCAGGCGCGGTTCGATATACATTCGCAGCCGTCGCTCCGGCTGATAGAGGATAGCCCGCCCTCCGGTGAAGCGAACGTGACGCAGGGAATCCTCGAGGACAACATTACCAAAAGCATGTGCGACATCGTCGTTCTCATTGTAGATGACACTGTCGGCGCCAAGCACCCTGCCCGGCTGGTGGATGTGGACTCTGCCAAGCAGCCGCACGAGATTGCGAGCTTCATAGAGAACGGCGCGGTCGGAATAGAGTTGCGTGGAGTCCTTGCTGAAGTGGACATTGCCGACGAAGTCCATGACGTTCTCCCCGCCCTCTTGGTAGGTGCGGAAGCTGTCGGAGGATTCAAGGTGAATTCTCTCGGCAAGCGCTATCGCGCAGACGACTATTATGAAAACAAGGCTGATTAAGGCTGTATGACGATACCGCTGCATGATAAAGCTCAAGGTGATCGGCGGCGGGTGAAGAATCAACTATAATTGTTGAAAGTACTCACTCATTCTAAAGTTACGACGTTCGGCGAGTGACAATGTTCACGCCGTGTAAGTGGAACTCTCTTTGCGAGACATCCGGTCTGAGGTCTTCTGAGGTATGCGCTTCCACACTGGATTTCGGCTTTCGCCGGAATAACCAGTGCGAGTTGCGACGGAGGCAAAGCCAACACTCCCATACTCAGAACTTGTCCCCGGAAAGATCCTGCAGGGAAAATTCGAATACCGTTGAGGCTGAGATCAGAGCAGTGGTGTCATGGCGAGTATCGAAACGCACCAGCATGAGATTATCCCGGATCTTCCCCGAATCGGGCGGATACTCTACACCTTTCAACAGAATTAAGCCAATCAACCGGCGGAATTGCTCACTGGCCACGAAGCTGGAGTTGCGGCTTTCCTGCTCCAGACAGCTCAAAAGTTCGTATTGGGAATCTCCGACGATCTCGTCGGTCAACCAGAGTCGATACTGTACGGTGCCGCTGAGATAGACGTCGTAACGATAAGCCACGACCGGTAACCCACTCGCGAGCGTCAACGTATCAATTGCTCCCGTAGGTTTGATAACATGCTGCGCGACTGATTTTGCCATCGGGCTGTTGAGGATCTCAGATTTCAGGCTGTCGAGCGCGTCTTCCGAGCGAGAAGGCAGGATTGCTTTGCCGGAACCGATCTCGGCATAGGCGGCCGCAGTATCACTGTCCTTAATGAGATCAAGACGGCACATCGAAATTTCAGTGGTGAGCGATTCTGGGTAGAGATGTTCGACGATTCGATAGAGAGAAACGGGCTCGTTCAAGGCGTCGAGCTGTTGAGCACGAAAAATGAATTCAACTCCGGCACTCCGCGAATTCGATAGCTGCAGTTGGCTTGAGTCTGCTGTTTGGCCCGTGAGGCATTGAGGTGCAAGGCTGAGTCCAGCGAGAAACAACGCGAAAAAGACGAACACTGCCGTGCCGGTCCCCCTCATTTCTTGTCCTTCTTATCGTCCTTCTTCTTGTCTTTGCTTTCATCCTTCTTGCTCTTGTCTGATTTCTTGTCGGACGACTTTGCGGAATTAGTATCCTTCTTTGCGGTTGAGTCTTTCCTGGCAGGAGCTTTCTTAGCAGCTGCCTTCTTGTCATCAGCTTTTGATTTCGGATCAGCTTTCTTTGGTGCGAGAATTTTTAGTTTCGGCGGATGATTCTTCGGTGAGGTGATCATCTTCTTTTCTAGGCGGTCATCGATGCCGTTCTTGTTGGTGTCGATGAAGTTGTTGAACTTGCCGATCCTGACCTTGTTTTTGGTGTTCGTCTTTTTGGCGGCGGTAGAATCAGCTTTGTCGTCCGATGCCTTTTTATCAGCAGCTTTCTTGTCAGCAACTTTCTTGTCAGCTTCCTTTTTAGCCGAGTCCTTCTTTGCTTCCTCGGTCTTATCTTTGTCTTTGTTCTTGGCTGTTTTGGTAATTGCAGATAGGCTCACGGGAGAACCGAGCAGCAGACCGAGGATTATGAATATGCTTAATAACTTTCTCAGCATCTGAATCACCGTCTTTAGATTATCACCAAATCAAGTTCAGGTTATAATCGCCAACCGGCCGGGTCAACATTAAACTGAGCCGGCCGGTTTTGTTGGCGTATGTAAATTCGATCCCGTAGAGTTCCCCGCAATGCCGAAAGGCTCCACAGACAGGAACGGGATCTACCTGTCGTATTTACTTCTTTCCCTTGCCCTTCGAACGCGGAGCCGACTTGGAGCCGCTGCTCTTGCTGCCTCCGCTCTTGCCGGAGGAACCTTTCTTAAAGGAACCGCCGGAACTCTTACTGCTGCCAGACTTCTTCTCACCACCCGATTTCACCGAGCCTTTACCTTTTGGGCTGCTGCCCGATGACTTCGAGCCGCCATTGTAGGAACCGCCCTTCTTGCCGCCGGACGATTTGGAACCACCCTTGTAGCTGCCTTTCGACCCGCGCGAAGGCGTACTGCCCTTCTGGTAGACTCCGCGATTCTTCGTGTTATAGGTCTTCTTGCCAACCGTACCGCGAGGTGTGGTCTTGCCACCAACAATTCCGCGATTAGTGGTCTTAACGGTTCCAGGTTTGTACCCGGTCTTGCCCTTTCCGTAAGGATTCGACTTAGTGTAGATCTTGGTGGTCTTGTTGTAGCCATACTCCGTCTTGAAGTTGGTTATACGCTTCGTTCTCGCCTCGGTATAAGCCTTCGACTTGCCATAGCCGCTGTGCGTGTTAGAAATAATCTTGTAACCGCGCTTTGGCTCCGGCTTGTGGTAAGTATAGAAGTTGCGGCCGTCTTTGTACTTGGTCTGCGACGGGAAGTGACCGCGATCACGTCCGCGACCGCCATAGTAGTCGTAGTAACCCCAGTGATAGTCGCGATACCAATTGTTCCAGCAATAGTCGTAGATCCAGAGTGGGCGTGGATAAACGAAGAACGGATCCCAGGCGTTGACGAGAATCCAGTCGTTGTAGACTATCGACGTGCCCCAGTAAACGGTAAGACGATGGCGCCCGAGATACGCATGCGGCACGTAAAGCGGCGCGTAGCCGTAAAAGACACCGTCGACGTAGACTTCACAGCCGTTGGGATAGTCAACGTAAACCTGTCCGCAGTCACCGTAGCAGTCCGAGTTGTCCGCTTCGTAGTAGTCGCGCGGTGCGACGTAGAACGAGACATGGTCAAACGCGGAGTTCTGCGGAAAGTACTTGAAGTTTACCTGCGAGATAAACTGGGTGTTGTCGCCTTCATAGTCGAATCCCCAGAAGTCCTTATCCTTGACGTTTACCGGATTGCCCCAGTCGGGCAGCGGAAAGTAGTCACGGGATGCGATCACCTGCAGGTTTTCGTCACCGGGAGGACCTTCGAGGGTAAGCTCGTAATCGGCGTCGGGGCTGGGGATCATATAGACCTGGCCGCCCTCGACATAGTTGTTGTCGCTCGGGTCTTCCGGAAAGAGCAAGTTGACGTTACCGCGAGTGTCAAGATCGTAGACAACCACGTAGGCGTCCTCGGAGGCGCGGAAATAGATTGTGACATTATCGCCTTCGTAATAGTTCGAGCCGTCATCCTTGTCGGTCCAAATGTCGACCTCAAGATTGTCGGCGGTTCGCCGCATGGTCGACTGTGCTGAGACGCTCTTGGTGGCCGGAAGGCTCAACAACAGTGCCAGCACTGTGCTAATGATTGTGATGCGTTTCATTATCGCTCACCGTCCCTTCTACTGATTCTAACAGTACTTGAAGGATAGGAAGAATGCGTGTTTATGTTCGAAATGTCCGTAGTTTTCGGTCGTAGTTTCAGTTCCGGGTTGCCGTAGTCTTCCTGATAGGCCCACTGGAAATTCGCGCGCAATTGCGAGCTGTTGAGATTGGTCACACGAATCGTGGCGTAGTAGCCGTCGGCGGTGCCGGTTTGCGAGTTGATGTCACCCATGCGGATGATGTAGCTGTGATTCTCGATCAGTTCCAGCCAGCCGACATCAGACCAGCCGCCACCAACTTCACCCCAGCCGACGCTGGTAATGTCACCGGTAGTGCCATAATCCTGGATATAGACGTTGCGGCCGTCACCTGCGCCCGCCCAGATGAAGAAGGCGCCGATGTTGTCGTCCCATTCGAAGAAGATGTCAGCGCGGTTGGCATCCCAGTTGACGAAGTCACGGGCGGAGAAATCCCAGCCGCGGCGGTTCAGCGGTTGACCGCTCAATTGTACCGTAGCGCTACCTTCGGGGCGCGGAGTATCGAAGACATCGGCAACCGAGAGATCGGATTCGCCAAAATCATTGAAGGCATTGACGGCATAATAGTAAGTCGTTGAGTTCTCGACATCGTAGTCGTCGTATTCGAGGAACCACTGGTCGTCGGTAGAACTGAATTTAAAGTGTTGGCTGGCGTCGACCGTAGCCATCAATTCGTAGACATCCTGGCCACCTTGAGTCCCGGCGTAATAGTAGACGCCGTATCCTGTGGTGATGCCATTGTCATTGTTTTCGGGCCAGATAATTGAAACGAGGCCGTCACCAGTCACCGAGTAAACGCCGGTGGGTGTAGCCGGAATACGGTCAGGCTGCACAACGGTTGTCTTGTCCTCGCAGCCGAG
>CAYXUL010000005.1:72228-77771 GCA_964468475.1 uncultured Ignavibacteria bacterium | reverse complement strand
CGCGGTGGCATCAGGGGTCTATATCATCGGACTCAGCAGTGGTAACTTCCGGACGACGCGGAAGATGGTGTATCTGAAGTAGGGAAATCACTTCCGAATTTGGCCAATCTCTGACTTAACGTATTACTATCACCACATATCCTAACTTATTGCGTTGTCAGATATTGCACGCTGTGCTCATTGTTTGGCATGAGAATTGACTTACTCATGTCGGATGAAAGCGCATGCAAACATGATCGCAGCTTTGCTGCTCGCTATCTGCCTGCTTCTCCCCTGCTATTCGCAGGCGCAGGCCGAAGATTTTCGCGTCAATGATGACTATTCCGGCGCTTATCAGGGTTACAGCCACATTGCGACCGACCTTGACGGTAACTTTGTAGTCAGCTGGTATGACAAGCGCGCCGGACAGAACGATATTTTCGTGCAATTCTTCGACCATGTAGGCAATCGCATTGGCAGCAATCTGCTGGTCAATGATGATGCCGCCGGCGCCGAGCAACTGAAGCCCTCGCTGATGCGAAGTCAGAGCGGGGAAACTTATGTTGCCTGGCAGGATTTTCGCATCACGGGATACCCCTTCAATGGTGATATCTACCTGCAGAAGTTTGACGCCTCCGGAAACCCCAGCGGCACCAATGAGCGGGTCAACGGCGATTATGGAGTTGCTACGCAGGCGTGGCAGGATATTGCAGTAGCGGACAACGGCCAGTTTGTGATCGTATGGGAGGATAACCGCAACGGCGGGTATGATATCTATGCGCAGCGCTACAATGCCGACGGCAGTAAAGCTGCAAATAACATTAAAGTAAATGATGACACGAGTCCGGCGTACCAGCATAACCCCAAGGTCGCGATTGCGGCGAATGGCAGTTTCGTGGTTACCTGGTACGATAACCGCTCGGGTAGCGACAATATCATGGCGCAGCGCTATTCGGCTCAGGGCACGCCACTGGGGATCAACTTTCTCGTGAACGAGATTTTCTCAGGCAACAAGTGTGTCTTCCCCGACATTGCCTGCGATGCCGACGGCAATTTTACCATTGTTTGGATCGACTACCGCAACGGCAAGTATCCTGATAATCCGGATGTATACGGCCGCAGGTACCTGGCAGACGGCAATGCGCGCGGGATGAGTTTCAAAATCAACACCGACGGCTCGAAAAGCGCACAGGCCGAGGCTACTATCGGGATGGACTATGCCGGGAATTTCATCGTGGCGTGGCGCGATGATCGCGACGGTGACTTCGACATTTATGCGCAGTACTTCAACCAGTCAGGCGCGACAGTCGGGAATAACTACAAGGTCAATACCGATGACGGTTCGGCAACGCAGTCATTCCCCAATGTCACTATGGATGGAATCAATATTTACTATACCTGGACCGATGATCGCAACGGTGACTTTGATGTGTACGCGACGATCAGCGGCTACGGCGATCCCTCACTGGTTGTCACACCAAAGACCCTCAATTTCGCTGCCCAGGCTGGGGGAGCTACGCCGGCATCACAATTGGTGCAGGTAAGGAATATCGGTTATGGTATTCTCGAATGGAGTGCATCGTCAGCCGATAACTGGATTTCAGTCTCTCCCACTACAGGCGCGGCGCCCGATAGTTTTCAGGTATACGTGAGTCCATCTGGACTTGCGGGGGGCACTCATCAAGGCAAGATCTATCTGACTGATCAGCTACGAGCGATTTCGGACTCGGTTGACATTACCTTTGATGTCAATCAGCCGACGGCAAATTTTTGTGTCGGCAGCAAGCAGACTCCAATTGTTGCACGAGTTGACGGACAAACGACGTCGCAGACTTATGCGATCAATAACTGCGGAGACGCGCTCTTGAGCTGGAGCGTCGCAGAGGCGCCGCCCTACCTGACCCTTTCAGACAGCTCAGGCACGGAAGGTGACAGTGTCACGATGAGCGCTGCCGAGAATTCACAGACCGGACAATACCGGGACACTCTCTGGCTGTCAGCGCCCGATTGTAGCAACTCCCCCTACCCCATCGAAACTCACTGCAATATCTATCCCGGTGATTCACTGTGGCTGGAACCGGCAAATGTGCTGCGTGGAGAAACCGTAGAAGTACCTCTGCATCTGACAAATTACATCCCTACCAGTGACCTCAATCTGATGCTGTCGTGCGAAACCGGTTCGCTCTCGCTCGATTCGCTGGAATTAATGCTGCCGGGCACCGATATGATCTCTTACGACAAATCCGCTGCCAGTGATTCCGTGAGCATCCATGTCGACGCGAGTGCAATGCCGATTATTGATGGCAACAATGCTATCGCGCTATTGCACGTGACTGCTGATGACAGTACCTCCGAAGGCGAGCATGAGATTGGGATTGAGGCAACGATCATCGATACGCTCGGATTCACTTCACAGTTCTCCGGCGTGGTGGGAACAATCGAGGTTTCCTCCCAAACGGACGTACGGCCGGTAGCCGTTAGCGCGCTGCCGACAAAGCCGTTTTTGTTGCAGAACTACCCGAACCCATTCAACCTCAGCACTGAGATAACTTATGGCCTCGATAAGGAGCGTTATGTCCGGCTCGACGTTTTTGATTTGCTGGGCAGGCAGGTAGCCAATCTGCAACGCGGTTATCAGCCGGCGGGCGCCTACAGAGCAACCTGGGATGGACGCGACAATCACGGCGCGGTGGCGGCTTCGGGCATCTATTTCATCAGAATGACAACAGCGGGCACTTCCCTGGCGGTCAAGGCTGTACTGCTGAAGTAAGATAACTTCGCTCCCTCTCCTCAAATCCCGTTTTACATATCACGTGACCGCACGTATATTCTGCGATCATGGCAAATAACACATTTGTGACCCTGGCCGTTATCCTGGTCGCTCTCGCTAGTACGGTGAAGGCGTATGATCCAGCGGTGGCGACTCTGGATGGCGGGACGGTAACGACTTTTATTCTCAATGACGGGACATTCGGCTTCGATCCGACATTCAGCCGCGTCGGCGGCACCGGAATGTACTATCCGGGCAACAGCTTCTTGTGGGTGCTCTCGGGTGGGGGCATTTGGGTCGGAGGATTTCGTGAGGGTCAATGGCGCGTTTCGGCGTCTGGGCTTGAGAGTGATTTTGTGCCGGGTCCGTTTCCCTTCGACGGCATGCCCTTTGATACCCTTTATCCTATCTACAAAATCAACCGCGGCGATGGAATAAGCAATGAAGACTACCGCAACTGGCCGATGGCAAATGGTGCTCCCGCTACTGCAACCGGAGAGCCGCTGATTAAAGGAGCCCAGTCCCTTTACACGGTCTTTAACGATGCTGATACTGCCGGGCACGTCCTCGAAGGCTTTACAGGTACGCTGCCGCTCGGTGTGGAAGTACACGCATATTTCTACACCTGTGATAATCTCTTTCAAGTGGTCGACACCACATTGGCTCAAGTCTTGTTTGTCGACTACCAGATTACCAACATCACCGACTCACCCATCGATTCCTGTATGGCGACGATTTATACCGATCCTGATATCGGATTTTCAAACGATGACCGGGTGGGATCGCTCGATTCACTGCAGGCGGTTTATGCATTTAATGATAGTAACGTCGACACCTACTACGGCAAGTCACCACCGGTGGTGGCGATAACGATGCTGAAGAATCGCGCGATCTCCGGCAATTTCTACTGGCGCTGTCGCAGCACCAGCCCCGTGCCTTGCATGGTAGTGGATACCGTTACGGAGGTTGCAAACCTGATGAAAGGTTTCAAGGCTTCCGGCGCACCGTATTTTGACCCGACGACTTCATTGATGACTCGATTCCCGTACGGGGGCGATCCGGTGGACAGCACCGGCTGGCTGGTGCCGTCATCGGAGGATTACCGCATGATGCTGAGCACGGCTCCAACTGAATTGGATGCAGGCGAAAGCATCACCCTGACTGCGGCAATTACCGTTGTCCGCGGGGAAGATGTCGATGATTCGATTGTCAAAACGCGCAAGTTACTGGCCGAGCTGCGAGAGCTGTTTGAGCCGGCGGCAGAGCGCCCTGAGTTTAGCGCTGCAACAGGCGAGGCCGTGAAGATTCTTGGCCGTGCACCCTCGGTAAATGATTGGGGCGGGCGGTTTCTCGGTGGCGGACTGGATCGAGCAGAGTATTACTTGAATACACCATTGAATTCTAACATCGTGTTCCCCGATGTGGAACTTAATTTCGCCAAGACAGACCAATATGATGCACTGAGGTATATCCGCAAAGACGGTGAGTTTCAATTCGCGGATCAGATAACGGTGCCTTTTAGTGCGAAGAAGGTGACTGGAGGGCAAGAACTCAGGGTGGCAGTACTGGACTCCGCAGGAAATGGTTCCTATCTCGATGTAAATGGCAAACTGGCGCCATTGATTCTTGTTGATGCAGGCTCTACAGGCGCAACGCCTGCTGACCGGTCGGCATTGCGCCAGATAGACGGGGTCCTCCTCTATGCAGTAGATCTTAATGAGACCGCTGACTATCTGGCAGGCACCCGCTTGCAGATCTTTGGTGATATGGTGAGTGCGGGATTTATGCCTGTCGTCGATAGCTCTGACTTTACAATGGCGTTTCCGGCCGCGGATGGCTTCGGGGAGCGCTCGCTGACGGTCAAAAACACAACTGACTTTTGGCAGGACATCTCCATTCGCTCCGACAATGCAGCGGCGGTAAGTGTGATCCCGAATCATGTCCAGTTGGCGCCGGGCAAGTCAGCGCAGTTGTTTCTGCGGGCAAGCGGTTTCGCAGCGAAGCCTGCAAACGCCAGTATTCTGTTCGAGTCGACCTCGCTGGTAGTCGATAGTCTCATGATTTCAGTCGACCTGACGGCACCGAATGCGCAAGTTACCGGCGATGCTGATGACGACGGAGCGCTCACGCTGAACGATATTATCGACATGATAGCGATACTTTACAAGAACGCACCTATTCAAGTGCCGCTCAATCAGTTAGATGCTGACTGCGATGGCGATTTCGGACTGGCTGACGCCGTGCTGTTCATAAATTACCTATATCGTGGTGCGGAAATCCCTTGTCACTCCACTCTCTGACCCTAAATTAATTCTGTGCGAATCATCGTGGCAATGCTAAGTCTGTTTCTCTGTGTGCAGGCGGCGGCAGCTTCCACTCTACCCGATTCTGTCGCTTCTCCCGGAAAATCAAGCAGAGTGACATTCAAAGAGTCCACCTATCGGCGAAACCTGCTGATAGGAAATGCAACGTTCGGTTCGGCTACATACATCTACATGGCGAACACCTGGGGTGCTCCTACCGGCAGATTCCATATCAAACACGAATTCAGCGATCACCTTGCCTGCACCGATGAAGTCAGCCACTTTTTTGCGGGTTACAAGCTTACTCAAGGCTTTTCCTGGCTGTTCAAATCATTCGGGATGGACGCTTCAGTTGCTCCTAAATATTCTGCGTTGCAGGCGGCAACAATTCTTACAATGGTCGAGTTTCCACTGGACGCATACAACCCAACTCAGGGGTTTGGCTTGTCCGATTTGGCGTGCGATTACGGCGGAATCGCGTGGGCGCTGAT